>NZ_JCAUAS010000007.1:0-296659 GCF_059692075.1 Paenibacillus sp. J31P190 | reverse complement strand
TACCTTCTAGATAAGCCAGGACTGCTTCTAGTTTCTCCTCGGTTGAGTATTTAGCCAAAAAAACTGCACCTCCAATTGTTAGACTGTGTCTAACAATTGGGGTGCAGTTCAAACTAGCAGCTCCTTTTTTGTTTGTTGAAGTAACGGAGGAGAGTTTAATAAATTATAGCAACTTACTTCCCTTAAATTACGTCTATTTTGATGACTGAGTTTTATTTGAACAATCTAATTGCAAGAACAGTTTAAAGGAAAAGGGTCAGCGTGATTACAATGATATTTAGAAAGTACCTCTTTATCATAATTGCCGTACTACTATTAGCCATAGGATTATTACTATACAAAGTTGAAACTATTGTGCCATCTACAATGAAATTTGCTGATTTTGGAGGTGCAAATACTTTTTACTTTTATGAAAGTGATATTTATTACAAGAACCAAGCACTCTTACAGAGATACTTTGAACTAAATAAGGATAAAAATGTTAAAAGAATTTCCATTAAAGAAGCAGATTCAGCTAATAAAACAATTAGATTTGCCTATAATTCTGATAAGGGTAGAGACTTATTTGTTGATGATAAAGGAAGGATATTTTTTGTTGTATCCAAGCCAGAAATACGAAACAAATCAAGACTTCATTGGCTTTGGTGGAAGTTAGATGTATTTGATAATTACAATTATATTTATTATTGCACAGACCCAGACAGTGGTATTGAGCAATTAGTAAATCTAATCAAAAATGATATAGGAACTAACAGGTAACAGTAGGTGACTTTTTCGTTGCAACTACCTCTTTTAATTTTCTAAACTAACGAGAAACGATAGCACAATTACAAATAGGCTGCCAGCATCCGCGGCAGCCTATTGAAGTAACGTGTAATTCCTAATTATGGTAATATAAGAGCAAGGAAATATTCTATCGTTCTGGGGGGGGGGAGAGATGAGATATTCAAAAAGTAGGTGGTCTTTTATTCTAGGCAGTATAATAGTCGCCTCTTTAGCGATTTTTGCACCTAAGTACTTTACAAACTATCCTCCAGAAAATCCTGTTATAAGAACAGTCGCTTCCAGCAACGCTTTTGATGTAACCGATACACGTAGGCTTGTCGGGTCGGCAGATAATGTATTTGTCGGGAAAGTGATAAAACAGGATGGAACTAAATCATTAGATAGCACGCCTGAAACTCAGTTTAAGGTGGAAGTGTCTGATAATGTAAAGGGTAAATTTAACGGAACAGTAATCGTAAATCAACAAGGTGGATTCAAAAGAAATGAATTAATTCTAATTGAAAATGACCAATTACTTCACGAAGGACAATCATATTTATTTGTAACCAAACATTTGAAGGAAGAGAATTGGAATACCTTAGTACCTGTTTACGGCGACATTCTAATTGCTAATGAAGAAGCAAAAATAGAACTAATTGAGAAATACACAACAGCTTATAAAAATGAAATCCCATTTAATATGAGCAAGACATTAAACTAACGAGGAACGTTAGTTCAATGAGATCTATTGATGTTTGTAAGAAGTACTTCAAAACTTAATTGTATTTTAGCTTAATTTTTCAACATAACTACTTCAGAACTTTATTTGTATTTTATATTTCACAAAAAAGCCAGCAAACCCTTGATTTTGCTGGCTTCTTGCACTTCAAAACTTTATTGTCTCCCAACAACATGTTGGAAGACATTAAAGTATGGAAGTAGACAAGTAAAGTCTTGAAGTAACAATTTATGTTTTGAAATTAAATAGGCGTTCACTCTATTATTGGGTGAACGCCTATTTAATTTTGTGTATGGAGAAGAGAAAGAAGTAGTCCTTAGTCGTATACATCAGTAATAGGGTAGGTGGCATGAAAGTTTAAACGGGCAGTAGAGCGTGGTGGACAAATACATCCGATTGCTGACAGAAGCTTAGCAAAGTGAAATTAGAACCCTTAGAACAAAGAATAGGAACATGGCTGCGACCTACATGTTTCAAATTATCGTTTTTCACTAATTTTGTGATACATGATGCAGAGATTTATTGATTATGCCAAAGGTCCATACGCGTTATGCTAATAGCAAGAGTTGAAGATTATTGAAGGGAGCGTAAAATCATCATGGGGAAGACATCCTCTCCTATACATGCATCGGCTTTGAGAGAAAGGATACATGCTCAAAAAATGCTGCGCTTATGGAATGAAATATGGCGGAGCCGGGCTTTGTATTTGATGCTGTTACCGGGTTTGATATGGTATGCGATTTATAAATACCTGCCTATGTATGGGCTAACCATTGCATTCAAGGATTATGACATTGTTGGCGGACTTTTGGCCAGTCCGTGGAGCGATCCATGGTACAAAAATTTTCTGCAGTTTTTCAATTCCCCCTATTTCGCTGAGATTTTAAGGAATACCATACTGATCAGTTTGTATAAGCTGGTTTTTGGAACACTGCCGCCCATTATGCTGGCTATTTTGTTCAATGAATGCAGGAGTAGATGGTTAAAAAAATGGGTACAAACGTTGAGTTACATGCCCCACTTCTTGTCATGGGTTATCATTTATGGAATTGTAATCGCACTGTTGTCGGAAACGTCTGGTATTGTGAATCATTTACTTGTTGATTCTGGCTGGAAAGCGATCCCTTTTATTACCTCCACAGAGTGGTTCCGAAGCTTGTTGGTGGGCAGCGATATCTGGCAAAACATTGGCTGGGGAGCGATTATCTATATGGCGGCCATGGCGTCAATCGACACCTCCCTCTATGAGGCTTGCCGTGTTGATGGGGGCGGACGCTTGCGAATGATCTGGCATATTACACTGCCCGGAATTCAAAGTACAATTGTGCTGCTGCTCATTTTGAAAATCGGGCACATCATGGAAGGGGGCTTCGATCAAATATATATCATGTACAATACACAGGTTTATGAAGTCGGTGACATTATCGACACATGGGTATATCGAACAGGACTTCAACAGATGAATTTTAGTTTGGCATCAGCTGTGGGCTTATTCAAATCACTGATTGGTATGACACTTATCCTAGTAACGAATAGGATTGCCAAGCATTGGGGTGAATCCATATGGTAAGAGGTCGTTCCGATCGATTATTTGATGCAATGATTTACGTCATTCTAGTATTGGTGGCCATATCGGCTGTTCTACCGCTCCTCTATGTACTGTCGATCTCGCTTACACCTTATTCAGAAGTGTTAAAAAATGGCGGGTTTATTCTTTTACCAAAGTCGATCACTTTCGATGCCTACAAGGAGTTATTTACTGACTCGTCAATTCCTAGGGCATTCTGGATTTCAGTGTTTGTGACGACAGTAGGCTCGTTCATTAATATGGTATTGACCATCCTGATGGCTTATCCGTTAAGCCGCAAGCGGCTCCGTGGGCGTTCGTTTTTTCTGATGGCGGTCGTATTTACAATGTTGTTTAGCGGAGGACTTATTCCGACTTACCTGGTCGTACGAGGTACTGGTTTAACGAATACGGTTTGGGCAATGATCTTGCCAAGTGCGATTTGGACTTTCAACCTGTTGATCATGAAGAGTTTCTTTGAAAGCTTGCCTGAGGAGCTGTACGATTCAGCGCGGATAGACGGTGCGGGGGAAACTACAGTGTTAGTAAAGCTGGTGCTGCCCTTATCCATCCCTTCCATTATGACCGTAGGTCTCTTTTATATGGTGGGGCATTGGAACGATTTTTTCTCCGCGGTCTTGTATATTACGAACAGGCAGCTATACCCGCTTCAGGTTATTGTACGTAATCTTTTACTGGAGAGCTCCAATATGAATCAGCAGACGGATGTAACGCTGCCGACCGTAACGCTGCAAATGGCAGCTGTTATATCAGCAAGCCTGCCCATTATCCTCGTCTACCCATTTGTGCAGAAGCATTTTACAAAAGGGATGTTAATCGGTGCGATCAAAGGTTGATCAATTGGGAAACCAATTATCATTAATAAAAAAATGAAAGAGGTAATTACTGAATGAGTAAACAAAAGTGGGCCTTAAGCGTTCTCGTCAGCATCATGTCATTATCACTTGTGCTGGAAGGCTGTGCAAAAAGCGAGAGCAGCAGTGAAAGCACTCCGGCTCAGACTTCGACTCCGACTGCTGCGCAGGAAGCCAGCAAAGCACCAACTGCTCCAACAAAGCTCGAAGTGATCAAAGTCGGCTGGGGAACCAAGCTGCCGGCTGCAGGCGATGACTTTATCAAGCAGGCGCTGGACAAGAAACTGAATATTGATGTTACACTCACGTCCCCGGCATCACCAGATGATTTTAAAAGTCAGCTGAATACGAGAATAGCTGCTGGCGATTATCCGGACATCATGGAGTTGGACAGCCGGTCAACACTGCAGATGCTGGCTGAAAAAGGAGCGCTGCTTGATCTCACGCCATATCTAGATAAATTGCCAGATGTAAAAAAAATGGTCGGGGATGACGGCTTCAAAAAAGGAGTTTTGAGCGGTAAAACGTATGCAGTCGCTAAAACACCTGCCCTGGCGACAACCACCTATTATATCCGAAAGGACTGGCTCGACAAGCTTAAACTTAGCGTTCCAACGACAAATGAAGAGCTTCTGAAAGTCGCTACAGCGTTCACGGTAGGAGATCCAGATGGAAACGGCAAAAAGGATACATTCGGTATTACCGGACTTGGTTGGCAAGCATTTTCACCTATCTTTGGTTCATTAGGTGTTCCAACTCCTGAAATAGGAACGGGAGTTTATGTCAAAGACGGGAAAACAATCACTTCTCCGCAGGATCCAAATATGAAAACGGCGCTTGCCGAGGTTAAGAAATTTTTCGATGCCGGTGTAGTAGATCCGGAAGTATTCAGCAATAAAGGAACGGCTGCCACAGACAAAGGAATAAAAGGTCAGGCGGGTATTGTTTTCGTAGATTGGAATGCTTTTATCCGTAAAGAAGGGGCTGATAATGTCAAAGCAGCCAATCCGAATGCGCAATGGATCATGTTGCCGGCGATTAAAGGTCCTGCTGGTGACATCGTAGGTTCTTACGATTTAGGAGGGACATCCGGACTAATCGCTTTGCCGAAGACCCTCGAAAAGGATAAGAACAAGATGCAAAAAGTATTCGACTTGCTTAATTACGCATCATCGTCGGAAGGTTCGCAATTGGTGCAGTATGGCATTAAGGATAAGCACTTTACGACCGAGGGCAGTAAGCTGAAAACTACGGAGCTTGGGGCAAAAGAAGCGGGCTATATTTGGTTGTACCAATTAACTGGTCGTCCGGAATCTGAGTATCTAGCAACTAAATTTGACTATGCGGCCTCTATTATCCAAGAATCCTCCAAGCTCAACAGGATAAAGTTGTATAACGGCTTCATTGATTTACCGAGCAGTTATAATTCGGCGGACGCTTACCGCTATATTAATGATTTGGCTATGCAAATTGTATTTGGGAAAAAGCCGATTGACAGCTTTGATAGCTTGGCTGGTGATTTAAACAGCAAGTTTAATTATAAATTGTTCACGGATCAGGCAAACAAACAGTTGAATGAACTGGGTTACCTTAAATAATTGAACATGAGCGAGGAAAATGAGTGATTTACCGTAACCTAGAATTGCATAACATTGCTGAGGTTATAAGCCTGCCCGGCAAGGACGGTGTGTTGCTGCAGCGCGTACCCGAGTCGGTACGGCTGCAAGTAAGTGAAGTGGCGCAAGCCGAATACCGGCAGGCGGCCTGCTGCGAAATTCGTTTCGTCAGCGACTGGAAACCGGTCAAAATAACGCTTTCCAGTCATAGTGGACCGACACGTGCGTATTTGTATTTCGGAGACTTTGCGACTTGCGCTTACAACATCGGCAAAGAGCCAACGACGTTGGAGCTGTCTGTTCCTTCACCAGCCTTTTTACCGCTAAATCGGATCGGACACGAAGCGGGTTCTTTTGCACCGCATGTTTGGAGGCTGCTCTTTCAGGGTGGAGAAATACATTTCATCGATGTGGAAGGCGAGAGCGTTCGCCCTCCACACAAAGATGAAGTGCCGTCACTGCGTTACTTTGCTTACGGCACTTCGATTACCCAAGGGATTGCTGCTAGCCATCCTGCGCTTACTTATGTGAAACAAGTCGGCTGGCGATTGCAAGCTGACGTGATCAATCTCGGCGTCGCTGGCGCCGCCTACTGTGAGTCGGCGCTTGCCGACTACATAGCGAACTGCGACGACTGGGACATCGCTTCGTTATGCGTCTCGGCAAACATGTTGAACCAAGGCATCTCTGCAGTTATCTTTGAAGAGCGAGCAGGTAGCTTGGTACGTACGATAGCTGGTCGTCATCCAGGCAAACCGATTGTCTGTATCGGGCTGTTCCCCTTCTTCTACGACTACGGCCTACGTTGGCCGGATCGTAATCCGTTAGCTACTGCGGACGAATACCGATCCATACTAGAATCAATTGCAGAAGATTCGATGCTGCCCAATGTTCATTACATCGATGGTCGTGAGCTGCTTAAGTCTACATACGGACTTACACACGATCTGCTCCACCCTGGTGACCATGGGATGATTGAGATTGGTGAGAATTTAGCAACGTACATGAAGCACTTTATCTAAATGACTGGAGGAATTATTAGTGAATGTATTGAAAGCGCATTCTTATCGTATGCTGGCGGGTTTAGGTCTGTTTTGGCTGCTGCTTCTTATCTTGTCTGCGACTTCCGCGAACGCTGCTGCACCGGAACCGTATAACTGGAACAATGTTCCCATAGGCGGAGGAGGATATGTCACTGGCATAGCCATCCATCCCACGGAACCGGATCTCGTTTACATCCGAACGGATGTTGGGGGTGTTCTCCGCTGGGACCCGGTCAATCACAAGTGGATCCAGCTCCTGAATAAGTTGAGCGAGTCCGATGAGAACTTGTACGGAATTGACAGTATCGCCTTAGATCCAGTGAATCCGGATGTGGTCTATGTGGCAGCCGGCACATTCGATTGGCCGAAGTGGGATATTCTGAAATCGACAGACCGGGGAGCCACCTGGACGAAAACTGGATTCGCGCCAAAGCAATTTGCAAACGGACCTGGCAGGGATTTGGGCGAACGGCTCGCGGTCGATCCGAATGACGGGAATATCATTTTCATGGGATCGCGCTATGACGGGCTGTGGAAAAGCAGGACTGCTGCTAGCGTTAGTTCGTGGGAGCGGGTTGCCTCCTTTCCAACGATCGGTACAAGTCCAATTGGATTAAATTTTGTCGTGTTTGACAAGAGTACCGGAACTCCCGGAAGTGCAACGCAATCGATCTATGTCGGGGTGAGAAATAGCGGCGTGTATCATAGCACGGACGGTGGGCAGACATGGATTCTGATGAGCGGCAGCCCGCTTAATCCCAATCGAGCGGTTGTGGCTTCCGACGGTTCCTTGTACGTGAGCCACACTGCGGGCGTTGCCAAGTTTACTGGAGGAACTTGGACCAATATAACAATGCCAAGCGCGGCGGCATACGATGGCATCACGGTTCATCCGACCAACCCGAACATTGTGATGACCGCTGTTATAGGCGGTGATGGAAGTCCAATTTATCGTTCAACGAACGGGGGCGAAGATTGGACTAAGGTGCAGTACAACGCTCATTCTAACGTTCCTTGGCGGCCAAGCAGTTGGTTTGCCTCCAATACATCAAGCCTGACCATTGATCCGGTTAAACCCAATCGGGTATGGTATACCGACTTTTTCGGCACATGGAATACGGACGATATAACGGTCAGTCCATCACAATGGTACACCTACGAACAGGGCCACGAGGAAGTGGTGACAATGACGCTGCGCAGTACACCGTCCGGTGCCCCGCTCCTAAGCGGACATGCCGATGTCGACGGCATGCGCCACACATCATTGACCACATTTCCGAGCGACAGGTTTTCAAACCCGTCCATGGGTGATACAACCTCGATTGATTTTGAGGAGAGCAACCCGAACTTCGTAGCCCGGGTAGGCGCTACTCGCTATTGGACTACGGGCGGAGGCGGTTATTCCACCAATAACGGTGCGACATGGACACCATTTGTGAATCCGCCGGGAATCGGGGGGCGGATTGCGGTGTCGGCCGCGAGCGAGACGATCGTCTGGGTGCCGCAGAATAGCGCGCCGATCTATTCAACCGATCGGGGGCAAACCTGGAATCCCTCAACGGGCGCACCAGCAAACACGGTCCACGATTTCTGGACCTGGTACCAGCCATTGGCATCTGACAGAGTAAATAACAATACCTTCTACCTATTGGATCGTTTGACGGGTAAGTTATACCGCAGCACAGATGGAGGCGCAACTTGGTCGTTCGTATCCAGCCTCTCTCTACCGGAGAAGATTGCGTACTTCGGCGTAAAGGCAGCTCCGGGGATGGCCGGTGAAGTCTGGGCAAGTCTGGATTCAGGCGGTCTTATGCGTTCTAGTGATTCCGGCGACAAATGGACCAAACTGCCTAACGTACAGCGTGCCAAACTCTTTGCGTTTGGGAAAAACAGGCTTGGATCCAGTTATCCGACGGTGTTTGTCTACGGCACAGTGGACAACACCGCGGGGATATTCCGTTCCGATGATTTTGGTGCGACTTGGGTAAAGATTGACGTGCTCGACCCAACGATGAGCAATTTACCGAATACGATGGAAGGGGACCGACAGGTTTGGGGCCGTGTATACATCGGTACGAGCGGCTCAGGAGTCTTCTATGGCGAGACCTTAATGAGTGAAGGGACCGACACTGAACCGCCTACGGCGCCGACTAATTTGTCTTCTCCGTCGCAAACCGCCACGACCTTACTCCTATCATGGACAGCATCCACGGATAACACCAGTGTGGCGAGATATGAAGTTTATAAAGGAAGCACGTTTATTGGCAACACCACCAATTCGACAAGTACGACGTTTACCGCAACGGGTCTAACGCCAAGCACAGCGTATACGTTTTCCGTTAAAGCGAAGGATGGCTCAGGCAACGTATCTACACCTAGCAATACGCTCAGCGTAACGACGGCGCCTCCTCCTTCTCCACCGACGAATCTGACATCGCAGTCGATCACATTAACCAGTGTTAATCTGAATTGGAGCTTGCCCACTAATCTGACCAACGTGGCCGGATATAACATTTACAGCGGCTCCAGGTTTATAGGAACAACGACGGGCACGACGTTTACCGCCACGGGACTTCTCCCAGATATATCTTATTCATTTACCGTCAAATCCAGGGATACCGCAGGCAGCGAGTCCGCTCCCAGCAATGCGATTGCGGCGACAACCCTATCTGGTCCTGGAACACTTGCCTTCAGCGACAATTTTGAGGACGGCATCGCCGACGGCTGGACCACGCAAAACGGAACCTGGTCCGTTGAGACATCGGGTGCCTCCAAGATTTATAAGGAATCGGCCTGGCTAGCGGCTATGGCTTACAGTACGGTAGACGCCAGCACTTATGGCAATTACAGCGTGGAAGCCAAAGTCAAAATGACGTCGACCGATCCCGATCCGGCAATTGGCATTGTGGCCAGATTTACCGATCCGAGTAATCTCTACTCATTTCGTTACAGGGCAGGCAAACTGCAGATCGTCAAATATGTGAATGGAACCTACTATCTCGTCGTTCAAAAAGATTACGCCATGACCATGAATGTTTCCTACACGTTTACAGCGGTATTAAATAATAGCACCCTTGACTTTTATGTGGGTGGTGTTAAGGAATTAACAGTTAATGATTCGAGTCACACCTCGGGGAAAATAGGCGTATTTACGTATAAAGTAAGAGGGGATTTCGACGATGTGAAAGTCATTCATAATCGCGATTTCGTGTTGCCGTCGGTACCTGGGAATCTGACAGCGCTGTCAAAGAACGAGACGACGGTAGATTTGTCCTGGAGTGCATCATTGGACAATGTAGGTATAGCCAACTATGAGGTGTACAACGGCTCGACGTTGGCTGGAACGGTAACATCAACAACATATTCCGTCACCGGTCTTACTTCGGACACCGCTTATACCTTCACGGTTAAGGCCAAGGATGCGGCGGGGAACGTATCTGGAGCGAGTAATGCTCTCCACGTCACGACGGATCCCTACCTGATCAAACCGAAGAAAACGCTGGCGGCAGTTACCATCGACGGATCATTAAATGAAGCGGTATGGACAATGACGAAGCCAGTGAATAAAACCATTATCGGGAATCCGAATCATACCGCGGAATATGGTGCGTTATGGGACAACAATTATTTGTATGTTGGGGTGAAGGTAAGCGATAGTCAGCTTATTAACGATTCCACCAATGTTTATTTTGATGATTCCGTCGAAATTTACATTGACAGCAATCACAATAAGGCTGCAACGTATGACAGTTTTGATCGCCAGTATATTAAGGGCTGGAATGACAGCACGCTGTTTGAACAAAAAGGACTGATTACAGGCGTACAGCATGCTTGGGCCGCAATTCCAAATGGATACAGTGTGGAATTGGCAATTCCATGGAACGCGATTGGCATTGTGCCGACTGCGGGCATATCCATTGGTTTCGATGTTGCGGTCAATGATGACGACAACGGTGGCGATCGCGACAGTCAGTTGATGTGGGCCGGAACGGGCAATAACTGGACGAATACCTCTATGTTCGGGAATTTGGAGCTATCACCTGTATCCATCGGGGATACGCAAGCACCAACGGCCCCGACGAATCTGACAGCGCCATCGCATACCGATCGGACAGCGAATTTGTCATGGACCGCCTCTACGGACAATGTAGGTGTTACTGAATATGAGATCTATAATGGCACCACTTTAGCCGGAACGGTAACATCAACAACCTATAAGGTCACCGGATTGATGCCAAGCACATCTTACACGTTTACAGTGAAGGCTAAGGATGCGGAAAACAATGTTTCGGGGACGAGTAACGTGGTCAGCGTCACGATGGACGAATCGTACACACTGATCCATGTCAAGAAAACTTTGGATACCATGACAGTTGATGGATCGTTGGACGAAGCAGTATGGGCCATGCAGAAACCGGTTAACAAAACCGTGATCGGGACGCCAAACAATTCCGCCGAATTTGGTGTGTTGTGGGACAACGATTATTTATATGTTGGGGTCAAAGTAATTGACGGAGATTTATATAACAACTCCGCTGACACGTTCTTAGACGATTCTGTGGAGATCTATGTAGACGGCAACAACAACAAAGGCGCGACCTATGATAGCTATGATCGGCAGTATATCAAGGGCTGGAACGATAGCGAATTATTCGAATCGAGAGGTTTGAAGAACGGAGTACTACATGCATGGTCCGTGATCACAGGCGGGTACAGTGTAGAGATTGCGATTCCCTGGAGCTCGCTGGGTATTACGCCTACCGTGGGCATGACCATTGGCTTCGACGTGGCAAACAACGATGAAGACGACGGCAATGGCAGGGGGAGCCAGACGCTATGGTCTGGAACAACTGACAATTGGAAGGATACGTCGGCTTTTGGCGAGTTGCAGTTATCCCCCGAAACTACGACAGTTCTAAATTAAGGTTCAGCTCAAAGACAGCAACTATGTTCATTAAATGAAGAGGCTCCCTCAACTCATCTCGTAGATGAGTGGGCGGGCCTCTATTTTAAGCAGAAAAAAACTAATTTTGTGATATCAACTTCTGAATTATGACCATTGTATTGCTCAGATCGATCACTTAAAATATAAGATATTATAATATTTTCCAAAAGTTTAATAGAGTGTTGGAAAGAAGTGTGATCATTGTGAGAATCGAGGGGCGATACCAGATGATCTCTATACGGCGGTGGCTTCCCTCCAAGATAAAATATAAACTTTTTTTCGCTATTTTGTTATTCGTATTCGTTCCCCTATTTATTTTTCAACTCCGCAACTATAACCAAATCGAGGAAATCATCCGCCAGAAGGTGGATTGGCAAACAGGACTGCAAGTTGAGCAGGTGAAGGAAAAATTCAACTTATTGCATACGAATCTGTTAACGAATGCCTTCGAGATTGAAAACAATCCACAATTTTATACTTGGCTTACCCAAGCCGATGGCGATAAAACGAATGGGGATGCAAGAAGAAGTGAAATAGAAAATGAATTGGCACGTATCAACAGTCGCAGTTCGCCGAATAGTGTTTTTGTATATTATGCTCTAGTCGACAGATCAGGTCATACTTATACTTCGTACAGCCCTCTTAAGCCGCTGCAGGCAGATGATGTATTAAATGATCCTGGCTTTGTCAAGATGGCCAAGAGCGGGGAATCATTAAGTTGGTTGGAAGAAGAAATGGGGGATATTGGTGTTTCCTCCCGTAGCGAGCGGCAGCTTGCGTTATTATCCGTTTTGCATAAAGGAAAAGAAGAGCCTTTCGGTTACCTACGAATTAGCTTTGATTATGACAGCTGGTTGAAATCAATAATTCGGGATTTTCCTGTGTTGCAAAATTATTTTTTCCTTGATGGAAATGGGAGGATTCTCTCTCGTACACGTAACAGTGCGAGCTTGGCTCCCGAATGGATCGAGCGGATTCAGAAAAGTGCCAATCAAGTGCAGGGATACTTCGATCGGAACTCCAATATGTTATTCAACGTTCAATATTTATCGGATGTGAATTGGAAATTGGTCAGCCAATTCCCATTTGATTCGTATATTGGGGACATTAATGGGATGAAACAGCAGTACTTCACGACGTTTACGCTTTTCATTGGCCTGTTTGTTCTGATCATGTTTGTTATTTTGTCAGGTCTTACCCGTCCGCTTCAACTGCTTCAACGAAAAATGGAACAAACTGTAACCAGCAACTTCCGGGGCCGGATTAATGTGGAGCGAATGGACGGGGAGGTGCTGGTTTTGGCTCAAAGCTTCAATCGTATGACGGATGATATCCATGTCTTATTTGACAAATTGAAGGTAGAAGAGAAGCAAAAAGAAGCTATGCATTTTCAAATGCTACTCTCTCAAATGAATCCTCATTTTTTGCTAAACACGTTAAATATGGTGAAATGGCAAGCTGTCTTAAGTAAGCAGGACGAAATAGCCGAAATTTGCTTAAATTTAGGCAAGCTTCTAGAAAGTAGCTTGAATACGAATTTTGATATCATTTTTGCAAAAGATGAATTGGAGCTTGTCCGTTCCTATGTCTACATCATGCAAAAGAGATGGTTATATCCGTTTGAAGTCATTTATTACGTGGATCCTTCGTTAGACTATGTGCTTGTCCCTAAACTGAACTTACAGCTACTTGTAGAGAACTCTATACATCATGGCTTTGCCAAATTGAAAGACAAAGGTCAAATTGTCATAAAGATGACTGCTGTCGAGCAGGAACTAATCATAGAAGTAGAGGATAACGGTATTGGCCTGAAGAAAGCGGAAGAGATTAGTTCCCTCCGTAATCGGAAGCGTAACGGCATCGGCTTGACCAATTTACGTGAACGTCTGCGTCTGTTGTACAAAGAGAAAGCTTCGTTTTCGCTTGAAGAGCTGCCCCAGGGAACGCTTGCTCGTGTTATAATCCCGCTTCTTATCTCGAATCCGTACACGGAAGGGGAGAATCAACTTGTGGAAAGTACTTCTAGTTGAAGACGAAATTTTTGTAAGGGACGCGATCAAGCAACTGATCCCCTGGCATTCATTGGGGTTTACTTTGATCGGTGAGGCAGGCGAAGGTTTAGAGGCACTCGACCTTATAGCTCAGCATAAACCGCATCTCGTTATTTCCGATATCATCATGCCAGAGATGGATGGGGTGACACTCCTGAAATCGGTACGAGAGCAGGGGCTCGAAACCCGGTTTATTATGCTGACGTGCATGAGTGACTTTGAATATGCTCGGAAAGCTTTGGAATATGGGGCGTCTGGTTATATTTTGAAGCTGTCGATGGATATTCGCACCCTTGAAGATTCGCTCAACAAGGTGAAGCAGGAGCTTGAGAAATCCGCTGTCCAGTCCCGTGACAAGCTGCTCTTAAGTATGCCGGCGGTTTTCGATCGAATATGGAGGGCGATAAGCGCAATGCCCGCAACTCAGATTCGTCTGGAATTGGATGTGATTGAAGCGGGGCTCAGCAATGAGGGGATTCACATGAGTGCTATATGCTCCGTTCTACACGGGTTAGATCCGCTACCTTCTGGATTAATGGGTTGGATCGAAGAGGCGGGAGAAGCTCAAATCTTTACAGATATGGGAATCTCAACGATAATTACCTGGTCGCGGAATCCTTTTCCTTTAGATTTTCTGAAAAAGGATTATCCCCAAAGCTATGCGTATTCGAATGCCCGCAGTCTGGAGCAAATTCCCGAGCTGTGGTCATCGCTCCTTTCCAAGCTGACCGACCATTGGTATGGTGATCATGGAATAACGGAGAGAAACGAAGAAAGGAATGAAAATGGAGGAATTCTTTGGGAAACAGAACGGCAACTGATTGCAGCCATGGAACAGGCGATTCCCGAGGAAGTGGATAAAATGATCCGGCTGGTGTGGGAGGAGATGAAGCTGCGTCGGCTTCCTCTGAATAGAGTTAAGCAAATGGCTGCCCATATCATTAGCCAATATCGCCGGGTCACGAACACTACCCTTGGTGCTTCTATAAAATTGTGTATAGAATCAGCGGTCTCGCATGGAGAACTTCTAACAGATATGATAAACGAGATCGTTCAGGATATGAAACAAAGGAGCCATGAGACTGTTCCTGTAACGGACCACCCGGAAATTAATAAGATCTTGTTCTATATTCATGAGCATTACGCTGAAAATGAGAATGGACTGAAAGCTATGGCCGAATATGTGAAAATGGATGAAAACTATTTATGCGGTTTATTCCGAAAGAAAACCGGGGAAACGCTTATTCAATACTTGCAGCAGATTCGAATCAAACAAGCTCTGCGTTATTTGGAAACGACTGATTTTACGGTTAATGAGATCAGTCAGTTGGTGGGATTCGGAAATGACCATTATTTCATAAAGGTGTTCAAAAAGCTCTTGCTCATGACGCCTAACGAGTATCGTAAGTCGAAAATTTAAGCCTTTTTGATCAAAGCAACTATTTCAAAACTTAATTTGTCATTCTATTTTCACGAAGAAACTAGCAAACCTTTGCGTTTGCTGACTTCTTGCACTTTAAAACACTTTAAAACTTATTTGTCACCCAACATTGGTTGGTTGTTTTGAAATTAAATAGGCGTTCACTCTATTGTGGGTGAACGCCTATTTAATTTTTTTGTATGTAGAGGAGGAAATGATTGATCGTATCCATCTGCAACGCGGGAAGGGAGATTAATACGAACGGGCAGGATTGTTGAACCGAGTATGATATAATGCTCCTGCGGGGAGATGATACTATGTCTAGTTCAGAATGGATTACTGAGCTTTTGGAGAATGAGAATCCTTCATACGTAAAACAAGCAATCAGTTGTATTGAAAAACCAGAATTATTGCATGCCATCGCACTGAATTATAATTGGGATAACGGTTTTGAAGTACCTAATTGGATAGTGGAGAATGGAAACTGCGAGTTTGGAACAGCACTGTTGTTGTTCTACAGGGCCGACGGTTACGTACTCTTAAACAGTAATAAGGATATGACAATAGGACAAACAGAATGGGTTACATTCGTAAGTAACCTTTTAAAAAAATTAATAAATAATCATTTTAGTATATCGAAAGTTCCTTACCAACCAGAGTTGACTAAAGTACAAAAATTCAAATTAATAAAGGCTAATCCAAACATACCCGAAATAATTTATCATGGGGTCTAACCCCTGATAACCATTCAACTGAGGGACGAAGAACTATAACTCAATAAACATCAGGAGAAGGCTACCGACAGCAATAGATCGGTAGCCTTCTCAGCTACCGGGCAGGTTAGTATAAGAAGAAGGCATAAAATATAAAACAAAAAAAGGAGTTTTTTTTGTGATTATAGAAGGTGAAAAATTAAGTTCTTCTTTTAGTGTTGATGTTATAAATCGACCCGCGACACAAGGGGAGATTCAACTTCTTCAAAGATTCTCTCCAATCGAAATTCCATCAGATTATATTGATTTAGTTAAACAGGGAACAGAATGTGAAATTAAAGTTCTAAACGAAATGTATATACGGATTTGGGGACCAACTGGATGTATTGAATTGAATGAAGCATATAATATACAATTTTACATTCCCGATGGTTTAGCAATAGGTGATGATGAAGGTGGAAAGGCTTTAATTTATATGCAAGGAAAAAATGGATTCGGACTTTATTTAGTAGATTTTGGAGACTTAGATGTTAATGACGCAGAGTTAATTGCTCCCTCACTTATAGATTTATTAACTAAAGATATTGGTATCAAGATTTTATTTAACTAAACATTCCTGTAATGACTAAGATTTGGACTTTGTCAAAAAAGGAGCGCCTCGGTATGATGGGTTTGTGCACGGGTTCGAAACCCAATACCATCAAGGAGGCGCTCTTACTATGAAGTTTAAACAAAACGATGGACAAAATCAACGTATTGAACGAATTTCCACCTCTCATCTTGTAATAGGTATCGAGGTTGTGGTGCAAAGCTCTAATTCATGATAACGTAATTGATAATGAAGTCATGGGATGGAGCAACTTGCTTTGGAAACGAAATTGGATTTATTTAAATGGAAGCAATATGAATCGACAATCATTTTACTAACGGTGAGATGGTATTTGAAATATAGTTTAAGCTATCGAGATATAGTTGAAATGATGAGTGATCGAGGATTAAGGATATCCCATACGACGATAATGAGATGGGTCCATGAATTTGGACCCGAAATCGACAAACGAATCCGCCCCTTTTTGAAACCTACAAACGACTCGTGGAGGACTGACGAAACCTACATCAAAGTTAAAGGTCAGTGGAAGTATTTATACAGAGCCGTTGATTCTATGGGGAAAACCATTGATTTCATGTTATCTGAAAATCGGGATATGCAGGCAGCTAAGCGCTTCTTTACAAAGGCTTTGTCCTCTCCACATTCTCAAATCCCACGTGTAATCACCTTGGATAAAAATCCAGCATATCCACCAGCCATACAAGAATTAATAAATGAGAAATCCTTACCAAAAGAAACCTTGATTAGACAGACAAAGTATCTAAACAACATTGTGGAGCAAGATCACCGATTCATAAAGAAAATCACAAAACCAATGCTTGGTTTCAAATCGTTTCTTACAGCGGATCAAACGTTAAAGGGAATTGAGGCTTTACATATGATAAGGAAAGGGCAGGCCGATGATAATTCGACTGTCCTCACAGCTGTTGAATGGCTAAATAAGATATTTGGTTTAGTGGCATAGATAAAGTATAGTTTGTCGGTAACTGTGAACTTTTTTAAATCCTTGCACCAGAACCTGAATAAATGTAAAAACAAATACGGATAATGCTTACTTCAGCAATACTTATAAACGGATTACAGGACAAACGACCGAATATCGTAAGGAAGTATGTTCTACGAGTCAACTTTTGTAAGTAGCATTTAAACAGCATATAGCGTAATAACAAGAGGGTTGTAATCCTGAGAGGGTTGCAACCCTCTTGTTGAAGTAAACCATTTTTTATGCAACGGATGGACAAAAAAAGTGAATTTTAAGCAAAATAGACAAGAGTGGAGCAAGAAAATGAGTATTCATATGCTATATAATAAGGATATTCACGATCATTAGTGCTTAAGAAAATCGTACAAGATCAGAGGGGGTGCCATAGCGATGCAGAATTCAGATTCGGGGAAGAAGGAAAGCCTGCTTGTCTGCTCATGCTCGATATGCTGCTGCCGAATATTCCGGACAGAGCGTTTCGCATTACGGATTTTGGAGCAGTCGGAGATGGTAATAAGGACAACACGGAGGCGATTCAAAGGGCTATTGGAGCTTGTTCGGAAGCGGGTGGCGGTAAGGCAGTTATTTCAGCAGGCGTATGGCTGACGGGTCCATTGAAGCTTACAAGCATACTGGAGCTTCATGCTGAGGCAGAGGCGCTTGTTATATTTAGCAAACGATTCAAGGACTATCCCCTTGTGATGTCTAGATATGAGGGCAGGCCGTGTGTTCGATGTCAGTCCCCACTCAATGGATATGGGTTGGAGGATGTTGCCATTACAGGAACGGGTGTGTTCGACGGTGGGGGAGAAGTATGGCGACCAGTGAAGAAGTAGAAAATGACGGATCCCCAGTGGAAGCAGCTTATGCAAGCTGGAAGTGTTCTGGATGAAACCGGGCAATGGTGGCCGACGGAAGGCGCTATGCAAGGCGGGGCACTGGTGGAACGCCTGCTTCGGGAAGGAAATGTCAGTCTGGAGGCATATGAAGAAGCTAGAGACTATTTGCGTCCTAATCTGTTAAGCTTGCGAAATTGTAAGCGTATACTGCTTGAAGGACCTACTTTTCAAAATTCGGCAGCATGGTGCCTTCATCCTTGGGCATCCGAGCATATTACGATCCGTCATGACATGGTATGCAACCCCTGGTTTGCCCAAAATGGCGATGGGTTGGATCTGGACTCTTGCCGCTATGCTCTAGTGGAAAATTGATCGTTTGATGTCAGTGACGATGCTATATGCTTGAAATCAGGCAAAGATGAAGCGGGGCGGGAGTTAGGTATGCCATGTGAGTACGTGACTATCCGCGGATGTCGTGTTTACCATGGGCACGGCGGTTTCGTGAACGGGAGCGAGATGTCCGGAGGCGTGCGGCACATTCGTATATCGGACTGCATGTTCATCGGCACCGATATCGGGCTCCGGTTCAAGAGCGCACGCGGCAGGGGCGGCGTTGTTGAAGATATCAGGATCGAGCGCATCTATATGAGAGACATGAAGGGCGAAGCCATTTCATTCCATCTGTTTTATGCGGGGAAAGAAGGATCAGGATCGGCTGAAGAAGAGGTTTTTCCCATTTCAGTGGAGACGACAACTGGAGCTTAGGAGATGTCGAAGATGAGTTGGTTATCTCTGGAGCAAGAACAAAAAACTGGATATTGAATGATGAGGATGGGGATCGTCGGAAGGTATTTGTGGGGTCTGAGGTTATGTATAAGGAGACTATCCGTTGGTAAATGGCGGTCCATTTTCAAATAAACTGAATTCATAGGAGGTTTAAAAAAATGAATTTGAATGGAAGCAAGACCTTACCAGTGTGGTATGCAGATTTGGGAGATGGGCGCTATCGCAATCCGATACTTTGTGCAGATTATTCAGATCCCGATGTGATTCGGATAAAAGAAGATTTTTATATGACAGCTTCCAGTTTCGCTAGCTCGCCAGGGTTACCAATTCTCCATTCGAAAGATTTGGTTAATTGGACTTTGATTGGCCATGCCGTTGAGCGACTCCCTGGTGGCTATGATGGTCGTGTGCGACTTCAGCGCTCCGGATGAGGGGATTTACATGACGACTACTGTGGACCCGGCTAGTCCTTGGTCACCCTTGCATATGGTTAAGGAAGTGAAGGGGTGGATTGATCCATGTCCTCTCTGGGATGAAGATGGGCAAGCTTATTTGTTCCATGCTTTCGCCAAGAGCCGTAGCGGAATCAAGAGCAAGCTGCAAATTTGTAAAATGGACCCTGCCGGCACCTCCCTTCTGGATGAAGGAGAAATCATTTTCGACAGTACGGAAGGGCATCCGACCATCGAAGGACCGAAATTATACAAGAAGAATGGCTACTATTACATCTTTGCCCCGGCTGGCGGTGTTAAGACAGGATGGCAGACAGTGCTTCGTTCTAAGCAAATTATGGGACCTTACGAGGACAAGATCGTTATGCATCAAGGCGCGACGGAAATTAATGGCCCTCATCAAGGTGGTTATGTAGAACTAGAGTCGGGAGAATCTTGGTTCATTCATTTCCAGGATCGAGATGCTTACGGACGGATCGTCCACCTGCAGCCGATGATGTGGGAGAGTGATTGGCCTGTTATTGGCATAGATGCGAATGGGGATGGGATCGGCGAGCCGGTCGTTACACATAGGAAACCAGATGTAGGCGGAGAGTTTCCGTTCGCTGTACCGGAGACGAGCGATGAGTTCGATAAGTCCGCGTTAGGGCTGCAATGGCAATGGCAGGGGAACTATCAGAGGGAGTGGTATTCCCTCGCAGCAAATCCCGGACATTTGCGGTTGTTTGCACAGAAGCTTCCAGAAGGAGCCGCTACACTCTATGAAGCAGCTAATGTTCTGTGCCAGAAACTGCCCGCCCCTTCATTTACGGCGACAGCTAAGTTTGCTTTCCAGCCTGATTCTGCAAATGAACTAGCTGGCTTGACGGTGTTCGGTCAATCCTACCGTTATGCAGCCTTGCAGGCAACCTTAACGGGGATGCAACTTGTTCTTGTTGAAGGGCAAGGCAGCAAGGAGTCCTCCACTGAAATGGCAGCTGTAAGCGTGCCGTTACCGGATGCACCCGAGGTGATATATCTCCGTGTTATTGTTGCAGAGAAAGCAGTATGTACTTTCCATTACAGTTTGGATGGCTATGCTTTCATGCCGATCGGAGATGCCTTCGAAGCTGAGCCTGGTTTATGGGTAGGTGCTAAGCTTGGGCTGTTCTGCATACAGCAGAAAGAAGAAAACGGCAAAGGGTATGTGGATATCGATTGGTGCCGGATAGATTAGAAAGGCTTGCATGATTTGAGTGAAGCGGAATACATCTCATAGTCAGCGAAAGGAAGGAACAATGATGAAACAAGTGGAATTGTGGTCGGTAAAAATGGCACAGACGATTATGAAGAAAACTGAGGCAAGCGGATATCATCCCCAGCTGGATAAACAGTGGGCTTATGTCCCGGGAATGGCTTTGAAGGCCTTCCAATGGTTAGGGGAATGGACGGGCGATACGTCATATACGGATTTTGCAAAGCGGCATATGGACTTGTTCATTCGAGAAGATGGCTCGATCGAAACTTACACTTTGGAAGAATACAACCTCGATCAAATCAATCAGGGGAAAGGGCTGTTCTCACTCTGGAAGGAAACAGGTGAAGCCAAGTATGCGAAAGCGGCTGATCTGTTGATCAATCAAGTGAAAGGGCAGCCACGTACAAGCGAGGGCGGTTTTTGGCATAAAAAAATATATCCATTCCAGATGTGGCTGGATGGCTTATATATGGGAACACCTTTTGTTGCAGAGTATGCCAAAACCTTCAACGCACCGGAATTATTCGATGAAGCAGCCAGACAAATCCTTCTCGTTGAGCAGTATACACGCGATAAAGCGACTGGGTTGCTGCACCATGGGTGGGATGAAAGCGGCGAGCAGCTTTGGTGCGATCCTATGAGCGGGAAATCGAAGCATTTCTGGAGCAGAGGCATGGGATGGTATGCTATGGCGGTTGTTGACGCATTGGAGCACTTCCCTGTGGATCATCCGAAGCGTGGAACGATTGCAGGCATCTTCGAAAGAATGTGTCACGCGCTAGAACGTGTGCAGGATGCTGAGAAAGGGATCTGGCATCAGGTGTTAAATATGGCCGGTCGTGAAGGGAACTATTTGGAGGCATCAGGGTCCTGCATGTTTGTATATGCAATGGCTAAGGGTTTGCGGTTAAATTTCCTTTCAGGTCGGTTCAAGGCTACTGCAGTCAAGGGATACCAAGGAATTTTACGGCATTTGGTCGAAGAAGATAGAGAGGGTGTCCACTTGAAAGGAATTTGCCATGGTGCTGGACTCGGTGGGGTTCCATACCGAACTGGCACTTATGAGTATTACATCAGCGAAGCTATCGTCGAAGATGTCCTGATGGGAGTGGCACCATTCTTATTGGCAAGCATGGAGATGGAGAAGCTGGAGGCTGGCTCCATTCATTCTTAAGATTATAAGGAGATGACCTCGATGTGGAGCCCAGACGATTTTTTGGCAAAACTTTATTCGGATACGGTTGAAAACAGCTTTGACCGTTCAACTGAAGTGTCAACTGTCATTGCTAAACAGCAGGAGCTTAGACGCAGGCTTATGGCTTCATTGGGTGCATGGCCCGAACATAAAGCGCCTTTGCAGCCGGAACTGCTGGAGAAATTTGAGCATGGGGAATTGATCATCGAGAAATGGGTGTATACAACTTACGAAGGGATGCGGATACCTGCTTATGCCCTTTATCCGAAAGTTAGAAGCGGCAAGCTTCCAGCTGTGCTTGCCTGCCACGGGCACGGACCGGGCCAACGCGCGGCTCTTGGCATGAATTTCGATGGGACATTTGCCGATGAACCAGGCATTCACAACCGCTTTGCAATTGAGCTAGCTCAAAGAGGAATGTTCGTGCTTGTACCTGAAATTATCGGTTTTGGTGATAGAAGGCTGAAAGCGAGTGTAGAATCAAATCCGTCGAGCAGCGATTCTAGTTGCTTGCCCATTTCACTACAACTGTTGATGTGCGGGATGACGATCGCAGGGGTTCGAGTGTATGAGTCTATACGAGGGCTTGATTATTTGGCTCTCCGCGAAGAAGTTGACTCTTCACGGATCGGGACACTCGGTTTCTCGGGTGGCGGTTTGGTTGCTTCCATGACAGCAGCCATAGATGAACGGATACATGCTACTGTACTGTGTGGATATACGAATACTTATAAAGGCAGCATTCTAGATCGACCTCATTGTGTGGATAATTATATTCCAGGCATACTCCTGCACGCAGAGCAACCAGAGCTAATCGGATTAATTGCCCCCAGACCGTTGTTCATTGAATCGGGCTTAGAGGATAGGGTATTTCCGATTGAAACCGTGAAGGAAGCGATTAACCGCTTGTCCACCATCTATCGGAGCTTGGATGCGGATCACCAATTGGAATCTGATTTGTTCCCGGGGAAGCATGAAATATCGGGGAGAAGATCATTCGATTGGCTGAAGGAGCAGCTTTCATAGGCGTATCTATGTATGGATATTAGGAAAGGAGACCGAGTGGCTCATGCGGGAAATAACAGTTGCACAAGATGGCAGCGGTGACTTCACATGCGTTCAAAAGGCTGTTGATGCAGTTAGAGTTCATCCGCTTGAACCTGTCACCATTCATATTAAGAATGGAACCTACCGCGAGAAAATAACCGTGCCAGAGAATAAACCTCATATTAAGCTTATCGGGGAAAGCTGCGAGGGAACCATTCTAGCTTACGGTGATTTCGCTAGAATGACCGGATCAGATGGCGAAGAAATCGGCACATTCCGTACCGCCGTATTGAAGGTGGATGCAGATGATTTTCAAGCGGAAAATTTGACGGTGCACAACACCGCCGGGCATGGGCATGACATCGGGCAGGCACTAGCCTTGTCCGTTTCCGGCGATCGCCATGTCTATAAGAACGTCAGATTACTCGGGAATCAAGACACGATATATACATGCCGGGGACGTCAATATTTTGAAGAATGTTATGTGGAAGGCCATGTTGATTTCATCTTCGGGTCGGCTACGGTGCTATTCGATAAGTGCGAGATTCACAGCTTAAGGGGCGGTTATATTACAGCGGCTTCAACCCCCAAGAATATTGAATACGGTTATGTATTCATGAATTGTCGATTGACCGGCAGTGAGCATGAGGAGACTGTGTATCTAGGTAGGCCGTGGAGACCCTGGGCTTATACGGTGTTTATAGACACGTGGATGGGACCGCACATTCGTTCAGAAGGCTGGGACAATTGGGAGAATCCAGACAATGAAAGCTCGGTCCGTTATGCCGAATACGGCAGCACTGGACCAGGCGCACTGCAAGCAAGCCGGGTGCATTGGGCGAGGACTTTGACGGAAACAGAAGCGAAAGGGCTGAGCATTGAGCGTGTGCTTGGAGGGCATGATCAATGGAATCCTCATCAGAGCACTTTTCAGTAGGGGCTCGTTACTGAAAGATCTCTATCTAATCATGCGATAAGCATGGTGAAAGTACCTTTTAAATGGAAAAATGAGGTTGTCGATTAATTGAGGACAAACGCTGACGAACTCAGAAAACGTTATCAACCGAGATGCGGTCTTTTGATAATCTAATGAATCCAGAAATCGCTATTGTAGAAAAAACAGCCGAAAATCACGCTCTTTCGTCAACGTAACGAGGCTGCGATTCGTTAGAGATCCGAGTATGCGCATTATGAGGTCATGATAATTAAAGCTACATTTGGGACACCTTTTTAGGGTGTCCTATTTTTTTACCTACGTATCATTCCAATCGATTTCATATCTGTGTTGATGATTATCAGGTTATTAAAGGCTTGATTTAAGGGGAATCTTACATAATCTTCAGGGTGGAATGCGAACTGGAGAAAGTGATTGTAGAATTCTGGGACCAATCAGGTTACCTTGGAATCACAGGGATCCCAGTTCCACTTAAGCAAGGTTGAAGGAGGAGAGACACTTGTCAGTAAATCAAGGTACCGTTTCCACAAAGCAAAGCGGCGCGGTTCTAAGAGCCAGACAGCCTAGTTGGCTAAGAACGATGATAAGAAATCGATATTTGTACATTTTGATTTCTCCTGGGCTGCTATATTTTATTCTATTTAAGTATGTTCCAATTGGCGGGCTTGTCATTGCCTTTCAAGATTATCAGCCTTTCGTAGGCATTTCCGGCAGCAAGTGGGTAGGGTTGAAGCACTTCGAACGATTTTTTTCGGAACCGACCTTTTGGTTGTTGTTCAAAAATACGCTAGTTTTGTTTTTTCTCGACCTGGTCTTTGTGTTTCCCATTCCCATCATTCTTGCTTTGATGCTCAATGAAGTGCGCCAGCAGGTGCTCAAACGTGTTGTTCAAACATTTGTGTATGTGCCCTATTTTATGTCCTGGGTCATAGTAGTCGCACTCAGCTTTATCCTGTTGACTCCCGAGGGAGGAATGATCAATAAGCTGATCGAAGCCACTGGCGGAGATTCCGTCAATTTCATGGCTAACCGCGATTGGTTTAGGCCGATTTATATCCTTCAGATCATTTGGAAGGAAGCCGGATGGGGAACGATTCTGTATTTGGCCGCTATAGCGGGCATTGACCCTCAGCTCTATGAAGCGGCTAAGATGGATGGCGCCGGTCGTATTAGGCAGCTCTGGCATATCACACTGCCCGGAATCCGAAGCGTTATTCTTGTTCTGGTGATCCTGAAGGTGGGAGCGATTCTCGAGCTCGGATTCGATCACATCTTCCTGATGCTCAACTCCATGAACCGCGAGGTTGCTGAAATCTTTGACACCTATGTCTACTCTACAGGCATTAAACAAGGCCAGTTCAGTTATAGCACAGCTATCGGCTTATTCAAATCCTTAGTAGGGCTGATCATGGTCATACTGGCAAACCGATTAGCAAAGCTGCTGGGTGAAGAGGGAATTTACTAAGAAAGGAGCTAATCGCACATTGAGAGATCGAACATTATCAAGTCGGTTGTTCGAAATTATCAACCTATGTCTGCTAACCATTATAGCGCTGATAACCGTAGTCCCTTTTATTCATGTGGTGGCGGCCTCTTTCTCTACACCAGAGCAGTACCTGAAGAACGAGTTTCTGCTGTTTCCCACCAAATTCAGTCTTGAAGCATACAAGTTCATATTCAGTACTAGCACCTTGTTTCGCAGCTTAGCTGTGACCATTGGAATTACAGTAGTTGGCACGCTGTTCAGTATGGCTGTCACGAGTTCAATGGCGTACGGATTATCCCGCAGGGATCTGGGGGCAAGGCGGGTGCTCATGCTTATGGTCATTTTCACCATTCTGTTTAATGGCGGGATGATTCCTTCCTTTCTTGTTGTTAAAGAATTAGGTTTGATTAATACGTATGGCGCTTTAATTATTCCCAGCTGTGTCAGTGCTTTCAATCTAATTGTTATGCGTAATTTCTTTCAGAATTTGCCTGAAGGCCTGGAAGAATCAGCAAGAATCGACGGATGTAACGATATCGGAATTTTTATCCGTATTGTCCTTCCTTTGTCTAAGGCGGTTCTGGCTACCATCTCACTCTTTTATGCGGTGGGATATTGGAATACGTTCATGCAAGCCATCTTGTTTGTAGATGATTACAACAAATGGCCGATTCAGGTATTGTTAAGGCAAATTGTCATTTTGGCGGCGGGGATTTCGGCAAATCCAGAAATGATGAGTCAGAACTATGTACCTCCGCCGGAGCAAACGATCAAAATGGCCGTTATCGTCGTAGCCACTGTTCCTGTTCTTATAGTGTACCCGTTCTTGCAAAAGCATTTCGCCAAAGGGGCGCTGCTTGGTTCGGTTAAAGGATAAAATCAATCATTCAAGGGGGAATTTGAAAATGCAAGCCAAGGTAACCAAATGGGGTAAAGCATTAACGATTACAAGCGCAACCGCAATGCTGATTGCAGGCTGTGCAACCAAGGAAGCTGCACCGCAACCTACTAATGGAGCAACAGCCAAGGAGAAACCATTAGAAATTTCTATGCTGGCGCCTCTATATGGGCCAAACCCGCCACAAGATACTATTGAAAAGCTGATTGAAGAGAAGACCAATACGAAGCTGGAATTTACGTGGGTCCCTGCAAATGTGTATACGGATAAAATGACAACAGGCATCGCTTCCAACACATTGCCGAAAATCATCCAGGTTGCGGCTACCGAGTTCAAGAACACTTCCGTTATCAATGCAGTCCGATCCGGCATGTTCTGGGAAATTGGGCCTTACTTGAAGGACTACCCGAACATCAGCAAAAATTTAAATCCGAATATTATGAAAAGCAGTACCTTCTTCGGCAAAACTTACGGTCTTTATTATGAGATTGATATTTCTCGCCAAGGCACTCAGTTCCGTAAAGATTGGTTGGATAAGCTAGGTCTGAAAGAACCCCGCACCATTGACGAGCTATATCAAGTTCTGCGAGCTTTTACATTCAATGATCCGGACGGAAACGGCCAGAACGACACTTATGGACTTGTGGATCGTAATGAGCTGCCCTACAGCGCATTCAAGGAACTATCCATTTGGTTCGGAGCGCCGCATGAATGGGGAGAGGTGGATGGTAAGCTAGTTCCGGATTTTATGTATAAAGAATATATGGATGCATTGAAGTTCATGAAGAAGATTTACGACGAGAAGCTAATGAATCAGGATTTCACCATCACTAGCCCCGCTCAGCAGGAGGAGAAATTCTTTAATGGCAAGGGCGGAATGATGATCGGCAATATATTCGCCCAGCAAGATAAAATCAAGAAGATCAATCCGAAGGCGGAAATCAGCGTCTTTAATCGAATAGAGGGTCCCAAAGGCTTCCGTAACTGGGGAGGGACGGGAATGGGTTCCTTATACATGTTCCCGAAAACCAGTGTGAAAAGCGAAGAAGAGCTGAAAAAAATCCTTGGATTCTTTGATAAGCTGCTGGAGCCAGAGATTTATAATTTGCTTGGCTTTGGCATTGAGGGAAGGCACTATAAGAAAATCGATGACAAAAATATCGAATTTATCGAAGAAGCGAAAGATTTAAGAACGAATGAAGTAAATCCTTATTCCAATGTCCTGCATCTATTTAATTTCAACTACATGAAAGCAAAGCAAACCGATCCGGTTTGGGCTAGAGTATTAGATGAAATTGCCGACAATAAGAGCATTGCAGTCATGAATCCAGCTGTACCGCTGCTTTCCGCGACACAAGCAGAGAAAGGAACGGAGTTACAGAAGATCATTACAGATGCCACCTATAAGTTTATTCTGGGCACTATTAATGAGGACGGTTTCAATAAAGAAGTGGAAAAATGGCGCAAAAATGGTGGCGACAAAATTATTGAAGAACTAAATAAGGAGTATCTTTCACTCGAAAAATAAGCTAATCCTCAAAGGCAAAGAAATCCCTCTTCCTAGATCTAGGGGGAGGGATTCTTATTTGTTCCAAGCTCCTTATACTTTCCTGGGGTAATCCCCTCTGTTTTGCGGAAGGAGCGTATGAAGTTTTGAGAATTGTTGTACCTTAGACGCTCGGAGATTTCTTTTACCGATAATTCCGTCTCTGTTAACCATGTTTTGGCCATCTGATGTCTGTATTGCGCGAGATAGGCGCCAAACGGGATATCCATTTCCTTACGAAATAAGGTATTTAAATAATTGGCATTGTAATGTAGCCTTTCCGCACAAGCATCAATGCATAGATCCGTTTCAAATTCTTCATGAATCATTTGAACCATTTGCTGTGTAAGGAGCTGATGTTTGGATTCCGTGCGGTCTTGGATACGAGTCATCATGGGCTCAAGCATGGTAATGTGAAACCATTTCTCCGCATCTTGTGGCGATTTTAATTTGAATAGTTCATCAAACAACGAGTGCTGCTCATCACCTGAACGATCCGTTTTGATGCCTAAGCTTTGCATGAGCCCCAATAAATCGATTAGTAATCGATTGAGCGCAAACGGATATGGAGCAGAGGAGCCTATTTGAATTGGGAATGCTTCTTCAAGGAATTTACGGATCCATTTGTTTACGCCATCTTTGTCTAGTTGTTTGATCGCTTCGAACAGCTCCATCTCAACAACTTGAGGGAAGGAATAGTGCAGGTTGTGGTCTTCTCCAAGATCGCCGAAATAATGCGTGTCTTTATCATGGAGCCGGACTCCGTAATTTATGGCTTCCAATCCTTCTTCATAAGCGCGGGGAACTTGGTTCCATTGATCAAAGGGCTTGCTGATTCCAATGCTTACATTCACATCTAAGTAAGAGATAACAGTTGATCTAATATGTTCTGCGATTAAGAAAAGCTCGTTAACAAATTCGTCTTTATCCTCGTGATCAGAGACGATCAAGGTAACCTGGCACTGGCCAAGCAAAATCGGAGACAATCTCTTTTTTTCGGGAAGCAGCTCGCCTATGATATTGTTAATAGCGAACATCAGCAGATCATAGTCTTTGGCTGCAAAGCGAGTATGATCCAGATTCTTGATTTGAAGCGCAAGCACGGCAAAAGGGCGGTTTACTATTATATATTGAAAGCCGAAAACCTCCAGATTTCGATGGATCTCAACTTCCTTTAGATGCCCTTGAAACAATCGAACCATAAATAATATTTTGGCTTGCTCGATATGGCCATAAAGCTTGCTTTCCAATTCTGATTTGGTATAGAGCAATCGGTTCAACTGTTCCCCTATATAACGAAGCTCGCCGACGGAATGGCCTTTCGGCTTTTCGTTCGAATGGTTAGCCACAAGGTTATACAGGTTCAAGATAGGGAGATATAGACGCTTGGACCATCTCAAAGATATCAAGATGAACAAAGCTAGCAGTATCAAGCAAATATAAAGAGTAAACCAGCCGATCTCCTTGGATTGCTGAGTCAATTGACTTAATGTGACGATCGACATATAAACCCAGCCGTTATAATCGGACTTGCGGTAAGTAATCGTATATTTGATATGATCCAATGTAACGTCTGACTGTCCGGACGGTTGAAGTTCAACATCTTTGAAAATAGCTTGGCGCAAACGGTCTAGAATCTGGAAGGGGAGGCTGCCCTCATTGACAATGATCCGCTGCTGGGGATCGAGAATGACCATGGTTTCCGTTTCCCGGTCCAAAGCAAATAATCCTTTCAAGCTGCATGTGGGAATCGTGACCATGAACATGCCCGTTTGTTCGTAAGCGGCTAATGGAAGCTTTCTTATGTAGTGCACCATAGAATTACAAGCGTTGGCCGGTACATTTTGCCCGAAGACGTCATTGTTCGAGCTTGCGATCTTCCATTCTGAAGAAAGCGCTTCCTCAAACATGTGAAGTATCGGCGCAGAACCTGACCAATCATTTAACCGGTTCACCCCGCTATTATTGATAATCCAGTTGCCCTCTTTACTGAACATCGTAATATCGGTAATCCCGCTGTCAATGGTTTGTAAATGATTAAGCTCGGCTTTGATCGCGTTATAGGTATCGAATTGATAAGGCGATAGCGGCTCATAATAACCGGCTTGTAACGTATTCGAGCTTAAGAAATGGATAGAGGAGCGCTCTACTGTTTTTAACAACTGTTCAATGTTGGATTGCACTTGAGTGACATTTAGAATTTTCTCGCGGCTTACATTTTGCTGGACGATGCCTGAAGATTTGAAATATGAGAAGATGCCCAGGATCAGGACAGGAAGTGAAACGAGAACGAAACAGAAAATAACGAGCTTGGCATAATCGTTGATGGAAAACCAATTGGTCATACGTTTAATCTTTACAGAGAGATGGTTCATATGCTTGACGGAGGCCTCCTCTGCAACTTTGTTCCATCATAACATATGTGGGATTCACTTAAAATCGAGGGATGACAAGAAAGATCATTTTTTAGGAAAAAAGGACATCGAATAACAAAAATTTCTTAGAGATAAGGAGCTAGAAAGATGAAAGGCTATATCATTGTTGCGAAAGACGGAAGCGGAGACTTCACAACGGTACAGGAAGCCGTAGACAGCGTACCCTCAGGTAACCAGACCAGGATAAAAGTTTTTATCAAGAAGGGAATTTACAAAGAGAAGATCACCGTTCCGGAGGATCGTCCGTTTCTTACGTTTCAGGGAGAAAGCATGGAAGAAACTGTGCTGACGTATGATGACTACGCTAGCAAGAAGAGGCCTGACGGCGAGAACGTAGGGACAACCGGCAGCTCCAGTACGTTTATTCTTGCGGATCATTTTCGTGCGCGTAATCTGACCTTTGAAAACAACGCCTTCAACGCCCAGTCCGTAGCCTTATTTGTCCGAGGAGACCGCGCCATATTTCAAAACGTTCGAATGATCGGTAACCAAGATACGCTCTATACACCTGGAACTGGCAGACAGTTTTATCAACATTGCTACATCGAGGGGGATGTGGATTTCATTTTCGGTTCGGCAACAGCCCTATTTGACAGATGCAGAATCCATAGCAAACGCGATGGTTATATTACCGCTGCTTCCACTCCGGAAGACCATCCTTATGGTTATATTTTTATGAACTGTAACTTGACCGGAGCTGAACAAAGCCGAGTTTTCTTGGGACGTCCATGGCGGCCTTTTTCAAAAGTGATTTTTATGAGTACATGGATGGGAAGCCATATCGTGCCTGAGGGATGGGACAATTGGGAGAATCCCGCCAATGAACAAACAGCATCGTACGCAGAGTACAATAGCTCGGGACCTGGTGCGCAGCCTCTAACCCGAGCAAGCTGGTCACGGCAGTTGACTGGTGCGGAAGCGGGGCTTTTGACAATGGAACGGATATTTGACAGGGAAGACGGCTGGAATCCGTTATCAGAAGTCTTCCTTGGTTGAGGCTCTGTATTGCTTGCGGTAGCGGAGCGCGGAAATGCCCGTTATTTTTTTGAACGTTTTATTGAAATAAGCGATATGCTCGAATCCGACTTGCTCGGAAATAGCTTGGATTTTGTCCTGTGAGGCTATCAACCGTTTCTGTGCTTCCCGCACTCTAACGACTTGCAAGTATTCACGGAAAGGGAAACCGGTGAGCTTGGAGAAAAGTCTGCTCAAATACGATGGGCTGATGAAAAACTGTTTAGCCACCTGTTCAAGCATGAGTTGCTGCTGAAAGTTTTCGTTCATATGTGAAGCGATTTATGATATTTTCTGATGCATGGGATGGACGTATTGAGGCTTCTCATGTGCTGTTCTTGTACTATGGCGGTACATAGGGATAAGAAGCTGGGTCAGCAATGCTTTGACGTAAGAAGCGGTTCCGGGCTGATCTTTTAACGAGAACCGCACGCGTGTGCCACTTGGCTTTGTTGGTGTTATTACCCCATGGGACTTTCCAGTTGCCATTCCGATTTGGAAAATAGCGCCTGCCTTAATCTACGGCAACACCGTGGTGTTTAAGCCTGTTCAGGAAACAGCTGCAACGGCAACGCTGGTCATCGAGTGCTTCCATGAAGCGGGTCTTCCTTCCGGCGTCATTAATATGGTGACGGGCCAAGGTGGAGTGATCGGACAAGCATGGCTAGTTGTCCGGACATTGGCGGCGTCACATTCACAGGATCCGACCGAGTAGGAAAAGGGGTGGGACAGAGTGCTCTGGCGAGAGGAGCCAAGTACCAGCAGGAAATGGGAGGCAAGAATCCCATTATCGTGGCGCATGATGCGGATCTGGACCTTGCGGTCGAGGCGACGATCAGTGACGGCTTACGATCGACAGGGCAGAAATGCACATCTACGAGTCGGGTTATCGTTCAGAGCAAGGTCTATGAAGCGTTTAAGATGAAGCTGCTGAAAAAGATTGAAGCGATTCAAGTGGGTCCTGGTTTGGACGCAGAAACTTGGATGGGGCCGTGCGCAAGCGAAAACCAGTTCCATACCGTTCTATCTTACATCGCCAAAGGTGTGGAAGAAGGAGGTACCTTGCTTTGCGGAGGCGGTAAAGCTCAAGGACAAGGTTTGGAAGCTGGATTTTTCATTGAGCCTACGGTCTTCGAAGACATTTCCAGTTCCATGACGATCACGCCATCCGAATTGCCAATGACGTGAAGTTTGGACTCAGTACATCGGTATTCACACGGGATATTTCGAAAATGCTGACGTTCATGCATGATATCGATGCCGGACTTGTGCGGATCAATGCCGAAGCTCAGGAGTGGAGCTGCAAGCACCGTTCGGAGGTATGAAGCAGTCCACTTAGGTTCGCGTGAGCAAGGGCAGGCTGCCATAGAATTTTACACGGATATTAAGACCGTTTTCATTAAATCCTAAAATAGATAAACTAGCCAGCTGCTGGGGCTGGCTAGTTTTTGTTATAGGGTGAGTGATACGTACCGCATATTACATTAACAACAGAGGAGTTCATTTGTCAAAAGGGTGCGAAACCGCCGGATTACTTATTACTTTGCGCAGAGAACTGGGTACGGTATTGGCCCGGAGTCATTCCTTCCAGCTTTCTGAAGAAGCGGATATAGTTTTGGGCATTCGTATAAGTTAGTTTCTCAGCGATATCCTTGATGGGCATATTCGTTTCAACCAGCCATTTCTTAGAGATTTGAAAGCGATAGTCAGCTAGGTATTCACTAAAAGACATATTCGTTTCTTTCTTAAAAACACTGCTTAAATAGAAGACGTTATAATGCATGCGTGAAGCACATTCTTCTAGCGTTAAATCTCGCTCGTATTCCTTATGAATGATATCGATGATTTGTTCGGACAAGTTCTGGTATTGGGATTCCTGCCGATCCCGGAAAACCTGAATCATGGGCAGAATTATTCGATCCTTGAACCAGGTTTCGATTTCTGAGCTAACATAGAGCTGAAGCAGTTCCTCGTATAAGGAGCCTTCTTGCAGATTTAGCTGTTCGAGTCGAATTCCTGCTTCCTGCATGACGATCATACAATTATTCAATAGACGAACTAAGGAAATCTGATATTCGTGAGGTGATCGTTCTTTTTGGAAAACTTCTTTCAGCCATTGGTTAAGCACAATGAAAGATCGTTCCTCATTTGCCAACTTGATGGAATCGATAAGCTCGTTCTCCTGCAGCTTCGGGTAGGCATAGATAAGCGTATGTTTTCCTGCGTTGATACTCGCATAGGGGATAATGACGCCTTCCCCCAACGTGAGCCTGCGCTTCAAAGCCTCAAGTCCTTCCTGATAAGCTCTTGGAGCTTTGCGGATATGGGTGAAGGGCAGACTTATCCCGATGCTGACGTCGAGTTCCAAATAATTGCGGATCATTCGCTGGATCTCTTCCGTCCATTGATAGAGCTGGCTACAGAATGCTTCAGTCGTGAGGCCGGAGCAGCCTATCGTCGTAGTTAGTGTTTGTTCGACGATAACCGGGGACAAGCAGTTATCGCCCGGGATCAGCTCCTCGATAATATTTTTAATGGCAAACAAAAGTAGATCCAAATCCGCCTGTTCGTACCGCGTTTCCTTCAGTAGGTCGATCTGCAGGGTAAGCGTGGCCAGATTGTTCCAGGAGGAAATCTGCTTCGAATAGCCGAAGCGTTCAAGACTTTCTTCAAGTTCTCTGTTGCCGACGATTCCCTGATACAGCTTGGCAAGAAAAAAGCTGCGTACCTGCATCCCGGTTTGGTAAAGCTCTCCGTGAAGCTTGGAATTAGAAGCAAACAAATCTCTGAGATGCTCGTCAATGAATAGTAACTCGTTCTTATGGGGCTTGTCGGAATTGGGAAGTCGATCTGCGATGCCTTTCAATATCCCGTGAATAGGGAAGTACATTCTTCTGCTCCCAAACCAGACGAAGAAAACGCTCAGCCCAATGATTCCCAATAGCACGTAAAGAGTAAACCAGCCAATGGCTCGTGCTTCCTTATTCGTAACAGCAATATCCGTTATCGAAACATAGATCCAACCGTTAAACTCAGATCGAATAAAAGTAATCGTAGAGTCTTTGTCATTCGACTTGGACTGAAATTGACCAGATTTCCCCGCCATGAGGGAGAGATCCGTTCCTGGTATGATGCCCGATTCCGTTACGAATTGCCCGACCTTAGCTTCATCCGAATGGATAATGATCCGATTGCTTTGGTCAAGCACCATCACATTATGAGAATCCGAAGGAGCTCCCATGAGGGCTGCTAAACGGCACTCCGGGATAGCGGCAAATAATAGGCCTCTTTTTTCCGAAGTATGTAAGGGCATTTTTTTGATCAAAGTAATCATGTATTTACAGCCGGAGCTTTCCGTATCTGCAGCTCCTAGGGAATTGTTCGGCAGAAGCAACCAATTTGAATTGAAGGGCAAATTCGAGTAGAGGAGCAATGAATTTTTGAAAGCGTATTCATTTAAATTGTACAATCCCGTGTTCGTGATCACCCAATTATCGGTTGAATTTACCATAATGATATCCGTTACCATGGTCTTCGAGGACTGCTGATACGAAAGCTCTTTACGAATGGCATTATAGGCCTGAAAATCATAGGTTGTCATGGGCTTGTACAAAGCATCCAGCATTAAGGTTGAATTAATGAAGTTATTGAGGGAATAGTCCAGCGTCTGCAAAGTTTGCTCCAAATTGCTGCTCGTTTGTTCCATTAGCTGCACATTGCCTTGATTGACATGTTGTTGAATTGAATGCGATGATTTCATGTAGGAAAAGAAACCAAGCGCCAGAAGAGGAATAATGCAGATGGCGCAACTGAATAAGACGAGCTTGGTGTAAAAGCTTTGTTCGCGTAGCATAATCCGCACTCCTTTCTTGGCCGGTATCTAGTTCAACCTAGTTACTCTATTCTAATGAAAAAGCCTGTTAGGGGCAATAATCACTTCAAAGTGAAAATAATCATCAGATAATAAAAAGGCTTGCAAGCCCTGTAAAACTGCGGTCTAATCACATGATTATATACGTAACCTGTGTTAATTCATATGATTAAGCTATGAACATCCATCACCCAGATTAAGGAGGCCCACAAATTGACAAAGAAAAATACCGCCATATGGCTCTCCGCTTTAACGGCGGTTTCTCTGATAGCCGGATGTGTCAATAAGATCGACTCAAGTGCTGAAGAAATAAAATCAGAAAGTGAAGCTCCCAAAGGTCCGATCAAGATTAGCATCATGGCTGATTTGCAAACGACCGAGGTACCGTCAGATAAGCTTGAGAAGGTTCTTGAGCAAAAAACAAATTCCGAATTGGACATTCAATGGGTGCCGGACGGTTCTTACGATGAGAAGTTCCAAGCTGCTTTTGGAACGGGTTCTCTGCCCCAGGTTGTTTATTTGAAGAACGCGGCTTCATTTAGCCTCATGCGCGACGCAATTAAGAATAATCAGTTTTGGGAAATCGGTCCTTTCTTGAAGGATTATCCAAACCTGAAGAGCTTGAATCCGACAATTCTTAATCATACAGCTGTTGGAGGGAAAATTTACTCTCTGTACCAGGAAAGACAGCCGGCTCGTGCGGGTTTCATTTACCGGAAGGATTGGGCAGATAAGCTTGGACTCACTGCACCAAAAACGGTAGACGAGCTATACACCATGCTGAAGAAGTTCAAAGATGCGGATTTGGCTGGCGGCGGCAAAACGATCCCACTGTCTGACCGTAATGATCTAGTGTACGGCGCCTTCAAAACCGTTTCCATGTTCTTCGGAACACCGAACGGCTGGGGAGTTCAAGACGGCAAATTGATCCCTGATTTCATGACCAAGGGTTATGTAGATACCATGAAGTTCATGAAGAAGCTCCGCGATGAAGGCCTGATCAATCAGGATTTCCCGGTAACGAGCAAAACGGATCAGCAGAACCTGATGGTTACCGGCCGTTCAGGACTCTACATTGGAACGATGGGCGATGTCAAAGGACTTCAAGAGAAGACGGTGAAAAACGTTCCGGAAGCGGAGTATGAGGTAGCGAACGATATCCAGGGCGTTGACGGCAAGAATATTACATGGGGGCTTTCAGGCTACGGCACTGTTGTGCTGTTTCCGAAATCTTCCATTAAATCCGAACAGGAGCTCAAGAGCATCCTGGGCGTCATGGATAAGTTCTATTCACCTGAAATAGCCGATCTTCTCAAGTACGGTCTCAAGGACGAGCATTATGCATTGAAAGATGGCAAAGTAGTTCCTTCCACGGACAACAAGCTGATTGAGAAGGAAGTAAGGCCCTATCTGAATATGGCACTGTACGAGACCAATGTTACGCCTGCGTACTATTCTCTTCCTGTTTTTGAAAAAGCCATCAAGCTCTCGAATGGAGCCGTAAAATTTATGATTACGGATCCTACCCTATCCTTGGACTCCAAAGCATTCAACGAGAAGGGCTCTAGACTTCAGGATCAGATAAAAGACGCCACTTACCAGTTCATTTTGAACAAAATCGACGAGGCAGGCTTCCAGGCTGCAGTGAAAAAATGGAAAAACGACGGCGGCCAAAACATCATCGACGAATTTAACGAGCAGTACAGAGAGTAACGATAGAAAAGCGGAGGAATTTTCATGAAAACATTTCGAAATCCCATTTTACCAGGCTTTTACCCGGACCCATCGATTTGTCGCGTTGGAGAAGATTATTACATGGTCACCTCATCATTCGAGTATTATCCGGGTGTTCCGATTTTTCACAGTAAGGACTTGATTCATTGGCGACAGCTTGGTCATGTCCTGGATCGTCCTTCGCAGCTAAATCTGGATGACACACCATCCTCTAGAGGGATTTACGCTGCAACAATCCGTTATTCTAACGGAATGTTTTACGTAGTTTCGACGTTTGTCGTTAGCGCTACTGGCGAACGGAGGAACTTTTATGTCACGGCCGAGGACCCGTCTGGCTCGTGGTCGGATCCTGTCTGGTTGCCCGGTGCCGTCGGCATTGATCCTTCCTTATTTTTTGATGATGACGGGAAGGTCTACTATACGGGCAACCGTAAGCCGCCTGAAGGGCAGCAATATGAGAAGCACGTAGAAATCTGGCTGCAAGAATTGGATTTGGAAGAGAAGCAGCTAACAGGACCGACATACAGCTTATGGGATGGAGCCCTTAAACAAATTCATGCGACGGAAGGACCTCATCTTTACAAGATTAACAGTTACTATTACTTAGTCGTTGCCGAGGGTGGAACGGGCCACACGCATTCAACGACGATCGCCCGCAGTAAAACCTTAACCGGCCCTTATGAGGTGGCCAAAACAAATCCGATTTTGACACACCGTCACCTCGGTCGGAGCTATCCCATTGTAAATGTGGGTCATTCGGATTTCATTGAAACGCAGAACGGCGAATGGTATCTCGTTTGTCTGGCATCCCGCCCTTACGGTGGTAATTACCGTAACTTGGGTAGGGAGACATTCCTCGTACCGTTCGTTTGGGAAGACGGCTGGCCGGTGGTGAATCCGGGTAAAGGAATCGTTGAGTTCGAGCTGCCCTCGCCGAATTTACCATTGCGACGATGGCCGTCACTCGCAGCCTGCGATCATTTTGATGCAGAGATCCTTGACGATCGGTGGAATTTTATCCGTACGCCACGGGGGGATTTCTGGAGTTTGTCGGAGCGGCCAGGTCACCTGCGTCTACGAATGAAGCCTGAAACGATCACGCAAGTGGCGAATCCAAGCTTCATAGGCAGGAGGCAGCAGCATATGAATTTTGCTGCACGAACTGCTTTAGAATTTTCACCACTTAACGAAGGGGAAGTGGCTGGTCTGGTGTTTCTGCAAAATGAGGATTACCACTATCGTTTGGAGTCGGCGCTGATCGATGGAGAAGGTGTCCTCCGCCTGATCAAGCGGGAAGCGGGTAAAGATGAAACGCTGGCCCTCCGTCCACACCAGGCAACCGGGAGATTGTATCTCATGGTCGAAGCGATTGAGCAGGCTTATAGTTTTTATTTTGCTATGAATTCTGAGCAGTGGGAGCTCTTGTACGATTGCGCCGATGGCCGAATTCTAAGCAGTGATGTTGCGGGAGGTTTTACCGGTGCTTATCTTGGCATGTATGCAAGTTCCAACGGGCAGCCCAGTACGAACCAGGCGGATTTCGACTATTTCGAGTACAGCGAAATTTTCCCGAACAATTAAATGATGTAATCCAAATAATGATTGCTTACTATTGGACCTTACTGGTCAGGTAGTTAGCAATCTATTTCCTTTTTAGGGGTAATAATCATTGCAAAGCGAAAATAATCATGGGATTTGAAAAGGACTTTTATCCCCAGTTAAAGCGCGGACAAATCCCAGGATTATATACGTAACCAGGGGCTCCTGTTTATGATTAAGCCATCAGGTGGACGTTCGTTTCTTAGATACAGTCGAAGGTCCACCATGAATTCACTCATAAGGGGGTATTTTGATGAAGAAGTTGTTGCCGAAGCTCTTAATTGCTTCAATTCTTGCTGCAGCTATTCCTGTAAACGCTGCCAATGGATCTGCGGCGGAACCACTCCTGGCTTTTCCAGGAGCTGAGGGGGGCGGCAAATATGTAAGTGGCGGCCGAGGGCAAGAAGTATATGAGGTTACTACACTTGAAGACTACAAGACTAACGAAACACCAATTTCAGGCTCGCTGCGCGACGCGGTAAGTCAGAGCAACCGGACCATCGTGTTCCGTGTAGGTGGCACTGTCCGTCTCAAGGAAAGTCTAAAGATTAAAGGCTCGAATTTGACCATCGCAGGGCAAACCGCTCCCGGTGATGGGATTACGGTAACTGACTATACGACGAATATTGAAGCGGACAATGTGATCATAAGGTATATGAGGTTTCGCTTAGGTGATCGTTATCCAAGCGAGGATGATGCGTTCGGGGTCCGTTACCATAAAGACATAATGATTGATCACAGCTCTTTCAGTTGGTCAGTCGATGAAGTGGTCAGTTTGTACGATAATGCCAATACGACCGTGCAATGGTCAATCTCCGCAGAGAGCATGCTTATGACTTCACATCATAAAGGGCGCCACGGGTACGGGGGCATTTGGGGAGGCAATCAAGCAACGTATCACCATAACTTGATTGCCCATAGTGTAAGCCGGAATCCGAGATTTCCAACGGTCATCACCCAGTACCCGGATATTACGGAGGCATCCAACAATATCATCTACAATTGGGGCTTTATGTCCACTTACGGCGGCGGTGACGGGCAGTATAATTTGAACAACAACTATTATAAGTTTGGGCCTAGCACTTATTCTAACGTTCGTAATTTGTTGTTCGGCGAGTTAGGCTCTCCAAGCAAAATGTACATTAACGGCAATATGATGGATGGGGATTCTTCCGTAACGGCCGATAACTGGAAGGGCGTTCTATCGGTTGAGAACCCGGCATCGAAGCTTTCTGCGCCGGTAGCCGTGAACGGCGGATACATCTCCGAATCGGCGCAAGTTGCTTATGATCATGTGCTCGCGAATGTGGGAGCCACCCTGCCTAAGCGTGATGCCTACGATGCGAGAGTTATTCATGATGTGATACATCGCACAGGGCAGCATATTAATTCTCCGCGTGAGATAGGTGGATATCCCGATTACCCCGAGGTCATCTCCGCCGTAGTCGATCAGGACCACGACGGCATGGACGATGCGTGGGAAGCTGCAAAGGGGTTGTCTCCTGCCAATGCCGATGATCGGAACGCAACGAACCTATCTCCAGAAGGGTACACGAATCTGGAGGTATATCTCAACGATTTGATTGTTCAAGGAACCGCCAGCAACAAAAATACGGATAATCCGGCCGTTTCCATCACCTCGCCGGTGAACAACAGCCTGAAGGAAGCCGGAAGCCAAATTACGGTGGATGCAAGCGCATCTGATAGCGATGGTATTGCCAAAGCGGAACTGATTATTGACGGAGCAAAAGTAGCAGAGGATACGACGGCTCCATACATCTTTGATTGGAGTAACGTAACGGACGGCACGCATTTCCTTGTCGTTCGCGCTACAGATACCATGGGGCTGTCCACCCACTCAGACAATGTCGCAGTTCATGTGAACACAAGCGGTCCGATTGTACCATGGCAATCGCAAGATATTGGTAATGTCGGCATTCCTGGCCATACGCAGCTGGGAGGCGATGCGCAGGCCGTCACGGTGAAATCGGCCGGCGATATTGGAGGAACCGCGGATTCGTTCCACTTTGCCTATCAGCCGTTGACAGGGAACGGCGAGATTATTGCGCGAATCGAGCACGTTACGCCCACCGACGATAATGCGGAGGCAGGTGTCATGGTCCGCGAATCGCTGAAGGCTTCCTCCAAGATGGCAATGCTCTCGATCCCTTATGTCAAAATGGGGGGGAAAGGCGTCATGATCAGCCGTTCGTCGACGGGCGAAGAGTCGGCGAGAATCGAGCCGGAAGATTTCATTGCAACCCCATATTGGGTGAAGCTCGTTCGAATCGGCAGCCAGTTGACCGGCCTGATTTCTTCAGACAAGACAAACTGGAAGCAGATCGGGTCCCTTGATATACCAATGGCGGAAACCGTCTATTTCGGTTTAGCGGCAGATGCTTCGAAGGCGCCGGACGACATTAATAAGTACAACACGTCTGAATTCAGCGGTGTGGAGCTTCGTGCGCTTGCCGCAGACTTTCCAATGCCACCGCAGGTCCCTACGGTAACAGCAGGAGAAAAGAAGGCGGTGCTGGCCTGGTCCCCGGTAAGTGAAGCAACCGGTTATCATATCAAAAGAAGCGATATTCCTGGCGGTCCTTATACGACGATTATGTCAAACATTACTTCACTGTCTTTTACCGATTCGAATTTAACACCTGGTAAAACGTATTATTATGTCATCAGTGCTGTAAATGCACAAGGTGAAAGCTTCGATTCAAAGGAGGTCAACGTCACTCCTACCGGTGCACCGGAGGTCGTTTGGCTCGTTGCGGATGATTTCGAAGGAGATGCCATCGGAGAGATGCCGGCCGGTTACACATTAATTAATCCCATTCCGATGACACCCACGAATAAAGTGATCACGCAGACGGTTCCTGGGACAAGTGCGGGGAACAGCTCGTCCAAAGCGATGCAGCTTTATGATACTGGCTCGGTTAACACCAGGACAGCGAAGAGCTTTACTCCGCAAAAGGGCACAGTCATTCTCGAAGCGGATTACATGCAGCAATCGATGATCGGCTCGGCCGGCCTGCTTCAGTTGCAAACGCCGGATGGCGGCAAAACACCTTTGTCATTGGAAATCCGTAAACCGGCAAATGAAAGCAATAACGTGTTTGTCATCAATAATGGCGGTACGTATATCAAGGTGACAAACGAGCCGCCGCCGTTAAACCGTTGGATGAATATCAAGATCGAAGCGAACGTCTTGACGGGTAAGGCAAAAATTTATGTGGATAATGTTCCGGCCGCAACTCCGGAGATCGACTTCCTCAGCACGGCGCTGGCGGATACGAAGGCAAAGGGAATAGGCCGCATTCATTTCTCCACGCCGGGCTCCGGAACAGGTAGCCCATATTGGGATAACGTGAAGGTGTATGTAGAACCGGTAGCCTCACCGAAGGGATTGGCTGCGGTGCCGGGTAACGCACAGATTCAATTGAATTGGGATGCGGTGCAAGGAGCTGAGTCCTACACAGTCAAACGAAGCACGACCAGCGGAGGTCCTTATCAAATGGTAACCTCCGGTATTACGGCTACATCCTATATCGATGCGGGGCTTCAGAACGAAACTGCCTATTATTATGTTGTTACAGGTGTCGGCACTTCCGGTGAAAGCGCTCCGTCCAATGAGGTGAAGGTAACGCCGTCACAATCGGCGGAAAAACCGGAAGCTCCTGCCGGGCTTATACCGGTCGTACGAAACAGCCAAATAGATTTGAGCTGGAACAGTGTAAATAATGCGGTTTCTTACATGGTCAAGCGAAGCCTGACAGGTGATGGTCCGTATACGAAAGTTGCTGAAACCACCGCAACGTCCTATCGCGATGGCGGTCTGAGCAATGGGACGACGTACTATTATGTGGTTTCCGCCAAGAGTGTTGGAGGAGAAGGCCAGAATTCCGCACAGGTTCAAGTCCAGCCTGCTGCGCCAGTCGCCGCTCCTGCGATCAATGTTTTATGGGGGAACGGTCAGGCTGAGCTTCGGTGGAACGCAGTGGATGGCTCATCGACCTATACAATTCAACGTGCATCGGCTTTCGAGGGACCCTACATACCCCTTCAGCCGATGGTAACCTCCACAAGCTATAAGGATACGGGGCTTGAGAACGGCAATGTTTATTATTATAAAGTAACGGCCTCAGGCGTAAATGAAACAAGCTTGGAGTCCGCCGTTGTTTCCGGACGCCCCGTGGAAGATATTGGAATTCCAGAGGCTCCGGCAGCAGTAAAGGCAATAAACAGCGCGAATCAGGAGGTTAGCCTGTCGTGGAACCCCGCCCAGGGTGCGACAGCTTACCGCGTCAAAAGAAGCGAATCCGAGGGCGGCCCGTATCAGGTTGTGGCCGAAACGGTTGCCGGTACCCAGTATGCCGACAACGGGCTAACCCAAGGTAAGACTTATTTCTACATCGTTACGGCCGTCAATGGCAATGTAGAAAGCTATAGCTCGGCACAGGTGAAGGCAGATGCGGTTCCGGTCCTTACAGTAGCGAAGGATCAGAGCGGGCAGTTCAACACTGTTCAAGCGGCCGTCGACTCCATTCCGAACAATAATCCATCACGTATCGTTATTCGTGTGAAAGCCGGAGAGTATCGGGAGAAGGTTCTCATCGGCACCGGAAAAACCAACATTAGCCTTATCGGCGACGGTTCGGAGCTTACGAAAATCATTTATAACGACTCGGCCAGCAAGCCTGCACCTGGCGGCGGTACGATCGGCACTTCAGGCAGCTATACCTTAAGCGCGCAAGCGAACGATTTTGTGGCCCAGGAACTGACGATTGAGAACGATGCGGGCTTGACGGCGGGCCAGGCGGTAGCTTTGCAAGCCAGAGGAGACCGCCAGCAGTTCCGGAATGTCCGGCTTGTCGGCTTCCAGGATACGTTATTGGCAGATGGCTTAGGAAGACAATACTTCGTTGACAGCTATATAGACGGCTCAGTCGATTTCATCTTCGGTTCCGCTACAGCTGTGTTCGATCGTACGGTTATTCATAGCAAAGCACCAGGCTATGTGACCGCAGCCTCAACGCCTCAGGGAGCAAAGGGCTATGTCTTTGTGAACAGCAGGCTGACAGCGGATGCGGGGCTTAGCGGGCAAGTAGACCTGGGAAGACCATGGAGACCTTACGCGAATGTGGTATATATCAATAACTTTATGGGTGACCATATCCGGCCAGCAGGCTGGAATAACTGGGGCAATGCTGCAAACGAAGCCACTGCCGATTACGGCGAATATTTGAGTTACGGACCGGGAGCCAACCCGGCGGGGCGGCTTTCCTGGACAAAGCAATTAACGACGGGGGAGGCTGCTCAGTACACGGTCACAAAGGTTCTTGCCGGTAATGACGGTTGGAATCCTACGTCAGAAGGTACTCGGCTATTGAACAGCAATGCAGCTTTAACCGGCATGATGATAGACGGCACGCAACTGGCAGACTTTACGAAGCAGAAGTACGATTATGTTGTTACACTACCTCATGGAACGACAACCGTACCTCAGGTTCGTGCAAATGTAGATGCAGTTGCTTCGACTGTTCAAACAGTACAGGCGGATAAACTGCCAGGCAAGGCCGAATTGAAGGTGACGGCGGCGGATGGAACGCAGCGTATTTACACAATAAGCTTTGAGGTAGAACCTGACCGTGTGCCTCCGACGGCTATCGTCACCTACAGCACAACACAACCGACAAATCAACCTGTTACGGTGACCATCAAGCCAAGTGAACCTGTAGTTGTAACCAATAACAACGGATCGTACAGCTATACCTTCATGACCAATGGCAGCTTTACCTTTGAGTTTATAGACCAAGCGGGAAATAAAGGAACGGCAACGGCTGTCGTGAGCAATATCGATACAGCAGCGCCGACTTTAAAAATAATTCCGGATCAACAATCTTTATCGCCTGCGAATCATAAGCTGGTAACCGTCCATATGAATGTTTACGGACAGGATGAGGGTTCCGGCGTCAGTACGATCGTGCTGACCTCGATTACAAGCAATGAGCCTGACAACGGCTTGGGTGATGGAGATACGTCGGAAGATATTCAAGGTGCCGCCTATGGAACCACGGATACGGAATTCCTGCTGCGGGCTGAGCGCTCAGGCAAAGGAGAGGGCCGCATCTATCAGATTACGTATACGGTGACAGATCTGGCAGGAAACCAAATGACAGCTGTTGCCGAGGTCAAAGTGCCGCATTAAGCGGTTAATAAAAAATGGAATGGAAAAACGGGCAGGGTTCGTCCTGTCCGTTTTTCTGTCTATTTGGACAATTATATATAATTTTTAAATAATGCGTCATGGATATAGCAAGAAAATGAGTGATAATATGCTCTATAATTTGAAGTGTGATTAGGGTTGTACAGGAAGGGGTTTGTTAGATGAATCAAACGGAAATTGTAAAACAACCAAACAGCGCAATGCCGGAGGTGATACTTCCTCGTATTCCGGACCTTACGTTTACTTTGACCGATTTTGGCGCTGTCGGAGACGGGCAAACGGATAACTCGGAGGCGTTCCGATCGGCGATTCAGGAGGTAGCTGAAGCCGGGGGCGGGAGGCTAATTATTCCTGCCGGGTTGTGGTTGACCGGGCCGCTTAAGCTGACGAGCAGACTGGAGCTGCATGCGGAGGCAGGAGCTACTGTATTGTTCAGCAAGCGTTTCGAGGATTATCCGCTGCTGCACTCGCAATTTGAAGGAAAGCCGGTCGTACGCTGTCAATCTCCGCTGGATGCAGAGGGGTTGGAGGATATTGCTATTACCGGTGAAGGTATTTTCGATGGCGGAGGGGAAGCTTGGCGCCCTGTAAAGAAGTGGAAGATGACGGAGAAAGATTGGAATCGCCTCCAGAATAGCGGCGGGGTCATCGATGAATCAGCGGGCATTTGGTGGCCTTCAGCAGCTGCCATGCAGGGATCAGAACTAGTTGAGAAGCTCATTCAATCAGGTGAGCAGGATCCGCAGGCTTATTTGCCAGCACGTGAATATTTGCGTCCAAATCTGCTTAGCTTCCGTCGGTGCAGCCGTATTTTGCTGGAAGGAGCCACGTTCCAAAACTCTGCTGCATGGAACCTGCATCCTTGGGCATCTGAGCATATTACGATACGCCGGGTCAATGTGCGAAATCCCTGGTTTGCTCAGAATGGAGACGGCTTGGATGTAGACTCGTGCCGCTATGTGTTGGTAGAGGACTGTACTTTCGATGTCGGTGACGATGCCATCTGTATCAAATCAGGTAAGGATGAAGCGGGGCGAGCGCTTGGCATGCCGACCCAGTATGTGACGATACGTCGATGTACGGTTTATCATGGGCATGGGGGCTTCGTTATCGGAAGCGAGATGTCGGGCGGCGTCAGCGATATCCATGTCACGGATTGCACGTTTATCGGAACCGATATTGGCCTGCGTTTCAAAAGCGCAAGAGGACGCGGTGGCATCGTTGAGCGTATAAGGATCGATCGCATTCGCATGACGGATATCGTAGGGGAGGCCATCTCCTTCCATTTGTTTTACGAGGGTGTAGAAGGGTCTGGTTCGGCACAAGAGGAGATGCATCCCATATCGGAACAAACACCGGTTTTCCGGCAAATTATCATAACCGATATCGATTGCGCCGGCGCGGATAAGGCTTTCCTTATCAATGGTCTGGCTGAAATGCCATTGGAGGATGTCACCCTGCGCAATTATCGCGTTTCCTCGGTGCAAGGCGTCGTTTGCCATAACGTCAAGCGGTTGCTGCTTGAGGGGGTCGATCTGAAGCTTCGACAAGGCCCGCCGATAAGACTTCACCAAGCGCAAGGTGTTAGCATTAAAGACTTAACCGTAGCAGGAGCGCAAGAATTCGATTCCCTACTGGTCGTAACGGGGGAGAGGACAGAAGGAATTGAATGGGAAGGGAAAGATGAGGTTTATTCCCAGCTTAACTTCTGACGTGCTGCTTCCGATATTGCAACGGCGAGCAGCCGCTTATCTTTTTGAACGTTTTATTAAAATGGGAAATGTGCTCGAAGCCGACATGCTCGGCGATCTTCTGAATTTTGTCTGTCGTTGTTCTCAGCAGCTTTTGAGCTTCACGTACGCGAATGATTCGGATATATTCGCTTACATGTAAGCCAGTTAGCTTCAAGAAAACACGGCTTAAATATGACGGACTGATATAGAAGTTCGCGGATAGCTGCTCAAGTGTAATCGGCTCGCTGCAACGGTCATGAATATAAGCCGTTATTTCGGAAACCTTTTGGTGCATCGGATGCTGAGATTCGGCTGAATTATCGGCAAATGAGCTGATCCTGTGCAGGCGGATGAGCAGGCCGATCAGAAGCTGCCTGGTATAGGATTCGTAAAAGGCTTGATGCTCCTTGAACTCGGAAAGCATGTATAGAAGCGAATTCTCTAGCTCTGCCTGCTCTTTTAGCGGAACGCGCAGAAGCGTGGATCGGAGAAAAGGGGGAAGCTTCAGCACTGGACGGTCGGGCTGTGGAATGAATTCGGAATCGAAATGAACGAGCACTCTCTCCACGTGCTCGACCTGGGAGCTTGCCGTCGAGTGCAAATCGCCCGGAATGACGATAACCATATCGCCCTTTTGAGCAGTGAATACCTTACCGTTTATAAAGTAGATACGTTCGCCTTGCAGCAAATAATACAGTTCAAAACCTGTATGTACATGCGGGCGAGGCATGATGGAATAGCCCGTTTGCTGAAGTTGCTGAATGGCGAAAAGCTGGTCATGGGTCGTAAACTTTTGTCCGATTCGTTCATTCATGGGGAGGGTCCTTTCATTAACTAAAGCGGTTTCGATCTCTTATTTGTACATAGTAGCACAGGTGAAATCGAAAGGGGAAACAAAAATGGAAACGAAAATAGTAAGAAATCAAGATAACACTTACATTTGGCCAGCTGATCTGGGAAACGGTAACTTCAGGAATCCGGTAATTTACGCCGATTATTCGGACCCGGACGTAGTTCGCGTCGGTGAAGATTTTTATATGACAGCATCGAGCTTCAACAGTTCACCCGGATTGCCGATTCTTCATTCCAAAGATCTTGTCAACTGGCAGATCATCGCACATGCCGTGGACCGGCTGCCCGGCGGTTATGACAGTGTGGTGCGGCATGGGGATGGCGTATGGGCTCCCAGCATACGGTTTCATGACGGTAAGTTTTGGATCTACTTCAGCGCACCGGATGAGGGTATCTACATGACGACTGCGGAGGATCCGAAAGGACCGTGGTCCCCTCTTCATTTGGTGAAGGAGGTCAAGGGCTGGATCGATCCGTGTCCATTCTGGGACGAGGATGGTGAGGCTTACTTAATACATGCATTTGCGAAAAGCCGAACCGGAATCAAGCATAAGCTTAAGCTGTGCCGTATGAGTGCGGACGGCAAAGGTCTGCTGGACGATGGTGAGGTCATTTTTGATGGGGAAGCTGACCATCCGACAATGGAAGGACCAAAATTGTATAAACGCAACGGATATTACTATATTTTTGCGCCTGCTGGGGGTGTTCCTACCGGGTGGCAGACGATACTTCGTTCCAGAAGCATTACGGGACCTTATGAGGACAGAATTGTACTTCATCAAGGAGACACTGCGATTAATGGACCTCATCAAGGCGGTTACGTCGAATTGAGTTCCGGGGAGTCGTGGTTCGTCCACTTTCAGGATCGGGAAGCATACGGGCGTATCGTCCACCTACAGCCGATCCGTTGGGAGAACGACTGGCCTGAGATGGGCATCGATTCGAACGATGATGGGATCGGAGAGCCTGTGTTGGTGCATAAGAAGCCTGATGTTGGGCGGGATTGGCCGATTACTGTTCCTTCTACTAGCGATGAATTCGAATCGCCGTTTCTGGGTCTGCAATGGCAGTGGCAGGCGAATTGGAAGACATCTTGGTATTCCTTAAAAGATAGCCCAGGTAAGCTCCGTTTATATGCCGAGCCTCTGCCGATTGGCGTGTCGACGCTTTATCAAACGCCGAACGTGCTTTGTCAGAAGCTTCCGGCCCCAGCATTCACTGCGACGGCAAAGCTGACGTTCGGACCAGGAACAGCATGGGATCGAGCCGGTTTTACTGTATTTGGTCATGAATATCGTTATATCGCGATGAGTCAAGCGGATGAGCAGGTCCTGCTTACTTATGTTCAGGGAAGGGGAAGTAAGGAAGGCTCGGAAGAAGAGATATTGGAGAAAATTGAACTCCCGACTGGTGTGAGCACCGTTTATTTCAAAGTATCTATTGTGCTGGAGGCGGAGTGTTCGTTCGCATATAGTGTGGATGGCGACCACTTCGTACCGATCGGTGACCGCTTCATCGCGGTGCCGGGCGGTTGGGTCGGTGCGAAGCTCGGATTATTTTGTTTACAACAGCAAGGGCAACCCGGGGGAGGTTATGTGGACGTCGACTGGTTCCGGGTGAAAGAGCAATAATTACGAATAGGGCCTTATAAAGCTCGTTTGATGAGTTTTATATGGCCGTTTTTTTAAAAGTTTAATAAAGTATAAGTTTTCTGAGGCACGAGAGATCTCCTTTTGGCTAGGTTCGTCAACGTCAGTATTGGAAAACGTACAAAGAACTCTTTTTTTCAGCTACCATCCCTTAGAATACTGTACATTCAAGCTGTAAAGATATTTTTCATCGTTACAATCGCGAGGGGGAAGTGAAATCGTGTCTGTAACGATATTTTTCATCTTTACAGACGAGATGATGGCGGATTGGTATCTATCCGAGCGAGTGATAGCAAGAGAAGTTCGCTCCACCGCAGTTTGTCTGTAATAAGTCCCTGTAGTTCCCCTTCGCTGCCAAAACTACACTTTTTGCCTAAATAGCGCGCTTATTCCTTAAATAGGACTGGATGGCAATAATCACTTCAAATCAAAAATAATCATCAGATTATAAAAGACTAGATATCACCTGTAAAATCACAGACAAATCTCATGATTATATACGTAACCCGCGCTTGTCATTATGATAAAGCCATCAACATCCATCACCACCATTTCAAGGAGGTCCACAAGATGACAAAGAAGAAAGTCGCCATTATCCTTTCCGCACTGACGGCGGTTTCCATGCTGGCCGGATGCGCCAGTAAAACAGACACAGGTTCCGAAGCAGCGAAAGCAACAAGTGAAGCACCGAAGGGTCCGGTCAAGATCAGTATCATGGCCGATTTGCAAACAACCGAGGTTCCTTCCGATAAGCTTGAGAAGGTTCTTGAGCAAAAAACAAATTCCGAACTGGACATTCAATGGGTACCGGACGGCTCTTATGATGAGAAGTTCCAAGCTGCATTTGCAACGGGCTCCCTCCCCCAGGTTGTTTACTTGAAGAACGCGGCTTCCTTTATCCTCATGCGCGATGCCATCAAGAATAACCAGTTTTGGGAAGTTGGTCCTTACTTGAAGGATTATCCGAATCTCAAGAGCTTGAATCAGAAAATCCAAAATAATACAGCCGTTAGCGGGAAAATTTACTCGCTCTACCAGGAAAGACAACCGGCTCGCGCTGGCTTGATCTACCGAAAGGACTGGGCCGATAAGCTTGGACTCTCCGCGCCAAAAACGGTAGACGAACTATACAACATGTTGAAGAAGTTCAAAGAAGCGGATTTGGCCGGCGGTGGCAAAACGATCCCCATTTCTGACCGTAACGATCTCGTGTACGGAGCCTTCAAAACGCTCTCCATGTACTTCGGAACACCGAATGGCTGGGGAACTCAAGACGGCAAGTTAGTCCCAGATTTCATGACCAAGGGATACCTTGACACGATGAAGTTTATGAAGAAGCTCCGCGATGAAGGCCTGATCAACCAGGACTTCCCGGTTACGAGCAAAACAGATCAGCAGAACCTGATGTACACCGGCCGTTCAGGACTCTATATTGGGACGATGGGCGATGTCAAAGGATTTCAAGAGAAAACAGCGAAAAATGTACCGGAAGCGCAGTACGAGGTAACCAATGAGATTCAGGGCGTTGACGGCAAGAGCGTTACTTGGGGGCTTTCAGGCTACGGAACCGTTGTCCTTTTCCCGAAATCTTCCATTAAATCCGAACAGGATTTGAAGACCATCCTTGGTGTCATGGATAAATTCTATTCTCCTGAAATAGCCGACCTGCTCAAGTACGGACTCAAGGATGAGCATTATACGATGAAAGATGGCAAAGCAGTTCCTTCCACGGACAGCAAACTGATTGAGAAGGAAGTAAGACCATATCTGAACATGGCACTGTACGAGACAACGAACATCACACCTGCCTTCTTCTCACTGCCTGTTTTTGAGAAAGCCAACAATCTTTCGAACGAAGCAGTTAAATTTATGGTAACGGACCCTACAGTATCCTTGGACTCCAAAGCATTCAATGAAAAGGGAGCCCGGCTCCAGGATCAAATTAAAGACGCCACTTACCAGTTCATCATGAACAAAATTGACGAGGCAGGCTTCCAGTCGGCAGTGAAGAAGTGGCAAAATGATGGCGGTCAAAAAATTATCGACGAGTTTAATGAGCAGTTCAAGAATAACGGTGGAAAATAATCAGCGTTAAAAGGTGGAGGCTGCTGAAAGACTCAGCGGCCTTATCTTTCAACAAGAAAGGAAGGCCCACATCATGAACCATATAGCTGCTCGGGCGGAGCTGGCATCGGTCTCAAAGGCGAAAAATACGTTCTGGAAGCGGGTTCTCCGGAACAAATATATCTATCTGATGGTTTTACCAGGCTTTTTATATTTTATTATTTTCAAATATATTCCCATGGCTGGACTCGTCATCGCATTCCAAGACTATCAGCCTTACAAAGGTTTTTTGGGAAGCGAGTGGGTTGGGCTGGAACACTTTCGTCGGTTGTTTACCGATCCTGGGTTTTGGCAGATCTTTAAGAACACACTGATTGTGTTCGTGGTCAATATCCTGTTCTATTTCCCAATACCCATTATTCTTTCGGTCATGCTGAATGAAGTAGCGAACGGTTACTTCAAACGGCTTGTTCAGACGATTGTTTATATTCCGCATTTCCTCTCATGGGTCATTATTGTGTCCATCTCTTTCGTCATGCTGACCATGGACGGAGGGATTATTAACGAACTTATGGCTACCCTTGGCTTAAAGCCTGTCAACTTCTTGATGAACTCGGAATGGTTTTATCCCATGTATGTTCTGCAAGTGATATGGAGGGAAGCGGGTTGGGGAACCATCGTTTTCCTAGCGGCAATGGCGTCTATTGACCCCGGCCTTTATGAGGCGGCACGTATGGACGGAGCCGGTCGATTCCGGCAAATCTGGCACATCACGCTCCCAGGCATCCGCAATGTTATTGTTGTGCTGTTGATTCTCAAAATTGGAAATGTGCTGGATACCAGCTTTGAACATATCTATCTGCTCCTCAACTCCATGAACAAAGACGTCGCGGAGATTCTGGATACGTTTGTATATACGGCAGGATTAAAACAGGGGCAGTTCAGCTTCAGTACCGCCGTCGGCTTGTTCAAATCTGTCATCGGCTTTGCCCTCGTGGTAGGATCCAACTGGCTGGCGAAGAAATTCGGCGAAGACGGTGTTTATTAAGAACCGCTACATATGAAGGAGGACTAACTATGGTTACAGATAAAACATTCGCCGGCAAGATGTTTGATCTTTTCAACATCCTTTTGCTTAGCCTTATCGCTATTTTGATGCTGCTTCCGTTCCTTCACGTGGTGATGGGGTCGTTTACGACTGCGGAAGAGATGGCACGCAAACCGTTTGTCCTGTTCCCGACCGTTTTTACTTTTGATTCCTATCGATATATTTTTTCAACGAACACACTGTTCAAAGCCATGGGGGTATCCATCGGCGTTACCGTCGTGGGCACGCTGATCAGCATGATTCTCACTTCAATGATGGCCTACGGCCTTACGAGAAGGGATTTGGATGGCCGCAAAACGATGAATCTGATGATTGTGTTCACGATGCTGTTCCACGGCGGCTTGATTCCTTCCTTCCTGATCGTGAAGAACCTTGGATTAATCGATACGTATATGTCTTTAATACTTCCTGGAGCGATCAGCGCTTTCAACCTGATTATATTACGGAGCTTCTTCCAGGGCTTGCCTGACGGGGTAGAGGAATCGGCCAAGATCGACGGCTGCGGGGATTTTGGCATTCTATTCCGGATCGTTCTGCCACTATCGATGCCGGCTCTGGCTACGATTTCTTTATTCTACGCTGTTAACTACTGGAACTCTTACTTCGGGGCGATTATGTTCATGAATGATGCGGACAAATGGCCGATTCAAGTTCTGCTGCGCCAAATTGTAATTGCGGCAAGCGGCATGGCTGCTGATACGAGCAACGAGTTCGTCAAGCCGCCGGAGCAAACGATAAAAATGGCCGTTATTGTGGTTTCCACTTTGCCGATCCTTATTGTTTATCCGTTCCTGCAGAAATATTTCGCTAAAGGCGCTTTAGTAGGCTCCGTTAAGGGGTAATTGAAATCGGGAGGCTTTCATTGATGAAGCAAACAAGCTCGTACCCTTTGCAAGCAGTGAGAGGGAACTACGCGGATCCATCGGTTATTCGGGTCGGCGGTGATTATTATATGACGCATACTTCTTACAAGTATTTGCCTGGACTGCTTATTTGGCATTCACGGGATTTGATCAATTGGAAGCCGGTTTCTGCTGCCCTCCATCAGTATGTCGGGGATGTATGGGCACCTGATTTTGCAGAGCACAATGGTACTTATTATATCTATTTCCCCGCAAACCGGACGAATTGGGTAATCACAGCACCGTCGCCTTTAGGACCATGGAGCGAACCCATTGATCTTAAGATCAGAGGCATCGATCCGGGACATATTGCGGCACCGGACGGCAAGCGTTATCTGCATCTCTCCGGCGGGGATTTTGTGGAGCTGGCACCGGACGGACTGTCAGTGATTGAATCGCCCAGACACGTCTATGAAGGTTGGAATTACCCGGAGGATTGGGTGGTCGAGGCTTTCAGTATGGAGGGTCCAAAGGTGACATACCGCGATGGTTACTATTATTTAACCGTTGCAGAGGGAGGGACGGCTGGTCCGCCTACCAGTCATATGGCCGTATCGTCACGTTCCGTTAACCCTTGGGGGCCTTGGGAGCATTCGCCTTATAATCCGATTGTAAGAACGTTATCTCGGGATGAGCATTGGTGGTCCAAAGGACACGCCTCTTTGATCGATACCCCGGACGGAGATTGGTGGATGGTCTATCACGGTTATCTGAACAGCTTCCATACATTAGGCAGGCAAACGCTGATTGAGCCAGTCGAGTTTACGGAGGATGGCTGGTTTAAACCATCAGGTACGGTAATGAAGATGAGGTCGGAGCCTGATAGCGGAATGCCGATGGAGGACGACTTTACCGGGATTAAGTTGGGGTTTCAGTGGCAGTGCAACGGCCATCCTCCTGAGGAGCGTTTTCGGGTTTCAGACGGAGCACTTGTTACGGTAGGTCGACAGGAAAAAGAAAAGGGTTCACCACTTTTGTATATGACGGGTGACGAGAGCTATGAGGTAACGGTAGAAATTGCCTCCACCGGCGAGGCGGAGGGTCGGCTCGTACTTTACTATAACGACGAAGCCCAGCTTGGTCTAGGAGTTTCGACGTCCGGAATCCGCCATTTCCGCAGTTTTAAGAGCTACAGGTCCATCCCGGTGCAGGGGAGCAGCACCTTTTTACGTATTCGCAATCAAGCTAATATCGTTACTTTTTATTACAGCGAGGATGGTATCATTTGGAACCGATATGATAAAACTGTGGACGCTTCCGGTTTGCATCATAATACGCTGGGCGGTTTCCTCAGCTTACGAATAGGGCTTGATGCCGTAGGTGACGGAACGGCGGTATTCCGTCGATTCCGATACCGGCTAATCGGTCCAAAGAGTGGGGAGGATTTGAGTTGAACCGAAGCATCGAGAACATTTTAAAGGAAATGGATGGGGTATTCGAAGGTTTCTTTGAATGGCTCGAAGGACAGTATGACAAGACAACTGGGGGCTTCTACTACGCACGAAGCTCTAAGGAATCAGGGTCATTCACGCCTGACATAGAATCTACGTCGCAGGCCGTCAACATTATGGAGCGCTGCGGGATTTTGGAGAAACTGAGTCCGGAACGCAAAGAACGTATGGTACGCTTTTATCAAGCGAAACAGGATCCGAAATCCGGAAATTTCTATGATGAAGACCCTAACATGCGATTGGACGACGTTATGGTGGGCAGGGCCATCGGCTACAGCCTTCATTCCATGGCTAAACTCGGAGGGGCTCCGCTTTACCCCTTATCGAAGGAACGACAAGCATCACCTTCATATATGATGTCTCCAAAAGTTTACGGAGAATGGCTTCGAAGCATCAGTCTAGCCAACAGTTGGCGTGGATGCGATCGGCTGTGTAATTCCGCTCCTTACCTTGGACAATTGACAAAAGAGGAACGGGAACCATTTCTTAAAGAGGCGTTTGACTATTTCGATTCCATTCAAGACCGACATACAGGGCTATGGGGAGAGGGAGGTTGGTATGTCCGGATTTCGGGGACCTTCAAGCTGCATACGTTTTATAACAGGTTTCAAATTCCGCTTCCGAGGGTCAGTGAGATGTACCAAAGCATCAAATTTACACTTCGGAACGACGATGCAAAGGACATGTGCTACATACGCAATCCGATCAATCTGCTGTCTTCCATGAAGCTGAATATTCCGGCAGAGGATATGAGAGAACTCGCAGAAATTACGCTGACCAATCTGACTAGGCTAAAGCAGCGCGACGGCGGATTCTCCAGAGAACTGGCCCATTCTCCTGCCGCCCCTAATGTGGCACAGGTGAAAGAAGGCGAATATTATCCCGAAATGCCGGTGGCCGTTCCGCTTGGATTAGGGCTGGTCGAAGGGGATATGAATGCGGGAACGCAGGCGATTCTCATCCGGTGGTTATGCCATGAGCTGGCCGGATTGAAACCGAAGCCGCTTCCCGTTCTTACACGATTATTCGAATAATTGCTGCTCGAAAGGAGCTTATCTACATGAGTCTTATTAAAGAAACGTTACCGCAAACGCCCGTCGAGTGGGCTAAAGCCGCCTGTGATTCCCTAATGACCAAATTTAAACCCGAGGAGCTGCCGCCTGCCAAAAGGTGGCATTATCATGCGGGTATTTTTTTATACGGAATGCTGCAGGTCTGGGAAAAAACAGGGGAGGACGTATACCTGAACTATCCAAAGGGTTATGTCGACTCCCTCGTGGATTCGAATGGAAATTTTTTCTTTGCCCGAGATGAACTGGATGCCATTATGACCGGTTTGCTTCTGTTTACGCTGGATGAAGAATTTGATGATCGGCGGTATCGGGTGGCGGTGGAAAAGCTGCGCCAGCTGTTCAACACCTTGAACCGAACAACGGAGGGAGCCTTTTGGCACAAGGATAAATATTCTTACCAGATGTGGCTGGACGGACTGTACATGGGCGGCGTTTTTGCAGTCATCTATGCACGGAAGTACGGAGATCTACAGCTGATAGAAATGGTGCTTGACTGGGAACATTTAATGCGAAAGCATATGTCGGATGAGCGTACAGGGCTTCTGTATCATGCTTGGGATGAGAGTCGACAGTTTCCTTGGGCGAATCCAGATACCGGGTGTTCTCCTGAGTTTTGGGGGAGGTCTCTTGGCTGGTACGGCATGGCACTGGTTGATTTCCTTGACGAATTGCCAGCGGATCATCCCGGCCGCCAGGAATTGGCGCTCGTGCTGAACCGCTTCGTTCACAGTATTATCAGGTTTCAAGATGAGAAGACGGGATTATGGTATCAGGTAGTGGATAAAGGGGATCTGCCGGACAATTGGTTGGAAACCTCGTGCAGCAGCTTATTCGTTTATACCATTGCAAAAGCGTTTCAGCATGGATGTGTGGATGAAACTGCCTTGGAAGCTGCGCGCCATGGTTTCCGGGGTTTGACGGAGCGGGTTTATTTTGATGAAGAGGGTCGTCTTGTCGTACCGGACATTTGTATAGGTACTTCGGCAGGCGATTATCAAAATTATATTACCCGTCCGGTCAGTGAAAATGACCTTCATGGAATGGGCGCCTTTATTCTGGCCTGTGTGGCCATAGATGGCTTAGTTTAAAGGACAAGAGGAGAGGAACATGGACAAACTAATCGTGGATGCCGGCGGCGACGGCCATTAACGACGGGATTCAGCAAGAAGTAGAGCCGCTTTCTGTAGACCGCTGGAACCGCCGGCACGTTTCATATGCATCCGCCAACCTGTAATGATCTCCTCTGCGGATAGAGCCTTGAGATCTATCGGTAAGGGAAAAGACTTGAGTGTCGCAATCGAACGCGGAATTGTCCAATCCTTAAATATATTTCCATATTCAGGGAAGTTGATGTCTATCCAGCGAAACATTCGATTTTTTATGTGGGCAAGGTCCTTCGACCAGGACTCCCGATTGTTCATGATTGTGCGTAAACGTTGATATATCGCTTCATTTGGAGCGTAGAGAGAGTAAAAGCCGCGACATACGGCATCTGCGATCACCAGTGCGTCTTTCACATCATTTTTGGACTGGGAATTATCTCGATTTTCCTTGTTTCGCTTTGTTGTTAGCGGGTTCACCAGCACCAGTTCGATGTGCCTGGCAGTCAGCCAATCCGCTAAGCTATACCAATAATGACCTGTTGGTTCAAGTCCAATAAGCACGGAAGTGTAACCGTGACTTTCTTGGAGTTTCTGATACCAATGCAGCAATTTCGTAAAGCCGTCATCGGAATTTCTAAAGGAAATGTATCGTCCAATCTCGATTCCACGAAAATTGATCGCACGTGCAACATGTGTTTCCTTGGCAATATCGATACCGATTACAAGATGCTGAGTTGTAATTCTTTCAATACGTTGATTTTGTACATACCGTTGTTTAAACTTCATAGTAAGGCGTCCTCCTTATGGGTCTGTTAGTCACTGGCGGTGACATGATCCATCATACAGGGACGCTTGTGCTTTTTTCAAAGCCAAAATCTTAGCATCTACCGGAATGCTGTTAGGGCTAAGAAATAGCCTTTGTCAAAAAAGGAGCCCCTCGGTATGATGGGTTTGTCGACGGGTTTGCAACCCAATACCATCAAGGAGGCGCTCTCACTATGAAGTTTAAACAAACAGACGGACAAAATCAACGTATTGAACGAATTACCACTTCTCATCTTGTTGTGGGCATTGACATCGCGAAGGAAACTCATGTCGCACAAGCGACTAATTTTCGCGGCATCGTACTTAAGGGACTTATCATTGGCATGGAGCCGACTGGACATTACGGGTCAAACCTGGCTAATTGGCTTGCTGACAAGGGCATAAACGTTGTCATGGTGAATCCGGCCACCACCAAAAGAAACAAGGAGAATCGCGACAATAGTCCATCTAAGAATGATCCGAAGGATGCGCTTGTCATTGCCGACGTGGTCAGCCGAGGATTTTACTATGACTACTCTCGGCAAGCTGCAGTCTTTCAAAGGTTGCGAACATTGATGAGTGATCGGGAATATTGGGTGACAAATAATGTACGGCTGCAGAACCGAATCATCCGCTGGATAGACATTCTAAGATCGGGTTTGTTTTTCAGAGCTTCAACTTACTGCCGAGATTAAGCGCCTATGAAAATGTGGAGTTGCCGCTAATTTATCGGGGAATGACGAGGAAGCAGCGTGAACCGCTAGTATTGCAGGCACTGGAAGCCGTGGATTTGTTGGATCGTAGGAAGCATTTTCCTTCGGAGCTGTCTGGAGGGCAACAACAGCGCATAGCGATTGCACGGACGTTGGCCGGGGATCCACCGATCATCTTGGCGGATGAGCCAACGGGGGCGCTGGATTCGAAGACAGGTGCGGAGATTTTAAACATTTTAAAGAGATTAAATGCACAAGGTCGGACGATTATTCTGATTACGCATGACTCATTGATTGCCCAACAGGCGAAGCGGTTTGTGCGGTTTCGGGAAACAGCCATATTGCCATCTATAGCGTCATTTTTGTGAGGTCGTACTGTCAATTTTGTTTTTGATACCGGTTGTTTTTATAGCGTTTACTACACTCAAGTCGAACGCAGATTTATTAAACTACCCGTTCTACTCGATACCGAAGGAACTTCACTGGGATAACTTCCTGAAAGCCTGGGGTCAGGGAAGAATAAGTATGTACATGAAGAATACGATTATAATTTGCTTGGTTAAAGTTCCCTTAGGAATTTTAATTGAAGCCCTAGCGGCTTTTGCCTTAACAAGGTTTAATTTCAAATGGAGCGATCCCATTTTTACACTTTTCCTAATCGGTATGATGATCCCCATTCAGGCAACGCTTGTACCGCTCAACATATTTCTAAACAAAGTAAACTTAGTAGGCTCATACCCTGGAATCATTTTGGTTTATATTGGATTTGGAATTCCATTTGGTATCTTAATCCTTCGTGGTTTCTTCAGAACAATTCCGAAAGAATTAGACGAGGCATCGTTAATCGATGGTTGCGGAGATTGGAGCAAGTTTATCAAAGTTATTCTTCCACTTTCCATGCCTGCTATCGCGACGCTGATCATTTTTGACTTCATGGCGACTTGGAATGAATTCCTGCTTGCACAAATTTTCATTACCAAGGATACAATGAAAACGATTACGACAGGGCTAATGGCCTTCCGTGGAGAGCGTTCAACGGATTACACACTTTTGAATGCTGCCGTGTTGATTTCAATTATTCCAATTCTCGCTGTATATCTGACGTTCCAGAGGTTTTTTGTCAACGGACTGGCAGGTTCAGTGAAAGGATAAGCGATAGGAAAGAGCAATATACGTAGATGGACTATTACAATAACTTTGATCTAACGAATTGAAGCCATGGATCAAAAAGGGGCGTCGAATGTAATCCTTCGTCGCTCCTTTTTGTCGTATGCTTGATAATAGCTTGGATATGGATAAAACTCCCCATTTTTTGGACAATCTCCTATTTAAAAGCTTATTATCCGTAATTCATCATTTTTCTTATCCAGTAATCCGTAGAAATTCGTATTAGATCATGGGCTACATTGCATAGGTAGCTGCCTTTTTTATAACTAGCTGCTACTTCCCACTCCGGATTTTGTTTGATCGAAAAATAGGAGACGTTCGTGTTGGGCTTGGCGTACGTAATCGGAAATATGGAGCAGCAGATGCCCTCCGCAACCATTTTGAATAAGGTTTGACAGCTTCTGGTTTCCAACAAAATGTGAGGACTGATGTTTTCTTCGTTGAGCAGATGATCATAGATTTCGCGAAGGGTCGATCCTTTTTGCATAATGGCAAAGGAGTCGTTTTCAAAACGCTTTAAGCTTATTTCAGGAAGTGGTTCGCCAAGCTTTCCTCCCAAATGCGCAAGAGGATGAGCATTTGGAACACCTAAAATAATCTTTTCAGAACAGATATGGATATAGTGATCATTCGTTTTTTGGGAGTTTTGCAAAGTTAAAAATCCAATATCAAGATTACCTTGAGAGATTTCATATTGTTGTTTTTTGACAGGCATTTCAATAGGCTCAATTTTTACATTCGGATATTTTTTGTAGAAAATCGGGTATATAGCCGCAAACATCTTAATACCGCGCTCCGGAGTTAATCCAACAATCAATTTTCCTTCTTTTATCTCAAGAATATCGTTAATCCGGTTGTACGTTTCTTTTTTTATGCGTACGATTTCTTTCGCGTTCTCGACATAAATTTTCCCTGCATGCGTCAGGTGCCAATTGCTTCTTGAACGTACGAAAAGCTGCGTGCCCAGTTCTTTCTCAAGTCTTAAAAGCTGCTGGTTTAAGGCAGATTGGGTGATAAAAAGTTTTTCCGCAGCTTTTGTTATATTGTTTTCTTCCGCTATCTTAATCATATAATCCAACTGTTTTAAATCCATTTGAAGAAAATTCGCCTCCTTACTCTTAAATTTATTTAGAGAAATCTAAATATTTAAACTTTTACTTAATTACAAATTCAGATTACGATGTTTTTGGGAAAATAACAAGTCCGGAGGAGGCTTTTCGATGTGAATGTAAGCGCTGTAAATGGTAAATGAGGTGAGATTGAGGTTGTTAGGCAAACAAATGAAGGAGGAAAAATGAGATGGATGTCAATAGCACTAAAGTATCGAATCATCTTTCTTCAGCTATAGGGTTTGCAGGAAAAACCCAGGTACGCTATATGATTTTGATGGTATTGTTTGTCATAACGACGATTAATTATGCCGACCGCGCCGTCATATCGATAGCGGGAACACCGATGTCGAAAGAGCTTGGCTTGGATGCAGTTTCCATGGGTTATGTGTTCTCGGCTTTTTCGTGGGCCTATGTGATCGGTCAATTGCCGGGCGGGTGGTTTCTCGACCGTTTCGGTTCGAAGTTGATCTATACGCTCAGCATTTTTTTCTGGTCCTTTTTTACGATTACGCAAGGTTTTATCGGTTTCTTCACTACAGGAATCGCAATAACCATGTTGTTCGTGCTACGCTTCATGGTCGGTTTGTCGGAAGCGCCTTCATTTCCAGCGAACAGCAGAATCGTATCGGCATGGTTTCCGACAAAGGAACGCGGAATGGCATCGGCAATTTTCAATTCGGCTCAATATTTCGCTACGGTCATCTTTGCTCCAATCATGGGCTGGCTTACCAGCTCTTACGGTTGGAAGTCCGCATTTGTAATTATGGGTTTAATTGGGATTGTGCTGTGTGGGGTATGGGTAAAGACAATTTATGGCCCCAAAGATCATCCCCGGGTGAATCAAGCGGAATTGGATTATCTGGAGCAAGGCGGAGCTTTGGTGAATCTGGATCAGGCGAGAGAAGGAAGCGCGAAAAACGCTGAAGTGAAATGGGGCTACTTGAAGCAGCTGCTGACAAACCGCATGACGGTAGGTATCTACACGGCTCAGTATTGTTTAAATACGCTTACTTATTTCTTTCTCACCTGGTTTCCAGTCTATCTGGTTAAAGAACGGGGGATGTCCATTCTGAAAGCCGGATTTGTCGCTTCGCTGCCAGCCCTTTGCGGATTTATGGGCGGGATCTTAGGGGGAGTCATTTCCGATTACTTGCTGAGGAGAGGAAAATCCTTATCTGTAGCTAGAAAAACGCCGATCGTGATCGGGATGCTCTTATCGATTAACTTATCCGGATAGGGAGGTCATACTCATGTCTTTGAAACAAACGCGGAATGAAACTCCTCTTTATATTAAAGTACATCCCAACGACAATGTTGCGATTATTGTCAATGAAGGCGGGTTGCCTAAAGGAACGGTATTTTCTTGTGGGCTTGAGCTAACGAATCATGTTCCTCAGGGACATAAGGTGGCGCTAACCGATATCAATCAAGGTGAAGCGATCATACGTTACGGAGAAGTGATCGGGCATGCCGTTCAACCGATTGCAAAAGGCAATTGGATCGACGAATCGTTGGTTGAGCTTCCGACACCGCCGAGGTTGGAGGAACTATCGATAGCTAGCAACGTGCCGGCATTGTTGCCTCCTCTTGAGGGCTATACGTTTAAGGGTTACCGGAATGCAAATGGCAGCGTCGGAACGAAAAATATTCTTGGGATTACTACCAGCGTGCAGTGCGTCGCCGGCGTACTGGCATATACGGTAAAGAGAATCAAAGCGGAGCTGCTTCCGAAATATCCGAATGTCGAGGATGTCGTAGCATTAACGCATACATATGGATGCGGGGTTGCGATCAATGCACCGGATGCGATTATTCCGATTCGCACGATACAAAATCTTGCCCAGAACCCGAACTTTGGCGGAGAGCTCATGGTCGTTGGACTGGGTTGCGAGAAGCTGAACCCTGAACGTTTGGTGCCGGAAGGGGACTCAGGTAAGATCATATCCTTGCAGGAGCATCACGGATTTATTCCAATGGTCAAATCGATCATGGAGATGGCGGAAGCCCGGCTCGATCGATTAAATCGCCGGATGCGCGTCACTTGCCCCGCTTCCGATTTGGTCGTCGGTTTGCAATGCGGTGGCAGCGATGCGTTCTCAGGAGTTACGGCAAATCCGGCAGTCGGCTATGCCGCCGATTTGTTAGTACGCGCCGGAGCGACGGTCATGTTCTCCGAAGTCACTGAAGTGAGGGATGCCGTTCATCTGTTAACACCGCGGGCATCCAGCGAAGAAGTCGGCCGGGCATTGATTCGTGAGATGAAATGGTATGACGATTATTTGCAGAATGGTCAATCCGACCGAAGCGCCAATCCGACACCCGGCAATAAAAAAGGCGGTCTCGCCAATGTGGTCGAAAAGTCGCTCGGATCGATCGTGAAATCAGGCACCAGCCCGATTGTCGGGGTCCTATCCCCTGGCGAAAGGGCTGCCGAAAAAGGACTGATTTTTGCTGCAACGCCGGCTAGCGATTTTGTATGCGGCACTTTGCAGCTAGCCTCCGGTATCAACTTGCAGGTGTTCACGACGGGGAGAGGAACGCCTTACGGTCTGGCTATCGCTCCGGTGATTAAGGTGTCGACAAGAAATTCTTTGGCGGAACAATGGCATGATCTGATCGATCTGAATGCGGGGAGAATCGCAACGGGAGAGGCCACCATCGAGGAAATCGGCTGGGAAATCTTCCACTTGATCCTGGATGTCGCCAGCGGACGCAAGAAAACATGGGCGGATCATTGGGGACTATACAACGATTTGGCATTATTCAACCCTGCACCTGTAACTTGATTCGGGTTCATATCCAGCCCGGCAACGCTTCTTGATTCAAGGTTTGGCCGGCGGCTCAGTAAAAGGATAATGTATCAAAGTGCCCGGAAGGGCACTTTGATATTTTAATAAAAACAAATGCGCACGCAAGACAATAAAAAGTATACAATTAAATGAAGAAAGGAAATTCGTCTTAAAAATATGAATAATCATTTCATGTTGCCTACAAAATAAACGAAGCTTTAACATAAAAGGGATGGTCAAGAACCGTCGCACTGCAAAAAGTATTGTTGATGCAGGATGGAGTGGGCTTGTTCAATTCGTGACGTACAAGGCTGAAAGCGCCGGTCGTCAGGTTGTGCAAGTGAATCCATCGGGGACATCGCAGCGATGCTCAAACTGCGGCGAAATCGTCAAAAAATCACTCGCTGTTCGTATCCATCAATGTCCGTGCGGATACGATAATAACCTCATACGTTCCTAAGGGTTTATTGCACTCAAGAAAATAAAAGATTCACTTTCTCCTTTAGATACATAATACCGACTACAGAATTATACCCTCCTCAAATAAAGATTTAGCTGGATATACAGACTCAAGGCAAGGTACTGTTCAAAAGGAGGGTACGCTTTGAAACTAATCCCGCAAAGTTTAAAGGTATTTAAACAAAAGAGTATCTTTGTGAAAATGTTGTTTTTGTTTAATATTTTCATTCTGATCGCTATTCTTGCATTTGGTTATGTTTCGTATACCCAATCCTCCTCTTTGCTCGTTGAGGAAGTAGTGAAATCGAACTATAAATATATCGAGCAGGCTAGAGACAACATTGATGAAACATTGACCTCTCTGGATAATTTGTCCTTTCAGATTTCACTTCAATCGCAGATCCGACGGGCGCTGTATTTATCGGAAACCACATGGGATCTTGACCAATTGCTGTTTCTTGATATTATAAAATATTTAAAAAGCGTCAAGCAGGCGAATACATTGATCTCGGATATATGGATCCAGTTCTACCGCTATCCGATCGTATTGAATCAGGAATCCAAATACAATCTTGATTATTATTATGAGAATATTTACAACACCGGGCAGTCAATAGATTGGACAAGTCCGAGTCAAAACCATCATGGGCTTAAACCTATCGGCAGATTTCAAGCAAACTCGTATGGAATAAGCTCATCCGTAATTACATTTGCGCGGACGGTTCCTCTAAGTGAAATCAAGCCTATGGGCGCTTTGTACCTGAATATCAAAACGGATGATTTTTCCAACAGGGTTCAAGGCGTCAGTGATCCTTATCCGGCCTTCATCTATGCGTTGGACATCAAGGGAGAGGTTGTTTTTAACAGCAAAATTCGCAGCGATCAGGATGAGTTGATTAATTCTGTCAAAGGGGCCATTACAGAGAAAGTTAGGGGAATCAGTGCTGGTGAAGGCTATCTGGAGCAGACGATTGCGGGTAAATCGTATCAAATTTTGTTTACTTCATCGAAGGTAAATGACTGGAAATATATCAGCGTGGTACCGACGGCTTTTATCACGGAAAAGGCAAATGCGATCCGTCAATTTACATTTGTAACGGCTATTATTTGTCTGATAGGCGGCTTGATTATGTCCTATTTTTTGACCAACCGAATTTACCGTCCCATCAACAAAATTATCGGATATATCAACGTATTGGGCCGCACCCCCCTCTCCAGCCAGAACAATCATTCCAAGGAAGATGAACTTGGATTTATCGATCGAATTATTAATTATGTATATTATGAGAATCAAAGCTTAAGGGGTTCTTTTGAAAAAAAACTTCCGGCACTTCAACAAAAATTTCTCTATGACCTCATGGATGGCAGAGTATCGTCGGCCAACGTGCAGCAGCTTGCAGAGGAAATTCAATTGGAGTTCAACTACGATTCGTATCAAGTGATTGTGTTTGAAACCGTCGATTTTTCTCTAGAGGATAAAATCAATCTGCGTTACCGGGATATTCTGGAAATCGTAGATGGGATGGTTAGTGAACTGGACGACGTACATCTGGGTGTACGATCGATCCGCAAGCGCAATGACAAAATCATTTCCCTGTTAAATCTTGATCATCCCAATCCGAAGCCGGAGGTGATTCACGATTTTATCCAAAAGGTCCTCTCCTACTTCGTGCAGGAGCATTCTCGGACTTTCACGGTGGGGATCGGCAATATTTACAGCACGGTAGATGAGGTGCCCCTATCTTATGTAGAAGCTTTGTCCGCTTTGCAGTACAAGATCGTTAAGGGAGAAGGCAGTGTGATCTTTGTTGATGAGGTTAACAAATTGCCCGAGAGTTCCTTCAGTTATTCGATAGAAGTGGAGAAGCATATCATCAACTGTGTGAAGACCGGGAACCATATGGCTTTACATCAACATTTGCAGAAAGTATGGGGAGATAATTTAAAGCAAGGGGAGATAACGCCGGAAATTATTACTTACCTGTTTCAGGCTCTGGTAGGCACCGCAATCCGGACGATTTACGAAGTCCTATCTACGACAGGAGAAGTATTCAGCGAATCCTTTGATTTATATAAAGAAGTCAATCAGCATTCACGCTTGGAGGATAAGAAGGAGTTTATTGAATGGATGTTCCAGAACATTAGTGACTGGATTCAAAACAAGAAGCAGGGACAGGATAATACCTTATTCAATCAAATTAAAGACTATGTGGAGAAAAATTATCATTTGGACGTATCGTTAACAATTCTCGGGGAGAATATCGGTTTATCGCCTTCTTACCTGAGCAGTATTTTTAAAGAAGTCACGGGTATGAATTTTGTTGATTATATAAATACAAAGCGGGTTGAACAAGCTAAAATGTTGTTACAGCAAACTCAGGATACCGTAATTGAAATTTCTGAGAAGGTGGGATTCACGAATTCTAATACCTTTATCCGGGTGTTCAAACGGCATGAAGGGATTACACCGGGGCAATTCAGGCAAATACATACGAAGAAAGACCTCTAGAAGACTGGTGATTAAAGAGTGGAGCGACCGGGGTTTTCTGGAAATAGCGAAGCAGTACTAACCGTCAGGAGCTGATTCCTGGCGGTTTTTGCAATGATCATGAAAAAAGTAGATGTTTCTAAAGAATTATCGATATACGAAATTCATGTAAGGGGATACATTGAGTAGGCAAGCGAAGTACACGAAACGTTGAGAGGAGAGTCTTACTCATTGGCTAAGCAAACTATAGCTGCTGCGAGCCCGTCATCCATAAGTGCAGGATATAAGAAAACATCAAGCAGACGAAGCACTTTCAAAAAAGTCCTGCCGTACTATCTGATGTTCCTGCTACCGCTGATTTATTACCTAATCTTCAGATATGTACCTGTAGTCATGGCCGTCGTGATCTCTATGATGGACTACAATATTTACAAGGGGATTCTTAGGAGTGAATGGGCTGGATTTAAGCATTTTATCGATTTTTTTAACTCTGTTTATTTTGGTAGGTTGCTGCGCAATACACTGATGATCAACCTTCTGAGCTTGGTGTTTGTATTTCATGCACCGATTATTTTTGCCCTTTTATTAAATGAGGTTCGGAACTCGCTGATCAAACGCATGGTACAAACGATCAGTTATTTGCCTCATTTTGTTTCGACGGTTATTGTAGCGAGTATGGCGGTAACCTTTCTTTCGCCCAGCGTAGGATTAATCAACAATATTTTAGTGCAATTCGGTGTGGAACGGACGAATTTTTTACTGGATCCGAATTATTTCTGGGGAATCTTTACCTTTATGGATCTGTGGAAAACACTCGGATGGTCGGCAATCCTGTACTTTGCCACTTTAACGGGCATCAATACGGAATTGTATGAAGCTGCAAGAGTGGACGGCGCGAACCGTTGGCATCAGACCTGGCATATTACGCTTCCGGGTATCGCTCCTACGATTATTATTATGCTGTTACTGAAAATCGGTCATATGCTGGAGATCGGTTACGAATTAATCGTGCTTTTGTACAACCCGAATACGTACCTGACTGCAGATGTCATCGGTACCTATGTATACCGGAGGGGAATATTGGATGCTAACTACAGCTTCGCATCTGCAGTCGGACTGTTTCAGTCGGTCATGGGGCTGATTCTGATCGTAATCGCCAATAAACTGGCCAAAAAGTACTCGGAAACGAGTTTGTGGTGATTTGTAAGCCAACAAAGAAGCAGGCTTTCCACACAGAAAGCGCTAAGGAGGAAATGGTATGGCTTTCCGGCGTATGACGCTTGGAGGATTGGCTTTCAGTTTCATCAATGTATTGGTTCTGGGGTTAGTTGTCGTGATGACCTTGTACCCGTTTCTTTATGTCGTGTCCGCCTCATTGAGCGAGCAATTGTACATTCAGCAGGGGAGAATAGGTATTATACCGATGGGATTCCAATTAGAGGCTTACAAAAGAGTGCTTGAGTTTCCGATGCTTGGAAGATCCTATTTGAATACGATCCTATATACGGCGATTGGAACGGCAATAAGCCTGGTGTTAACGGTATGTGCCGCCTATCCGATGTCCAGACGGGACTTGCCGGGCCGTAAATTAATGACCACGATCGTACTGATTCCGATGCTCTTCGGAGGTGGATTAATTCCCACCTTTCTCGTCGTGAATGCCCTCGGGATGCGGAATTCCATATGGGCCATCGTCATTCCGGCAGCGGTGACTTCCTTTTATGTATTTATCCAGCGAACATTTTTTGAGCAAATTCCTGTCGAGCTGGAGGACGCCGCCAAGATAGACGGGTGCTCGATGGTACAAACACTGGTCAAAATTATTTTGCCGTTGGCGCTTCCGTCTTTGGTGACGATTGGCTTATTCTATGCGGTGAACGAATGGAACAGCTTTTTCCCAGCTATGATTTATTTGAATGATGAGAAACTGTTTCCGGTGCAAATCCTGCTTCGGGCGATCGTAATTCAAAATCAGACGGATCAGGTTTTGGTTGATGTTTTTGACGACAAGAACCTGTTAAGCGAATCGATTAAGTATGCGACTTTGGTTGTAGCGACACTACCCATTCTTATTGTGTATCCTTTCATTCAAAAATACTTTGTCCAAGGGTCGATGATGGGATCTATTAAAGGTTAAAACACAAATTTATAGGAGGCGTCATCATGAAAAAAGCAAGATGGATGAAAGGGATAACCGGCGTAATATTGGTATCAGTTACATTGGCTGGATGCCAAACAGGCGGGCCAGAGAAGTCAGTGGCGACTCCGGAGGTCAAGACAGGCGAGGCGAGTAAGCCTGTTAATGCGAATGGAAAGATCCTGGATAAGCAAATCGAGGTTAGTGTCTATATGAGGCCGAGACCTGAATCAGTGGAGTCCAATGAACTACTATGGATGAAGCCGATTTCCGAAAAAACCAACGTCAATTTTAAATGGCTGAAGGCACCTGCAGACGTCAACGATTACATCGAAAAGTTCAATTTGACCCTGGCGGGCGGGACGCTGCCAGATCTTATGGAGGCACCACTGGATTTATTAAATAAAGGCGGGGAGAATGGCGTATTTGAACCGTTGAACAAGCTGATCGAGCAGTATATGCCTAATTTTAAAAAGATTATCGAGCAAAATCCAGCGATCTTGAAGGATATCAAATCCGATGACGGGAACATTTACTTTTTCCCTCAAATCTCTGCCGTCAAAACGATCAACCTGCAAATCTTCCGTCAGGACTGGCTGGATAAACTCGGGTTGAAGGCACCGAAGACAACCGAAGAAATGTACCAGGTACTGAAGGCATTTAAAGAAAAAGATCCGAATGGAAATGGCAAGAATGATGAAATTCCTTTCACAACAAAAAGTAAAATCAAGGGTTTGCTGCCATTCATCGAGCCTTTTGGCGTATCGTTTGAAGAGGATTTTTATGTGGAAAACGGTCAGGTGAAATACACGTACACCAATGCCAAATTAAAGGATGCGCTTGAATATACAGCCAAGCTGTACAAGGAAGGCCTGATAGATAAGGAGTATATAACGAATGATCAAAAGGTCTGGGAGTCCAGATTCACGAATGAAGTATCGGGTGCTACCTTTGATTCATTCCCACGACTCGAGGCTCTTGAGAAGCTGGTTGGCAAGGCCAATCCGAAGGTCAACTTAACTGGTTTGACACCGCTCCAAGGCCCAACAGGGATTGCTCCATTTACCAAAAGTCAGCAAAACCTGATCAAGAACGGTTTTTGCATCAGCTCCAAATCGAAATTCAAAACCGAAATTGCCAAGGTACAGGATTGGTTTTACAGTCCTGAAGGACAGCTGGCGATGAATTTCGGTAAGCTCGGCGAAACGTATACGATGGAAAATAATGAACCGAAATACACGGATCTCGTGATGAAGGATAAAAATAATGCACCTCTGATCAAAATGTATGAGCTTGGACACCGGGAGTTTGCTTATCAATGGGACATTCGTTACGAGAACGCAATGGTTTCACCTAAGCTGGCTCAGGTCCGTGATTCGATTACGCCTTTTATTAAACCTAAGTATCCGGTTGCCTTGTCCTTCAAGCAGCAGGAGCGTGATATTCTTAACTCCAAATTTACAGAGATTACGACTTATAAAGACGAGATGATGAACAAGTTCATTATTGGCTCGGAGCCGATCAGCAAGTTTGACGATTATGTCAAACAGATTGATAAAATGGGCATTGATGCAGTCTTGAAAATCCAACAAGCCTCTTATGACCGATACCTGAAACGATAAAAGCAGAAAGCGGTGACGATCAGAAGATGGTTGAGCATATCGTTCATTCCGTTCTCAATCCAGTGCTTCCAGGGGATCATCCAGATCCCTCGGTAGTTCGGGTGGGTGAAGATTATTATGTTGTTACCTCTACCTTTCAATATTTTCCCGGCGTCATGGTGCACCATTCCCGTGATGTGATACATTGGCGCCCCATTGGTCACGTCATTACTCGACGCAGCCAAATTGACTTGACCGGGGTACCAGATTCACATGGCGTATTCGCACCAGATATTTCATATGCTGACGGGAAGTTTTGGGTGGTCGTTCCTTTTTTTCACGGCCAACCGCGTTGCACAAACCTGCTGTTCACAGCAGAACGACCGGAAGGGCCTTATTCCGAAGGCGTGGTACTAAATCATCACTTTATAGACCCATCCATATTTCACGACGATGACGGTCGTCGTTACCTCGCCTTTGGCGGAGGTTGGCTGCAGGAGCTTCATCCCGATGGGTCCAGGCTTATTGGAGATGCCAAGCAGGTGTGGCCGGGGACTGGAGGTAACAACCCTGAAGGTCCGCATATCGTCAAGCGCCATGGCTATTACTATCTGATGCTGGCCGAGGGAGGGACGCGCTTTGGACACATGGAAACACTGGCCCGCAGCTGTTCGATTTGGGGACCTTACGAACCATGCCCACACAATCCAGTGCTAACACAGACGGATCCTAGCAAGCCTCTGCAGAAGGCAGGCCACGGTAAGCTGGTGGAGGATACGAAAGGGAACTGGTGGATGCTGCACCTTGGAGGACGTCCGTTGACTCCAAATGGCAGTACGCCTTTAGGGCGTGAGACTTACCTTGAATCGGTTCGTTGGACAGACGATGGCTGGTTTGAGGTTGGAGACGGGGGAAGCCCGCAGGAGCGGGTGCATGTGCTGCTCGAAAGCGGGCAGGAACCCATCTTGGTTGAGGCCGAAACAGACCGTTTCGACGAACCAGCGTTGTCTCCAGTTTGGGAGTGGGTGCGTCACCCATTGGAAGGAAGCTATACGTTAACGGGAAACGGGCTTGAGCTGGAATGCGCACCTTACCCGTTATATGTTCCCGGGTCGACCCTTCTCCTGACTCGCCGATGGGAGCATTTCTGTTTTGAGGCGCACACACAGCTTTCTTTTGTACCCCAGTCGTTGGGCGACGAAGCAGGGCTGTTCCTGTACCGCGACATGGATGCCATGCTGCTTTTTAGTGTCCGTTATGGAATCGGTCAAACCGCAGGACAAAAGTTTGATGCCGCCCGGTTGCACGAGAAGCAGGAGGATGATGGACTCTATGTACAGATTGATCGCTCGGAGAAATGCCTTCGACATATGCTGTATCGGGAGAAGCTTGATATGGAACCGGGAGTGGACTTATGGCTGAGAACCCAGCTTGATGCAGAGAGTCGGCAGTTCACTTTCGCCATATCTGTTGAAGGTGTGGAGTATAGGGAGCTGGAATTGTCCGTCTCTGCGGAATTTCTGTATCCGGAGCATTTTGCCAGATTCAATTGTTTCACGGCTCCGCGTGTAGGAATCTTTGCTCGTGGTGTATTGTATCAACAGCATGGTAAGGCGTTGTTTAAACAATTTTCGTATCGCGGAAATTCGTAGTGTAATCGGTTTAATGGAGCCGCTGCCGCCCCTTGACGAGTGGGAGGAGTCTGGAAGAGAAGGGGGACGTTTAGTTAGTGTTTGGCAACATGAAGGCATGCGGAATTGGAAGGAAGGCATTAACTCCCATATGTTCCTATCTACTGCACGCATTCTCCACGCCGCCAGAGGCGCTCGTTTTTTTACAAAGCTGAAAATAATCCATCTACAGGAATTCAAACGGAGAACGATAGTTCAACATCGAAAGAGCTGCCGGGTGGCAGTTCTTTGTTCCACTACCGGATATTTGTGGACAGGATTTACGTTGCTTCGTGTTCACAACCTCAAAAAATTCGACAATACAGGAGAAGATTTGGAGGATTTGATCTCGATTGGGACGATCGGTTTGATCAAAGCTATCGAGTCGTTTTCGCCGAACAAAGGGACGAAGCTGGCGACTTTCGCAGCGCGTTGTATCGAAAATGAAATACTAATGCATCTTCGCTCGTTGAAGAAAACGCGCAAAGATGTATCCTTGCATGATCCCATCGGAACGGATAAAGAGGGGAACGAAATTACATTGATCGACATCCTCGGGACAGAAGCGGATGATGTCGTGGATAAGGTGCAATTGAAGATAGAGAAGAGTAAAATATATCGGAACTTAGAAATCTTGGACGATCGCGAGAAGGAAGTCGTCGTTGGCCGGTTTGGGCTGGAGCTTGGCGGGGAAGAGCGGACGCAGCGTGAGATTGCGAAGGAGCTCGGCATTAGCCGCTCCTATGTTTCGAGGATTGAGAAGCGGGCGCTGATGAAGCTTTATCATGAGTTTTATAAGGCAAAACGGTAAGGGTTATAAATCAAATACTTCTTTTATTTGGACTTAGTGCAAGTAATGGAGGTGAAGGTTATGACGTTAATTCATATCGAGAATGCCAGTAAATACTATACGATGGGCGAGGAAACGATTAAAGCGTTAGATGATGTCTCGTTAGATATTGATCATGGAGAGTTCGTAGCCATTATGGGACCGTCAGGTTCCGGCAAATCCACGCTGATGAACATCATCGGGTGTTTGGATATTGTAGATAAAGGTATCTATGATCTGGATGGTCAAGCAATAAACGTACTTAAGGATTCTGGGCTTGCTGAGATTCGTAATCAGAAGATTGGCTTCGTTTTTCAAAGCTTCAACTTGCTGCCGAGATTAAGTGCCTATGAGAATGTGGAGTTGCCTTTGATCTATCGGGGACTGAGCAAAAAGGAAAGAGAGCCGCTCGTTTTACATGCACTAGAATCGGTGGACTTGTTGGATCGAAAGATGCATTTTCCATCAGAGCTATCTGGTGGACAGCAGCAACGTGTTGCTATTGCGCGAACATTGGCAGGAGATCCAGCAATTATTTTGGCGGATGAACCTACGGGAGCTTTAGATTCGAAGACAGGTGTGGAGATTTTAAACATATTAAAGAGATTAAATGCACAAGGTCGGACGATTATTTTGATTACTCATGACTTATTTATTGCCCAGCAGGCGAAGCGGATTGTGAGGTTTCGGGATGGGCGGTTGAATGAAGTTGTTTAGTGTTTATAAGACCGGAACTCCATACAAGGGGTTCCGGTTTGTTTGTGCGCCTCACAGTCGCACAATCTAAGTGGTTCAAATCCACTCGGTAACTTTACCCTTTAAAGTGCCGTAGCCGAAGTAGAGGTCCTAATCCAGCAGGGTTAGGATTGGCAGGGTGTCTCTCGTGAGAGAATCCAAAGGGCCTGCAGGCAAAATCCAGCCCGGAATGCGGTGAACCAGAGGTGGCGGCGATATTGCTATTATATCGTTGATTCTCAAGGGTTGGGACTTGTGATTCATGGTCAAATGGAGATTGCTGGATTGTTAACGAATCCTTACTTTAAAGGAATAACTATATTCCAGGTTACACCGTCAAACCCCCACGGCTTCTCACCATTTCCTGTTGCTAGAAACAGATGCGTCGGCTTCCCGTCATGGAATAAGAGATTAGGCCGCTCCAAATTACATTGCACGCTCGTTGTCCCGTCATCCCATGTCACGCTGCGAGTATAGGACAAAGGATTAGAATGCAGATCCCAATGGATGCAATCCTCGCTTGTCGCGTACACTCCCGCTCCCCACTCACCCGTAAGACCGCCGCTGTCGTTCTTATAATCATCCTTCATCAGGACATGAAACCGTCCGTCCTCATACCAAAGATACGGATCCTCTACGTGGAAATCGTCGTTGTCAAAGCGGAATATCGGCGAATCGCTCAGCCGTTCGAATGGTCCGTCGGGTTGAGGCGCTTTCGCAATGCCGAGCTGTAAAGTCGCACCCGCGTATTCGCGCGATTTGTATATCATAAAAGTCGTTCCGTCCGGAAGAATAGCAGCCGAGGGATTCGTGGTAATGGTGCAATCCCAATGGCCTGGTTCTCTTGGCTCCAGAAGTGGAGTGTCCCGACGCTTCCAAGGTCCATAGATGGACTTGCTGGTGGCCAGCCCAATCCTTTTTCGATTCCAAACCTCAAGCGCACGCCCCGAGGAAACCGTGTCACCCGCTGACGGTATGGGTCCGCCATAAGTCGTTCCGAAATAATAGAGATAATAAGTGCCATTCCAATATTTAATAGATGGGTTATGCTGGTTAAGTGCATCAAAGTAAGAACGATCCCGTTTATCGAAGATAACCTCCTCGAATTGATACGGGCCTTCCGGCGTGTCGCTTACAGCTCTTACAATTTCGCAATTAAATAACCAATGCGGGTCAAAACCAAGTTCTTTGCGCCATCTCGATGCAAATAAATGATACTTGCAGTCTTCTCCTTGAATCGCAGAACCGCACCAAATGTAATAATCCTCCATATGAAAGCCGCCGTGTTTTGGGGCTGGGGATAACCTATGATAAAAAGGGTTCTCCATAATGAATTTCCTCCTCTAGATTGATGGACTTATTTCATGACCTATTATATTTGTAAGCGATTAAACTGTAAACATTGACAAGTTTCCGAGATAATAAAATCGCTCAACGAACGGGCAGATTAGTTGAAGACGGATCGTATTTGACATGCAACTAAAAGCGTACTGCCGGTCGTCGATCAGATTTTGGATGAGGCTACACTTGCGGAAATTCGCATATAAGACTACATCAGCCAGTTTGAATCGTGCGTATTCGGGAGCATTTATTCCTATGAATGGCGGCAACGTAATACCGACGATATTATGAAACTGGGAGCAAGAACGGCTGCTGACATTACAGGAAACACAACGACTCAAGCAGCTACCGTTTTAGTTTCTCAACATTCATCCGATAAATAATGATGCCAGGAAGAAATGCCAATTTGGTGATTTAAATTCGAAAAACCGGGCCTCCTTGGTAAATAAGGGGTTCCGGCTTATTATTTTATTTTCAATGAACATCCAATATACTATGGATAATGAGGAGGGTTAGCTATGTTAAAGGTGCTGATTGTGGAAGATGAGATGTTTGTTCGTATAGGCTTTAAAAATTCTGTGAATTGGGAAAAGTTCGGTATGATGGTTTGTGCGGATGTGTCGAATGGGCAGGAAGCCTGGGATCTGTATGTGAAGATGAAACCGGATATTATTATTACAGATTTAAACATGCCAGTAATGACTGGGATGGAATTAATTGAAAACATACGTCGCATCGATGAAAGAACGCGAATTGTCATTCTTTCTTGTCTTGAAGAATTTGCATTAGTACAAAAAGCGATGCGATTCGGTGTAACGAATTATATATTAAAATTAACAATGGAACCAGAAGAAATTGAAGAGGTACTTGTTAGGGTTTCGGAGGAATGTAAAGCCCAACAGCGGCTTCAGGAAACGAAAGGAATCATACATAATCCGGATTTGGTTAAGGAAAACATCATTAGAAATTATCTGTTCTACCCTCTATATTCGGAAGAGGAATTTTCCAGTCTAGTTTTTAAGCAAAAAATACGCCTGTCTTCTGAAAGTTTGCTAGTGGCCATGATGGAGATTAACAATTTCGGTCATACGCAAGCCAAATTTCAAGACAAAAAAGGGGAACTGATTCGTTACACGATATTGAATGTCTTAAATGAACTGTTGACCCAATGGAACCGTGGCGAAGTCGTTGCTGAAAAAGAGGACCGATATGTATTCCTACTTAGTTTTTCAGATGTCCATAGTCAAAAAAATCTTCGGGAGACGTTGCTGGCTCTGATGGATCAGATACGGAGTGTACTGAACCGTTACTTTAACGTTTCTGTAACTTTCGGAATTAGCCGATTGGGTAATCGTTATACCGACTTAAAGTCATTACTTTCTGAGGCTGCAGACGCCGTTAGCTGGAAGTATTTCTTGGGAGTAGGTAAATGCTTATTTAAAGAGGAACACAATTGGACACGAATTCATCGTCAGTCTCAAGTGAAAATCGATGAACTCTTGCTTATCTGGGAAACGGTATTGCCGGAAAAACATGCGGAGCGAAAAGCAATTGTGCAGTCCTTTTTTGAAAATGAGGTGATGGATCCGAAGTTGTGGGTTCAATTATTCGTTCGATTGCTGCATATCGATCATATCCCATTACGTTTAGGTGAATCTGAGGCGTTAGATTCTGTTTCGCTTGCAGTCGAGACTGTCACTCGATGTGAAACATTAGATGATTGTATTCTGACGGTTCATCGTTTGTTTGCTGATATTGAGCACTGGAATCAGTCCAGTCGCCAACTTAGCAAAGAAGTAGGAAAAGCTATTAAATATATACAATCCCATTATCGCGAGAACTGCTCAATTTCGGAGCTTGCGGAAACTCTGCAGGTTACTCCTAACTATTTAAGCGCTCTTTTTCGCAAGGAGCTTAATCTTACCTTCACTGATTATCTCACAAAAGTGAGAATTGACAACGCCAAGGAACTGCTCCTGAATACCCAATTAAAATCGTACGAGATCGCTGAACTTACAGGGTTTTCCGATGACAGCTATTTTAGTCGCGCATTTAAAAATAAGACCGGCGTCAGGCCAAATGAGTTCCGAAAAATGAGAATTACGGACGAAAGGACTGGGGGAAATGGCCCATTGGTGGCAAAAGATTAAAGGACCGGACAGCCTGTGGTACTCAATCCGTGTAAGATTAGTCATGACATTATTGTGTATTACTTGCATCGTGCTAGCCAGCTTTTCCTATTACAGCTATTCAAAAACGGTGGATTTGATTAAAAATCGAACACAGGATACGACTTTCCGGCAGTTTAGGCAAACGGAAAATAACGTACAGAATTTTATGAACGAAGTCGATCAGCTCTCAAAAACATTTTTATTAGATGACCGAGTTCAAAGAATACTTCTGTGGGAGCCACTTTCCAAACCGGATTTCCTTGGCTTACAAAAAGATATTACAGACCGAGCTATGGAATATTATGCAAACTATGACTTCTTAGACTCCATCTATATATTCGGCGATAACGGGAAGGTCGTTGGAGGTACTTGGCAGAAAAATCAAAGTATTGACGACCCCAACAAAACGTATCCTTTCTACCAATCTGATTTGTACGCATTCGCTAAAGAAAAATTTCCGGCAATGTTTTGGAGTGGAGGACATGTATCCAGCGATTTTTTGCGCATCCAAGACAAAGCCTCACTGTCAGATCAAGCTTATATCATCACAGCAATCCGAGGCGTGAAACCAATTGATGCTTCTAAGATGAGCGCAACTATGGTGGTAAATGTTAAGGAAGACAAATTAAGTTCCATCTATAGCGCCTTGCAGAACTCTGCCAATAGTAAGATGGCTATTGTTGATGATGCGGGTCGGATTATATCCAGTATAGATCCTTCTGACATTGGTAAACCGCATCCCTATTTTAATGAATTTCATGATCAAAGCAGTTTTGGGAGCTTTTCGGCAACACGAAACGACAATCAAGAGTTGGTCATTTATTACCGTATGAGTGAAACTGGCTGGTATTTGTGCAGTGAGGTGCCTGAAGCGGAATATTTAAAGGATATAGGCGCGATGAAACAGTTTTTCATCCTTATGTTCGTTATTTCAATTATCCTGATGACGTTATCTACCTCTTTTTGGATTAATCGTGTTATGAAACCGCTGAAAGAGCTTGTTAAAGGGATGAAGCAGCTCGGGAGAGGAAATCTTGGGCTTAAGCTTCAACCGGTTGCAGACCAGGAAATTCGCTATGTGATTGATCAATTCAATGCCATGTCAGACAACATCGTATTCTTTATGCGTAAGAGCGAAACGGATGAATTGGAAAAACGTCGATTAGAATTAGAAATGCTGCGGGCACAGATCAACCCACATTTTCTATATAACACGCTGAATACGATAAAATGGATGGCCGTGGTTATTGAAGCAGACAATATTCGGAAATGTGTTACCAGTTTAGGTAATCTACTGCGGCCTATTTACTCGGAAACAACACCTATTTGCACAATAAAAGAAGAACTATCCTATGTTAGGGACTACATTAATATTATGAATTACCGCTTCGGTGAGGAAATAAACTTTGAAATTGATCGTATGGATCCATATTTGAACTGCAGTACTCCGCGATTGATGCTCCAGCCCATCATTGAGAATGCTTTGCTTCATGGAAGAATGAAAAAAGGAATGATTCGAATTACAGTTATGGAAGACCGAGGAACGCTGCAATTTGCTATCCGGGACAACGGTATAGGCATGGAGGAAATGGAAGTTAGAAGAATTAATGCGTATATTCGCACGGGATTGCGAAATGACGATGACGTAAAGCAATCCGTAGGTTTATTAAATGTGAACAAACGGATCCAACTTCACTTTGGTGAACGTTATGGCTTATATGTAAATAGTGTATTAGGAGAAGGGACGGAGGTTCTGGTATCGCTTCCTTATGAAGGAGTCCAAATATCGTAGAATTGTACATTTTTCGAGCACTCCATTCCATATATGATTAATTTAAATCAAAGAAAGGACATAGGGTGATTAGGAGAATGCCATTATACAAAAAAATAAATTGGAATCGGTTATCGCTATTGTTGATGATACTTCCATTTCTGATCTTACTGTTTATTTTCAGTTACATTCCACTATTTGGGTGGTCATATGCTTTTGTTGATTACAAACCGGGACTCGGATTAATGCACTCATCCTTTGTAGGGCTTAAATACTTCCGTTTAATGATTGTTGAGCAAGGCGGCGAACTGGTACGTGTACTTCGAAATACGTTCGCTTTGAGCTTTCTCGGTATTTTATTTTCACCGCTTCCGGTCGTGTTCGCCATTTTGTTGAATGAGCTTCGCAGCAAATCATTTAAAAAATTTGTGCAAACGGCTACAACCTTACCGAATTTCGTCAGTTGGATTATTGTTTATTCCATCGTTGTTGCCTTTTTTACGACCGACGGTGTCGTAAACCAACTATTGCTAAAGTTGCATTGGATCGATAAGCCTACGCAAATATTAAGCAGTTCAGAAGGTACATGGCTGTTTCAAACAGCTCTTGGCGTATGGAAATCGCTTGGCTGGAGCGCTATTATCTATTTGGCTGCGATCGCAGGAATTGACTCCGAGCTTTATGATGCCGCCAAGGTTGACGGGGCGGGGCGATATCGATCGATTTTCCACATCACGATACCCGGGTTAATCCCTACCTTCTTTGTTCTACTGATCTTGAACATAGCAAATATCTTATCGGTCGGATTTGAACAATATTTTGTTTTTTACAATCCACTAATCGCCGATCGAATTGAAACATTAGATTACTACGTGTACCGAATTGGGATAGCGACGAACGATGTCTCCTTTGGGACGGCAATTAGCATCGCGAAATCGATCGTAAGCATTACCTTATTATTTAGTGTTAATTATTTGTCCAAGAAAGTGCGTGGCCAATCTATTATTTAATGAACTTGCATTTGGAGGTGAATAACTTTGACTAAAGTCAGCAATCCAATTTTTGAGTTTCTGAACTATTTCATACAAATTGTTTTTGTGCTTCTATGCTTATATCCATTTTACTACATTTTGATTTATTCATTCAGCGCTCCACAAGAAGCAATCAAGGGTGTGTACTTGCTTCCGGTTAACCCTACTTTTCAAAACTATAAACAAATTATGCAATTGAATAATATCTCCTGGGCTTTTGCGATTTCGATTTTGCGAACGATATTTGGAACCTTAATCACTGTTTTTTGCAGTTCTTTATGCGCGTATATCGTTACGAAGAAAGAACTATATTTTCGTAAATTTATCTATCGGTATATTGTCATTACGATGTATTTCAATGCGGGATTAATACCTTGGTATATCACGATGAAGACGTTCGGCCTGCAAAATAATTTTCTTTTATATATTTTACCGTCGGCTGTGGCAGCGTTCTATATCGTTCTGCTCAAAACTTTTATTGAACAATTGCCAGTAAGTTTGGAAGAATCCGCTATGCTGGACGGCGCAAGCTATTTCACTATTTATCAAAAAATTATATTCCCTTTATCGATGCCAATCGTTGCGACAATAGCTGTGTTTTCGGCAGTAAGCCAATGGAACTCCTGGACGGATAACTATTTTCTGGTGTCCAATGAGCATCTGCAAACGCTTCAAATGGTTTTATATAACTACTTGAATGATGCGCAACTTCTGGCCAATAGCAACAATATTAACTTGAATGATGTGAGCCACAGTGTGAAGAGGCTAACGCCTGAATCTATAAAAATGACAATTACGATGATTGTCACCATTCCGATCATGCTGGTGTATCCATTTTTGCAGCGATATTTTGTTAAAGGCATTATGCTTGGGGCCATCAAGGGCTAGCTGATTATGCACAGTTGGATGCTGCATCCTGTCCATGGAAGGATGTTCATCATAGAAAATGAAACATAGTTAAAAGGGAGGAATTCATTTTGGCATACAAAAAAGGTTGGAATGGAGCGATCAGCGTTGCACTGGCAACAATGATGCTGATGACTGGTTGTACAAGCAAAACCGAGGAGCCAGCGAAAGAGCCAAAGTCCGAGGGGGCAGCACAAACGAGTAATGAGAAAGACTCCGCTATAAAATCGGTCACGATTAAGACTGTGTTAAAAGATGCAAATAAAGATTTTGAACAAACCGATGTGTATAAAGAAATCGTCAAACAAACCGGAATCACATTTAAAATCGAAGCCTATGACCCGAATAAATTTAAAGTGCAGTTGGCAGGCGGAGACTTGCCCGATGTCATTCAAGTAGATAGCAGCAATTACAAGCAAATGATCGATGGCAATTTACTGCTTCCATTGGACGAGTTGGTAAAGACCAATGGAAAAGATGTCATGACATCAACTTTCCAGCCAGGGCTTGATTTTAGCCGTAAATTCTGGAGTAATGGCACCGGCAAGCTGTATTTCATACCGGGCGGTCATGTTGGTCCCGACGGGTATGGGCAGGAGCAAGGAATCGGGTGGACAACACGTTGGGACTACTACAAAGAGCTTGGCTATCCGCAAATTAACAACGAAGACGATATGTTGAATGTGCTCGAGCAAATGGTGAAGAAGCATCCGAAAACAGCAGACGGCAAGCCTGTCTATGGTGTCAGCACTTGGAACGATTGGGGAGCTTGGGGGCTGACCATGCCAATGGCGCTTCCTTACGGTTACGTAAACATGTCCTCTTGGAGCGCTATTCCCAATGTGTCGGGTGATTTGATCGATAACTACGCGAACCCGGACAGCCCGCTTTGGAAGACGGCAGCGTTCTTCTACAAGGCGAAACAAAAGGGGATTCTCGATCCGGATACGTTCACCAATAAAGTAAGCGATTTTGAAACCAAAATTACGAATAGTCAAATTTTATTTAGCCCAATGGGTTCTGGCGATGCTAACACTAATTTGGCAAAGGAAGGTCCGGATAAAGGCTATATCGCCATTCCGCTTAATTTTGGTTATGTTTGGCAGGGTGCTGCGAATCCGACCGGATGGGATGGGCGCGCATTCGCCATTTCGAAGAATTCCAAAAATCCAGAACGTGCGATGGACTTAATCAACTTTCTAAACTCAGAAAAGGGTTCACGTTTATTGTCCAGCGGAATAGAGGGCGTACATTGGGATTTGGTGAACGGAAAGCCGCAATTAAAAGCGGAGACATTAAAACTGTCCAGTGAAGGTGGAGATGTCTGGAAGAAAATTGGGATTGGCGGTTCCAATAACCAACAGGGTCTTAGTAAATTTGCTCCCACGAAAGATGGCGGAATCGTTGGTTTGTTTAACACTTCTGAAGTATTCGCATCGCGATTGAATGCTTTGCAAAAAGATTATTCCAACCATTATGGGGTTGCCTATCCTGCGGAAATTATGAAAAAAATGGTTGAGCAAGGAAAACTAAAAAATCAAAGCAGTTTCAACAATTCTTGGTTGTCTGCTATTGCCCAGCCGGATGACAATATGAAGCGTCTTAACGCACAGTTGGACGATATTATTATCAAGGGAATTCCAAAAGTTGTCTTGAACTCGAACAACGAAGGCGAATTCGAAGCTGCTAAGCAAGCTTTAATTGACAGTCTGAAAAAGGCTGGAGTCGAAAAATCATTTGCTTGGTGGCAAAAGGCTTGGTCGGATGCGAAGGCAGCAGTAGGTAAATAAATGACATCTATTGAAAGGGACTAATAACGACGATGAATCTCATTAAATTAGCGAAGCCGACGGAGCAGCAGCTTCGATGGCAGGATATGGAACTCGGAATGTTTTGTCATTTTGGAATCAATACCTTTTGCGATCAGGAGTGGGGAGTAGGTGCCGATTCGCCTGAGTTGTTTAACCCGACACAGTTCGATGCTCTACAGTGGGTTCGCACAGCGAAAAAAGCGGGGTTTGCGTATTTGATTTTAACCGCTAAGCACCATGATGGCTTCTGTTTATGGCCGACGAAAACGACCGATTATTCCGTAAAATCGAGCCCTTGGAGAGATGGACAAGGCGATGTTGTTCGAGAGGTTTCTGAAGCGTGCAAGCAGGAGGGCATCCGTTTTGGTTTATATTTATCGCCGTGGGACCGACATGAGCCTTGTTACCAGGATAAGGAAGCTTATGACGATTTCTACACTGCTCAGCTTACCGAACTGCTTACGCAGTACGGGCCGCTAATTGAAGTTTGGTTCGACGGCGCTGGTTCTCATGGCAGGGAATATGATTGGAGACGTATCATCGGATTAGTGAACCAATATCAGCCAGATGCGATGGTCTTCAATATGGGAGTGCCAACCATTCGGTGGGTAGGCAATGAAGATGGGATTGCACCATATCCGTGCTATAACACGGCGGAGTGGGCTAAGCTCAGCATGTATACCAACGATATGTTGACATGGCTGCCAGAAACTCCAGCGTGGGTGCCAGCTGAGTGTGATGTGCCGATCCGCAAGGATCGCTGGTTCTGGCATCCGAATGATGAACACACGCTTCGCTCCCTGGATAACTTACTCGATATTTATTATCGCTCAGTTGGACATGGCAGTACGCTTTTGCTTAATTTAGCCCCCGATAATCGGGGACTCTTGGATGAGGTGGACGTTAATCGACTGATTGAATTCACTGACGAAATCAAGCGAAGATTCTCAAACCCGATTGCCCAGACGGATGGTGAGGGTAAAACAGTACTACTATCGTTTGAGGCGGAAACAGATGTCAATCACGTCATTTTAATGGAAGCGATTGCCGATGGCGAGCGCGTTCGTACATACGTGCTCGAGGCTGAGCAGCAAGGGCAATGGGTGGAGCTGGTCAAAGGAAGCGCCATAGGCCACAAAAAAATCGACAGATTCGATACGATTCGTACCAAGCAGCTGCGGCTGCGCGTGACGTCTTGCGTGGGGACAGCTCTAATTAGGAGCTTTGCTGGTTATTATTGTTGATCGGCAGATAGGAAGTAAGCTTAATCCGTGGTCACTCGCGGAATAGGCTTGTTTTCCGTCTCGAGGTGAAACGGCTGAGAGAAAGCCGCAAAACCTCCTTCCAGATATGCGGCAATTCGAACATACTCTTCCCTTGCACTTATTCAGCGTCCCTACTCCTCAATGAATCGATTGTCGGGAGACAGCTTTTTGTTTCGCTATGTGGCATTTCTACAGAAAATTTACGTTGCTTCGTGTTCATAACGTCAAAAAATTCGACAATACAGGAGAAGATCTCGAGGATTTAATCTCGATTTGTACGATCGGATTGATCAAAGCGATCGAGTCATTTTCGCCGAACAAAGGGACCAAGCTCGCTACTTTCGCCGCTCACTGTATTGAGAATGAGATCCTTATGCATCTACGCTCGCTGAAGAAGACTCGGAAAGATGTGTTCTTGCATGATCCCATCGGAACGGACAAAGAGGGGAATGAGATCACGTTGATCGACATCCTCGGGACGGAAGCGGATTATGTCGTGGATAAGGTGCAGCTCAAGATAGAGAAGAGCAAAATCTATCGTAATCTGGAGATATTGGACGATCGCGAGAAGGAAGTTGTGGTTGGGCGATTTGGGTTGGAATTAGGCGGGGAAGAGCGAACGCAGCGGGAGATTGCGAAGGAGCTGGGTATCAGTCGTTCTTACGTGTCGCGGATTGAGAAGCGGGCGCTGATGAAGCTTTATCATGAGTTCTATAAGGCGAAACGGTAGGGATTTGAATCAGATACTTCATTTATTTGGACCCTGTGCAAGTAATGGAGGTGAAGGTTATGACGTTAATCCATATCGAGAAAGCCAGTAAATACTATACGATGGGCGAGGAAACGATTAAAGCATTAGATGATGTCTCGTTAGATATTGATCATGGAGAGTTCGTGGCCATCATGGGACCGTCAGGTTCCGGCAAATCCACACTAATGAACATCATCGGGTGTTTGGATATTGTTGATAAAGGTATTTATGACTTAGATGGTGAAGCGATAAACGTGCTTAAGGATTCTCAGCTTGCTGAGATTCGTAATCAGAAGATTGGATTTGTTTTTCAGAGTTTTAACCTGCTGCCGAGATTAAATGCTTTTGAGAATGTGGAGTTGCCTTTGATTTATCGGGGACTGAGCAAAAAGGAAAGAGAGCCACTCGTTTTAGATGCCCTTGAATCGGTGGACTTGCTGGATCGCAAGAAGCATTTTCCATTGGAGTTATCTGGTGGACAGCAGCAGCGTGTTGCTATTGCGCGAACATTGGCAGGAGATCCGTCGATCATTTTGGCAGATGAACCTACGGGGGCGCTGGACTCCCAGACAGGCACAGAGATATTGGATATTTTCAAAAGATTGAATAAGCAGGGAAGGACGATTGTCTTGATTACGCATGATCAGGCCATTGCTCAGGAGGCGAAGCGGGTTGTGTATTTTCGGGATGGGCGGTTGAGAGAGGTTGGATAAGTTGAATAAGGACCGGGACTCCGTTAGGAGTGCCGGTTTATTTTTGTTTATTTTTGTTTATTTTTGTTTTATTAAACTATGCGATTACCGTATTCGAACTTAAAGAACAACATAGGTGATCATATTAAATATCATGCGCATTTTCTCCAAAAAAATATGCACATCGACCTAAAGAATAACGCATTCATGGATTTCAATGTCGATGATATAGTTGAATTACACGAGGGAAACCATCAAACAGACAAAAAAGTCATCCCCAACAGCATAGGAGGTTATCAAAATGGAGAGTAGTGTTTCACTTCAATCTAGCGTAAAGCGAAAAAATAAAATAGGTTTTCTCCAAGAAATGAAAAAAAATTATTTGTTGTATCTAATGGCTTTACCCGGAATGTTAGTTATTTTTGTATTTTCCTATTTGCCAATGGGCGGGATCGTGATTGCTTTCCAAAACTTCAATCCGATTAAAGGGATTACTGGAAGTGAGTTTGTAGGGTTGCGTAATTTCCGATTTTTCATCGAATCCAATGATACGTTAAAGGTTATCTTTAATACGCTGTTTCTAAACTCACTGTTTATCCTTTGCGGAACAATTGCATCGGTGGCGATAGCAGTTATGTTCTCCGAAATATCGGGGAAATGGTTCAAACGTATCAGTCAAACATTGGTTACATTGCCGAACTTTTTGTCATGGACGGTCATTGCTATGTTTTCCGTCTCGTTGTTTTCCGCAGATACCGGCATGATCAACAAATTTCTTGGAGTTTTCGGAATAAGCCCCTTATCGTTGTACAGTGAACCCGCCTATTGGCCGCTGCTTTTGGTTCTTTTAAAGATTTGGCAGGGAGCTGGTTTTGGCTCAATTGTTTATCTAGCTACAATAACTGGAATCAATCCGGAAGTGTATGAATCCGCATCCATTGACGGCGCAACCCGGTGGGATAAGATCCGGTTCATTACACTGCCGCTTCTGAAGCCGACTGTAATTCTGATGGTTCTCTTGGCTATGGGCGGAATTTTTTACGGAGATTTCGGAATGATCTATGCATTGGTGGGACGCAATGTGGCCTTGTATCCGACAACCGACGTCATTGATACGTTTGTATTCCGTGCACTTATGGACTTGGGCGATATGAGCATGGCTGCTGCCGTTGGTTTCTTTCAGTCTCTGGTTGGATTCATTCTCGTCGTTACCATTAACCAGCTAGCCAAGAAACTCAGTCCCGAATCCGCTCTATTCTAACTATAGAATTATATTAAGTAAAGCAGGTGCAGAATATGGTCATTAAAGAAAGTCTATCGGACCGTTTGCTTAAGTATCTCATTTATTTCATCGTAACCTTGTTTTCGTTATACTGTCTGTTCCCTTTTGTATCTGTAATCAGCAGCTCATTCTCCACAGAAACCAGAATTATTCAGGAGGGCTATTCCATATGGCCAAAGGATTTTACGATCGAAGCCTACAAGCTTATTTTCAAAGATGACACGATATACCGTGCTTATGGGGTTACGATTTTCGTTACGGTTGTTGGTACGGTATTGGCCATGCTAGTTACATGTGCGTTAGCATATCCATTATCTCTTCGCCATCTAAAGTATCGGAATATGATGAATTTCTTTGTATATTTTACCATGCTGTTTCACGGAGGCTTGGTTGCTAATTATCTCTTAATCAGTAAGTACCTGGGTTGGCAGGATTCGATCTGGGTGCTTATCATTCCTGCTCTGGTAAGTCCCTGGAATATGTTCCTGATGCGGAATTTCTTTAAATCCATCGATGAATCCTTGGCAGAGTCAGCTAAAATCGACGGCGCGAACGATATCTACATTTTATTCCGGATCATCCTGCCGATTTCAATGCCGGCTATCGCCACCGTGGGGCTGTTCTACTCACTGGCCTTCTGGAATAAATGGTTCGAAGCTATGTTGTATATCTCGAAGGAGAATCTCTGGCCGCTGCAATATCTGATCATGCGCATCATGAGCAATACCCAATTTGCACAAGAGTTGTCTTCGATGGTGAGCTTGCCTAATTATGTGCCGCCTACGCTGACTATCCGTTTGGCTACAACCGTTGTGACAATCGGTCCGATTATTTTCTTGTATCCTTTTCTTCAAAAGTATTTTGTAAAAGGACTAATGGTGGGGTCTGTCAAAGGTTGAAGACGTCTAAACTCGTCCACCTGACGATTTAGTATATATGAGCAAACAAAAAAAGGGAGGAAACAAAAGTGAAAGGGAAATTAAAGGTAGTTACCACGTTGGCCGTATCAGTATCGCTCGTCAGTGCAATGGCTGCATGCTCCAAATCGGATAAAAATGATACAGGCTCCAGCGCTTCCCCTAGCGCAGCGACCACGTCTTCAGCTGTCAAGGCGCTAGATCCAGTCACACTTAAAGTGATGCTCTTTGGCGATAAGCCCGCAGATATGGATAAGGTGTTGGCAGAATACGAAAAGCGGACAAAGAACTCATTGAATACCAAGCTGGAGTTTGAGTTCAATCCTGCAAACGACCATAAGACGAAATCAAAGTTGAAATTGGCAGCTGGTGAGTCGGTCGATCTGATGTTCGATGCTCCGTGGATGAACTTAACTCAGAATATATCCCAGGGCTTCTATCAGGAATTGGACAAGTACTTCAACAATGACCAGTATCCAGGTCTCAAAAAAGCATTTTCGAATGAATTCTTGGAAGCTAGTAAGGTGAATGGCCATATCTATGCCTTACCGATCACCAACATGTTCTATGATACAGAAGTGATATACATCCGTAAGGATCTCCGTGAGAAATATGGGCTGCAACCCATTAAATCATATGATGATCTGAAGAAGTATTTGGACAAAGTGAAGGAAAACGAGCCATCAATGATACCTCTTGCTTTGAAAGGCGACCGTGGGTTCTTCAAGATGTTCGGACCTGAAGAGCAAATGACCCAGGTGCGAACTGAGCCTTACGCAATCTCGGGAACAGGAACCACATTCAACGTCATTCTGTCACAGGATGGCAAGAAGGTGGTTGGTGCAACAACGTTGGGCGATCCTGCTGAAGAATTCGCCAAATATCCGGCTCCTTTCAACAAATCAGATTACTTCTATGGCAGTAACGACAAAAAAGTCGAGTGGAACACTTATGTTCAGAAGGATGTACTGAACGAGAAGGATCCAGGTGCTCTGTTCCAAAGCGGTAAAACAGCTGCTAATGAAGGAACAATCAACGATTTCGCCGGCAAAAGTCAAAAGACGAAAGCTGCGATTCCGAATGCAGAAGTTGAATTCTTCGTGTACAACTCGAAGATGATGAATAGGGAAAAAGGTGCAATTGGAACTGAATACAAGGCATGGAATAATCTAGTTATCCCAACAACTTCCAAAAATGCGGATCGGACGATGAAATTCCTGGATTGGCTCTTCAGCAGTCAGGACAATCACGATCTGTTCGAGCTTGGTATCGAAGGCACACATTGGACTAAATCCGGCGATGGCTATTACAAAACAACACCGAATACACCAAACTATACCTTCCAGGGTTATGAGTTGTCATGGAATCCAACCTTATCCCGTGTAAATGCGGATAATAGTGAAGATGCTATAAAACTGATCTCTTACCAAAAACTTCAAGACACCTATTACAAGCTTCCGTTGGCTGGATTTACATTTAACACCGAGCCGGTCAAATCGGAAATTGCCAAGATTCAACCGAAGAGTATGACACTGGATCCGATTCTGAAGAGCGGTTTGAATAAGAACTGGCGTCAAGACGCTGAGAAGTTGAACAAAGAATTGCGTGACATGGGCTTGGAGAAAGTTCGCGCAGAGCTTATTAAGCAAGCACAGGATTTTATTGATAAGACTGTAAAATAATATTCTTCTCATACTATAGAACACCCGACCCTATGTGGTCCGGGTGTTCTAGTTCTATGTATATTGAACTGGTGTAAGAGATACTTTTTCTAAGTCGGTATTTCGGGTAAGATATAGATGAAATCAAGGGTAACTGGGGAGAGAGCATGATGAAGCTTCGATTCAATTTCTGGCACAGCTTGTTCTTTAAGTTTTCTTTAGCCTTTCTTTTTGTAGGGATGATTCCAATCTTTGTTCTTAGCATTCTTTCCCTCTACCAGTTTACTGGACAAATTGAACGGCATACCGTTAACAATATCAAGCAGATGTTGGTGTATATGAGCAATAATTCGTCTGACATCTTCAACAGCTACGACGACATCTCCAAGATGATGTACACGAAACCGGATCCGACTTCAATTTTTATGAATGAACAGTCATTAATGTTTCCGAACGGTGTTAACTCGTCTGCTATGGACGATTTTGTGAAGAACATATTATTCAGCGACCGTTTTATCCAAAATGTTATGTTTGTTAAGGCTTCTGACCGTTCAGTTTATCAGCAATCCCGTGGAAATAAGCGGATGGACCCACTGGTGTCATTTCCCCCGATAGAGTGGGATTATCAAATCCGGACAAATCCCAAAAAACTGTCCATCTTCCCTTATCACATGGAAACTTATTACGGTTCGCAAGATCTGGTCATGACGTTTGCACGCAGCTGGATAGATACGACAAATGGCGTTCGAAACCCAATAAATTTGTACGGTACGTTGTATCTGGATATTGATGTGGGTGTATTTGATGGCTTGCTTCAACAAGCGAAGCTTGGAAGCCGGGATGAAATATATATTGTCAACGGAAATGACAGCATCTTATATTCCAACAGACGGGATAGAATAGGGGGCAGATTCGATGAAACTTCTATTAAATCCCGTGGGGATATGATGATCTTTTCGGAACCCATTCCGGTTATTCAAGGAAAAGTCGTTGGGTTAATTGCTAAGGAAGGGATATATTTGCCAATCAACAGAACGAAGAAGAGTGTCTGGTTGGCAGCGATTCTAAGTTTTGCCGCTTTATTCATTATGGGAATCTTATTTTCTAGAATGTTTACAAAACCAATACTTCACCTTATGCGCCATATGATCAAAATCGAATCCGGCAATTTAGATAATGTCGTCGACATCAAGAGAAAAGATGAAATGGGACGGCTGGCAAACGGATTTAACAGGATGGTGGAACGGTTAAAGGAATTTATTAATGAGGCATATATTAACGAAATCAAACGGAAGCAGGCTGAATTGAATGCGTTGAAAAGTCAAATCCGGCCGCATTATCTGTATAATACATTGGAAGTAATTAGAATGAGTGCTATTGCGAATGGGGACCGGAAGGTCGGCGATATGATCCATTCGTTATCGGATCAACTTCAATATGTGATCGATTATGGAGATGAATTCGTTAAGCTGGAGCATGAGTTGGAGCACCTTCGCCATTATTTTCATCTGATCGAGGTTCGTTTTGATAACCAGATTTCGCTTCAAGTCGAGCTTCGAAACCAGGTTTTACTGGAAGCGATGGTGCTAAAGTTGATACTGCAGCCGTTGGTTGAAAATGCGGTTCACCATGGTATTCGTCCAAAAGGTGGTAAAGGAACAGTTCTGATTGTAATAGAGAAGGTTGATGAAGGTGTTATGGGGATTACCGTGTACGACGATGGATTAGGGATGGACCAAGAGAAAATGAAATCCTTGCAGGATCACCTAGCCAATGTCGCAGGAACTAGCGTTCGAGGTATAGGCATCAAAAATGTGCATGAACGGATCAAAGCAGCATATGGCGAACGATATGGCCTGGATATCGAGAGCAGACCCCATATCGGAACTTCTGTCCGGATATTGCTTCCCTTACAATTGGAGGTGGACTATGAGCAAAATTAGGATGATACTGGCAGATGATGAACCGGTTATTTTGAGAGGCTTGAGAATGATCATTGACTGGGATGAACTGGGTATAGAAATTGTGGGTGCAGCCTGTGACGGGAATGAGTTGCTGGCATTACTGGAATCCTGTGAGCCCGATTTAATTGTAAGCGATATCTGCATGCCAGGTTTATCCGGAATCGACGTGTTAAGACATATTGAAGCGTCAGAACGCACAACCAAGGTTGTCTTTATCAGCGCCTACAAAGAATTCTCATATGCTCAGGATGCTTTGAAATACGGAGCGCTAGATTATCTTGTTAAGCCCGTTAATACGGCACAGCTGGAACAGGTCATCCAAAAAGCAGTCTCTTTGATCAGGGATTCGTCGGAAGAGGAACGGACACGTGAAAAACTGGAACATCTGGAGAGGAACATCCGTGACAAAACGATTGAGGAGCTGCTTGACCGATTGATGGACGGAGATGAGAAAGCAGGACAAACCTTGAGCGAAACTGTAAACTTAAGGGCTAGGAAGAATGCAACCGTTTGTGTGGGGGAATGGAAAAAACTCCTGGAGGATGAAGGGCGTTGGCAGGAACAGGAGCGGAAATTGATTGATTTCGCCATTACGAATGTGATGAGGGAGATTATGCAGAACAACTCGGATTGCTTCTTTTTCCGTAAGGGGCATGCCTTTTGTTTCTTAATCCTAAATGATCATTCCGAAATGCCGCTTCAAGCAGCCAAAGAAGTTCGCGACAAGGTTAAAAGCTACCTTAAGCTCAATATGACTATTGGGGTAGGAGGGGCGGTTAGTCATATCCAGCAAGCCGTTACTTCCTACAAACAAGCGCTGGAAGCATTGGAATGGGCTTATTTTCATGGACCCGGAAACGTGATTCCGTATCAGACGGCACCGATGGATTCGGTCGTGCAGCTCAGCGTATCGGAAATGCAGTTGAATTTTATTCATGAAATCGTTACAGCTTCGTCGGGCGACGTTCTTTATAATGCTTTGTCAGAATTATTGAAGGCTATCCAACAAGAAGCATTCGGTAATAAGCATACCGCTGTTTCCACGGTGTATACCATGCTTATGATGATCCGCCAGGAATTGAGAAACATGGATATTGCCATAGAAGGCCTTAATGATCAATTTCAAGTCCTGTTGGAGCGCATTAACGGTTTTGGTAACTTCACGGAGGTGGAGGAATATACTCATAAGCTTATTGCGGAGATTCATCTACTTGTAAAGATCAAATTAGGCAACAAAGAACAGATGCAAATTACTCAGGTGAAGGAGTATATTGATGAGCATTATGCGGAGAATATTACTTTGGAGAAGATAGCTGCCCTTATCTATATGAATCCATCTTACTTCAGCACATTCTTCAAGAAACATACGGATGAAAACTTCAAGCATTATTTAACGGAGGTACGAATGAAGCATGCACGGCGGTTACTTCTTCATTCTAACCTAATGGTGTACGAGGTTGCAGAAAAGGTTGGTTACAATAGCGCCCGTCTATTCAGTGAGATGTTCAGAAAGTGGTTCGGACAACTCCCGCAGGATTATAAACATTTGAAAGGAACTCAAACGGATGAACTGCATACGTGAGAAATTCATTTGCATAATCCTGTTCCTTACTTTGGGACTTACGGCATGTGGAAGTCAGGATGAGAAGGAGAGTGCATTCGTTGGTGATATGAATCCAGCACCGATAACTATTTCTATTACTTATGCAATGGGGGATAACGCACATCAGAAAGGGATTCAAACCGTCATCAATGACTTCAAAAAGTCGCATCTGAATGTCCAAATCAAAGTTCTTGATAACAGAAATCAAGCCAAAGGTTATGCCGACAGCTTGGCGATGCTGGATGCCATGGACGAGTTCCCGGATTTGATAGAGATGCGAGACACACAAATATTTGCCGATGCCGGATTGTTGGCTGAGCTTCCTGAGGACATCATGTACCTCTTTGACAAGATCCCTCAAGTAAACGGGAAGGTATATACAGCCCCGCTAAATACGGAAATGCCCCAAGGGATCATTTACAATAAGAAGCTTTTTCAACAGTTGGGCTTGGGTGAGCCTTCCACCTATCAGGAGTTCCTTGAGATTTGTGAAACAATCAAAAGTTTCGGTGTTTCCCCGTTGGTCGTTGGCGGTAAAGATTTGTGGCATATGGGATTTTGGATCAATCACTTTATGATGGATTATGTTTACGCCAAAGATACGGAATGGAATCGCAAACGTTCAGTCGGTCAGACCAATTGGACGGACACCAGTCCTCTTACAGCCATTCAAGAACTTCAAGGATTATGGAAAAATGGCTATGTAGAGCCAAGCTACATGAATATTTCCGATAATCAAACGATTGGCTATCTGGTTTCTGGAAAAGCAGCTATGCTAATGTCGGGCCCTTGGATGTTCAAGCAGTTGGAACAAGCCAACCCCGACTTTGAAATAGGTTTCTTTCCTGTTCCTGATCGAAATGGCGACTTTCATATAATTGGACTCCCACAGCCTTCGGGGTGGTCCATTTCAAGTAATGCTGCAATGGATCCGGAAAAGGTGAAATATATCAAACAGTTCCTGCGCTTCTTCTACAGTGAGGAAGAGTATCCCAAATACTTGGAAGCGGCAAGCGCCTTTCCATCCACTAAGGAATCGGTAACCTACAGGACTTCGGAGTTGATGAAGAAGGTAGGGGATTTGCTACGGAATCCCCGAATGATCAAGCTTCGTTCCATGGACCAATATTGGGGAGCCGACCAGATTCCGCCAGGATTCCGGAATGAATTCTACTCCATTGTGCAGAATAGTTTGTCCGGAAAAATTTCGGTGGATGAGGCGATGATTCAAGCGAATCAGGCATGGGAGAAGAAGAAACGTCAAAATTAATTGTTAAAAAAAAGGCAGTGGTTGTTCAGGGTCCGACTCTGAACTCACTGCCTTATTTGTATTTATCTTCTTGCGACATTCCAAAGAAACATACATAACCAACTATAAAAGAAGCATTTTCTGCGATTGCGAAGAGGCATACAATGGAGTAAAGTCAATCCCCCACGTTAAACAGGATGCGGGATTGTTTGGCAATATCAATGACATAAAGAACCAACTAACCGGAGGCGTATATGAACCGATTGATTGTTTATGAAGCACCGAAAGGGGCATTGGGGCGCGATGACTTTAAAATTCGTGTCCGTATTCCTGGAGAATCTTGGTGTGATTTATTTGTTTATGAAGTGAAGGTTGACATGCATGAGGTACGTCAGGCTTCCATGGTTTATTTCGATATGTACGGAACTGTTGAAGTACAGGTTGAATGTGTGAAACATCATGTGGAGCAGGTGGTGATCCGCCCATTATCAGCCGAAATTCCTTTTAGATGTGAAGGGAACTGTATTACTTTTACTTTAGATCGCCCACGCAAGCTATCCATTGAGGTAAATGGAGATCGTTTCAGCAATCTGCATGTATTTGCCAACCCGTTGGAGGAAGATGCGCCACACCCCAATGATCCCGATGTTCTTTTGTTGAACCCGGCCATTCACAGGATGGAGGATATTTACCGGCTAGCCAAAGCGCCAACGGTGAAAAGCGGCCAACTGCCTAAAGTGATTTACTTTGCTCCCGGCATGCATTATTTAGAGGAAACGATCATGAGAATTCCATCCAACACAACTGTCTATATTGCCGGTGGGGCAATTCTTGTAGGATCACTAGTATGTGACCGTGCTGAAAATATCATAATCCGCGGTAGAGGGATTATGTATTTGTCAGATTTTCATCGGTTTTCCGCATTTCGCGGCGTCAGGATCATATTCTCACAAAACATTACTGTAGAGGGGATCATCCTGTTGGATCCCCCTCATTACAGCATTTATATCGGCAAGTCGGAAAAGGTTCGGATTCATAACTTTAAATCTTTCAGCACTCGCGGATGGTCCGACGGCATCGATATGATGGCCAGCTGCGAGATCGAGATTCATGACGTGTTTCTTCGTACGTCCGATGATTGCATTGCGGTATATGGGTCTAGATGGGATTACCGAGGGGATACACGCCGGATACGCATTAGCAATTCTATTTTCTGGGCGGATGTAGCCCATCCTCTGATGATTGGAACCCATGGAGATCATCAGAGGAACGGAGATGTGATTGAAGACATTCATTTTGAGAACATCGATATTCTAGAGCATCATGAGCCGCAGACGAATTATTGGGGAGCCATGGCGATTAATGCGGGAGACAAGAATACGATACGGAACGTGACCTATGACAACATCCGGGTAGAGGAATTTGAATTAGGGCAGTTGGTTGATATTCGTGTGGTATGGAATAAAGACTATAACCCGGTACCCGGTTCTACCATCGAAAATATCACATTCCGGAAAATTAGCTACAATGGGCCGAATCTTAACCCGAATCGGATTTATGGTTATGATAACGATCGAATAGTAGATGGAGTTAGCTTTGTTGATCTTCGAATCAACGGGGAGCTGATCCTTGGCATAGATCAGGGGAATTTTGACATAAACGGTTATGCCAAGCGTATTTCGTTCTCCGGATCAGGTAAGGGGTGATGATCAAGTGATGGTGGATATGGACAAAAAGTTAACCGTGATCAATCTGTTGGAATGGGAAGCGAGGTATTCGGGTTCTACGGAACAGGTTCACAATGAACACACGGGATTCATGTTATCCCCCGGTCAGGAGATCACTCTACAATATCCTGGTGTACATTTGGATAATCATTGGACTCAGCATGGGTTTGTCAGTGGTAATGATTACAGTGTGGATTTGCAAGATTGGTATGGACTTGAGCTGGAGGCGGAGCTTCCATGGATGCGAGTGCTGGAACTGAAAGTGGAGATTGGATTATTGCGCAATAAGAGTCCTTTGCCTGAAGAAGTGGAATACGTAAGCTCCCGTTGTTTGGTTATGAACGGAGGAACAGACGGGAAGCGGATCGTTCTACCTTTGCATCAATTTGACGACAAAAAGGCATTGTCAGGTAGATGGAAGTTTGTACGTTCCGTCCGTTTGTCCATGGTTTGGAAGAACGATGATGTCCAAGAGCCGGTTCGCATCAAACATATTCATTTGAAACGAAGGCCGGCCATATATGTCCAAAGTCCCGTATACTCCAAATCTGTCCCAGCCGACTGTACCGCTCGGTATGATTTCATCGTTCATAATTGTACAGGCGAGCATCAGCCGATTATGTGGATTCGTGAGAGGTATGGATGGGAAACCATGTCAGTCCGGGTGGAGCCGGAAGAATATATATTGAAACCATGGGAGTCACTGGAGGTATCAGTCTTGGTAGAGGTTCCCAAGCGCGTAGCACCAGGTGGGCATGAGGTTCAGAAGCTTACAGTAGTACCGGGCGGCCGGGGAGAATTGTCGGAGAAGCTGGAATTGATCACATTACGTGAGCTCCCCCACCCTTATATTAAGCTAACGGCAGCCGAATGGGCGACGGTCCACAGAAATGTGCAGGAGCATGAATGGGCCAGCGAGCTGCTCGGCATGTACGTACGGCGTGCAGATCTTTGGACCGTTCCCGATATACATGAAGGCTCTTATTTGTTCGAAACTCATCATTCCCACGAAGCAGAGAATGCAGTTATTGCCTGGAAGCTTACAGGCAGGCTGGAGCTAGCGGAGAAAGCGGTAGCATTCCTTCGCAAGACTGTTGATCCTGAGAAAGGCTATCCCGCAACAAGGAAAGCTTGCCACCAGGAGTTGGTCCATGAGGGGGAGTTTTTCAAACATACAGCTGTGGTCTACGACTTGCTTGCAGATTCTGGATTCCTTACGAAAGAGGACCATGTGAATGTAGAGCGATCCTTCAGGCTCTTTATGGAGCTGATCGATTGGGCATTATGCGTCGGAGGCATATCCAACTGGACCTTGGCGGAGATGATCGGAGCCTTGTATTGCAGCCAGGCCCTACAAGATTATGAGCGGATGAACAGGTACCTATTTGGAACGGGAGGGTATACAGACCACCTTTCTAAGGGGACCTTGGACGACGGTTGGTGGTATGAATGCTCCGTTGGCTATAATCTGATGGCAGCCGGCTTGTTTTCCGAAATAACTCAGAGCTGCAAACCATGGGGTATCAATCTCGCAGACATGTGGGTTCCCGCACAGTACCATGATCAGGTTACACCGGGAGACAAACCGGAAATCGATGGGCTTTGTTTAGACATCTGGGGGCCGAGCCGAACCAATTACCGTTCAATTACCCAATTGTGGGACAGTCTGCTTCCTTATGCGGATTACCGGGGAGTGCTGTTCGGCATCAATGACTCGGCGGAGTCCAAGCTTCCTGGCATTTCCCCAAGGGGTTATATGGACGCACGCTTTGATCTTGCGTACTACCTCTACAGAAAAGCTGAATATGCTAATATTCTCTTGACCTGTGATCTTAAGGACCGGGATCTATTGTACGCTGTACCGGAGCTCGAACGAAGTAAATCCAAGCCTTATTTGTCTTCGGCGTATTCGGACAACTCCGGTGTGGCCGTGCTCCGTTCTCAAACGGAAAGCAGAACGCCGGATTTGCAGATCCAAGCTGTCGTGAAATACGGCTCTCATGGGGGGGCTCATGGGCATTATGACAGAGTGAGTCTTTTGTCCATCATGCGATATGGGCGAAGCTTTTATAATCCGGAGAACATCTGGTACAACTATCATACGTTTATGTATAAGTTTTACGTACAAACCTCCCTTACCCACAATATGGTAGTGGTGGATCGGAAGCAGCAGGATCCAACCGATGGTAGACGGATGCTCTTTCATAGCGGTCGCCTCTTCCAGGCCTGTGCAGTGGAGAACAAAGCTAAGTGGTCCTATCCTCCCTATGGCGGGTGGAGGGTGGATGGGGACAAAACCTTTGCGGAGCGTACCTGGAACGAGGCTCGTTACATGCCAATCCCCGAAAATGCACCCGAGTATTCGGAACGTACCGGGTTCACGGAGCCAGTGCTTCAGCGTCGCTTGACTGTTGTTACGGACGACTATGTCGTTCTTTTCGATTACATGTCTGGTGATGAGGAGCATGATTACGATTGCTTATTCCATTGTAAGGGTCTTGTCGGTCTGGAAGCGGATGGAAAGAGGCTGATTAAACACACGGAGCAATTTGATTCCGATCCACTTGGAAGTGCCCAGCTTATTACCGACTGCGAGTGGTATGAGATCCAAGGGCCCGTCAAAGCTCATTTCGAGATGGGATTCGGTCCAGGGTACGATAACCGGGCAAACCGGACTGACCACAACGAGGACGGTCCCCTTTCCATCGACCATTACACGGTTTGGCCTCCTCAAGTGGAGATGATCGTCGGTAACGATCCCGAATATTACAAGGTGGAGAAACAGCTCCATTATGAAATCAGGGGAGATGGAGAAGTATTGGCAGAAGGTAGGTTCGGTGCTTGGATACTTGGCAGGGAGGATCTTAAACTTTCGTTAGAAGGGATCAGTACCTTGGAACTTCAAGTCAGAACCGAGGAAGGAACTGGCGAACACGGAGTTAAGAAGAGCTCAGAGAAGACCGTGTTTTGGGGAGATCCATATCTCGAAACCGAATTGGGTGACCGGCTATACCTTGCAGATTTACCTCTCAAGATGGTGAATACTGATCCTGGCAATGGCGTAGGAGTGGATTATTTCGGTGGACCGGTAAAGATTGCCTCCAAACGGTTTGATCGTGCAATCCCGGCAAACCCGATGGACACGGATCACGAAGGTATCATAACCGTGGATTTAACCGGCATCAAGGCATCTCGCTTTGTGGCCTCCATCGGCGGTGATTACCCCCTAGGAGACGAAACCCATAGACGTAAAATGCTAAGTGCTCGTAGTGTCGGGAAAACGGCAAGGTTTGTTACCGTAATAGAACCTTATCAAGATAAGCCTATGATCGTCAGAGTGGCGGCATGTTCTCCCGATGAAATCCGGATTGAATTAGCGGATGGAAGAGTTCAGACGGTTCTTGTGACGGACATGGAAGGTGATGGTGCCTGTATAGCCGTGGAGGTAAGAGAGACCCATGAGAGCGGAGCTCTGTTGAGGAGGGAGCACACCGAATGATACACGGTAAGTTTACAAGCGGGAAGTTGTTAGAGGAAGGCAGTATGCGCCTTTATTATGAATATCTAGGTAGTCCGGGAGAAGGTGAAGTCCTGGTATTTATCCACGGCCATTCCGTAGACTGCAGAATGTGGGAGCCTCAAATCAGGCATTTTAACAAGAGTTTTCCGGTCCTTTGCTACGATATGAGGGGCTATGGCAGATCTTCATTGCCTATGGAAGGACACGACTATATGCATGCGGAGGATTTGCATCTTCTGCTTCAGCGGTTAGATATAGGGGCAGTCCATTTGGTTGGACTTTCACTCGGCTCCTTTGTAGCATTGGACTATTTGGCTTTATATCCGGAGAATGTCCACTCGGTGACGGTTGCTAGCGGGGCCATACCAGACTCGAAACCGTCTGATCCAGTTCCATTGGTAACCGATGTGGCTAGCTACAAACGGGAATGGTATGAACGTCTGCTTCGAGGCTGTGGTCCGGACCATAATGGCTACAAAAGTCGATTATGGGAAATGATCTGCGACTGGACGGCGATTCAGCACACACAACGGGAGTCGGAAAGTCTGCTAGGGGATGGGCTGCTTCCTCGTCTTTCCAACGTCCGCACCACTCCTGTGTGCGTGGTGAACGGCGCATATGATTTTGAAGGGGCTCATCGCTCCGCACAGAAACTGCTTGATTGCATGCCGCATGCCGTTTGTGTGAATCTGAAGGACGCAGGCCATTTCTCCAATATGGAGACGCCAGAGGAATTTAACCAGGAGTTGCAAGCTTTTTTGGAGCAGCTGAAGTAATCAGTAAATCTTAATAAGGAAAGTGGGCACAAAATTATGTTAAAAGGGCAGGATCAAGAATGGCTGAATGAAGTCATCGACAGGATTTCAACGAAAATGGATTGGGTCAGCGAGAAATCCAAACATAAAATACCGTACACGACAATTAACGGTACACATGACAACCGCATTGTGGATAATCCTACAGGCACTGTTACCGATGAGATTAACTGGTGGACCAACGGCTTCTGGGGCGGCATGATGTGGCTTATGTATCATGAAACTCGCAACGAGAAATATAAAGAAATTGCGCAAATCTCTGAAAAAGAATTAGATCGCTGCTTTGATGAATTTTACGGCTTGCATCATGATGTCGGATTTATGTGGCTGCCGACCAGTGTAGCGAATTATAAAGTGACGCAAAATCCAGAATCTCGTAAAAGAGCGCTGCATGCAGCTAATCTGCTAGCAGGGCGCTTTAATTTGGCAGGCGGCTTTATTCGCGCTTGGAACGATTTGGAGGGCTCCGATACAAGAGGCTGGGCGATTATCGACTGCATGTTCAATATTCCGCTGCTGTATTGGGCTTCGGAAGAAACCGGCGATCCGCGGTTCAAGCAAATCGCGATGAAGCATGCCGATACGGCGATGACGGCGTTTGTCCGCCCGGATGGGTCTGTCAACCACATTGTGGAATTTGATCCTTTTGAAGGCGGCGTGGTCCGAACGTATGGCGGACAAGGCTACGAGGAAGGCTCCTCCTGGACGAGAGGACAGACCTGGGCGCTATATGGGTACATGATGAGCTATATTCATACGCAAAAGGATGATTATTTGCAAACCGCGAAACGGATTGCCAACTATTTTATCGCGAACATTCCTGCGGATAGTGTGATTCCGGTTGATTTTAGACAGCCAAAAGAACCGAAACGCGAGGATGATACGGCTGCTGCGATTGCAGCGTGCGGTTTGATTGAAATCGCGAAAGTCGCCCTCGAGCATGAAAAGGATTTGTATCTGGGCGCTGCGCTGAAGCTGCTCAAAACGCTGGATAGCTCTCGCAACGATTGGTCGACGGATAATGATTGCATCATTCAATACGGTTCAGCTGCCTATCATTCGGTCAACCATCATCACGCAATTATTTATGGCGATTACTATTTCTTGGAAGCGATTTTCAAGCTTAAAGGGAACGATTTGTATCTCTGGTAAGTTCAAACTAATACGACAAGGGAGTACCACATTATGATTCAAAATCCTATTCTGCGTGGCTTCAACCCTGATGCGTCGATCATTCGGGTTGAAGATGATTACTATATTGCAACGTCCACCTTCGAATGGTTCCCTGGGGTGCTCATTCACCATTCTAAAGATTTAATGAATTGGCGACCTTTGACGCGTCCGTTGGATCGTGTAAGCCAGCTGGATCTGCGCGGTGTGCCTAGCTCAGGCGGCATATGGGCACCTTCTTTAAGCTACGACAACGGCACCTATTATCTGTGCTTTACGAATGTAGTAGGCAGAAAAGGCGTATATAAAGATCTGCACAACTATATCGTGACGGCGCCTACAATTGAAGGGCCGTGGTCAGAGCCGATCTACCTGAATGCCAGCGGTTTCGATCATTTTCTATTTCACGACACGGATGGCCGCAAGTATCTGTTTAATATGCAGTGGGATTTTCGCAAAAACAAAAATAGATTCGCAGGCATCGTCATGCAGGAGTTCTGTTTGGCTGAAGGCAAACTGATCGGTGAGATTAAGCTGATTACCCAAGGGACGGATTTGGGTGTTACGGAAGGGCCAATGGTGTATAAGAAGGATGGGTACTACTATTTGCTGGTAGCTGAAGGGGGAACGGGGCCGATGCATGCCGCAACCCTCATGCGCGCCACTTCCGTTGACGGTCCTTATGAAGTTGATCCGGAATACCCGATTATCACGACAAGAAATACGCCAGAGCATCCTCTACAAAACGCAGGCCACGGTTCCTTGGTGGAAACGCAGCTCGGGGATTGGTACATGGTGTTTATTTGTTCCCGTCCCCTGCCGGACGGCAATAAGCTCAGTCCGTTAGGGAGAGAAACCTCCCTTCAAAAAGTAGCATGGACGCCTGACGGCTGGCTGCAGCTGGCCGCAGGCGGTAAGCAGCCACAGTTGCATATTCCTGAGACGGAGCTGACGCCACACCCGTTTGCGCCGGACCCGATCCGCGATGATTTTGACGAAACGAAGCTCAGCGTGCAATGGCACACACTTCGCGTCCCGACTGACGAGTCATGGTTAAGCTTAACCGAGTCTCCTGGCTTCTTGAGACTGAAGGGAAGAGAGTCACTTACCTCCTTGCACAACCAAAGCCTCGTGGCCAGACGCATTCAAAGCTTCCGGTGCGAGATGGTGACAAGCGTGGCGTTCGAGCCAGAAGCTTTTACCCAAATGGCCGGTCTTGTGCTCTATTATGATGAGTCCGATCATTACTATCTGCGTATCTCCCATGATGAACAGCTCGGCAAACACCTGGCGATCATCGTTAGCGATCAGGGGCAGTATGATGAACTAGAGGCTTATGTACCGATTCCTAAAGGGGAGCGCATACAGCTCAAAGCAGCAATGAATTTCGATAAGATTCAATTCTTTTATCGTACAGATGATCAAGAGTGGCAGCATATCGGTCCGACGCTGTACTCCGGAAATCTTGCCGATAGCTACCAACGTAAATTATCCTTTACCGGCGCATTCGTCGGGCTGTGCGCACAGGATTTGAGAGGAACGCGCCTGCATGCGGACTTCGACTACTTTGATTACATGGAGCTGGATGCCTAGGTTTGAAACATCAGTGAGTAGAAGGTTGATTATCAGAAGAAATTGACAGCGCCTTCAAGCCGCAATGTACAAAGGATCCAAGCATACGACGTTGTATGTAGACTCGTAAAACTTAAAGGAGGAAACACATGAAAACTGTATTTCATTTCGGAAAGATATGGATGCGTCTGTTAGCCGTACTTGTAGCAGTGAACATGGTTGCAACGTTTACGCCAATTGGGGCGGTTTCGGCTGCAGATACGACCGTCATCACAGGAAATCAAGTCGAAATTAACGAAACGATCACGGGCGGTTTTACTCACCCGGGCGTCGGCTTAACCAAGACCACACTGGAAACAATGAGAGCGGAGGTGCTCTCGCAACACGAACCTTGGTATTCCTATTATAAGGCAATGACGGTATCTTCAGCCTCTTCAAAAACGGTGAAGGCCGGCAATCAAAGTTCCTCGGATTCAACGAAACCGTCCATCGTTGCTTTTAACAGTCAAGGAGTTGAAGCGGTCTTTATTGCTGACAGTCTGAAGGCTTATACCCAGGCGCTGATGTATTATATTACAGGCGATGAGACCTACCGGGTCAATGCCCTGCATATTATCCGCCTTTGGTCCCAGATGGATCCTGGGCAATACACCCCATATCAAGATGCGCATATTCATACGGGTATACCGCTCAACCGGATGGTAACTGCGGCGGAAATCTTGAGATATTCCAGTTATCAAACAGCATCTCTGCAGTGGACGGATCAAGATACGGTTAATTTTACCAATAACCTGATTACGCCGATTATCGAAAAATATCAGCATAATAACAACTATTTCATGAACCAGCATAATTATCCGCTCTTAGGAGCCATAGCGGGTTATATCTTTACCGATAACAGAGCGAGATACAACGAGGCTGTCGAATGGTTTACCGTGAATAAGACGGCTTTAGATCAGGGCTTCAATGGATCGGTTAAGCAGCTGTTCCGATTGGTTGATACGAATGCAATGACGGGCGAAAAATTAGCCCAACCTTACGTTCAACATGTAGAGATGGGGCGGGACCAGGCACATGGCGGCGGTGATTTGACGAATGCAGCCATCATATCGCGGATGCTTCTTGCCCAAGGCACCAAAGTCGATCCGGAGAATGGAACCGTATCCACGAATAGCAATGCTGTAGGTCCGTATGAGTTTTTGAATGATCGGATTTTAGCGGCCGCCAACTATTTTTGGCAGTACATGCTCGGTTATGACACGCCGTGGACGCCGGTTCCATATGCCATTTCACCAGATGGAACTGTGAGAGGGATCTATCAAAAATTGGCGGATTCCTACAGAGGAAGGATGCTTACCGCTAACTTCTGGGATCTGTACTATTACTACACGTATGTCAAAGGGGTAAATGTAGCGGAGAAGGCTCCATACTATTACGAAGCATTCACGAAGAGAATCCCATCCAATTCCTATTATAAAGGAAGCTTGAAAATCAATTGGGATAACATGGACGGCGGCGGCGACTTCTGGCTCTATTTACCGCAGGCGGCGGAGGCTGAAGGGGCTACCTTTCTCCCGAAGGAGCAACCAAGCGCAGCATTGGCAGAAATCGAAGACCGGTACACAGCATACGACAACAATACCGCAACGAAGCAAGAGGGAACTACCTCTTATGTAGAAACGAAGGCAACGGCAGAGGGAAGCAAACTGGTTGTACAGAACATGTCCTATCCCGACCGTACGAATTCCCTTCTCATAGGATTAAAGATTCGAACGAGCGGTGTGGCTACATTAGAGTTTAGTAAAGAAGTGGGCTCAACCCCGTACAATACACTGACGCTGCCGGATACAAAGGGTCAGTGGCAATATATCACCTATGACATGGGGATCAGTCATGTTTCCTACGGCCAGGTGGATCCTGATTACAACCTTCTTTATATGAAAGTGAAGGGAGCCGGTACGACGGTTGACTTTGACCACTTCAATGTACAAGCAGGCACACAGCTGACTCCGCCGGCATTTCAAGCGGGAAGTTTGGATTTGAATATCGTTGCCTATGTCGGGGAGCCTGTGACCTTGGACTTTGCCGCTACGGATTCAAGCGCCACAGATGTAATTGCTTACGAGCTTCAGAATGGTCCGAATGGTGCCCAGTTCAATACGAGTACCGGCGCATTTGCATGGCAGCCGACGCAAGCCGGAACGACTTCTTTTATCGTCGTTGCTTCTGACGGCACGACGGCTGCAGCCAAGAACGTTAACATTGTTGTTGCCAGCGACCGCGCGTCTGCCGTACAAGCGGCCATCACGCCATATCAACCAAATGCAACTTACACAACAGCGACATTGAATCAATATAATGCTGTATATAATGACACGATGAATCAGATTCAGACTGCGTCCGACGCGGCGTTCTATCAACAGTTGCTAAAACTAGGAAGCGCTGCAGAAAGTCTTCAATTGGTGACGCCATTATTATCCGATGAAAGCATGGACTATACTAATATTGTGACATCCACTTTCGGCAACTCGATTTCGCTGCTCATGGATAATAACAATAATACGTTCCCGGTCGCTGGTCTGGCGCCATATCCGAATTTGTACCATATCATGGATTTCGGGCCGGATTATAAGGTTTCAGCAACGGCTTTCGGCATTCAGGGCCGAATGAATTTTGTGGATCGTTCGGCAGGCTCGGCGGTATTCGGGTCCAATGACAAGGAAAACTGGACGCGTCTGACGCCTGGTGAAGCACCGTTTATCGATGACATGGCAACACTAGTTGTCGATGATGCGTACAAAAATCAGGAATTCCGATTCATCAAAATCGAAGAAATTCATCCGCAGCCTGACGTCATTCATAATAGCGTTCAAAACTTCCTTGAGCTCGGCGAATTCAGAATCTACGGGCAACGTAATGAAACGAATAATAAGATTCAGTCCATTTCGATCGGTTCAGATCAAAGTGTCGGCGGCAAAATCGTGATCGGCAACACGGCAAAGGTAACCATCCAAGCCAAAGAGCCGATTCATAATGTAAACGTCAACATCCAAGGCAAGGCTGCGATTGTAAGCACTCAGGACAATATAAACTGGACGGCTACGGCTGTCCTGGATGGATCTGTACAAACGGGTGCAGTCAAATTTACGGTCGATTACCAAAGGAACGACGGTACGAACGGTGATACAGCATTTTTGACAACCGACAACTCCAACCTGTACCTTGTTGATCCGGCAAATTTCATTAATGTTCCCATGCTGGCAACCGTTACAGCTTCACACGCGCAGTTCCCTGGCACCGGTTTATCGAAGGAGCAGGTAGGGTATTTATTGTTTGACAGCAATACAGCTACTTATGGGGACTTAAATTCCGGTTCTGGTTCCTATTACACGATAGACTTCGGAGCAGACGCTTCTGTTAAGTTGAACGATATTTTCCTCATGCCAAGAGCATCGTTCCCAGGCAGAATGGATGGAATGATTGTTCAAGGCTCCAACGATAATGTCAATTGGAAAAGCCTTACGAGCACTGCTGCCGGCTCGCAGGCGAACACATGGACCGTTCTTAAAGTGAATGGAACGTCGGATCAAAGTTATCGTTATTTCAGACTGTATAATAGCAATGCGTGGTTTGGCAACGCAGCGGAAGTTGAATTTTATGGTGAATATCGTGCAACAGCTGCAAAACTTGCTTCCACAATAACAAGCGTAGAGGCGCCTGCACAGGATGCAGCAAGTTTAAAGCTGCCAACAGTTCCAAAAGGTTATACAATAGCGATAAAATCAGCAACGCCTGCCGGAATTATCGGAACGGATGGTGCAATCGCAAAACCTGCTGCTGACACATTTGTATCTGTGGTTTTTAGCCTAACAAAGACGGCAGATGGTACAACAGCGGATACGGGCAGCATCGCCACTTTGGTACCGGGAGTGACAACAGCTGAAAAAATAAACGTTTCAACGCTGGCAACAGTTATAGCTTCCGATAAGCAATTCCCCGGTACCGGTTTGTCGAAGGAGCAGGTAGGGTATTTGTTGTTTGATGGCAATATAGCTACTTATGGGGACTTGAATACCGGAGCCGGTTCCTACTACACGGTAGACTTTGGAGCAAACGCGTCTATTAAGCTGAGCGGAATTAAACTCATGCCAAGAGCATTGCAAAGCGGAAGGCTGAATGGACTCATTGTTCAAGGCTCCAACGATAATAGCAGTTGGTCAAACCTCACCCAAGCAGTAACAGCAGCGAAGGATAATTCATGGACCGAAATAAGATATGATAAGCTTTTGAATCATAATGGTTACCGTTATTTGAGGCTGTATAATAGCTCCGCTTGGTTTGGCAACGTAGCGGAAGTTGAATTTTATGGATATTATGATTTCAATGCAGTTTCCAAGGTGCTTGCACAGGACGGCTATACTAAGGGAAGCTACTACTTATACCTGAAGGAAATAGAACGGATTAATAACTCAGTAATCCAGCCGGGTGCCGACAAAGCGGCGCTTCTGGGCGATCTTTATCGGGCTCAAGGGCTGCTGGTAGCTGTGAATACCATTTATCCGAAAATCACCGTTACCTCTTCAATGGTAGTAGCCTCCACTAGTGCAACGGATGGTAAGGACGCTGCGACAAACGGATGGCGCGCTTTTGACGGTAATACGAGCACGTTCCCGGACACCACTACCGCAGCTGGTTGGGCACGCGTCGATTTGGGTGCAGGTAATGTAAAAGTGCTCGGCAGCATTAGGTATATGCCGAGAAGCGGTCAGGCTTCCCGTATGAATGGAGCGCTGATCCAAGGCTCCAACGATGGCAGCAACTTTGAGACCTTGTATACGATAAACGGCGTTAGCGATATGAAATGGTATACGCAAACGATTACCAGCAGCACGGCATACCGTTATTTACGGTATTATACGCCTAACGGCTTTGCCAATGTCAGCGAGATGGAGTTCTATGAGAAGATTGTCGATCGTACGCTGCTCACGCTCTTGCTGACTCAATCAAATGCAGTTGTCGCCGACCATTATACCACCGAAAGCTATACGTCGTTCCAAACTGTGGTAACGAAAGCAAAATCGGTTGCTGCTGATGCAAGCGCGACCCAGACCGCAGTTGATGCAGCCTCCGACAGCCTGCCGACGGCGTTGAACAGTTTGATCTATAAGATCGAGCCTTCCGTGAATCCCACCGCACCAAACGGGTTAAACGGTTGGTACACGATGCCAGTGAGCATCACGTTATCCACCTACGGGAATGCGGAATATAATCTGAACGGCGAAGCCGCATGGCTTTCCTATGCATCTCCGATCACATTGGAGCAGGACGGAAACTATACCCTCAATTATCGGTTGAAGGATTCTGCGACCGTCCAAACAATCAAGGTAAACATCGACAGGACTGCTCCGGCAGGTGCTACTTTTACTACGGAAAATACGCCGGACAACGCCAAGGCTGCCGTCACAATCAGTTACCCGGATGATGCCGTCATGAAGGAATACAAAGTGGGTGATAACGGTACATGGACAACGTATACTGAGCCTTGTATCGTTAACGAGAATGAAACGCTGTACGCAAGAGGAATGGATGCCGCAGGCAACGTCTCCAATGTAACGAGTTACACGGTCAGCATCATCGATAAGACGCCACCTGCGGACGCAACCTTCGTTATAGACATTACAGCACCGACCAACCACGATGTTTCCGTAACGATCAACTATCCGGCGGACGCGGCAGTCAAGGAATACAAACTGGACGCAAGCGGCACATGGACAGCATACGGTGCTCCTGTAGTTGTTTCCGGGAATGTGACGGTATATGCAAAAGCAACGGATGCTGCGGGCAATGTATCAAATGTAACCCAATATGGGGTCGGCAATATCGATCATATAGCGCCTGCCGATGCAATCTTAGCTGTAGATACGACAGCTCCGACCAACCAAGGTGTCACTGTAACGATCAGCTTTCCGGCCGACGCGGCATTGAAGGAATACAAAATGGGCGCAAGCGGCACTTGGACAGCGTACGCCGCACCAGTCGTTGTTTCCGACAATGACACGGTGTATGCAAGAGGAACCGATGCTGTAGGCAATGTATCAAATGTGACGAGCATGACCGTAAGCAACATTTATAAGATTGCCCCTGTCACTGCCGCAACGCTTAATCCGGCAGCGCCCAACGGCAAGATCAGCTGGTACACGACGGATGTTACCGTAAGCTTATCTGTATATGCTAGTGTATACGGTGGAGCAGTGACAACCGAATATCAATTGAATGACGGTGCTTGGATTACCTACACAGGTTCCATTCCTGCCTTCGGTGAAGGGACTTATAAGTTCAGTTACCGCAGCACGGATCAAGCAGGCAATGTCGAACAGCTCAAAACCGTCGAGTTTAAGGTTGACAAGGCGGCGCCAGCATTAACCGTTCAATTGGATAAGACGTCAATATGGCCGGCTAATCATAAAATAGTGACAATCAATGCCATTCTGAATTCGAGCGATGCTGTATCGGGTGTTGATTCCGTGGTGTTAACATCAATCACGAGCAACCAACCGGATAGCGGTATAGGCGACATTCAGGCTAATTTCGGTACAGCTGCCACATCATTTAGTTTACGTGCAGAAAAAGGGCGAATCTATACGATCAACTACACAGCAACTGACAAGGCGGGCAACAAAACAGTTACTTCCGTAACCGTGACCGTGCCTCATAATCAGTCTGGAAATGGTAATAACAATCAATCAGGAAATCATTAAGAAGCGTACTTGTTTCGGGAGGAAGGCCATGCGCCTTCCTCCCTATAAAAGTGGGAACCGATGAGTGCTGCCAACAAATAAAAGAGAGCAAAACAAGAGCCCCGGAGGGATACTGATAATCCCTTTGGGGCTCATTTCATTTGTATTTCCGGAATGACTTGGGGTAAAGTCGGTTGCTTCAGACACGGATCCAAGAGCAGGTTATTTGCTTATTTTGTTTACGGATGATTTTTTGGTAAATCCCCGACCCTTTTTATCGATAAAAATGATTCATATAAGAGGAAGGCGATTCACCCAAAACTTTTTTGAACACTCTGGTAAAATAGAACGGGTTTTGAAATCCGAGTCGTTGGCTAATTTCCGAGATATTCAAAGTGGTGGTACGCATTAGATGCAGGGCTTTGTTCATTCTTAGGCGGGTATGCGCTTCAATAACGGTTTGTCCGGTTGTTTTGGCGAAAGTTGCAGAGATATGGCTGTAATTCAAATTCATGTATTCACTTAACCGTTTGGAGTCAAATTCCTCTTCGGCATGCCGGCTCAAATACTCCATGATTCGTCCTACATGGGCTTCTGCTTTTCCCGGCATTTTCGCTTTATCCATATTCGCTGCCGAGTGATGCAAGCTTAAGAATAGCTGGTAGGCATGCAAGCAGATTTCCGTCATCCGGTTAGGTCTTTGCTTGCGGCTGCTTTCGATCAAGGACTTCAAACGGTCTTCGGTTGTATGGTGAAGCGCAGCTGTTCCGAATTTAGGCATCTGAAGCACGTGTTGATAATGCTCGGGGAAATAGTAGTCCAGCTCGGAAATAGCGGACTGCCGTTTATATTCGATTCGTTCATCGACGATCGTTGTAAAGTGAATCCAATACCAGGTCGTTCCGGGAAGCGTCTCGGGCCGGCCCCAATGATGCACCCCCTTCTTCAAAAACAAGTGTTCATTTTCCCCCACAACGTAGTCGTTCTCTTCCTCCGTGACCTGCATGCTCCCTTTGGCGACGAATAGAAAGACATCGTAATCAAGCATCCGATCCGGATGAGAATACCAGTCCTGAGTTCGGTTGCTGCCAATATCCCGGATTAGTGGGAACCTGTCCGCCGTTAGATAAATGTTCCGGTCCATCCTTGCTCCCCCCCCCCCATCCTTGATTTTGCCAAAAAAAGTGTAGGTAATAAAAATAAAATGCATTCAAAGCTTGTGTTCATACGATTATTATATGTATTGTACATCAAAAAAAGAGAGAGGTATAAGTATGGCTATACGTCTGCGAGAATATTCTTACGGTCAAATCAGGCTCGCTGAGGGACCGCTCAAGGCACGCTTCGAACTCAATAAACAATATGTCATGAGTTTAACGAATCAAAATCTGTTGCGAAACTTCTACCTAGAAGCCGGATTGTGGAGTTACAGCGGGAATGGGGGGACGACCAGTGTTTCGACCACGAGTAAAGACGGTCCCGAGCATTGGCATTGGGGGTGGGAATCCCCGACCTGCGAACTGCGTGGCCACATGATGGGGCATTGGTTGTCCGCTGCAGCACGAATCTATGCCCAAACCAAAGACCCAATGGTCAAAGCCAAGGCGGACACTATCGTCCAGGAGCTGGCACGTTGTCAGGAAGCGAACGGTGGGGAGTGGCTGGCGGCGTTCCCTGAATCGTATATGCATCGAATTGTCCAAGGCAAGTGGGTATGGGCGCCACATTATACGGTCCATAAGTTATTGATGGGCCTCTATGAGATGTATAAGATCGCCGGAAATGATCAGGCATTGAAGATTATGGATAAAATGGCTTCCTGGTTTTATCGCTGGACAGAGCGATTCACCCACGATCAAATGGACGATCTACTGGATATGGAAACCGGCGGGATGCTTGAAGTATGGGCGGATCTGTATGGATTGACACAGGCCGTACAGCACCGGGAGCTGATTTATCGGTATGATCGGAGACGCTTTTTCGATACTCTTTTAGCGGGAAAAGACGTGCTTACGAACAAGCATGCGAATACGCAAATTCCAGAAATACTCGGCGCTGCACGAGCTTGGGAAGTGACCGGAGACGAGCGTTTCCGCCACATTGTTGAAGCGTTTTGGCAATGCGCAGTCACACAGCGCGGATACGTATGTACTGGGGCGGGGGACGATGCGGAGCTTTGGATGCCTCCTGGGCAAATTGCCGAACGGCTGGGCGTTGGACAAGAGCACTGCTGCAACTACAACATGATGCGATTGGCTCAAGTGCTTCTTCGTTGGACAGGTGATCCCATCTATGCCGATTATTGGGAGCGCAGATTTATCAATGGCGTGCTTGCGCACCAGAATGGCGAAACCGGTATGATCTCTTATTTCCTCGGCGTAGGGGCTGGCAGCAAGAAAACATGGGGGTCGCCTACGCAGCATTTCTGGTGCTGCCATGGCACTTTGATCCAGGCGAATGCTGCGTACGAGACGCCGATCTATTCAGAGGACGAGGAAGGCATTATTGTCAATCAATGGATTCCTTCCAAGCTGGAAACCGAATGGGAAGGAACCCGTACCAGCCTCAGTCTGACACAAAACGGGCAAAATGGGCTTTATCCGCTGAACGGATGGTCGGTTGAGGGAATGACGGCGATCACACGGGTCGATATTTCCTCCATTCCGGTGCATCGTCCGGATCACTTTGTCTATGACCTGACCGTTGCCTGCGAGCAGCCGACCGAATTGACCATTAAGCTTCGGCTGCCGTGGTGGCTCGCCGGAGAGCCTGTCATTTTAGTAAACGGAACCCCGCATTCAGGCACCTTTAAGCCGTCATCGTACTGTGAAATCAGCGGCAAGTGGAGCAATGGCGATACAATTCACGTTGAGTTCCCTAAACGGCTCAGGGTCGAACCGCTTCCCGGACAATCTGGTACCGTAGCTTTCCTTGACGGACCCATTGTATTGGCAGGGCTTAGCCAAGAAGAAAGGCGTCTGTACGGCAATCTCGAGGATCCGGAATCCATGCTGATCCCGGATCGAGAGCGCAATCATAGCTGGTGGAATCCGGGGTATTACCGTACCAAGGATCAGGAGTGGGGAATCCGCTTCATTCCTTTATATGAAGTGAAGGACGAAATGTATTCGGTTTATTTCCCGGTTGAGCGGCGTTAAAGATAGCCGGGGGCAAGGATATGGAAGTGAATCCGATGGATACTTGATAGAGATTTAGGATGGAAAATAGGAAGGATACATCTTCCTTTATCAAAACAATCCTTAAATGAAGTCGTTAAATGCACATCAAAAAGTCGCCAAAACAGTAGAACAGGCTTCATAATTTTGATATTTTCTTAGCATAGTCTTATTGATAAGTATTCAGGGTTTAGGAATAATAATAAATAATCCCGGACTGCAGAGCAAACTCTCGGCATTTCATGTTGTCTGAAAATCGAGACGCTCTCGCTGCCAAACGATTTTTCAAAGAGCATTGACTTCAACACACAATCAATCGCCTCGCGTGATCTCTGTCGATAAAAATCCAGCTTACGCTATTGCAGTTCAGCAATTAAAGGACGAGAAGGCTATGAAACAAGAAACATTACTACGGCAAAAGAAATATCTTAAGTATATTATTGAACAAGATCATCGGTTTATAAAGAAAATCATAAAACCAATGCTGGGATACAAGTCGTTTGAAACTGCAGAATATACAATTGCGGGAATCGAAGTCATGCATATGCTAAGGAAAGGGCAGGTCGAATGCGTTCATTCGTCTGTCCTTTCTTCAGTTGAATTAATCAACAACTTGTTTGGTGTGACAGCATAATCAAACAACGAAATCGCGGATATCTTTGATCAATTTTAATTGTTGCACTAAACCTTCCGATCCTTTATACATTTTGCATTTTCTGTACGGGTATGCGGATTACAATAGCCGTCCCTAACCCCGGTTTGCTATTAAAAGTAAGCCCGTAATCCGAGCCGTAAAACAAATGGATCCGATCATTTATGTTTCGCAAGCCGTATCCGCTTCCTCTCGTTCGATTGTTGAGTTCATTCGTGAGCAGTTTCGATACAATATCCGGAGATATCCCTACTCCATCATCAGAAACGATAATCACAATATCCCCTTTGTCCAATCCGCCTGTAATCCGAATCGTACCCGATTCCTCTTCCGTACACAGAATACCATGGATGATGGCGTTCTCTACGATTGGCTGCAGAGTTATTTTTATAATTCCGTATTCCATAATCTCTTCGTCCACCTGGATGTCCAGCAGAATTTTATTCGCGTAACGGGTGCTCTGTATTTGCATATAACTGCTGGCGTGAAGAAGCTCATCACGGATGGAGATGACCGTATTTCCCTTGCTTAAGCTGAGTTTGTAAAACTTAGAAAGCGAAGTTACAACCTGTCCAATTTCGTCAGCCATTCCATTTCGAGCCATCCATTTCATCATATCAAGCGTGTTGTAAAGGAAGTGGGGATTTATTTGCGCCTGTAGCGCTTTTAGCTCCGCACTCTTGATTTCTTGTCCGGCCCGGAATTGATCCTCCAGCAATAACTCAATTTTGCCGACCATATAATTGTAATTCTCGATTAACTCGCCGAACTCGTCCCTGGATGGGGGCAAGGAGAGTGCTGCGATGTTGCCTTCTTGCACGTTGCGCATTTTACGCATGATCTGGGTTAGGCGCGAAGTCATATAATTGGAAATCAGAATGGATAGCAGAAATGCAATCAAAGCAATAGCGATGAGCAGGATGAGTGAATTCTGCAGATTTGCTTTGCTCTCGGAAGCAATCTCTTTAAGTGGAATCACAGTAACCATATACCAATCGGTCCCTGGTATCATTCTGCTTTGGAAATACACTTGATGGGATGAATTCTCCAGTTTGACAAAATGGGGACCTTTCTTAGCGGAGCTAATCACTTCATCTTTATCGATCTTATATTCCTGTTGAAGCGGAAGATTCGAACTGGCGACGTTATCCCCGCTGGAATTCTGAATATACGTCAAGCTATTACGAATAGGGGCAGCGTTGCTTAAGATATCCATGACCGCGTCTACCGGAATGTCCAATCGGAGGACGCCAAGAAGTTCAGAGTAATCTTTGGGGTTACGGAATGGCCGGAGAACCGCAAAGAAACTCTTGCCTTTTGCATCCAGGTCAGTGAAGTAAGAGCTGGGAGCCCACAGAATGCCATTACCGCTGTCCATCAACCGCTTGAACCAATAGGTCTGACGTGCTTTCTGCAGACTGAACAGATTGACGTTCTCTTCGGAATAAAACAATTGCTCGTTAAGGAACAATTTGACGCTTTGGATATCCCGCTGGTCCTCGAAAGAAGATATGAATGGCCGCAAATCTAGAAAATTTCTGTACTGCATGAAGAAATCATCGGAGCGCACTTCGGAGGTCATTACATCGGTAAGCATTTTCTCCGACATAAGAATATCGCTCGCTGCGCGGATCCTTTGAAATTTATAGGATAGAAAGGAGAATGACTGATCGAAATTTCGCGCGACCGAAAACGATGTCCTGTTCAGGAATTGCTTGTATAGCTGCTCCGACGACAGATAGAAATAAACCCCGAGCGGCAGGACGATTAATAGGAAGAAGGAAAGGATAAGTTTATGTCTAAGCTTGAGATTGGACAACAATTGGAAGTGCCGGGCCGCCTTTAACCTCATCCTCCAAGTCCCTCCCTGTATTGGGATGGTTTGCTTCCGGTAATCTTGCGGAAGCACTTCGCGAAGTAATCTCCGTTAGTATACCCAACGCTCAACGATATATCTGCCACTTTGCGCGAAGGATCGCGCAGAAGCTCCTTGGCTTTATCAATCCGGTAATTTGTAATATATTGATTGATCGTTTGACCCGTTTCCTGCTTGAAGCGATTGCACAGATAAGAGGTCGTAAGCATGGTGTGGGTGCTGATTTGACCGATGGACAGATGTACGTCCGCGTAATGGTCATGCACGAATTGAAGGATATCATTAACAATACCGCTATAAGGGGATTGTTCCTTGATCAGCGATGCATAGCGTTCCACCTTCATGACGAGGAAATCCCTCATCTCGCTTAAGGTGTCAAATTCGTTCATTATGTTCCATAAGAATCCCGAGCTATCGGCATTGTCAAACAAGCGGATGTCCCGATCTCCTGATGCCCGTATCAGTGTAATCAGAAGTTGGTGATAGATTTCTTTCACACGATTGACCGTCGTGTTTTTATGCTGTTTGATATCAAAGGTAAGGCTGGAAATGAGCCGAAGTGCTTGCCCGATTTCCTGCTTGAATAGATACTCCTGGAAAATCATTGCTAAATGGGTGTCGAAGGGATACGCGGGTGTCTGGATATCGTTATACCCGTATACGGAATAACCGTTATAGAACATATGCTGCATGGCAATGACGGCTGTGCGGTAGGATTCTTCAGCACCGGACAATCCTATGACCGGCTTGCCTGACGCGACGAATATAATGTCCTTGTTCGGTAGGATATCTAATAAGTTCGAGGCGAATCGATCGGCAGCATCCCGGAGGTCGTCCAGATTGCCGGATGTGACGTACAGGTGGATGATGATATGAGACTCGTCCTTTACGGCGGCAATGCCTGTCGTATTGGATTCCGTCAGCAAAGCAGATACTATCCCATAGATGTACTCCGCTGTCAATTCCGTTCGTTCCGGTTTCAACATATTCTTCTTACGGACTTTGACAAGCATCGTTTGCAGACGCATCCGGGCAGGAAACGTATATCCGGCCAGTGCCGTCAACTCACTGATCCTCTCTTTACTGGATTGCGGTTTCGTAATCGCTAGTGCAAGCTCGCTTAAGATGAGCGGCATAGCGGATGACAACACATTCGTCTCCGCAATGGGAATCAGTCTTGTCGATCGAGTCTGCGAAACCGCGAGCCGAAGGGCGTCCTGCAGTTCGCTTAATTCAATGGGCTTCTCAACGTAGGAGATGGCTCTAAGCTTAATGGCCGATTTCAGATATTGCTTGTCAGAGAAACCGCTCATGAAAATGATTTGACAGTTCGGAGCCAGTTCCCGATAAGCAGTCGCAAGCTCTATCCCATCCATCTTCGGCATTCGTACGTCGGTTAACAGCAGCTGCGGATGCTCCCGGCGTGCGATCTCGAATGCCTTGCTCCCATTGCTGGCTTGTAACACAGTCCCGATTCCGAATTCGTTCCAAGGAATAGCTCCGATAATCCCCTGAAGTGTGAATGGGTCATCATCCGCGATTAAAATCTTCAGCACAATTCAAGCCTTCTTTCTAGTTTTCCTTTTCATTCTGATAGTACAATATATTTGGCTAGTTTACAATTCTGTAGGGTTAATTATGTGTTGGTGATCTGTCAAAATAGTGATAACGATCTCGTAATAATACAAAAAAATAGGAGGGTTCAACAGTGAAAAGCGAATCGTTGCTTCGGCATCTGATCAAGAACCGACTATTGGTAATGATGTCTCTACCAGCAGTTATCTTCTTCTTCATCTTCAACTATTTGCCCATTGCCGGATTGGTTGTTGCATTCAAACACTACAACTACCAGGACGGTATTTTCGGAAGCCCGTGGGCGGGATTTGACAATTTTCGGTTTTTCTTTATTTCAGGCAAGGCCTTGCTTGTGACGACCAATACCTTCTTGTACAACATCGCTTTTATCGTCGTTAACAACATTCTGGAGATCGTGCTTGCAATCGCACTCGTGGAAATATCGGGCAAATGGTTCCGCAAGATTACGCAATCGATGCTGTTTCTTCCGTATTTTGTATCTTGGGTAACTGTGGGGCTATTGGTTTACGGGTTTGCTGATTTTGATTCGGGGATCATTAACGGCTTCTTGCGGTCAAGCGGCTCCGGGCCAATCGACATTTACAATACCCCGGGATATTGGCCTTTCCTGATTATCCTTGTCAGTGCGTGGAAGTCGGTAGGTTACGGAATGATCTACTACCTGGCTGCAATTATGGGAGTAGATTCCGAAATTTATGAAGCTGCACAAATTGATGGGGCGAATATTTTCCAGCGGATTTGGCATCTGACCCTGCCATTTCTTACTCCAACCATCGTCATCTTAGTGCTTCTTGGGATCGGTAACATTTTCCGAGGTGATTTCGGCTTGTTCTACCAGCTAGTCCAGAACAACGGCGTACTGTTCGACAAGACAGATGTTATCGACACATTCGTCTTCCGCTCCCTGCTCACAACGAGGGAGGAAGGCATGGCGGCTGCTGCCGGCTTCTACCAGTCGATTCTGTGCTTCGTCACGATTATGATTGCCAATTATCTGGTCAAGAAATACAACAAAGATTACTCGCTGTTCTAGAAAGGAGGTACCATCTTGAGAAAACTAACTGCGGATGTCGCGATCTTTAATATTGTCGCTTATCTATTGCTTAGTGTTTTTGCAATCCTGTGCGTCGTGCCATTTCTAATGGTCCTGTCTTCGTCCTTGACCAATGAACAGGAGATTATTCGTAACGGATATACATTGATCCCGTCTTCCTTCACGTTCAAGGCTTACGAGGTCGCCCTTGAGGATCCAATGATCATTCTGAGAGCTTATGGCGTTACGATACTGGTTACGGTAATCGGAACCCTCGCAAGTGTATACCTGATGGCTATGACGGCTTATGTCATCCATAAGCGCACATTCCGCATAGCGAACGGCTTGGCTTTCTATTTCTTCTTCACTACGCTGTTCAATGCCGGTCTGGTGCCCTGGTATATCCTGATCACGAAATACCTGCATTTAAAAAATAATTTGCTTGTTCTAATTGTTCCAGCACTGTTCAGTGTTTTCTACATCATTGTTCTGAAAGCGTTCATGCGCGGAGTGCCGGAAGCGTTAAGCGAATCCGCATTCATGGATGGAGCGAATGAATTTCGAATATTTAATTCAATTATTCTTCCTGTATGCAAGCCGGTACTTGCGACGATTACACTCTTCGTCGCACTGCAATATTGGAACGATTGGTATCTATCCATGCTGTTCATCTCGAATGAGAACTTGCGACCGCTGCAGTTGCTTCTCTACAATCTGGTCTCGAATTCCGACGAGATGCGAAAAGTGATGCAGCTATCCGGCGGTACGGCATCCGTCGACTTGAGCAACATGCCGCTAAACTCGCTAAAAATGGCAGTCACCGTGATCGCCATCGGCCCAATCCTCTTTTTGTATCCGTTCATACAGCGATATTTTGTGAAAGGGCTGACCTTGGGCGCTGTGAAAGGTTAAAACCGGTACTACCGGTTTAACATATAATAAACTTTATAGGAGGGTCAAAATGAAAAACAGACGGAACAAGTTATCTTTCGTCCTGGTAGTTGTTATGCTCTGCACGATTGTCTTGTCGGCATGCGGGAAGGACAAGGACAACTCACAGACAAGCAGTCCATCCCCTAACACGACGAGTGACACGTCCAGGAAAGACTTGAAAGAAGTCACGCTTAAGATGATTCTGCTCGGTGACAAGCCGGCTGATGCTGATCTTGTCTATCAGGAGTTAAGCAAAATGGCGAAGAAAGATATCAATGCCAACATTGAAGTTACGAACCTGTCATGGGGCGAATGGTCGCAAAAGTACCCTCTCCTTTTCTCTGCCGGTGAGGATTTCGACCTGATTTACGCCTCAAGCTGGACAGACTATGGGGGTTATGCCAGAAAGAACGGATTTTTGGAGCTGACAGGGGAGCTTCTGTCCAAGAATGCGCCAGTAACTTGGGAGAAAACGCCGAAAGATGCTTGGGAGCAAGCCAAAGTTGACGGCAAGGTCTATTTTGTGCCGCAGGCGGTGCAAGAGAATGGGGCGATCGGATTCATGCTGCGCGGAGATTTAATGAATCAATATAATGCGCAGCCGGTTAAAGACATGGCAGGGTTGGATGCCTATTTAACGGCGATTGCCAAGAACGATCAAGGGATTACTCCATTTGCTTACCATTATGAATCAGAAAATTTCTTCATAAATTTGTTCGATCCGAATCAGAATGCAGCTGACAACCAAGGGACGTCATCGAATCTGAGCTATAACGCATATAGCAAAGAAGGAATGCAAGCTAAGGAGTATTACAAGACCGAAGCCTACAAAAATTATGCAAACACTATGTTCCGCTGGCAGCGAGCCGGCATTATCTCGAAAAATGCATTGTCGCAAAAAGAAAAATCATATGAGCTGTTTAAGGCTGGGAAATCCGCGGTGGCTATTTCGTCACTTGATCAGATTTCAAACATAGCCATAGAAGTTGGCAAAGCTCATCCGGAATGGAAGACTGAAATATTCATTCCGCAGAGAACCGTCGTTCCTTCCAGTTATACGCAAAATGGAGTCGCCATCAACGCTCGTTCGAAAAACCCCGAGCGTGCGCTCATGTTCCTTGACCTATTGAAATGGAATCAAGCCTACTCGGATTTGACCTGGTACGGAATTCAGGGCAAGCATTGGGAGCCTGCCGGCGACAACCGATTCAAAGCGCTCGCAGATTCTCCCAAATATCCGCCGGGATCGAATGACCCTTGGGGATGGCGCGGACCGAACGAAAGATGGAGCGTCGAATCGCCCGACGAAATCGTCAAAGAATTGAAGGATTATCGGATGAAAACACACAAATACCCATATGGATATAATTTTAGCTACAGTGACGCCAAAGTGAAAAACGAAAGTGCAGCGATTAGCAATCTCGTTACACAATATATGAATCCGGCCAGCGTCGGTCTCATCGATTATGAAACGGCTTATGCGAAATTTGAATCGGCTGCCAAAAAAGCTGGTTTGGACAAAGTGCTGCAGGACCTACAGGTGCAGCTTGATGCTTACAAGGCAAAAAATCCATAAACTAAATCCAAGCCTGACAACCCAAAAAGACCCGCAGCAGTTTGTACGCTGCGGGTCTCTATTAAGATTAAGATCCAAATAACATGAGGAGTGAGTTGAATCGTATGATCGGCACATGGCACTTTCTGCATCAAACCCCACAATCCAGAATTAAAATGCAGTTTATCATTGAAAAAAAAGAAGACTACGCGTTATCCGTTTTATTGGAACCATATCCGTTCCCGATCGGCATTGATACATTGAAGGTCGAAGGAAATGTTCTTCGGGCCAAAGGGACATCGCCTTTTGTACCGGGTGAGTGGTTTGAAATGGAATTGACCTTTGAACAGCAGGAATTTCAGGGCAAGATCAAGTTGCCCTATCAGGACGAGTTTCTGGTGAACGGCGCGAAAGGAACTGGCCCGACTCTCGAGGAGATGCTAATTTCTGAGGTTGCACCGTATCGGAAACATGATGTGAAGCAAAGGGACAGTGAAGAGATCCGCTTAGCTGTAGAAGGTCTCCTTAGTAAGATGACAATTGCCGAGAAAATCGGTCAAATGAGTCAGTGTATGTCTACAAACATCTCCCTTGGAACAAACATTGAATCCGAGTCGCCGGAGAAATTGATCGAAGAAGGTCGTGTGGGCTCTGTACTTGCGGCAGTAAATAGCTACCGCGTGTTCGAGCTGCAGAAAATTGCAGTGGAACAATCCCCGAACGGTATTCCATTGTTATTTAACTTCGACGTTATCCATGGGTTTCAGACGATTTTTCCCGTGCCGCTCGCTTGGTCCTGCAGTTGGGATTTGGAAGCTATTCAAGAAGCTTGCGCGATTGCTGCGAGGGAAGCGACTGCAAGCGGAATTACGTATAACCACGGCCCAATGGTGGATATTACAAGAGATCCGCGATGGGGCAGGGTCGTGGAAGGGGCGGGGGAAGATCCTTACTTGGGAAGCTTGATCGCCAGAGCCCAAGTAGAAGGCTATCAAGGTAACAGCTTACATCACCCAGAGACACTCCTTGCTTGTTTAAAGCATTTCATCGCATACGGTGCCGCGGAGGCAGGACGCGATTACAATACGGTAGATCTTTCAGAGGGCACCCTGCGGAATGTTTACTTGCCGCCCTTCCAAGCAGGGATTGAAGCCGGCGCCGGGTCTGTGATGAACTCTTTTAATACGTATCAAGGGATTCCAGTTGCAGGGAATCGGTACCTTCTTAAAGATTTGTTGAGAGATGAGCTAGGTTTTAACGGAATTTTGATTTCCGATTATGGTGCCATTGAAGAAATCGTGGCGCATGGAAATGCAAAAAACAATAAAGAAGCGGCCAAAAAAGCCCTTGATGCAACCATGGATATCGAAATGGTGACCCGTTCTTATGATTATTTGCATGAGTTAATAGAGCAAGGTCTCGTTAGGGAAGAGCAATTGGACGAAGCCGTACGGCGCATCCTGACATATAAGTATAAGATCGGCATAATGGACGACCCATTCCGTTACGTTCGGCCGGAGAAGGAGCAGGAGTACCACTTCCATGAGAGTCACCTGGAGGCAAGCCGAAATCTGGCGCGTAAATCCATCGTTCTGTTGAAGAATAATGGAGTCCTTCCGATAGCAATCAAGGAAAACAAGGTGGCGGTGATTGGACCGTTCGGCGATAGCAAGGACCTTCTAGGACCTTGGCAGTGGTCCCGATATGCGAAAGAGACCGTTACGATCCGACAAGGACTAGAGGAACAAGGCATTCCGGCGACGCATCTATTGCTTGAAATGGGATGTAAGGTGGAGGAAGCCATTGAAGGGGGATTGGATCGAGCGATCGCGGCGGCAGAACAAGCCGATCTCGTCATTCTTGCGCTCGGAGAGAGCAGTGAAATGTCAGGTGAAGCTGCATCCCGTATGGACATTCATTTGCCGAGGGTACAGCAGGAGCTCGCGGAGGCTATGGTTAAGACAGGCAAACCTATCGTTCTTGTGTTGACCAATGGACGGCCTTTGGTGTTGGATTGGTTCGAGCGCCATGTCGATGCCATCGTAGAGACATGGTTCCTGGGATCTCAAGCCGGGCATGCCATAGCCGATGTGCTCTTCGGCAGCTATAATCCAACTGGCAAGCTGACGATGAGCTTCCCCGCACAGATCGGGCAAGTGCCTGTCTACTACAATCACTTTAAAACCGGGAGACCGGTGACGGAGAGCAATAAGGGTCAGAAGTTTTACTCGAGATATATCGACGGCGACAATGGGCCTCTGTATCCTTTTGGTTTCGGACTTAGCTATGCGACATTCGAGTATTCGGACATTCGATTGTCGCAAACGCAGATGAACGCATCCGAGACGATCATCGCCAGCGTGACGGTCACCAATACGGGTACGGTAACAGGTGAGGAAACCGTTCAGCTGTACATCCAGGACCTTTACGGCAGCGTGGTTCGTCCGGTGAAGGAGCTTAAAAGGTTTAGAAAGGTGACCTTGGACGTTGGGGAAGCGCAAGAAATCACGTTCAACATTGCCGTAGCAGATTTGGCATATTGGAACGCGGAAATGATGTATGCAGCTGAACCAGGAGAATTCAAGGTTTATATCGGATCGAGTTCCCGTGACGTGAAAGAAGCGTCATTCGAATTAGAGGAGGAAGAAAAATGATCTATAAAGATTCAAGCAAGTCCATTCTTGATAGAGTCGAAGATTTAATGAGAAGAATGACATTGAAGGAGAAAGTAGCCCAGTTAACCTGTGCCAATTCATACGGAGGTGAAAGTGTTTATGATACCAGATACGAAAAACTAAAAGATGGGATTGGAACAATAAGTTATTTGAATGATTCCCTAACAGGTGACAATAAAAAGGATAAGGAAACGATTAATAGCATACAAAGGTTTCTAGTTGAAGAAACGAGATTAGGTATTCCGGGGCTGTTTCATAGTGAAGGGATAGCAGGTGCGCAGATCCCCGGTGCAACTACTTTCCCGCAGTCTATTAATCTCGCTTCTACCTGGGATCAGGACTTAGTGAGAAAGATGGGTGAGGTAGTCAGAAAACAACTTAGGGCCTATGGATTTAGGGCTGTACATTCACCCCTTTTCGACTTGGGTCGGGATCCGAGATTCGGAAGAATCGGCGAAACCTACGGGGAAGACCCCTATTTAGTTGCGCAAATGGGCGTAGCTTTTGTTAAAGGCATACAGGGTGATAATGAAGTCATGGCTACCGCTAAGCATTTTGTAGGTTATGGTAATGCTGAAGGGGGAAGAGGCGGCGGAGAACAGCAAATAGGCGAGAGAAAATTATTGGATAGTTATTGCTTCCCCTTTGAAGCGGCTATTCATGAGGCAAACGTGAAAGCAATAATGAATAGTTATGGGATTTTAAATGACCAGGCAGTGTCTACGTCAAAATGGCTTCTTACAGACATTCTAAGAAACAAGCTGGGATTTACCGGGCTGGTTGTAGCTGACTATGGCAGTATCACGCATGCAAAATTACGGTATAGAGTGGCAGAGGATCATAAAGAAGCAGCGATACAGGCACTCAAAGCGGGACTAGATGTAGAACAACCTGGCAATCAATGCTACCAGTACTTGGTGGAAGCGGTTGAATCGGGCGAAATCGATGAGGCATATATAGACATTTCGGTAAGACGGGTGCTTGAGACCAAATTCACATTAGGACTATTCGAAAACCCTTATGAAGAAGGCGATTTCTTTTATGAAATCAGTAAAGCGGAGAATGCAGAATTATCACAAGAGATTGCTGAGAAATCGATGGTGTTGGTAAAAAATGAGGGCACTATATTGCCGCTCAAAAAGAACCTGAAGATAGCGCTAATCGGCCCCAACTCAGACACCAAAACCAACTTCTTTGGAGGATATTCATCGGTTGGATCCGCAAGCACAAGAAGCAGTGATTTCGACAAATCCGAAGAAGACAGCTTCCTGAGATTGCTTTACACAGGGACTATTACCGACAACAAAGAGTCGTTAAAATCGATTGGAATTGAATTTGAGGACCAACCAACCCCTGAGCAAAGAGAAATCATCATGAATATGATCAGCGAGAATCTGGCTGTCGATGCTTCCTCGAAACGAGTCTATAAAACGAATGAAGAATTCGTTGAGATGTTCTATCCGAATTGTAAATCGCTAAAAGATGTTTTGGAGGAGGAGCTTGGGAAGGATCATGTACATCACGCCGAAGGCTGCCATATTTCCAAGGCCATTGGCGGGGGGATTGAAGCAGTAAAATCTGCGGTACAACAGGCAGATATCGTAATTGCCGTATTAGGCGGTAAAGAAAGCATGATTGATCCTGAAGCGACTTGCGGTGAAAATAAAGATAACATCAACATTGGTCTTGAAAGACCACAACTTGAAATGATGGAAGAAGTATTTAAGCTGAATAAACCTGTTATTTCAATTATCATAGATGGCCGGCCAATAGCTACACCGATTGTAAGCGAAAATAGTAAAGCAGTGCTATATTCATGGCTTCCGGCACAGTCAGGAGCTGAAGCCATTGCAAATATCCTTACAGGAAAAACAAATCCTGGTGGTAAGCTTCCGGTGACCATTCTCAAAGAAGCAAGTCAGATCCCCATGTATAACAGCAGATTGCCGCTCTATGTTGAAATTAATGAGTGGGCTGAATATATTGATAACAGTAAAAATACACCCTTGTATCCATTTGGACATGGATTAAGTTATACGCAATTTGAATTCTGCGACTTGGAACACGACTGCATAGTTCAGGCAGACGGAGAATTGAACATAGAATTTATGCTGAGAAATGCGGGACAGGTTGCCGGCGATGAGGTTGTTCAGGTATATATCCGGGATAGAGTGAGCAGTGTTGCAAGACCTGTTAAGCAACTGGTTGGATATGCTCGGGTTAACTTGGATGTTAACGAAACAAAGAAGGTTGCTTTCAAGGTGAACATGAAGCAACTGGCATTTCATGACTTGAATATGGATCAAGTTGTGGAACCGGGGAAGATGGATGTGTTTATCGGTGCTTCATCCCAAGATATTCGTTTAAAAGGAAATTTTGAGATTACTGGTGAAAAACTTATTGTTGAACGAAAGGCATTTTCGTCGGAGGCAAAGATTGCTGCCTCTCGGGCCGTTTCGTAACCCCAATGATTACTCTGAATTTCTTGGTGTCATTCGATTGGACATTTCGGTAGACGCAGTCATCGATATTCTAACCAACGCTGCCCCCATTCGGAACAGCCTTGATAGAAGATGGGAAAATGGAAGGATATATCTTCCTTATCAAACGAACTTTTCCTACTACCTCAAACCTTAAATGAAGTCGTTAAATGCACATCAACAAGTCGTCAAAACAGCAGATTAGGATTCGTAATTTTGATATTCTCTTAGCATAGTCCTATTGATAAGTATTCAGGGTTTAGGAATAATAGTAAATAATACCGGACTGCCGAGCAAACTTTCGGCAGTCCTTTTAGATTAAGACGGAGGGGGCTTTTTATGGCATTACGATTACCCAATATTACACGGAACTCCATTCGCTTTAAACTGGTTGTCGGATTATTGCTTGTTACAGTCCCCTATTAACGCTGCTTATTTACAATAATTATTATAGTATTGGAGTCGTACGCAACCAAGTGGCACTCTCCATTAAGAATTTAATTTCCTTATATATGGCCCAGATCGACTCACAACTGGAGGATGCGGATCGCAATGTGTATAGTTTGGCGGCGGTTAATTAAGATTTACAATCTTTGAATAGTCCTAATTCTGAAGATGAGTATCAGATGGCCAAATACAGTATATCCGTTAATTTGAGCAATAATATTATTTTGTATAAATCTGTTGATGCTTTTTTTGTCTACAACCATCAACGTCAGGATTTACTTGATATCTTCCGTTCTACAGTTCCCTATTCGGATAGAAGTGAGGTTGAAAAGTTCCTGCAGCAATATTTAGACGATCTCACGAAATCTTCTGAGAATGTGGCTAACCGATGGATGGTTCAAAAGATCGGACTAAACTATTATATTTTGCGTGTTATGAAAACAGGTGCCCTGTACATTGGTTCATGGCTGATCAACAACCGCGTTAATCGAATTATCAGCGATGTGGCTGCTTACTCCAATAGAGATGAGCAATTCTTACTAGATGCTTTACAACAAGGCAAATCCCTTAATCAAGCTGCTTCTTTGGACCAAGGTAAGTTGTATGAACAATTAATAATCAAGAACTTCAATTCGAAGTTTCCTTGAACCACGCAACAAAGGAAGAAGCAGATAAGTACTACACGGAAGATGCGTCCAAAATTTCGGATATCAAAAACCGCTGCACCATTCATAGGGGGCAGCGGTTTATTGTTTTATGGCTTCATAAATTACGATTCGTTTAACTTACCCGTAGATTCACGAAATATCGGCTTCGTTTGTACGTGAGTAATTTGAGGAGGCTTGAGAGGGTTCTCAACCCTGGACAACAATATTTCAGCAGCCAGGATTCCTATTTCCTCTCTGAATATATGGATTGTTGTCAAATGAGGTTCTACGATCTGCGACTCAGGAGAGTTATCAAAACCGCAGATAACAATATCCTCTGGTATTTGTACATTCTTATTTTTTAATATCCTCATCACGTTAATGGCGATAAAATCATTCGCACAAACAAATGCAGTCGGAAGGTTGTTCATGTTATCCAACCGATTCTCTAACCATTTAGGATCCGCAATATATCGATCTTCTTCAACTATGCTAAATAAAGGGTCGAGCTGTAAATGAGAGTCTAGTAATGCCCTGTTAAATCCAACCCATCTTTCGTTGAAACTTTTACAATGATTGTAATCGCCAATAAAGCCAACGCTTGTATAACCATTATCGATTAATTTCTTTGTCATATAATAAGAACTTTGTTCGTTCTCCATTAGAATAATATCTGCATGAAGTTCTGAATAAAAGATATCCGCTGTGGAATCTATAAAAATGGCTGGGATTCCCAAGGAATTGATTAGTTGGGTGTATTTCTTGTCAAATAACTCAATACAAACGATTCCGTCTACTTTTTTAGTGTCGAAATTATTAGGCAGCACTAATGAAGAAATGTCCGATTCTCTAACAATGTGAATGGATAAATTAAAACCATCGGAACTGATTTTTTTCTCAAGCCCGCTTAGCGATGAAGCGCCAAAATGACTATTGCTCGGCATATTTGATGTTAAAAGTGCAATGTTACCCGTATTTTTGGTGGTTAACGTGTCCGTATCTATAAGAGCAAACTGTTTATAATTTAATTCAATCGCACGTTTTAATACCTTATTTCTTGTTTCTGCAGGAATACTTTCACTTCCGTTAAGAGCTTTAGAAACGGTATTCCTAGATAGCCCCAAGGAGTCCGCGATATACTGTATGGTAATTTTTTCTTTACTCATGTGCTTACTCCTTTGCGAACAACATCAGTCCTCAGATCAATGAATGATTAGTTTGAACTAAATGTATAATATTATAAATAAAATGTCAATTCATAAAGTTACAAATGAACAAATATCCGTCTAATAATTAGTGCATTTGCAAAGTGACAATAATGTTGCATTTAAATTAATTTGTATAAACAAATGCACATTCATAATTGTGCAAATGAATTTTAGTGCAATAGAAAAATACGCAATTAAATCTGTTTTTTCTTTGGGAATAAGAGAAAAGCATGAAAAATGAACGGATTTTTCGAATAATATTATGGATTTGCACTTTTAGTAGTTTTCATATGAACAAAAATAATTCAAAATTTTGTTGACAAAATTAAGTGTTGAGAGTAAATTTGTAAATGTGGTCGAAAAGATAAGGAAAGAATGTAAGCCCTTACTTCTAAGGGTTTTCATGTGAAAGTCACGGTTCTATCTCGAAAAAATATGCAAATGAATAATTTTATGGATATTGAGTTAGGGGGTACTATCTTGCAAGAAATAGCAGAAGTTGACATGAGAGCAGCCAAACAGAAAAGCAATACATTTATAAGTAAAATCGATTATATGAGGAAAAATCCTTTTCTGTACCTATTGATGGCACCAGCCTTCATCCTGACGATCATATTTAAGTACGTGCCCATGTACGGGGCGGTCATTGCTTTTAAAGACTTTAGTCCGAGCAAAGGGATTTTCGGCAGTGAATGGGTAGGATTAAAACATTTTACGAAATTTTTAACCTCACCCAATTTTGAAGTCATTTTCATGAACACGCTGAAACTTAGTGCTTACGGTCTCATTCTTGGTTTCCCGGTTCCCATCTTATTAGCGCTCATGCTGAATCAATTGCGTAAAGCTGGTGTTAAAAAAAGGATTCAGTTGGTCTTATATGCGCCAAACTTTATATCCGTTGTCGTTGTTGTCGGGATGCTATTCGTCTTCTTATCGCCGGTAGGGCCGATTAATAAGATTCTAACCCTGATTACTGGCCATCCTATTAGTTTTATGTCAGACCCGAATTATTTTCGAACGCTTTATATTTTATCTGGCATTTGGCAGGGAGCGGGCTGGTCATCGATTATTTATGTAGCTGCATTAGCCGGTGTTGACCCTGAGCTCCATAATGCTGCAACCATTGATGGAGCTAACCTGCTGCAAAGAATAAAACACATAGACTTGCCTACGATTAAACCGGTTATGGCAATCGTATTCATTTTAGCTGCCGGCGGCATTATGGCAATTGGATTTGAGAAAGCCTATTTGATGCAAACGGCCATGAATATCCCGACTTCAGAGATCATTCCAACCTATGTATATAAAATTGGTTTGCAAGCAGGAAATTACGCATATTCCTCAGCGGTTGGTCTATTTAACTCCGTTATTAATGTCGTTTTACTTATCCTCGTTAATGTTGTCGTGAAGAAATTAAATGAAGGTGAAGGCCTCTATTAAAAGAAAAGGAGATGCCGTATGAATTTTAAGCCTACTAGATTGGACCGTTTTATTCTGACTATCAATTACATTCTATTGTTCTTTGCTGTATTGATCGTTGTAGTTCCCTTAATTTATGTAGTCGTGGCATCGTTTATGGAGCCGACTGCACTGTTAAATAAAGGGATCTCCTTCCATCTTGCGGATTATAGTGTTCAAGGGTATAAAGTCATCTTATCGAATCATGCGATGATCCGGGGGTTTGTAAATGCTCTTTTTTACTCCGTCGCATTTTCTTTTGTTACCGTCGTTGTCTCCATTTTTGCCGGCTACCCTTTATCGGTTGCAGGTTTCGTAGGTAAAAAGTTTTTTACAATCCTGTTTGTCATCACCATGTTTTTCGGCGGCGGGTTAATTCCAACCTATCTGGTGATAAAAAACTTGGGAATGTTAGATACAGTATGGGCGATCATCCTACCAACGGCTGTAAATGTTTGGAATATTGTTTTGGCAAGGACCTTTTTTAGTGGAATTCCGAATGAATTGAACGAGGCAGCCAAGGTCGATGGCGCATCTGAGGTGCGTATCTTCTTCAAGATTGTTCTCCCTCTATCTAAACCAATTATTTTCGTATTAGCTCTATATGCATTCGTAGGTCAATGGAATTCTTATTTCGACGCGTTAATTTATTTGAAGAGTGCTAATTTGCTGCCTCTACAGTTGGTTTTAAGATCTATCTTAATTCAGAATCAAGTAAATCCTGGTATGATAGCGGACCAATTGGCTATGGCAGAACTGAAACGGCTATCTGAGATCATTAAATATTCGTCCATTGTCATTTCCAGTCTACCGTTACTTGTTATGTATCCTTTTTTCCAAAAGTATTTTGAAAAGGGTGTCTTGGTCGGTTCATTAAAATAATGGATCGGCAAGCATATAGATTTTCCAAAAAAAAGGAGGGTTATTTTTATGAAACATTCCCAAAAGGCATTATTCATTTCTCTGGCGGCATTATTGGCAGTAACGGGGTGCACAAGCAGCAAAGAATCAGGCGAGCCAGCAGCATCAAGCGCTGCCCCAGGTACAACAGCGAAACCCGCTTTGAAGTTTATGACACAAAGCTCACCGCTAGCTCCCGAAGATCCTAATAAAAAGGTGATATTCCAACGTCTAGAAGAAAAGACGGGAATACACATTAATTGGGAAAACTATCCGTGGGATTCGTTTGCGGAGAAAAGAAATTTAGCGATTGCCAGCGGTGACCTTCCTGATGCGATTTTCGATGCAGCCTTGGGTGACTACGATTTGCTTAAATTGGCAAAGGACGGAACCATTATTCCTCTCGATGACATTATTGAAAAACAAATGCCAAATTTCAAGAAGGTTTTGGAGAAAGCGCCGCAATATAAATCGATGATTACGGCCCCAGATGGCCATATATATTCATTCCCATGGATTGAGGAGCTGGGCGCGGGTAAGGAAAGTATCCATTCGGTCGACGATTTTCCTTGGATTAATGTGGAATGGCTAAATAAGCTAGGCTTGAAAATGCCTAAAACGACCGAAGAATTAAAACAAGTTTTGATTGCTTTTAAAACAAAAGACCCGAACGGTAATGGAAAAGCGGATGAAATACCTATGTCCTTTATTAATAAAACCGGCGGAGAAGACTTAGCTTTCTTATTCGGCTCCTTCGGTCTGGGTGAGAACTGGGACCATACGGTTGTCAGTGATGATGGAAAGGTTATTTTCACATCTGCTGATAATAGCTTTAAGGAAGGCGTCAAGTTTCTAAATGAATTATATAAAGAAGGTTTAATGGATGTTGAAGCGCCTACGCAGGATTGGAATACCTATTTAGCCAAAGGAAAAGAAAATCGTTATGGTTTGTACTTCACATGGGATAAGGGAAATATTACGGGCATGAATGATAAATATGACCTTATGCCTGCGCTTGAAGGGCCGAATGGCTGGAAAAACGTAACGAGAACGAACGGAATGGGCTTCGATAGAGGGAGAATGGTTATCACCAAAACAAATAAAAATATCGAAACAACGGCAAAATGGATTGATTCCCTATACGATCCAACTCAATCCGTACAAAACAACTGGGGCACTTATGGGGATAAAGCGCAGCAAAATATCTTTGAATTCGATGAATCTAAAAAAATGCTGAAACATTTACCGTTGAACGGAACGTCTCCTTGGGAATTGAGACAGAAAACCTTTGTTGGCGGACCATTGGCGATTTTGGATTCTTACTATGGCAATGTTACGACGAAGCCAGACGATGCGGCATGGAGATTGGACCTAATGAAAAAAGTGATGGTCCCGGACATGAAGGCTAAAAATATTTATCCAAAAGTGTTCTTCTCACTGGAAGAATTGGATCGACTCTCTGCGATTGAAACAGATATGTTTGCCTATGTACTGAGAAAACGGACCGAGTGGATTCAGAATGGGAAAATTGAAGCGGAATGGGCTGGTTATTTAAAAGAATTGGACCGTCTGGGTCTACAAGATTGGTTGAAGATTAAACAAGCAGGTTACGACAGAAACGTAAAAAAATAAGTTTTTTTATAAGACCGCCGGAGCGGATCGAGTATGAAGGTTACGCTCCGTTTTTTTTAAAATAGAGGGAGTGGAAGAGATGTCAACTATTCTGTATAGAGAAAAGTACCGGCCACAGTTTCATTTTACGCCGCCGGCTAAGTGGATGAACGATCCAAATGGAATGGTATATTTCGATGGGGAATATCACTTGTTTTATCAGCATTATCCAGAAGGTACAACCTGGGGACCGATGCATTGGGGACATGCGATCAGTACGGATTTGACCCATTGGGAGCATCGCCCGATTGCGTTAAAACCTGATCAAAATGGTTTCATATTCTCCGGTAGCGCAGTGGTGGATTGGGAGGATACCAGCGGATTTTTCTCCGGAAAGCCTGGTCTGGTTGCTATTTTCACCCACGCGGACCATTATCCTGATTCCGAACGACCGAGACAGAGGCAAAGCCTTGCTTATAGTTTGGATAAGGGCAGAACGTGGGTGATGTATGAGGGGAATCCTGTGTTGTGCAACGAGCAAATAACGGATTTCCGGGATCCTAAAGTATTCTGGCATGCTTCAAAGCAGCAGTGGATCATGGTGCTTGCAGTGGAAGACCGTGTTCATTTCTACACGTCTTCCAATCTAAAGGAATGGTCATTTGCAAGTGAGTTCGGTGCCGCAGAGGGCTCACATGACGGAGTATGGGAATGCCCGGACTTAATAGAGCTACCGATAGAAGGTCATGCTGAAGAAACGAAATGGATGCTGATCGTCAGCATCGGAGATCATTCACAGATGGCTGAAGGCTCAAGGACACAATATTTTGTTGGGAACTTTGACGGAAGTACATTTACGAACGATGCTTCTCCTGAAACCGTATTATGGTTAGATCATGGGAGAGATAACTATGCCGGTGTAACATGGTCGGATGTTCATAGATCGGATAAAGGAAAACTGTTTATCGGCTGGATGAGCAATTGGAAATATGCAAATCTCACCCCGACAACCAATTGGAGAAGTGCGATGACGCTGCCTCGGGTGTTATCCCTGAGGCAGGTGCCATCTGGAATCCGCTTGGTTCAAAAGCCTGTGACGGATTTGCAGAAGCTTCGGTTAGAAGAGCGGATTTGGGAAGAGGTTACAGTTAACCCCGGTCAAAATATACTTTCGGACGCGCAAAGCGACATCTATGAGCTCGAATGTGAAATCGATTTGGGTGAAGCATCGGAAGTCGGTTTTAAGCTAAGGAAATCGGAGCGGGAAGAAACGGTAGTCGGCTACAATACCGCTACGCAGACATTGTTTGTTGATCGATGTAACTCCGGTGAATGCGGATTTCATGATGCTTTTGCTTGTAAGCATGATGTACAAATGGAGCTTCAAAACGGACGGCTCAAGCTGCATCTTTTTGTCGATAATTCCTCCGTTGAAGTATTTGCGAATGACGGGGAGACGGTGATTACCGATCAAATTTTTCCGGATCCGTCCAGTACAGGTTTGGAACTGTATGTGCTTGATGGAAAGGCCAAGGTCATTTCTCTAGCACTTCATTCATTGAATTCGATATATTCGGCAGTTACAGTATAACAAAGTGACGATGATTGTGAGGGAATCGAATTGTTATTAGGTGCTATCGAAGGCGGCGGGACAAAGTTCGTATGCGGGATTGGTACGGCAGATGGTGAAATCCTTGACCGGATCTCTATCCCAACAACGACACCAGAAGCTACGCTCGGTAATGCGATGGATTTCTTTGCATCAAAAGAGATACAAGCGATTGGAATCGGAACCTTCGGACCTATCGATGTGAACCCGCAGAGCCCGGCTTTTGGTTCTGTAACAAGAACTCCAAAGCCGCACTGGAGCGGTTATCGGATCGTGGAGCATTTGAAGCGGTACCTTGACATCCCTATTGGTTTTGATACCGATGTGAATGCAGCTGCCTTGGGGGAAGCAACATGGGGGGCTGCAGCAGGAATGAACAGCTGCTTGTACATGACGGTCGGAACCGGGATCGGTGCGGGTGCAATTGTTGAAGGCAAGCTCGTTCATGGTTTGTCCCATCCGGAAATGGGGCACATTCTTGTACGGCGGCATCCGGATGACAGCTATGAAGGACACTGTCCCTTTCATAAAGATTGTTTGGAGGGACTGGCGGCGGGACCGGCGCTGGAGGACCGGTGGGGCACGAAGGCGTTTGAACTTGGATATACGCATTCTGCTTGGGAAATGGAAAGTTACTATATTGCCCAGGCGCTGGTCAATTACATTCTCACACTTTCTCCGGAGAAAATCATCCTCGGCGGCGGTGTTATGAACCAGTCCCGCTTATTCCCGCTTATACGCGAACAAGTTCGTAAACTGTTGAACGGCTATGTACAGCATCCGGCTTTTTCAGAGGACAACGATAGTTACATTGTACAACCCGCTCTAGGCGGCAACGCTGGCCTTTGCGGTGCCCTGGCCTTGGCTAAGCAAGCCTTGGATATTTAGAATTGCGATATCAAGAAAATACCGAAAAGTACCTCTAGCTATTCGTCATAGTGGAGGTATTTTTCCTTTAGATATACAGAGTTAATTAAAAACAATTACTATTCGGAGGTTACGTTAATGAAACTTGGATTCATCGGTTGCGGAGTTATTTCAACTGCACACTTGGAAGGTTTGCAACAATTAAAAAATGAAGGCAAGGAAACGTTTGATTTAACCGCTGTTTGCGATCTTAGGCAGGATCGGGCTGAGGTGTTTGCAGCTGAAGTGGAAAGTCGGCTCGGAAAGCGGCCCGAAGTATATACAGATTATCGCAGGATGCTGGAGGAAGGCCGATTAGATGCAGTATCCGTCCTGCTGGATCATGATTTGCATCATACCGTTGCGGAAGATTGTTTTGCTGCGGGAGTACATGTGCAAATGCAAAAGCCATTGGCAATTTCTCCTTCCTTTGGACGGAAGATGCTTTCGGATGCGAAAAAGTACGGCAAAGTTATGACTTTATCTGAACCAAGCGTATTGGGAGCTGACAATGTTGCAATGGCAAGAGCGGTGAGAAAGGGTATCATCGGCTCCATCTTCATGATTATGGACTACGCGACCGTTACACTTGGGCGTAAATATTTTGCGGGAACGGCATGGCGTCATATGAAAGGAAGAGCGGGAGCCGGATGGATTAATGATCATGGTGTCCATCGCACTCATTTTTTTACTGAAGTGAACGGTCCTATTAAAGAAGTGTTTTCATATAAGGAAATTTTTGAGAAAGAGTTGAGCGACGGGGAAACCATTATACGTCCTAGTGGCGAAGATACGTCGGTAACGGTTTTTCGTTTTGAAAACGGCGGATTGGGGCACTGGATGTGCAGTACTGCTGCACATGGGGAAAGAACAGGCGGGGTATGGATTTACGGCAGCAAAGGTTGCTTCCGTCCCGGCAAACATGCGGCGTTAGAAGACGGAAGTATCATCCCAATGTCTGAAATCATAGAGCGTTTTGCACCCGATACGGTGCAAAATCCGTTTGCTCATTCTTATGTGGAATTATGGGAGGCGATTACGGATCATAAGGAGCCGATCTCGAGCGCTGAACGGGGGCTTGAAGCCTTAGGCGTGGTATTTGCGGCATTGGAGTCAGCTACAATTGGCGAACCGGTTAATGTCCAAGACATCATCAACGGAAAAATGCACGCATATGAAGATTCGGTGATCGAGGAAATGAAATCTTTCAAAAAGTAGCTTTTACAAGAAACACATTAATCTGCGCTACCTGCATATTTCACAAAAATTGTTGGCAATTCACAGCGGCGAGAAGGAAGAAATCATTGGACGTTGGTTGCTCAGGGAGGGGGCAGAAGGGAAAGGGTTGTTTTGGCGACGAAAGTATAGCACCCCATGGATGATCTGAATGAAGGGTCGAATAATGCAGGAGGGTTATCCGGCTACAGGTTTCGCCGGTTGGCACCTTGCACAGGCAGCATAATCTTTTGTGTTAAGTGAATATTTGATGCGGGGTGGATCCTGTTGCACAGTAAAGCTGAAGAAATTATTTGCCAAGTACCGGAGCTAAACCATGAATTCATACATTTTGAAAATCTTAGAGGTGGGCTTTGCAATCAGACCTATAAGATACAAACCAAACAGAGTACATACGTTCTTCGCATCAATAGCAGACAAAACGAGTATTTGAACCTGACGCGCCGCTCTGAAGTAGAAGTGATGAAGAAGGCAAACCGCGAAGGATTTGCTCCCAGAGTGATTTCCGATAATCATCCAGAACAATTTGTAGTCACGGAATTTATTGAAGGTCGAGTGCTTGAGAAAGATGATTTGAAAGGCGATCATATCAAAGAAATGATTATGGATCGCTTCAAACGAATACATCGTATGGAAGGTCAAGGTAGAACATGTACGCCTTACGATTTAATTTATGGATATTTGAAAGGCGCAGATCAGTTTCAAGTCAAGCATCCTGATGGATTAAACAGAATTTTGCATCGAGTAGAGAAAATCGCGCATAAGAGGAGCGATGACAAAGAATATAACGGCAAATTTTGTCACAATGATTCCTTTTTATGCAATATGATTTATACAGGTCAACAGTTGCAAATCATTGATTGGGAGTTGTCGGGAGTCGGAGATGTGTTTTTCGAATTGACGCTCATTCCGTTTTCAAATCAGTTCAGTGAAACAGATGAGCGTGAGTGGTTAAAGCTATACTTCGGATATTTCGAGGAGGAAACATTCCACATTTTTCAGGACATGAAATTCGTGTCGATGGTTCGAGAGGTTGCGTGGGGAATGTTTTATAGTGGACTTACTAAAGAGGAGAGTCACCATGAATTTGATTACTACAAGTTTGCCGAATCTTGCATCCAGCGGATAGAACACGGGATTTATCAATTATAATGATGTAGATGCTCTCACTTCATTTTATTAATAACTTAATAAAGACTAACTTTAAGTAAAGGATACGTTAGTTACTAATGTATGTTCTACAAAGAAAGGGCCATCCCGCAAAGGATTGCCTTTAAACTTGCAAATACAGACAGCGCGCTAAGCCGTATCACAAATAAAGAGGTGGTGATTCAACGAGGAGCTATTTGTTTATGGGGTAATCTGATGATCTTATTCCGACGGGAAGCCGATCAACCAGCTCAAGGATGCGCAGCTCTCTGAGATCCACAACGAGCGGATTTGTTTTTCAGAGCTTTAATTTACTCTCTAGGTTGAATGCGTACGAAAATGTGGAGCTCCCGCTCATGTACCGGGGATTAAGGAAAAAGGAGCGGGAGCCGCTAGTGCTGCAGGCTTTGTGCTCAGTCGAAATGCTTGACCAGATGCATCACCGCCCGTCGGAGCTGTCCGGCGGGCAGCAGCAGCGCATCGCCATCGCCCGGGCGTTAGCGGGGAATCCGTCGCTGATCCTAGCGGATGAGCCGACAGGGGCGCTGGATTCGCGGACGGGCGAAGAGATTTTGGATTTGCTCACGCGGCTGAATGACCAGGGCAGGACGATTGTGCTCATCACGCATGACCGCTGGGTTGCACAGTGAACCAGATCTCGAGGCTTTGATCTCGATCGGGACGATCGGATTGATCAAAGCCATCGAGTCGTTCTCGCCGAACAAAGGGACGAAGCTGGCGACATTTGCAGCAACGATGTAAAAGGAAAGAGACGAGGAGGACTGGAAGACGCTTTATGAGGGTATAGTTATCGGATATAAGAAAATATGTTCAGAATTACCTCTGGATGCGAAAAGCCTGCTGTTCTTATAAGCAGGCTCTTCGTAATTAGCTTCGGTGAGTAATATTACAATAATTTGCTCTTGAGATACTTTCACATTTTTATGTCATGTTGTCTAATTGAAAGCTAATTTCATTAATTACTTTTCTTCGATATAGGCCTGGGGTAACGCCAGTAAACTTCTTAAATAACTTATGAAAATAAGGTAAGCTCTCATAACCGCAATTGTGGGCGATCGTATCAATACCTAAGTCGGTAGTTAAAAGCAGCTCCTTTGCAGTTGAAATTCGCTTGGCATTCACATAGTCGGTGATGTTCATCCCGGTTAGTTGTTTAAACACCCTAGATAAATGAGCGGCTGAGACTGAAGTGTGCTTAGCCAAATACGAAAGTCCAGCGATTTGTTCAGTGTGAAACTGATCTAAGTGTTGAAGTAGGTTTAGTAACCAGGGGGGTCCGACATCGGACGCGGCCAGTTGATGATGGGATTCTTTTAATATCAAACGATTAATGCTGATCAGAAGGCTATTTAAATGTAGTTGAACTGCGTATCTAAAACCAGCTTCGTGTCGTTCCAATTCTTCATGCATTTGTTTGAGTTTTTCTTCGAGATGAGGGCGCATGGCTGCTGGGACAACAAGCTTATAGCTCTTATATTTTCGGGCTCGCTCAAAAACTTGCATATTCGTAAACGAATCAACTGCTGAATAATGTCCGATCAGTTGCGGATCAAAAAAGACAGCAGTGGCAGTAATTGGAGATTCAGAATCTGGCAATGCCTGATGAATGGTATTTCCAGGAATGATGAAGAGGTCTCCTTCATTCATCTCATAGAGCATTTGGTTTAAGAAAAACGTACCTTTTCCGCTATAAACATAAACCAATTCAAAGCGATCATGAAGATGCTCTGGTAGTTCACGATTTGGTGTCTTTTTGTCCTTAAATACAATGTCAAATGGCAGGAGGTGGTCGTTAATAAAGTTCTTTATAAGCGGTTTTTGCATGTTCCGAACCTCCCCAGATCATCTCACTTCGTTATTTTTCTTATTTATAGAATATCAAAATAGAGTATGTTTTTGCAAAGGTAAAGAATTAACAAATGCCATATTCTTGGTACAATATTATTAAGCAGCACCAGCATTGGAAGAAACTCAATTTATTCTATCATAGCTTGAATCGAATCCTGGGATTTGTCCTAATAGCACACGTTAGGTTGCGTGCTAGTAATAGAATGGCAGGTAGTGTTAGTGTTGCCAACGCAGTATTTGGATTGTTCGGAAAATCTCATTAAAGGAGCCAGTCATCGATGGACGTCGTTTACCAATTTGAAGAAGTAGCGAGACTTCCCTTGCCCGGGGATAACTGCGCCGTTGCGATTCACCAATTGAACTCTGGTACCGTCATTCAGTATGAAGGTCAAATCCTCACCTTGGATTACACGGTTATGGAAGGCCATCGATTTGCGGTGAAAGCGATCACTCCTGGCGAAGATCTGCTTTCGTGGCACTTGCCTTTCGGCGTGGCGCTTAAGCCGATTCAGCCCGGCCACTATGTGATCAACGAAACAGTACGGAAAGCTCTCAGTGTGCGCCAGTTGACATTCGCGGTGCCGGCGGAGCCCAATTTCGCGGATCAAGTTTCTCCTTATATCCTTGACGAGGAGAACTTCCAGCCGGCTCAGGCATCGCCAGCTTTTACGGATACGCGCACATTCATGGGATACCGCCGCCATGAAGATCGCGGGGTTGGCACCCGGAACTACATCGTACTGCTCGGCACCACCTCGCATACGGGGAGCTACGTGAATGAGCTTGCCTCTCGTCTGCAAAGCGAATGGAAGAACGATTCGAATATAGACGGGGTCGTTCCCGTCGCTCATACGGAGGGCGGCACAGAGAAGCCGAATAATGTGGACTTGCTGCTGCGGACGCTCTCAGGTTTCATGGTCAACCCGAACGTCGGAGCGGTATTGGTTGTCGATTATGGCAATGAATCGGTCACGAACAAGATGGTAGAGGCTTATGCACGCGAGCATAACTATCCGATCGATGAAGTTCTGCATAAGTTCGTGTCGCTTACAGGCAGCTTTGAAGAGGAGCTGGTTAAAGGTGAAGCGATAGTGCGGGAATGGCTGTCAACGGTTAACACGATGCAACGGACGCCTGAATCCATCCGCCACTTGCGAATCGGCTTGCAGTGCGGCGGTTCGGACGCATTTTCCGGAGTATCCGCGAATCCGCTGCTCGGTTGGGTTTCAGAACAATTGGTGCGTTACGGCGGTGCGGCTAGTCTAGCCGAAACTGATGAGTTGATTGGCGCGGAGCCCTATGTCTTGTCAAAAGTACGTAACGTGGAAACCGCGCGCAAATTTCTGGAACTTGTGAACCGGTTTAAGGAGCGCACTTCCTGGCATGGCACAAGTGCGGAAGGTAACCCGTCAGGTGGCAACATGTATCGCGGCTTGTACAACATCTATCTCAAGTCTATAGGCGCCGCTATGAAGAAAGATCCGACAACGCGGATCGATTATGCAACTGAGTACGGGGAGCTCATGAAGGATGGCGGCTACTATTTCATGGACAGCCCTGGCAATGACCTGGAGAGCATCGCCGGACAGGTAGCCGCCGGCTGCAACATGATCTTCTTTACAACGGGAAATGGTTCTATCACCAACTTTCCGTATGTGCCTACGGTCAAGGTGGTCACGACAACTCGCCGCTTCCAATTGCTTTCGAACGATATGGATGTGAACGCGGGGCAGTATCTGGAAGGCAAGTCGATGGATGAGCTGGGCCAAGAGGTATTCGAGTTGGCGCTCCAAATTGCCTCTGGTCAGCGAAGCGTCGGCGAGAAGGCGGGCCATGCCCAAGTACAAATTTGGCGCAACTGGCAGCAGAACGATGCGAGTCAACTGGAGACGCTGCTTCACACTCCTGTACCGACAGGAGATCCGATAGAAATTGAAGATGATGCTATAACGATGGTTAACCCGATCCAATTTTCCTTTACTCGACATCGCAATCGGCAATCTAGTGACAATATCGGCTTGATCGTGCCGACCAGTCTTTGTGCCGGACAGGTAGCGGGCATGATCACAAGGCGCCTGAACGAGCAAGGAGCAGGGCAGCCTGAGCTCTCGCGTTTTGTCACATTGGCGCACACGGAAGGCTGCGGCACCTCGGGGGGGGCAGCCGAATCGCTGTTTGCCCGCACAATGATCGGCTATATTACGCATCCGATGGTGGAGCATTGTTTGCTGCTGGAGCATGGCTGCGAGAAAACACATAACGACTACATGCGCCATCAGATGGATGTGATGGGCGTCGATGCGAGCCGACTTGGTTATGCCAGCATCCAGCTCGACGGCGGAATTGCCAAGGTAAGCGAGAAGGTTGAGGCTTGGTTCGCCGATCGATTGGTTGCGGCCGATCCTGCGGAGAAGGTGACGGTCGGTTTGGAAGGGCTGCGCATCGGGATCGTAAGCGTTGGTGCCATTAACAAAGATGCCGGCAAGCAGCTGGGACTACTAACCAAGATGATTGTCGGGGCCGGAGGCTTGGTCGTCGTTCCCGAGAACAGCGGATTGCTTGCCGAGGATGCGTTCAGTCAGCATCTATTTATCGCTTCTCAAGTTGGGCCGTCTATCGCCTATGGGGAACATGTCCGCCGAAATGGATTTCATATTATGGAGACTCCAACAACGCATGGGGTAGAAACGATCACAGGACTCGCCGCTACAGGTGTGGAATTAATAATCGCGCTGATCGGTGATCGTCCGATGCAGGCGCATCCTTTCGTCCCAATGATGCAAGTGACGTCGGATCAGGACGTGCTGCATAACCATAAGCAAGATGTCGATTTGGTACTCGAGGGCAACCCGAGCATATGGGTGAATCTTATTCTCGAGCGAAGCAAAGAAATTTTGGAACATTCTTATGTACCGCGTCTCTATCAGCAAGGAAATATCGATTTTCAAATGACACGGGGCTTTTTGGGTGTGTCGTTATAATGCAGACAATATCAGAAAGCGAGGAACACTCCATGACAAACGCATTATTATCCCAACGGCCGCTTGGCAGTACTGGCCTACTCATATCACCGCTATGTATTGGAGCCGCTCCGCTCGGGGATATGCCAGAGACCTTTCAATATAGCACGTCGGAAGAACAGGCATTGGTGACGTTGCGCACCGCCTTCGAAAGCCCGATCAACTTTATAGATACGGCTGCAGCATACGGTGAAGGTGAGAGCGAAAGGCGAATTGGCAAGGCTATTCGAGCGAATGGTGGACTTCCGGCTGGATACGTGTTGGCTACCAAAGCCGACCGCGACTTCAAGACCGGCGACTTCAGCGGCGAACAGATCAAACGTTCTATCGAAGGAAGTCTCGAACGATTAGGACTTGATCGTCTGCAATACGTTTACATCCACGATCCTGAACATACCACATTCGAAAATGTGATGGGATCCGGCGGACCGTTAGAAGTACTGCAAAAGTTTCAAGAGCAGGGAGTCATCGATCACATCGGTATATCCGGCGGACCGATCGATATGCTCATTCGTTATGTCGAAACGGGAGCGTTCAGCGCTGTAGAAACCCACAATCGATATACGCTGCTCAATCGAGCTGCCGAACCATTGCTTGATGTCGCTAATAGCATGGGCGTCGCCGTCATTAACGCCGCTCCTTATGGTAGCGGCATATTAGCTAAAGGTCCGGAAGCATACGGTCGGTATGCCTATAGCGATGCTTCGCCAATTGTAATGGAACGAGCGCGTATGTTCGCCAAAGTTTGCCAGGAATACGATGTGCCACTTGCCGCTGCAGCACTTCAATTTTCGCTTCGCGACCCGCGGATCGCTAGTACGGTCGTCGGCATGAGTAAACCGGAACGGGTAGCCCAGACGTTGGAGCTCGCGAATTACCCGATTGCCCCTGAGCTATGGCCGGCGCTTGATGCCTTTGGCTTTGATACGGAAGATCCCGAAGAGAATCGATTTGCTTAGTGGGTGCCAACCATATCGACGGATCAATTTGCAAATGAGAACGCATCATTGGCTGCTTGGTAAATCATGCGATAGCTTCAGCCCGTTAGGACCATTCCTTGTTATTGCAGATGAAGTAGGAGATCCGAACAATCTGGACATTCGCTGTATCGTCAACGGCGAGGTTAGACAGCATTCCCATACATCCGATATGATTTTTCATTGCAACGAGATTGTCAGCTACATCTCGCAACACATGACCTTACTTCCAGGTGATATTATCCTAACAGGAACGCCTGCAGGCGTTGTGTTCGGCTATCCGAAGGAGAAGCAGTCATATTTAGATTAAAAAATTGGGGTCATCAACAAATACGATGGATGCTGAGAAATGATGCTTATCCTTGGGTTAAGGAGATCGCGGTGCATGTAGAATAAATAGTAAGAACCTCGGTCGTTGAGGTTCTTTTGCTTTACATATCTGACAATCTGATAAATATATAATTCATAAAGATGAGAGGTGCACCATGAAAGTATCATTATTTATTACTTGTCTTAGCGATGCGATTTATCCCCGAGTAGGAGAAGCGATGGTGCGGCTTTTAGCCAAATATGGGGTTCAGTTGGAATTTCCAAACGTTCAAACTTGCTGCGGTCAACCAGCTTATAACAGCGGATATTGGGATGAAGCACGGATAACGGCCAAAACAATTCTCAAAGCGTTTGAAGATAGCGATTTTGTTATCTCTCCTTCGGGTTCATGCACCTACATGATTCATCACTATTCGAATCTCTTTCAAGATGATCCTGTTATCTTGGAGAAAGCGGTAAAGCTTCAGAGAAAAACTTACGAGTTTACTCAGTTCCTTGTGCAGGTGTTGGGGGTTACTGATCTGGGGGCGGTGTTTCCTCATAAAGTCACCTATCATCCATCATGCCACGGAAGCAGGCTTCTTGGTGTCAAAGATGAGCCGTTGGAATTACTGAAAAACGTCCAAGGTTTACAATTTGTTCCGCTTCCTTTTGCTGAAGATTGCTGCGGGTTCGGCGGGACTTTTGCTGTAAAGATGGCAGACATCTCAGGAGCTATGGTCTCAGAGAAAGTGAATCATGTGAAAGAAACGGAAGCTGAAGTTCTCGTCGGTCTCGATATGGCATGCTTAATGAATATCGCTGGCAACCTGCGCTTTCGAAACGAACCCGTCAAGGTGATGCACTTGGCAGAGCTGCTGCATGAAGGAGTGAATCGGGCTTGAGTACTACTAATTCTGCTGCTTCAAGCGTTAAAGAACGTGCTGATCTGGCGCTTAACGATGAGTTTTTGCGCAATGCAGTGCGCTTCACGACTGAGCGGCTGCGCGGAGGTAAGAAGAAAGCTGCTGAAGAACACGGCAATTGGGATAAGTGGAGAGAGAGAGGTCGACAAATCCGGCTGCATACGATTGCTCATCTGGATTATTATTTGAATTTGTTTGCGGATAACGCTCGTGCTAATGGTGTTCATGTCCATTTCGCTGATGCATCGGCTGATGCGGTGAAAATTGCTCTGGCTATTGCGGAACGTAAATCTGCAAAGTCGGTTGTAAAATCAAAGTCAATGGTAACCGAAGAGCTTCATCTAAATCACGCGCTTGAATCTATCGGGATAGAAGCTATTGAGTCGGATCTAGGTGAGTATATCATTCAACTCGCGGGAGAAACGCCTTCCCATATTATTATTCCGGCCATTCATAAGAATAGATATCAAATTGCGGATTTGCTCTCCAGAGAAGCCGGAGAGACGCTGCCGCCGGATACTTCGATTCTAGCAGGTTTTGTTCGTAAGAAGCTGAGGGAGAAGTTCCTTGAAGCTGATATCGGGATGACAGGCTGCAACTTCGCGATTGCCGAGACCGGATCCATGGTGCTGTTCGAGAATGAAGGTAACGCCCGGATGGTAACTACGGTTCCTAAGACGCAAATTACGCTTATGGGTATGGAGCGCATTATTCCTTCCTGGACCGATTTGGAAGTCATGGCAACGCTTCTGCCGCGTTCGGCGACAGGTCAGAAGCTGACGGTGTACATGTCAGGGATTACGGGTCCGCGAAGAGAACATGATGCCGATGGTCCTGAGGAAATGCACATTATTATCGTCGATAACGGGCGTTCTTTGCAGCTGGGAGATCCCGAATTTCAAGAACTGCTGAATTGTATCCGCTGCGGCGCTTGCTTGAACGCTTGTCCGGTGTACCGTCATATCGGGGGGCATGCATACGGGGGCACGTACAGCGGCCCGATCGGCGCAGTATTGACTCCTGCGTTAAAGAAAAACGTGGCCGAGTGGGACGATATTGCGAATGCCTCCAGCTTATGCGGGGCTTGCTACGAAGCGTGCCCCGTCAAAATCCCTCTGCACGATATGCTTGTTTCTTTACGGCGCCGTAAGGTGGAGAGCGGTCATGGCAACAAGCTTGAAGCGATTGGCATGAAAGGCTTTTCGGCGGTTATGGGCAATTCGGGCCGTTTCAAAGGTGTGCTGAAGCTCGGGAAGATCGGTCAAAAACTTGTCGTCCGCAACGGAGAGATCCGTACGAAGCTGGGTCCGCTCAAAGGCTGGAATTCGTATCGGGTAACGCCTAGTTTGCCTAAAAAATCGTTCCGTGAGGGGTGGGGGACATTGGAGGCGGAACTGCGCCAAGGGCTGAAGGAGCTGGATCCGGAAGTGCGCCAACGAATGGAAGCCATTGTCAAGGAAAGAAAAACCGGAGGAGGGCATGAACATGGCTGATACGGATCAGGAATGGTTAGCGCAGCTTGAAGCGGAGTCACGCGTGAAACAGGAAGCATTTATGAATGGCATCGCTAGCAAGCTTGGAAGAGCACGGGTGACTGAGAAACCGGCTCAGCCTTACCGAGGGGCGCCTGATTTCTGGCAAGCATTCGAGTGGCCTCTAGAAGAGAGAATTGAGAGATTTACGGAAAATTTCCAAACTGCTGGCGGATATGTGGCTCGTTTAACTTCCATGGAAGATGTTAAACAATTCATAGTGAATAAAGCACAGGAAATGAGCGCTAAATATATCATCCGGCAAAACCAATCGGAGCTTGATGCTCTTGATTTGGAAGGAGCGCTAAAAGACACTAGCGTATCGGTTTGGAACCGTGATCCGGAGAATCACTGGAAAGCCCGCGCCGCTGAAGCGGATTTTGGTATTGTGATGGCGGATTACGCTACAGCGTATACAGGCTCCATGACGGTCCTGTCATCTCGGGACAAAGGAAGATCTGTTAGTTTGCTCCCGACAGTATTGATGGCTATTATTCCGGTAGAAAGTCTGAAAACACGTTTAGGCGAAACATTAGTTAATTTCGATCGTACAGGAAGTGAGAACCTGCCTGCGGGTATTCATTTCATCTCTGGACCAAGTCGTTCGGCTGATATCGAGAATGACCTGACCATTGGGGTTCATGGACCCGGTATTGTGTACGCATTGATCGTGGGTAAATAAAGCAGCGGCAATCAGGGACTCCTATTCCAAGTTATCTTTAAATCAACATGCGCATCATTCAACGATCCCAGTCAAATGCATTAACTTACGTTATGGTGCAAGAATTAAAAGAGATAGCAATTACCCAATTCCCTTTAACGTCTGTTCAGCAGTTAGAAATGATTTGAAACCAAGCATCGGTTTTGTGATTTTTTTATGAACCGATGATCTTGCTCCACAATGTTGTTTAGATACTTTGTCTGTCTAATCAAGGTTTCTTTTGGTAAGGCTTTTTCATTTATTATTTCTTGTATGGCTGGTGGATATGCCGGGTTTTTATCCAAAGTGATCACATGAGGTAATTGATTATGTGGAGAAGACCAAGCCTTTGTAAAGAAACGCTTAGCTGCCGGCATATCTCGATTTTCAGATAACATGAAATCATTAACTTTAAACCCCGCTCGCTCATCATTTCTACGATGTCTCGATAGCTTAAACTATATTTTAAATACCATCTCACGGTTAGTAAAATGATTGCTGATTCATATTGCTTCCATTTAAAAAATCCAATTTGGTTTCCAAAGTAAGTTACTCCATCCCATGACTTCATTATCAATTACGTTATCATGAATTAGAGCTTTGCACCACTACCACAAAGAACTCCGCTTGGAGTTTTTTTTTTGTCTCTGTTCTACTTCACCAAGGCCTAGGTGAGAAATTTTAAGTCATAAAAATAGCATAGGAAGTTATCTCAATGTACTGTTGAGCTATTCTGTTTCAATGTATTATCAAGGTGATAAAGAGATAAAGTCATGTGACGATTGCTGCCATTCTGAATCGAGAAGGAGAGGATATCCACAAAAATACGGTAAGGCGCTGCATGCGGAGAAGGGGCTTGTGGCGATCTATAAGCACCGATTGAAGGTAATCTAAGAAGCTCACTGGATTAAGTTCATTATGTGTTTCAGAGTCTCGACGATATACAATCACTTAAATTTCAAAAAGGAAGGTTGGTATGAGTTATGTACAGATTGAGAAACAAGATGATGACATGCTTATTCATCATTGCGATGTTAGTTTCGTTTATTCCGTTTTCTGAGGAGGTTAACGCAGTTGGACCGAACACAGCCGAAACGGTAGAAACGATACCGGCAGACGGTTATTTCACACCATCGAACACGTTTTACCGTTACTTTGTGCCGGGTATTATAAGGCCGGATGAAGGAACAATTGAACTAAATACAAGAATAGATAAACCAATGAGTGAATTTGGAAACAATTGGGACTTTTTGTTTACCGTTGTCCCGGTACAGCCCAATGTCGGCAATACGATGATTGGCGCCTATATTCCTCCTGCACCGGATACTGGACTCTCATTCCTGATTCGAACGGGCACGAAGTTGTATTCCATGAACGTACCCGATTTTACATATACACCGGGAACAGCGTTTAATCTGGCATTTACGTGGAAAGCAGGCGGCTTCATTCATATCTATCAGAATGGCACTGCGATTGGTACGCCTATAGCGATGGATAGTCCAATTCAGGAGCGAATTTTACCATATAATTTCAGCGTGGAGAAATCCGATCCATACCATATTTCCAAATTGAAAATATCCGCAATTCAGTTAACTCCAGCTCAGCTGTCAACAAATCCGGGACAAAGCTTTAATCTTGATGCAGGCACAACATCATTAATTTCAAACGACATGATCCATACAACAAAATATGTTACGTCCTGGCATACTACGAAAAATTATTCTTCGTTAACGCCTGTTTTCAGGGCAGAGAATCAAAGCTTTTCAGTGGGAGAAAGTGTGTATTATCCTCTCCTGTCAATTAATTATGCAGCAGCTCCGAAAGATTATACCGTTCAAATGGCAGTTTATGATGTTTATGGAAATGCAAAAGTGACAATGGATACACCTATTTCCATTTCAAATGACGGCGAGTACAGGGTACACAAAATTGCTTTACCCGAATTGAATACGGCAGGACTTTATACGATAAACACCTCGATTATGTTAGGTGGATCAAAGATTGCTTCGTACGACAGCGCAATTTCTGTATTGCCGGCCAATAACGTTAATGTTCCCGATGGAAGTCTTGCAAACTATTATGGCCAACATCCCAACTATAATTATGAATCTTCCATTTGGAAGAGGTTGAATGTGAATGTTGCGCGATCTTGGGAAACGCCTATGTTCCTCTGGAACCAGGTTGAGCCGACTCAAGGGATTTTCACATGGGAAAAGACCGATAGTTTTGTTGCCGAAACCAGAGCATCTGGCATGGAAATTCTCGGTGTATTGGGATATCCGTCACGATGGGCAGCAGAAGAATCAACAGTACAGACACCCAGCAACGTTCTTACCAATCGCCCGGAAAGGTGGAAACCCAAGAGCTTGGATGAATGGGGGAACTATATTTATCAGACGGTAAGCCGATATAAAGGAGAGGTAAAATATTGGGAAATATGGAATGAAGTAAATTTTTCCGCGCCTTATGTCGCCGCATCCTTTTCGGGATGGCGGGCTTGCTGTTTTTAATCAAGCCTTAACGAAAGTTGAATTGACTGAACTGATGTAACGAATGTTATGCAAAGTAACCGAATTCACGGCATGATATCCTCTAATATTTATATATTCAAACTCTAGCTTGAATTTTATCTGCAGATTTATTTTTACATAGGTCTTAGTGAAGGCTGTTGTAGATGAAATCATTATTGTTGGGATACCCGCCTTAGAATGATTCAAAAAAACGTTGAATTTACATTGGATGACAGCGGCCCTGCCTGTAAACTGAGAAGCAAAGGGGGATTGTCTATGTTTTTGGATAGTAAGCTTGTCATTGAACATCCAGCTTTGATTTCGTTTTGGGACTTTCAAGGGGAAGATGATCTCGCAGCTCTAGGGCTATATACGTACAGACTTGAGGAGATGACGGAAGGCATAGTTCGTCATACAGATGGCGTGTTTGGCCCGAAATCGCTTTCGATTGAGCTTGGACAATGGCTGCGGATCCCGCGCAGGGAATGTCCAGCACTGAACTTTCACGGTTATGGTGTGAAGATGACGATCTTAGCATGGATTAAACGAAAGCCTTGTGAATCAGGCCATTGCCAAGCAATTGCCGGAATGTGGAATGAAACAGAATGGTTGAGGCAATATTGTTTATTCCTGAATCTAAGGATTTGGGACAGTGCAGAGCAAGTTTGTGGCCACGTTTCCTGCAGCGGTGGCCCCACACCGGGTCATCCTTATTGCATGACCTCGGCGATCGGAGCTACGCCGGTGCGGACTAACGAGTGGGTCTTAGTGGCATTTACCTATGACGGCTGTTTCTCAAGGGTGTATCTCGATGGAACGCTTGACGCCAGGCTTGCGTTCAACCCGTTCCCCTACTTCCACGGGATCTACGATGGTGGAGAGAACGGGTCCGATTTCACTGTTGGCGCGGTCCACCGGGCAGGCGAGATGGGGAATTTCTTCTCTGGTTCGCTTGGAGGTTTGGCCGTGTATGGGGATGTACTTAGCGAAAAGGACTTGTTGGCACTGGTGCCTTAGTGATCTGTTTTATACTAGATCTACATAGCGACCAAACTACTTTGGACGTTCTCGAAATGTACTCGGGCAGGATTTTTCTGCTTGCTTATGGCAGCTCGAACAGTTTCCTCGCATTTTCACTAAATATTTTGCGCTTCTTCTCTAGTGGAAGTCGCGACAGAATTTTTGTAGGATCGTCAAAGTCCCAGTGTGGGTAGTCGCTTGAGAACAACAACATGTTTTCCGCATCGAACATCTCGAACATAGCTTCCAAGTGCTTAGGGTTGTCTGGTTCTTCGATGGGCTGGGTTGTGAAGAACACATGATCTCTCGCATACTCACTAGGTAAACGTTTCAGCCAAGGCGTTGAAGCTCGGAGCGCTTTGAAGTTCTTATCGAGTCGCCACAAGATCCTTATGATAACACAGTCATGAGTAAAAGCTTCAATGTTCAAGTAGAAAACGATGGACAATACGCAATTCACGAATTGGCTTTGCCTGAATTAAATGGGCAGGGGTATTACAAGTTGAACACGACGGTATCGTCGGGCAGTAGTACCTTAAGCTACGAGAGTGCAATTGCCGTGCTACCAGCTAATAATACCTCTGTCACGGACGGGCTATATGCAGACTTCTATGGCTTCCATTCCAAATATGACTGGGATCCGAAAATTTGGACGGATGTGAATGCCCGAATAACGCGTACGTGGGCGGATGCCAAAGTATTTCTTTGGAATGTTGTTGAGCCTACAAAGGGGGCTTTCAACTGGGAGAAAACGGATCAATATGTGTCCAAAAGCAAAGCGGCAGGTCTTGAGGTTTTAGGCGTATTAGGGTATCCATCCCGTTGGGCGACGACCAGACCGACGGATGCAATCATGCAAACAAGTAATTTGGCTCAGCGCCCTGAGCGATGGGTGCCTAAGGACTTTGAAGGCGAGTGGGCTAATTACATCTATCAAACGGTCAGTCGTTATAAGGGGGAAGTGAAATACTGGGAAATTTACAATGAAGCGAATTTCAATGCAGAACCAGGATCCGGTAATGCGGCTACATTCACAGGAACGAATGCTCAATACTTAGAATTGCTTAAAATTGCTTATCGGGAGGCGAAGCGGGCAGACCCCAATGCACAGATTTTAAGTAGTGGTTTTTCGGATGAAGCCAATAATGTCAGTCTGCCGACAGCTTTTTTTGATCACCCAGATCAGTATCAAAACGGTATAAATTATTTTGATATTTATAATGTTCATGGCTATGATGGCGCCAAATCGAACTCGAAATCGACACCATGGGTGAATAAATTAAAGCAGGCTCGTCCCGGAACCGCGTATTGGATGAGCGAGCAGATGTTTTTTACAACGCCAGATACAGATACCCGGTTATACAGTACCGTGGAATGGCTCGTCGACTACTTGAAGATGGGCTACAGCAAATTTATCAATATGGGCACGTTTGAAGTCTTCTTTGACCGAAATACCCTCTCACCGGAACTAGATTATTACGTGCAAGGCGTATTTAATAATAAAATTCGTAAAGTGAGTTCCATTAAGGGGTTGTTAACGTGGCCGGGAATCTCAACGAATACATTTAGAGTCAGACATTCCTTTGGATTGACCAACGGGAAGACGCTCTCAATAATTGGAACGAACAACACAACGGATGGTGCTTACGAATATACATTTAGCGGGAATATTGAGTCTGCTACCGACCTCTATGATCAACCGCTTCAAGTGACAACAAATGCTAACGGCTATAAAGTGATTCAGACTCCGAATATTGCCTATATCGTAAGTTCAGGGCCGATTCAGGTGTTAAGTGCAGTAGCTTTAGAGTCGAGACCTTTGTTGAGGAACGCTGATTTTATTAGTTTGACCGGGGATTCTAACATGAACTTGTGTACGGCACTTCCACAAGATTGGGAGTATTTATTTACTGCTTCCAAAGGGGGCAGCATTTGTACCGTTCAAGGGCAGCAGGAAGGAAACTATGCGGTTCAAATGAGCGCGACAGGTCAAGAGCGGGTTACGATTAGACAGACAGGCATAATGCCTAAAAAGACCGGCGTTTACAGATTATCCGCGAAAATTAAAAAGATTACTGGAAATCCTAATGTCTACTTATGGTATCAAGGTGCGGCCTATTCCGAGAAGCAAATGACGGATTTGGGGCCGGACTACGTGACGATTACCAAAGATATTACCATAGATCCTCTGCCAACGAGCGGGGTTACTGTAGGTATTGGTATGAAGGCGAACAGCAGCGGAACCTTTGTCGTCGAATCGCTCGACTTCGTCAATCTCGATGATGTTCCACAGCAGGTGACGATGCAGTTGGATCCGTCCAAAAAATCGTTTATTTCCTTGTCGGCTATGGCAAATCAATCGTATCGTGACGACACGCCAGCAGGAGATGGGCAGGGGGCTGGGCTGACTTTGGTCCAGAGAACATTGCCAACTCAAATTTTCAAACGGGGGAGCAAGTGATAGGCGGTATACCTTATCAATTGCCCAACAGCATCACGGAACCGACCGTTATGATGATTGCAGGCGGATCGACAATCAGGCCGGGCTTGCCAGTGAGTATGACGGGTATACCTGTTAATCAAAAGCTTAGCAAAATCGGATTTCTTCACACCTTGATGTATCCGATCGCACCAGGCGGTACAACGATTGGTAACTATATCATTCATTATTCAGACGGCACACAAATTGCTCAACCCATTGTGTTCCAACAAAATATTGATGATTGGTATGTACCTTCAATTAATCCAGCAGTCGTCATTGCTAAGAAATACACCATGACGAGTGGGGGAGAACGGGCAGTGTTCAACACGTTATTTACGAATCCATTCCCGGAGAAAACGATTACAACGATCGATATGATCGGGCAGTCCAAAGCCATTATTGCTTTGATGGGCATTACCGGTGAGGTTTTCACCCCATAGATTTTTGGTGCATTTTGATGTAAAGCAACGGAAGAGCCGCCCTATCCTACCGATGGAGAAATGAAGCGCGATGAAATCACACTGGGCACTGAAATCCCTGTGTTTGAGACGGATTTCGGCAAAGTCGGCATAGCGATTTGCTTTGATATCGGATATCCGGATCTCCCTTGCAAAATTTAGTGAAGTTCGTGAAAGAGAGCGGGTTTGACGGAGTAGAGTTTCCCTTGCGGGAAGGCTTCCAATTGGAGCCCGCTGATGCGGAGAAAGGTTTGCCGAAGTTAGCCACCTATTTCGCCGATCATGGTTTGCGTATTTTTATGTGGCAAGTCAAACGGATGAGCGAATTTTTTCGGCCTGCGCAGAGGCAGGGATTCCTAGCATTCGAATTATGCCAGCGATTTCACATGAAAAGGGCTATCTCCAATCTGTAGCCAATCTTCGTAAGAACCTAGAAGACGTGTCCCTGCTCTGTGAGAAATATGGGGTTAAAGTTGGCGTTCAGCAGCATTACGGTGATTTTGTTCCGGATTCTTCGGGTCTGATGCACTTATTGCAAGGTTTAAATCCGGATTATGTGGGAGCCGTCTGGGATTGCTCGCATGATGCGTTGGCTGGACAGCAGCCTGAATTTGGACTGGATATTGTCTGGTCGTATCTTCATATGGTCAATCTCAAAAATGTTTTTTATAGCCGCATCAATGGACCGGAAGCACAACACGCGCAGTGGGAGCGTCACTTTACTTCCGGACGTCAGGGGATGGCTTCTTGGGAGCGTGTTGCCGATTATCTGAAGAAGCGAAAGTACGAAGGAGTTATCAGTTTGACGGTAGAGTACACAGCGGAAGCTGAAGTAGATCGACTTATTCGTGAGGATATCCGTTATACGAAATCGCTCTTTCAAGCAGAATAGAGTATAGAAGAAGGCGGGATAGGAATGGCGGATAAAATACGCTTAGGTGCTGTTGGTTTGGGTCGGGTATCCAGCTCACATCTGCCGGCGATTGAAGATTTGAGAGATAAAGTAACTTTACAGGCCATTGTATCCCGTGACCCGAGCTGGCTGAAATCTCTCGCACAAGAATGTGCTGATTACGGGGCAAGGTGTGAGCGGGCTAATTATGAGAAAAGTGGTACTATATAGTCCACGCAACCTCGTGGTGAGAGAATTATTCGACGAGAAACTGGCCCTTGCTCGAAAATACGGTTCGACGCATACGTATAAAATTCCTCACGAGCATGCGAATTCCATGGAAACCCTCAAGCATGATTTTCCTGACGGTTTTGATGTCGTCATTCCTTGTCTCTTGGAAGGTGAAGGCATGGTAGATGCCATTGACGCGGCTGCTCAAAATGGGAAAATTGTCATGTACGGCTGCATCGGCACGTGCCATAAACCTGTCGATTTTTTCAAAGTCCATAAGAAACGGATGGACATTCTCTCGAAGGAGCAGAAACGCGATATCGAGAACCGACGTTATTTTGATGAAGGGCTCCGGCTTGTGCTTGACGGGCTGATCAACACGGAAGAAATGATCACGCATATCGTGCCGCTCACTGAGGTGGACTACGATTTATACTTCACTTATTGAAATGTATGAAAAAGAAGCTTGCATGTTTTTTGCAGCTTCTTTTTTGTATAGGAAATTACAGATAAAGAAGATCCATCTCAATATCTTACTATGCAGCAAATGTTTCCTATCTACGTTGCTTCGTGTCCACAACCTCAAAAAATTCGACAATACAGGGGAAGATCTCGAGGATTTGATCTCGATCGGGACGATCGGATTGATCAAAGCCATTGAGTCGTTTTCGCCGAACAAAGGGACCAAGCTCGCGACTTTCGCCGCTCGCTGTATCGAGAACGAGATACTGATGCATCTGCGATCACTGAAGAAAACGCGCAAGGATGTGTCGTTGCATGATCCCATCGGAACGGACAAAGAGGGGAACGAAATCACGTTGATCGACATCCTCGGGACGGAAGCGGACGATGTCGTGGATAAGGTTCAGCTCAAGATAGAGAAGAGCAAAATCTACCGCAATCTGGAAATCTTAGACGATCGCGAGAAGGAAGTCGTCGTTGGCCGGTTTGGGCTGGAGCTTGGCGGGGAAGAGCGGACGCAGCGGGAGATTGCGAGAACTTAAAGGAACAACATAGGTGATCATATTATCATGCGCGTTTCGTCCAAAAAAAGAATAACGCATTCATGGAATTCAATGTCGATCTAATGGCTTTACCCGGAATGTTAGTTATTTTTGTATTTTCCTATTTGCCAATGGGCGGGATCATGATTGCTTTCCAAAACTTCAATCCGATTAAAGGGATTACTGGAAGTGAATTTGTAGGGTTGCGTAATTTCCAATTTTTCATCGAATCCAATGATACGTTAAAGGTTATCTTTAATACGCTGTTTCTAAATTCACTGTTTATCCTTTGCGGAACAATTGCATCGGTGGCGATAGCAGTTATGTTCTCCGAAATATCGGGGAAATGGTTCAAACGTATTAGCCTAACATTGGTTACATTGCCGAACTTTTTGTCATGGACGGTCATTGACATATATGTAGGAAATTTAGCGATGTCTCTGCAACACTATAAAAGGGCTTTTAAACTAGAACAAAAAGAAGCTCTTTCAATTGAAGTTGAAGAGTCTATTGATTATGTTATTAAATTAGAGCCGGATAAATATCACTTATTTTTGTGTCTTGCTCTGATAAATGAGTTTAAAGGTGACTATTCATTAGCTATGAAGGATTTAGAGCAATACCTTTCTTTTGTAACTAATACAGATGGGTACTATGCACATGCCGTGCAATTAAAGCAACGATTAGAAGTAATAAATACTCAAGTTGCTGTTGCTGAAAGGGCAATGTAATATCAAAAAAGCCTCCTAGGGGGCTTTTTGTCATTTACTGTGTGAATTGGTTCTTACGTTCTGACAACGCTAATTGCCTGAATAACGGTTTTTGGAAAGCCACGGCTGGACGATCCATCGGATCCGGAGCCCTAATTGGTGAGAAAACTAGGAAAAGTTGGACACCACACCGATAAATTGATGCAGAAAAGCTGAACCGCAGTAGCAGCAGCTAGCAGCTGTCGAGTGACAAGAATTTATTCCGATTGCCGAATGAGATCAAGATTATATACTGATTACCGATATAAAACTGCTTTTTGTATATGACTGCTGGGAAAACATTAAATTGTGACAACTGTTGTGAGTTGCGCTATTGTTAAGATTATCCATGCATATGATTTTGCAACATTACTTATCTTTTAATCGTTTGAATATTGTAAGTACTCAAACATTTAGGGAGAAGGCATATTATGAAAAGTTATAGTAGAAAAGCAGCGGTTTATCCAATGTTAATTGCGAGTATGCTTATATTCTCAGCATGTACATCAACTGAAAAACCAGCAGCGAGCGCAGCTGCTCCAATAGCTAGCACCACGCCTAGTCCAGCAGTTGAACCTTCAACTGCACCAAATGCAACTCCGACTACATCATCAAAGCCGGCATCAACGCCTAGTGGCAACATTAATGTAAAACCAGTATCATCAGAAACAACGTCCGTTACTAAGCAAATTAAAGATATGCTTGAACTAGCGAAGTTAGGTAAGGTGGCTGGCATTGAGTTTGCTGCAGAAACAAGATTCATCGAAGATGTGGAGGAAGCATGGGGGAATGCGGATCATAAAGAAGCGGTGGGAAGCGGAATATATGCGACATACACCAAGAAAAATGCAGTCATTGGCTTCAATAAGGGTGATCAAATCATTGATATTCGTTCCAGCGATTCAAAGCTGCAAGCACTAACATTGAATCAAATTGAACAAGCGCTAGGAAAGCCAATGGATACAAAGGTAAACGGGGATGACATGATTTATATTTATAAAGCATCCGATGTGTTTCAAGTTAAATTTATTATTCCCAAATCAAGCGGAAAAGTAGACCACATTTCTGTTTTTGATACCAAGCACTCAGTCAATAACATGGCTGGCTAAATAAAAAAATCAAAGGGGTTCACCCCTTTGATTTTTTGTGTAAGCCCAGCATTGGGCGTCATCTAAACGGTGAGATTCCGGGATGGGGGCTGGAAAGCCCCTACCATAGTCATTATCAAAATACCTGTAAAATACTTTAATCTCGTTGTCCTATGTGCGCCGAAAACGGATTGATTATTTGATGTTCCACTGTAATCTTTTGACCCACTATCGGCTGGAGCTTTTTTTTTTGATTCCATTTTCTATGATAGTGCACTCCTCTATTTTCATATATTCCCTCATTAATTTTCCCGGATTAGTTAATTTTAATCATTGCCTTCAAAAGCGTCCACTTCACCAATTGGTCCTCGTTTCTTGTAACCCCATCAAAAATGGGACAATGTTCTTGTCACCAGCCCTCGACGCAAACACAATCCCATAATTGAAATCTTGATTTTAAAGATCTTTGTAGTGTTAAACTTTTCGACATTCGTTGCAATCTTCAACTTCAAATGAATCCCAAAGAATACTGTTGTTAGGTCATGAGGTTGGACATCCAGATGAATAGCATCTATGAAAATAACCACGCCCATCCCAATTGGCCTAGAACATTATCTCATTAAAGGCCGCGAAAATTGTAGTTTTTTTGTTTTATGGGATAAAGTTCTTGTTAAAACAAAATGACAAGAACTTTATCCTATTTCAGATTTTGACAAAAACTTGATCTCATTCCCAACGGATGACAGGGAAGAGGTGAAGTCAGTTAAAATAAAGTTGTAATCTGGACTTACTATTAAACGGAGGGGTAAATCGGTTCCTTCTGTCCTGCCGTTAAAACAAATATCGTTGGAATTTTAATTTTATAATCCACTGAAACAATATTGCCTTGAAAGGCAATATGCCATTCTCTTTTAAATGATTAGTAACGTGAGAAATAATTACTCACCCAAATTGAAGCAGAGTTTTCTTAATTGTTCAATGATGCTTTTAAGCTCATTCTCTTTCTTCAAAAACTGAAGCATGGCAAGGATTAGTACAGATCTAGGCTGATCTCGCTCAACTTCCTCCTGGAGTATAACGAGCGCTTCATGCAGTCCTGTTCTGTGATAATTGGTTATAGCCAATTCTTTTAGGGTAGAGAAAAGAAGTTCGAACAGCTTACGTCTTTGTTCAACTACAGAAACAGAGTTGCCCTTACAAGCTGATTCCACATAATTATCCATCATCGTATTTTGTAAAATTGCTTTTGGCTTCTTATTCAGGACGCCGTCAACGACCTCCTCCAAGAGATCCACAATAAATACAGAAACATCTTTTATATTTAACGGCCTGTTATCAAAAATAATTAAGAAAAGATACTCTTTAACGATCCCATTATAAATCGATACAAGGTCCCATATATTAAGTTCTATTTCTTTACCAAACCTACGAGTCAAGGCATCTCTATTCATATTAAAAATATTTGCTCGTTGACTAAGCAGAATAGAGGCAATTTTCCCTTCACTAGCTTGCATTTCAAAAGTATTCTTCACTATAAAATTATTCTCAATAAAAAAATAAAATTGACATTCGGTTTCACGAATGAAAATCTCTCTTAAGGTAAGTGTCGGGTCCGATCTAATCTCTTCCATTTTTTCGAAAAGGCTAATCTGCTTTGAGTGATGCACTTCTACGAATAAATCCTCTTTAGAAGGGAAAAATTTGTATAGCGACCCTTTTGCGATTTTGCAATCATCTGCGATATCCTGAATCGATGTAGCAAGATAGCCTTTTTCCGAAAAAAAGCGTTCAGCGGAATCCATGATGTTTTGTTTGACTATACTCAATCTACTTCCTCTTTTCAAAAAAAAATTGACATTCTTCAAAAACTAGATAAAATTAAGCACATGATGACCAATCGGTTTTTCCGGAAAACCATTGGTCATCTGTATGTGATGTATGCTTAAACATCAAGCCACAGAAGAGAGGAACATTCATTTGTCTGCACAATCAGCTGAGAAATTAGCATCTTCACCAGAGTTTTCGCTCAAAACCATTATCGCTCCACTTCTTGCCGTTATGATTGGTATGATTATGGTTCTTCTAGATACTACGATTATGAATGTTGCTATCCCAAGTTTACAAAAATATTTTAACAGTTCATTAAAAACAATTCAATGGACCATTACCGGTTATACTCTTGCGCTAGCTACGATTATCCCTTTAGCTGGCTGGATGACAGATAAATTTGGAGCCAAACGAATATTCCTCATTACGATTACCTTGTTTACTATTGGTTCAGTCCTTTGTGCCTTAGCCCAAACTACTGAACAGCTCGTAATATTCCGCATAATACAAGGCCTTGGTGGTGGAATGGTAGCTCCCATCGGTATGGCAATGTCTTTTAGAATGGCCCCCCCCGATAAAAGAGGAGCCGTTATGGGGATGCTTGGTTTACCTATGCTAATTGCCCCTGCTACAGGTCCTTTATTATCTGGATGGTTAATTGGAATAGCATCTTGGCATTGGATTTTCCTAATCAATTTACCTATTGGAATCGCTGCAGTGATTGTAGGTCTTAAATTTCTGCCCAATCAGCAGCGTGGTAAAGCACCTGCTCTCGATATTCTAGGAATAATTCTTGCCCCGATCGCTTTTTCCATGCTGACTTATGGTGTGAGTGAGGGGGGAAGGGGCTGGAGTTCCACTGGCGCATTAACGGGATTGATTGTTGGGGGTGTCGCACTTCTCCTACTTATTTTCGTGGAGCTGCGTCATAAGCAACCATTGCTGGAGCTGCGTGCATTTAAATCACCAGATTTTACTCTTGGTATTATTATAAACTGGGCTTTGCAAGCCTCCATGATCGGGACCATTCTATTGAATCCCTTATTCCAGCAAGGAGTATTAGGTCGAACACCCCTCGTAAGTGCGGCAATCTCCCTCCCCATTTCTTTGGGAGGTCTACTATTTACGCCATTCGCGGGGAAAATATCCGATAAAATAGGCGCTCGACCTCTTGTGTTTAGCGGTTTGAGCCTTATGTCCATTGCTTTATTCTTGCTTTCGGGGGTAAACCTCAATACCGGAGTAATTACTTTAATGATTCCACTTTTTATGGTGGGATGTGGGATGGCCTTATCAATGATGCCCTTAAATGCTCATATTTTAAAGTCTGCTCCGCGTGAACTGGTAAGCCGAGTAACACCATTAAACTCAGCTTCTTTACAGGTTGTGAATTCATTTGCCATAGCTGCTTTAACGGGACACTTATCTTCGCGAATAGGAAAGCGTATGGCGGAAGCTGGTGAACACGCCCAAAATTTAAAGATCTCTGCCTTAGCTTTTGGTGACACGTTCTTAATTATAGCCTGCATTGCCACGGGTGGTGCGATTTTAAGCTTAATTCTTCGTAAGCCTCGCATCAAATAAGGAGAAGAATTGGCGGCAGCATAAGGAATGAGCGATTAATTATAATAAATTTTGAAATTTTAATCATAATTAAAGTGAATTTAACCAATGAGAGGGGTTTATTCAGTATGAGCGCAGCTATTTTAGTGATTGGAGCTACAGGAACAACAGGCAAAGAATTGGTGAAACTTCTGGCGAAGAACGGCCAAAAAACGCGTGTTACCGTTCGTTCGACAAGCAACACAAGCGAACTGCAAGCATTGGGAGTCGAATTGGTTCAAGCCGATCTAACCGATGTCGACTCACTGGTAAATGCCATGAACAGCCTCCAAAAAGTATATTTTGCAACACCTCTTGTTCCGAATATGGTGGAACTTTCTACTTCGATTATTCGTGCAGCTAAAAAAGCCGGTGTGAAGCATCTTGTGAAGTTATCGGGCGGCGGGGCTGAAATGGATACAATGGCCAAGTGGCATAGGGCAGTCGAAAAAGAAATGGAGCAGTCCGGCATGGCTTATACGTTCTTGCAGTCAAATACTTTTATGCAAAATTTTGTTAAATTCAACTCACATACCATTCGTGCTCAGGGAGCCTTCTATGAGCCGCATGGCGACGGAAAATCGGCTTACATTGATGCCCGCGATATAGCCCAGGTTGCCTATCGGGTTTTAACGGAAGAAGGCCATGAGAACAAAGCATATTACTTGTCGGGGCCAGAAGCACTTTCCAGCGCCGAAATTGCGGATATTCTTTCTTCAGTAACCGGAAAATCAATTAAGTACGTAGATGCACCGGTTGAAGCTGCTCGCGCTGGTATGCAGAAAGCAGGCATGCCTGCTGAAATCGTCGAAGCTTTATTAGAACATTATCAAATGATGAAGTTAGGATACACTGCAAAAGTTTCCAGTACGGTAGAAGAAATAACCGGACAAAAAGCAACCTCTTTTGAGACTTTTGCTCGAGCAAATAAGGAAGCATTTATCGGTTAATATATGGCGAAAAGTTTTTAAATTAGAGTGATGAAGCTGTGATATCCACGGACGGTTCCGCTAGATTGAGGAGTAGGCCAAGGATATTCTTAATACGCGTGAATTGTTGCCATTAGATTGTAAAGCGCGGCCGGCGTTCGTTTATACACCAGTCCAACATTGTTCATGTTGGACTGGTTTTCTTATTCGGATTGTATCATCGCTGATTTTTCTGTAAGATTTTGCTTCGAATTAAATAAAGGATGAAAAGTAACGGGATATATGCATAAATAAAATAAAACCCAACCTCAACAACATTTCTTCCTAACCAGTCAATCTTAACGTATGAAAATAAATTCAATCCTTGCAATAAGCGAAAATTCAATCACTTTTATCATGACCAAGGTTGGCCAGTAGGTATGCCTTAATAACCCCTGACTAAAATACATGAGCGTTACAAACGTTAGTATGAAGTACTTGAGTGTGCTAAGAAATAAACCGAGATGAGCCCATTTTACATTTTTCTCGGGAATCGGATCCATGTGTTCGGGTGCTTTGCTCTTGGGAGCATTGGGTTATTTGGCAGGGAAGCGAGCTACCACTTATCCGACTGTGGCCGGACAGTTAGCCGCGTTTGGCGTAGAGATCGTTAACGAGAGCTTTGTAAATAACGGTAACATCAGCACGGCTGCCGGGTGTTTGGCCGGACAAGATTTGTCTGCTTGGGTGATTGATTCTTTGCTGGGTAATGAAATGACCCAGCGTGTTCTGAAGACGGTTTAGCCTGTCGGCCAGGGGCTTGAGATAGTATTGTAACCACTGGTGGAACAATCGGTGGTGGTGCAAAGGTTACCATCATCATGAAATTGAAAGGACTAACTCCCAAGAAGGCCCTCGAAGAATTGGAAAAAGCTGAAGGGAGAATTAGAGAGACGTTATAGAAAATTAGGATTAAGCATATAGAAATTATAAAGTTTTAAATTTATCATAATCAGGTTACCGGATGTTGGGTGGCCTTTTTTTGCATTATTTGTATAAAATAAATCTATTAATCAAAAATGCTGGAATTCAGGAACATTATGATTAGCTATGCTTAACCGAGTCTGTCGAATCTTTTATTTAAACTCATTTAAAAGTCTTCTCCTGGCCAATCGACTTCGATCAATCAAAGCCCTTGGTCCAATCTTAATAACAGCCACTCTATCACTTGCTGGCGATCTTAGATAATATGTACATAGACGTCAGTTATTGCGTAAAGCAGGTCTAAACTTTGGAGAAACCATTAAAACCGAGGGACGAAGAACGAAACTTGAATAAAAGGCAGCTGAAAGTCTGAGACTATTTCTTCAAATTCTAAACAGTAGCTGCCTTTTTATTCTAATACAGAGTCCACAACTTAATTCATAGGAGCTGTCGTCAAAGTCTTTAAGAAATTTCTAATCATTCACAGGGTGTTCAGTCTAAACTTTATTCTCACTGAACCCCCGCCTTCTTGATCTAGCTTTCGTTTTATCGAATTAGAAACTAGCGAAGCTAACTGTAAACTGTTTAACTCCATAAACAAAAGGACTTTGAATATACGTCATCTCCGAATCTGTGACAAATTGAATATCCCCGAGCCGTTTCAAGAGCATCTCAATCACGATTTGCCCTTCAAGCCGTGCTAAAGGTGCTCCTAGGCAGAAATGTATGCCGAATCCAAACGAAAGGTGAGCATTTGGTTTGCGGTCCACAATAAACGTATCTGGATCTGCAAATTTAGCCTCATCGCGATTAGCAGATGCCACCCAAGAGACGACTTGTTGCCCTTTTTTTATCATGATGTCTCCAATCTCCACGTCCTGCGTCGCTACTCGTCCTATGGCCAGAATGGGGGGATAGAAACGCAGGACTTCTTCAATAAAACCAGGAATAAGCTCTGGGTTACCGCGAAGTTGCTGTTGGAGCGTTTGGTCTTCCGTCACGCGGCGGACAGCGTTTGTAATCAAATTGGTCGTCGTTTCATTACCAGCAGCGAGGAGTAGGATTGAAAAGCCAAGAATCTCTTTGTCGCTGAGCTTCTCTCCTTCTACTTCGGCTTTCAGCAGAAGTGAAATCAGATCCTCTTTAGGCTCCATACGACGCTGCTCGATAATCTGTGCGAAATAATCATTCAGCTCGTCAGTGGCCTTCTCTTTCTCCGCGATGACGTGATTGAACGCCTCGTCAGTATTTTGGTCAGGTCCCTTCACAAGAATGTCCGACCATTCCTTGAATAAGTTGCGATCCTCTGGGGGGACGCCAAGCAGCTCCGCTATAATAATCACCGGCAGCGGAACGGCCAGAGCGGAAACTATGTCTATAGTTCCTTCGTTTTCCACAGCATCCAGCAATTCTTCGGTGATTGAGGAGATTCGTGATGCCAAATCCGAGATTACCTTGGGTGTAAACGCCTTGCTTACCAAACCCCTCAGTTGTGCATGACGAGGAGGATCCATCGTAAGAATGGTCTCTCTGTCTTTTACAGCCAATCCTCGTCTGGAAGAGAAGGTGGCAGGATCTTTGAGAATACGATGGATGTCTTCATAGCGAAATACATCCCAACAACTTCTACTTTCATCATAACGAACAGGCGTCGTTTGGCGAAGTTGGTTAAACACCGAAAAAGGTTGAAGTCGTTTTTCCTTCGTGTTCAATTCAACCATTGGTATAATATTGGCGTACCGTTCCGATTTGTTCATGTATATTCTTAGTATGCTCCTCTCCAAATTCAATCTAAAGGTTAATTTACCCAGTAGTTAACAATTAATTCCTGGAGTTTTTCATAGGCATGAATCTTAGATTTCATGAAATCAAAACGAGTAAATGCTTTGCGAAAAGGTTAGGAAGAAGGAATGATTACCCGAGAGTAAATTCTGTACGTTTAATAGAGTAGACGTTACAGAAAGAAGAGAAACATGTATACAAGAAAATTATAGGGTTTGCCGTTTGTTCGTGGAAAATAAAGTCCGTTAGTGAAAATTAACAAAAGTAAACAAAATCGGACCAAACCTTGATTTTGCTGGGTTTCCTGACGATAGTACCATCCATTTGATTGCGAGAGCAAAGAAATATAATGGAAACATATGGGATATCATTTATCCAGCATGAACAAATTCCCGGCCAGGATCAAATGCGCGACCCTCGTCTGGAACGCACTACGCAAAGGGGTTGATCAGACGCAAAAAAACGAATAAATAACGAAATTGGTGAAAATGATCTGGCTTTCGTTCCCAACCCGCGGGTTAACAAATCGAAAGAGCATAGCTTCTGCTTTTCGTTTCAAAATTAAGCTGATAGGAGTCTTACACATGCCATCAGTGCAGTCCGTTATTGTCCTTTTACTGTCTCTGGGTAATTTTTAAGCGATTAATTAACAGCCGCCTTCAATTACTGAGCATAAGCGATAATAGTTTTAGAAAGTATATCTTTAAATCTAAGAGGTAACTCTATGCTTTAGAGGACTAAAATCAATTGTCGGCGATTAAGTTACAATTTTAGACTGTCGTTTATTCGGTCCTTTTACAAAATCGTCTTGCAAATGAAAAATTATTTAGGAGGAAAAATCTCCATGGGAACGATGAGAGCTGCAGTAGTTAACAAACCTGGTGATCATTTTGAAGTTATCGAAATAGAAATACCGGAGCCTCAACGAGGCTACGTAAGGATTCGGGTTGAGGCGTGTGGAATTTGTCACAGCGACCAGGTTGTAAAGGATGGGATAATCCCTGGAATCCCATATCCAAGAACCCCAGGACATGAAGTTGCTGGTGTCATTGACAAAATTGGTGAGGACGTCACTTCGTGGCGAGTCGGTCAACGAGTTGGTGTTGGCTGGCATGGCGGGCAGTGTTTCAAATGTGATTCCTGTCGATCAGGCGACTTTATTAACTGCGAGAATCGTTTGATTTGTGGGGTTTCATACGACGGTGGCTATGCTCAGTATATGGTGGCGCCCCAAGAAGCAATAGCACTGATCCCTGATGAATTGTCGATGGTTGATGCAGGGCCATTGCTATGTGCAGGACTTACTACATTTAATGCTTTGCGAAACAGCGGGGCACGTCCAGGCGAAGTAGTCGCTATACAAGGCCTTGGCGGCTTAGGGCACATGGCTCTGCAGTACGCTAATAAATTTGGTTACAAAACAGTCGCTCTCTCGCGCGGTGACGACAAGAGAGAATTGGCACTTAAGCTTGGTGCGCATGTTTACATCGATACAGCAGCCACTGATGCCGGTACTGAGTTGAAAAAATTAGGCGGAGCGCGCGTTATTTTAGCTACTGCCCCACACAGCAAATCGATTTCTTCACTTGTCAATGGATTGTCTAAAAATGGGACATTACTCATTGTCGCAGCATCACCCGATCCAATTGAGGTCGATAGTGTACCGTTACTTTTCGATCGACTATCGATACAAGGATGGCTGACTGGGCATGCGAAAGATGCTGAAGAAACTCTAAACTTCAGCGCTCTTTTTAATACACTACCGATGACTGAAGTTTATCCCCTCGAGGAAGTTAATCAGGCCTATAATAGAATGATCGAAGGGGAAGCTAGATTTCGGGTCGTTCTTAAGATGTAATCATCGCAATATCAGTGTTAAAGTATTTGATTAGCCGACGCTCGGTTTGTTCAGATTCAACGTATGGCATTCGAAGTGCCCTGAGCAAACAGATCGATGAGGTTGTAGAATGGGAAAAGGAATCGTTAATAGCGGTGTAATGAACAAAATCCCTTTTGATGTGAAGCTCGGGGCCGATTATCGGCGGGTTGATCACTGAGTACATAGGCTGGAACGGATTATTTGCCGTCACTTGCCTTGTGCTTGTTTTTCTCCCGATTTTGCTGCACCTGTTCCCCAAGGAGCAGCCGAAGCCGTTCCTGTTTGACATAACCGGTACCTTACTTACCATCGTCAATGCGGTAACAATACTGATCGCCATAACGCAGCGCTCGGCTGTTTTGCTGGCAGCAGGATTGTTATCGATCGCCGCTCATTTCTGGCACCTCAAACGCGCGAAAGAATCGTTCATCAACCCAGAACTCTTGAAAAAGCCCATGCACCTGAAACTGCTGATAGTCGGTTTCAGCATCTTCGTAATGAATATCGGCAACTTGTTTTTAGTGCCGCTGGCACTTGTTAATCTATTCGGCTATTCGACGCTCGCCATCGCAACAATTCGCTTTACTTCGTCTACTATTTTCATGGGAAACAACATCCGTTTTTCAAGGCTGCCGCCCCATTTGTCATTGCGAAGGTTGGTATAGGGTGAAAGGTCCTTGAAAACTCATGTCACCATTCTCCTTTGTTTAGTAGTTTTTTATTATGGAATTAGATACAAGTAGACTTGGCATAACAGAGGCAATGCGTGGGCGCTGTGTACACAGAAGCTTTTCACGATCATCGTGCGGTCATCCAGCGAGCGAGTGAGCTCCTTACCCAGTGTCGGGCACGGTATAATAGGCTATAATCCTACAGATATTTAAGGTGGCGCTCATCCGCCTTTGAAATTACGCTACCTGCCCCCGAGGCTACTCTATACAGCGACTGCGGTTGAGGGCAGGTTCCAAAAGATGCCGAGTCGATGGGTCGCGAGGGTAAGTCTTTCCTCGATTTCAGCATGAAAAAACATAGCATAGGAGAAATCACAATGCATGCTTTACGCAAACTACGGGAATCCGGTAACGCTACACCCGCCCAGGTAAGAGAGTTGCTTGCCGACAACGTCGTATTCAACAGCCCGATCCTGGTACGGCCGATCGAGGGGCGTGACGTCATCGCGGCGATTTTCGCTCAGTCGAGCTCTACGCGTGGTTCCGGTACCTACACAGCCGAGTTTAAGCTCGATGAGCGCACCACCTTCTTGCGCTGGGTGGGGACCATGGATGGCCACAAGATCGAGAGCTTGGAGATCATCGTGGACAACGAGCAGGGGCTGATAGAGGAGCGCACTATTACCCTCCGGCCGTATCCGGCGGTGAAACTGTTCCGCGACTCCATGTATGAATCGCTCAAGGATAAGCTGCCGCCCGATGTTTGGGAATACCCAACGACGCCGTAGTGTGACCACGACAGGGCGAAACGTCTTTTTTCATTGCTCCATTTTGATCTACGGTTACGCTCATTTCGTTTGGTTGCCTCAAGATGAGCTTTCCAATATGGATTACCATCAACGACGGATTGCGGGACTAACGAGGAAACGATAGCTTAATAAGAGCCGGCCGTGGGCCGGCTTTTTACTGTCGTGGCGCCAGGATACAAACATAGGCGAATAATCTTACTTACAATCATGGTGCCAATACCGGAAGCTATTGATAAAATCTGCAGTGATTCTTGTTGAAATAATGAAGAAAGATAATCCGTATTTAATGATTGATATGAAAAAGGTCAAATCTTATTTATAATCAGAAATATAAGCAAGCTTTACCCACTCTGCTTAACAATAAGGGGATCGACTCATGGCACTTAGAAATATGACACGGCGTCTTCTACTTCCTTTTCAAATGAGTATGAGATACAAGCTTATGATTTTGATGGTGATTATCGCTGTCCTGCCGTTAACCTTAGTCACTATCTTTGCGGCAAAGACCACCAAGCAATCATTAAGTCTGGAGATTATACGCTCGAACGAGTCAAGAATGGACTGGGCTGCAAAGTATTTCGATGAAAAATTTAGTCAATTGCATTCGGTGGCGTATTCACTTCTCATGGATAATAACTTATTTCCGATTACCAATGGTGAATCTATAAGCACTGGTAACGGTCTGGATGCAGGGAAACTATATATAGATGAGAAGCTCAGATCCCTGTATGTTGCCAACAATAATAATATTGTCTCGATCTCTCTTTATCTGAATGCCAAGCAGCGCATGTATATCGTCGATAAAGATGCCGTTCGATCAACGGATCAGTTGGTTACTCCCGTTGGGAATTGGAGAGAAATTGCAAACAACCATCAGACTGTCAATAAGATTGTGAAATCTACACGCAATAATTTCAAATTGGTACGCAGCATGAATCGATTTGAAGATCATGAGATTCTCGGTGGAGTGTTTATAGAAGCGAGATGGAATATGATGGATAGTGTCATAAACATGATCCATTCGGAGCCGAATAGTCAAGTGCTTGTTTTGGACGCGCAAGGAAACAACATGTATAATCCTTACCCCGGGCAAACGATGATTGATCAAGAAATGCTCGAAAAGGCGATACACAGTCCAAAGGAACCTGGCTTTATCGAATCCAAACAAGGAATTCTGTTTTATCAGCCTGTTCTATCGGCCGAGTTATGGATCGTGAAATTTATTCCGATCAGCTATGTGAATCAAGGCGCTTCTACAACGCTAAGTTTTAGTTTTTATACAGCTATGGTCTCTGTTCTTCTTGCTATTATCCTTTCTGTTTTAATTGCTTATTTCACGACGAAACCGATTATTCGACTGACGAGGTCGATGAAAGCCATGGAGCACCAAAATTTCAACGTGGGTGTCGATAAGATACGAAGCGATGAGATCGGTACGCTTGAGAGGCGGTTTAATTCCATGCTTCAAAAAATGAAAGAGCTGATTCAAATAGAGTATAAAAGTAAAATTGAGAAAAGGACTGCACAACTAAAAGCGATGCAGGCACAGATTAATCCTCATTTTCTGTATAATGCGCTGCAATCCATTGGCGGGGTCGCCCTCTCTCGAAATGCGCCTGAAATTTATGAGCATGTCAGAGCACTTAGCGAGTTATTTCGTTATACGATCAAAATGAAATCAGATATCGTCACAGTGGCTGACGAAATAGAGCATGTTACTAACTATTTGCAAATTCAAAAATTGCGCTTTCAGGACATGATTCATATTCAAATTGACGTCGAAGAAGACTGCGAAATTTACCAGCTTCCCAAATTCATTCTCCAGCCCATTGTGGAGAATTGCTTCGTCCATGGTTTGGAAGGCCAGATGGAACAGTGGACGATAACCATCAGGGTGGAGAAGATGATGGATGAAATTGAGATTAGTATTGAAGATAACGGTCTAGGCATTGATGAGGTGCGTTTGGAGGAAATTCGGCGACAGTTAAGCCGTTGGGGTGAGGATCAGATGCTTGGGGAAAGTATGGGAATGAACAACGTCAATTCGCGGATTAAACTTATTTTCGGTCAAGAATACGGTATGTTTGTTACAAGTTCAAAAGGTATTGGAACGACTGTCAAAGTTGTTATTCCGGCAATAATCAAAGGAGAGGAGCCTCTACAATGAAAGCTGTCATTATTGATGATGAGTTCTGGGTCCGTAACAGCATCCGGCATTTGGCTGATTGGGAGCGACTAGGCATCGATCAGATTGAGGAAGCGGAGGATGGGCTTAGCGGCCTAAATATCATAGCGCAGATACACCCTGAAATTGTCATTACGGATATGAAAATGAGAGGCATGGATGGAGCCCAGCTTCTGCAAAAAATAAGTGAAGACTATCCGTTTATCCGCAAAATTGTGATTAGCGGATTTGATGATTTTACCTATACGAAACAGGCTATTTTATCCAAAGTGGATGAATATCTGATAAAGCCGATCAATCCGGAAGAGCTGAATCGGGCTTTGGAGAAAGCGGTTCGAGAGCTGGGCGTAACACGGGGAATCCATGCTGCCAAGCCGCTGGACAAGCAGTTATTGAAAATCATCACTGAGTTGAAGCACATCGTCATCAGAAATTTTCATGAGATGAACACGGAGGCGGTCAAGAAAAGCTTTAAGCAGTTGGAGCAAGCTTTGAGCGATCAAGAGATCTTGCAGCCCGGTCTGAATAATTCGCTTTACAAGCAATTCATGCTGCTTTTGGAGGAGCAATTTGCCCTTTCAGGAAGCGAATTAACATCTGAAGCTCAAGCGAACGCCAGCCATTTCTATGTTACGGATGATACGCCAGTGTCCGAGTGGATCGATGTCTTGTCTGCCACATACGTCGGGAGCTTGGAAGAATTAATTCACGAAAGGAAAAACAAGACCCGGATCAATATTGACGAAATTCGGAAGTTTCTTGATCTTTCCTATGCAGAGCAAGTTAGTCTTGGAACCATTGCAAGTAAATTTTTTGTCAGCAAGGAGCACCTATCCCGTACCTTTAAACAAGAAGTCGGTGTTACCGTAATGGATTACTTGATTACCAAAAGAATCGAAAAAGCGCACCAGCTTCTTCAGGACTCTTCCGTATCCATCAAGAGCGCCGCAGAAGCAGTCGGCTATTCAGATCTTACTTATTTCCACCGTATATTCAAAAAAATGACAGGAATGACACCTTCTCAGATTAGACAGGATGCTTAGCGAGCTTAAGTCAGTCCAATGATATCAATATTGTCCAGTCAGATATGCATTTTCTGTCCAATGAATGGAGGCGCTTTCTCAAGTATACTAGGACTCGTAAGCGTTACCATAACAAGGGGAGGCGAAAAAAATGAAGAAAGCACTTGCAATGATTGTTACTATGACGATGCTAGGAGCCACAGTAGCTTGTTCTTCCGGTCAAGGAACACCAAGCGCTGGAGAAAGCAGCAGCACGTCTAAAAGCGAGGTTGCGCCTAAAAAAGTGGAATTGAAGGTATTTCTTGGCGGCTTGGACCGTTTTCGTGATCAATTCGAGAAGTACTTCGCCGCATTTGCTAAGAAAGAAAAGAAGGAAAAAAATATCGAGGTTACGATCAACACCGAGTATCCTGGCTCCGATAATTCAACACAAATTTTGAAAACTCGTCTGGCAACCGGCGACGTACCGGATATATTCAGCCTTCATGCCGTGAACGATATTCCAGACTACTACAAAGCTGGTTATTTGGAAGATTTAACGAAACAACCGCTTTCCGGTAAGCTCATTGATGGCATCAAGTCACTCGTGACTATCGACAACAAAGTAGTAGCGGTTCCTATGGAAAGCTTAGCATGGGGTTATCTCTACAACAAAAAAATCTTCAAAGATCTAGGTATTAAACCGCCGTCTACTTTGACAGAAATGAAGACAGTTGTTCAAACATTAAATGACAAAAAAATCAAGCCGTTCATGCTCAGCTACAAAGAAAGCTGGATTCCTCAGTTATTCTTGCCTCTAACGATTGGAGGATTAGGCAATTCAAGCCATAAGGATTTTGTTGATAAAATGTACAAAAATCAAGGAAGCTTCGCAGAAGTGAAAGAGATGTTCGGTATCATCGATCTTGTTAACAGCAACGGAACAGATCGTGTATTTGAAGTAGGCAACGATGACGGAGCTGCTGATTTTGCTGCCGGCAAAGCTGCTATGTGGGTACAAGGTCCATGGGATGCGGACAGCCTTTTGAAAGCTAATGACAAGTTCGAATTTGGGGTTGCTCCTCTTCCTATCAATGATGATCCTGCCTCAACACAAATCAACGTTTCCGTGTCAACGTCCTTGGCGATGGCTGCCCAAGGCAAGAATAAAGAAGTTTCGGCAGATCTGCTGAATTTCATTTTGGATGATCAAGCTTCAAACGATCTGTACCAAGGATTGAAATTCAATCCAGTGTCCAAAAACCACTCTTTCAAACCTTATCCTTGGGTTGAGGACGCTTCCGTTTATGTGAACAAAGGACAGGCCTATAAAGATCCACAGATTCCAGCGGCAGTGAAGGATGAATCAGGCAAAGCACTTCAAGCCTATTTTAACAAGAAAATGTCCGCAGATGATGTCATCAAGGATCTGGATAAAACCTGGAAAGATGCAAACGCCATAGCAAATAAAAAATAAAGAATGGAAGACATGTTGATCTCTGCCCTGGCCTTTGAAAGGTCAGGGTAGGGCATGAGATTTTCCTAAGGAGTGAGCCAACGTGCTGAAACGCCTTGCCAAAGACCATACATCATTGATCTTGTTCGTGCTGCCAGCTTTTATCATGTATGTTATATTTCTTGTCATTCCGATGCTCCAAGGCTCTTATTACAGCTTTACGAACTGGGATGGCTTGAATAAACATTACAGCTTCGTTGGGATACAGAATTTCATTGAGGCTATTCGCGATGATACGAATTTTCGAACATCGATTCTATTCACTGCCAAGTATGTTTTGTTTGCTGTCGTTTTTCAGAACGCCATCGCATTGCTGCTTGCGTTAATGATTGAATCTCAAAGCAAAGGAAAAGGAATGCTTCGAACCATCTTTTTCATGCCTAGCATGTTAAGTATTATCATAAGTACATTCATGTGGGTATTCGTATTTACAAAGGTAATGCCGGCTTTGTCCAAGTATGCAGTCTTAAAATTTCTCGATATTTCCTGGCTGGGTGACCCGAACATTTCGTTCTTTACAATCATGCTCGTTTCCATTTGGGGCGGTATAGGAACTTTAATGATTATTTATATGTCTGCCATTCAAGGCATTCCAAAGCATCTCAAGGAAGCGGCTATTATTGACGGTGCTAAGCCGCATCATATGCTGCGTTACATTACTTTGCCTTTGATTGCGCACGCGCTCACGATCTGTATCTTTTTAACCTTGAACAACTCGTTTAAAGTGTATGACCTTATCTATGCTTTAACAGGCGGAGGTCCTGCCCGGGCAACTCAAGTTATCTCTATGAATATTTTGGAAGAGGCTTATCAGCGCAATTTCAGATATGGTTATGCCAGCGCCAAAGCGATTATTCTCTTCCTGATCATACTTGTTATTACTTTTGTTCAAGTGTCCGTAATGAAGAAGCGGGAGGTGGAGGCATGAACAGGCGATTGTATGTTAGTCTGTCTCTGGCGGCTTTGGTCATTTCGGCGGTATTCTTTCTATTCCCGATTTACATGGCTATTTTGAATTCCTTTAAGACACAAGGAGAGATGTACAGCTCCGTTCTAGGCTTCCCAGTCAAGCTTCACATTGAAAACTATGTGCAAGCCTTTAATAAGGCGAACATGCTGAAGAGCGGTTGGAATACGATTGTTGTAACCGTAACAGGCATTGTTGTCATCGTTTTATGCAGCTCTTTGGCGGGATACAAGCTTTCCCGAACGCCGGGGAAACTGAGCAACGTGATATTCATGCTTTTCGTATCATCTATGCTGATTCCTTTTCAGACCATCATGGTTACTTTAACCAAGATGGCAAAATCGCTTGGGCTTCAGGGTTCGCCATTTGGTTTGGGCATTGTTTGTGCCGGATTGGGCGTCAGCATGGCAGTGTTTCTTTACCACGGTTTTGTGAAAGGCATTCCGCGAGAATTAGATGAATCCGCGAAAATGGACGGATGCGGTGAGTTTAAAACCTTTTTCATGATCATTTTACCGCTGCTGCTTCCGATTACATTTACTATTGGTATTTTGAATCTGTTGTGGCTGTGGAACGATTTCCTGCTGCCAGTACTGATGCTTACCGATTTTCGCCAATATACGTTAGTCTTGACAATCAATATGTTCTTCGGCAAATACAGTCGGGAATGGTCGTTGATTCTGGCTTCACTGATTTTGTCATCGATTCCGATTGTCGTGATTTTCGCCATCTTCCAACGTTGGATTATCCAGGGGATTACGGATGGAGCCGTAAAAGGCTAAAAGTATTGAACTGGCATTACATAAGATCAAAACTCATGAAATTATTGATGACGTAAATACTTGCGAAGCGAGATTGGAATTTTATACTTGAATGAGTTTAATGGAAAGGTTATAAAAAAGCTGCTTAAAAGCGGTAATATGTATGGGAAATAAAGAATGCATGGAAGAATCGTTAGCGCAAGTAGGTTTGCTAGAAAGTCGTAACAAAAAAGTGAAGAACTTCTCTCTTGGAATGAAGCAAAGATTAGGTATTGCCCGAGCTTTACTCCATCATCCGGAGCTGCTGATTCTTGACGAGCCGACAAACGCTTTGGATCCCTCCTATCTTAAACTTATCGAAAACAAGACCTTTGAGTCTGGAGCAATCGGTCTCGTTTACCAGACGGTAAGATGACCTTGTCTCCTAAAGTAGATTACGGATAACGATAGTTCAATAAAACAGCGGCTGTCTAGGACTTTTTCTTGTCCTTTACAGCCGCTATTTTGATTTCTGGGATCATACCAATACTAATTTTTCGGAGTCTGACGGTTTTGTAATTCATAAAGTGTGTGGTTTTAACACATTCACCACCCTACTCCTCATTAGCTCCTTTTAATCGTGAGAAATCCGCATCGTACCAATGCCAAACCTCATCCGGCCCCAATCGTTAGATTCCCATTCATCCGAGTCAGTCAGCGTATAGACTTTAAGATCGCCATTGGAGGGGGATTACATGTGTTTTAGTCGTTGAAACCAATAATAAAGGTAGTGAATTATAAATCCGATTCAAAAGTTCCATTTCCAAATTGATTTAATTCAAAACGAGCAAGGCATTGATCAAAAATAATAAAGTTGACTTTGTTGATTTGAACTTTTGTGATTGGAAGATAGGGTGTACTGAAATACAGATAGTACTTCAAAAAGTTATTTGTCACCCAACAAATTTGTGCCGAGTATATTACTCAATCTTCCGATTCCGGCGGCGGTTTATTTCGGGACTGACGAAAGGCTCGCCGAAGGAATAAACGGTGTGGTCATGTCGCATACAGCTATTGAGAAAGTGGTATAGTTTTTCCACAAAAAGTTAAGTTTTTACTGTAGATGATGAATATAAATTAATTGATAATAAAAGGGAGCGATTACCCAAAAAAACCAAGGAGGAGTATGTCTGTGAAAAGAAGAGTGGCTTTAATAACAGCAATATACATGATGTTCACAAGCTTATTCATGTCAGGTACGATCCAACCAGTTCAAGCTGCTACACAGATGAGCTTTTATGTATCGCCGCTGGGAGATGACAATAATAATGGAACTTCTGATTTGCCATTTAGGACAATAGAAAAGGCTAGACAGGCTGTACGTGAAATTAACGGCGTAATGACAAAAGATATTTATGTTTATTTGAAGGATGGTGAATATTTCTTAGATAAGACTTTGACATTTGACAGCTTAGATTCTGGGAATAACGGACACAACATTATATATACGGCTGATGCAGGAGCAAGTCCTGTCATTAGCGGCGGTGTCGACATTAGTACAGGCTGGGAATTATACGACAGTGTTAAAAACATATATAAAAAGACAGGTGTAAATTGGAATTTTAGACAGCTGTATACCGGTGACAATCGGGGGATTCGGGCAAGGCAGCCCAATATGACTGATGAGGCGACCAAAGGTCCATATTACAGGGCGCAGAACGGAGAGTATCCCTATGTTATTGATGTGGATGCACGTTCATGGGCAAGCAAATTAAGCGGAACATCGGCTGAAATGGTCATTGTGCAGAGCTGGAGTCAAGTACGCGGGCGAATTGACAGCATTAACGAAACAACGGGCAAGGTAGATTTTAAATACCCTGAAAGCGGGTTTTCATATAATCATCATAGCCAGGGAAATTCGCCATATTTCTTTGAAAACGATTTATCTTTACTTGATGCAGAAGGAGAATGGTATCTTAATCCTGCTGAAGAAACGGTATATTACAAGCCTAGAAGCAGTGAAACAATGAATGCCACTCGAATAATTGCTCCTAAGCTAGAGACAGTTGTAAATTTTGAAGGAAGTCAAGGAAATAAAGTTCATAATATACAATTCTCGGGAATTAAATTCATGCACAGCAATTGGCTGGCACCGTCGAGCAATGGATATGTAGACGTCCAGGCAGGGATCAGATATCAGTCCGTCACTGGCGGCAATAATGCAGAAATTAGGAGTACAGCCCGTTATACAGCTTCTAAGGCTATGCTTGAGTTAAAATATGCAAGCAATATCACTATTGCTCACAATACATTCCAGTATGCAGGAAGCTGGGGGATTATGGGATACGAGGGTACCGACCACACCTTAATTACCTGGAACAAATTTATTGATAATGCCGGGGGCGGAGTGGCTATGGGTATTGTCGGCGATCTGTGGGACGATAACGAAGGACAAGATCCTTCCTATACCCTGCCTGATGGGCAAAGCCAATATGATACCATTACACACAACACCATTGATCATGTTGCACTAGATTACGGGGATATGGTTGGGATCGGAGCAATGCTGCCTCAACATATGACTATTGCAAATAATGAGATCAGCAACTTGCCGTATTCCGGTATTAGTATAGGGTGGAACTGGTCTGATGTAGACCATGGAATGACGAACAATCAGGTGCATAACAATTATGTTCATGATTCAGTAAAGCTTATACAGGATGGCGGAGGCATCTACACACTGGGTAGAATGGATGGAAAATCAAACATTTACCATAACTATATAAAAAATATGCGGCAAGGCCAGTATGCTGCCTGGAACAATATTATGGGTGTCTATATGGATGGACGAACGAGTTATAGGATGGTTGAGCGAAATGTGATTGATAATACTGAACATGCTTTCTCAGGATCTGCGCATGATAATATCATCAGGTATAATTATTACAATGTTGATTTTGGCGGGGTAAATTCTTCAAGCACTGCGTATGGAAATATTAGTGTTGCAGGTAATAACTGGCCGCAGGAAGCGCTGGACATTATGGCAGCAGCAGGTCCGGGAAAAGCTCCGCTTCCAGTACCTAAAGAGCTTGTAAATCTAGCTTTAAAGAAACCAGTAACGGCATTCTCTCAAAGCAAAGATCCGGCATTCGCGGTGGATGGTGATACCAGTACGAGATGGGCGCAGGAGGAAGGAAGAACCGATTCCCAGTGGTTGACGGTAGACCTGGGGGATGTATATTCCATTGCATCTACAAGTACGATGTTTGAGTTAAACACAGGCTACAAATATAAAATAGAATACTCGACTGACGGGAATACATGGGGGATGTTTGCTGACAAAACAGCGAATGCGACAAATCAACAGACAAATCAGGATGTAAAAAATGTAATGGCGCGTTATATGCGAATCACAATGACACATGATTGGGGAGGAAGCATCTACGAATTCAGTGTGTATGCTGGGGAAGGCGGTACTTTTCCTGAAGCAAATTCACTAATTCAACGGAATGAAGTTACCTTCGATAAGAATCCATTAAGGCAAGATGACATTCAGGTAAAGATGGTATTAAACGGCGGGAATCTGGTAGGAATCAAGAACGGGGAGGTTTACTTGATCCCTGATCAGGACTACGTATTATTCTGGGATCAGGTATTAATCAATAAATCCTATCTACGTACACTGCCAAATGGAGTAAATAGCCTGACGTTCGATTTTGCAACAGGAGTAGATCCTGTCTTGAAGGTAAATGTCATTCAAGATGACGGATCAATCAATGTTGCTCTTAACAAGTCGGTAACTGCCTCATCGCAAAGCTTGGAGCCTGCCTTAGCGGTTGACGGGAACAAATCGACAAGATGGGCGCAACAAGAGGGGATATGGAATACGGAAGGCTGGTTTATGGTTGATTTACAGGGTGTTTACTCCGTTAATTTTGTTACCACAATGTTTGAACTTCCTAGTGGATATAAGTACAAAATAGAGCATTCCATGGATGGAGTGAATTGGCAGACTTATGCGGATAGAACAGGAAGCGAAACCACACAGCAAACCTATCAGGATCAAAACGATAACGCTATAACAGCAAGATTCATGAGGATTAAGGCGCTTTATATGTTGGGTCCGAGCATATATGAGTTTAGTGTTTTTGGTAAACTGAAAGGTACTAGTTCAAGCATTAATATTACAACAGCTGCATTTAACAAGGATCCGAATAAACAGTCCGATGTAGCCGTTGAAATGGATCTTCAAGGAAATACGCTAACAGGTATCAAAAATAGATCACTTTACCTGAAGCCCGATACAGACTATAGCGTTTTAGGAAACAAGGTCATTATTCATCGCTCCTATCTTGCAACGCTAGGTGAAGGAAAAAACAATCTGACTTTTGAGTTCAGTTCAGGTGAAAACAGCAATTTAGAGATAAGCGTGACGGAAATAAGCGGTAAAGAAATAAATATTGCATTGAGTAAATTGGTTACAGCATCGTCACAGAGCAAAAACCCATTATTTGCTGTAGATGGAGATCCAAGCACTAGATGGGCTCAGCAGGAAGGCTTAACAACGTCTCCGTGGTTGAAGGTCGATCTTGGTAAAGAATACGATATAACAGGTACAAATACCGTGTTTGAGTTAAACTCAGGATACAAATACAAAATTGAGTACTCTAAAGATGGTAATAATTGGACAACGTATGCTGACAAAACGAGATCAGCCACTACAAAACAGATAAATGAGGATCGTATGGGTGCTGCAGTCTCAGCCAGATATATTCGTATGAATATAACCGATTCAAGTGGCAACGGAGGCAGTGTTTATGATTTCAGTGTATTTACTTTTAAAGAAGCGCAGAGCAATGACGACCAAAGGCCTGTTACCACCGCGATATGGGAAGGGGCTCAGCAGAACGGCTGGTATACTTCGGATGCTGTTCTCCAGCTTGAGGCCAGGGACGATCTTTCCGGAATTGACAGAACGGAATATAGCGTAACGGTAACCCAAGCAGCATACGGTACACAGCCGCAGCAAACGGATGGATTCGTACGATATCAATCTCCCGTTGTTTTCGGTGAGGGCGTTTACGAAGTTAAATACCGTTCCGTCGATAAAGCCGGAAATGTGGAAGATGTGCAAAAAGAGGCTCTACGTGTGGATCAAACTGGCCCAAGGATCAAAGTGCTTCTGAATGGAGAGGCTTTAACGGAAGGAACCTCGTTTGAAGATGCCGATGCGATTTCGTTCCAGGTCCTGGTCGAGGATGAACTGTCGGGAGTCTCCACAACGGTATCGACAGTAGACGATAGAGTTTATCAGCCAGGGCAAACTATTGATTTCGCAGGCAAGCCCGGAACGCACCGTATCCATGTTGTCTCGGTGGATCAAGCAGGGAATGCAACGGAAGCACATATTTCCTTCAATGTTGTCCCGAGCCTTGCATCGATTAAGCAGCTCCTCACTCGTTATGCAGCCAACGGGGAAGTGAGAGGACCGCTTGTTTCACAGGTGACGAACAGCCTCGAGCAGGCCGAGCATCAGTTCAATAAAGGTGGTTTAAAGCAGGCTATTCAACATATGGGCAACTTCGTAAAACATCTAGACCGCAAGACCAATCAGGATAACATCAGCGAACAGGCAAGCAACGTCCTGGCGGCGGATGCCCAATTCCTGATCAACCTCTGGTCCAAATAGGCATCGGAGCGGTAAAAATTCCCGCAATCAGGAGCTCCTGCAATAGTAATGACGTACTTCTAAAAAAAGAAAAATGCCCGTTTTTAGCCAGTGAAATGGCTTTAAACGGGCGTTTTTTTATGAGGGCAGGCTGGTTCAGTGGAGCTTGCGATATTCCGAAGGAGACAAGCTGTTGAGCTGCTTAAACTTGCGGAAAAAGTAATTCGGATCGGTAAAGCCGACCTTATAAGCGACTTCCGATGCTTTTAAATGAGATTCACGCAACAGCTTCTTGGCTTCCTCCATTCGGATCTGTGTCAGGTAGTCGCTGAACAGCATGCTGAGCTCCTCTTTGAACAGGCGGCCCAAATAAATGTTGTTGACGTTCATTTTATGGGCTAGCATCTGCAGCGACATTTCCTGGTCGTAATGATTGTGGATGTGGGAAACGAGCTCGTCCACCAGGGGGTTTCTTTTTCTATGGATGTGTTGATGGATCGCCTTTTCCAATTGCTGCAGAATGGAAAGAAGATATAGTTTAATCTCCGGCAAATTGTGTTTTTCGGACAATCGGCTGTACAGTTCGGCCTCGAGGAACGGGCCCTGCAAATGGAGCTTCAATTGCTGTACGGTTTGGCGAATCAGAACAATCCATTTAGCTGCCACGTACTTGGCTGCCGAGAACGGATCGTCCTGAAGAGCCGACCAGCGGAAATCGACGTCGAATGATGCTGCCCATTGTTCGGAGCCGCCGGAAATTAAGCTGGATATAATACTTTCACGTTCGGTGAGACTGGGCAATCCTCCACTAGCCTCGTCCGTATAGCGTGAGTCTACGCAAAGGGATGGCCCCGTTAACGGCAGAACATGCAGAACGCGTACTGCTTCTTTATAGGAACAGTGAACGGTTTGTACATTGACGGAGACGGAGCCCATTGCGGCGTAAAACGGTGTCTTTAACAGCGATGAGATTTGCTTGGCTTTCTCCTGCAGCCATCGATTATTATTGTCGGTAAACGAGGCTCCTTCGCCCGGAGGCCCCATGAATATACAAACAATTCGCTTGTCTGCATTAAGAAAGCATAGACCTTTATCTTCGTCGCGCATCGCTTCTTCTAAGCTGTTGTGGATAGCGAACGACCGAAACTGCTTTTCACTTTCGTTGATTTCCGGCTCGCGCAAATCGGTCCAATGAACAACGGCCGTCTGATAGGAACCGTATTGCCGTAAATCTATTTGGAAGAAGCCCAATTTATCTTTCAGCTGCTCTTCATCGATGCGGTTTTCCACCCAGCGGTTCAGCAAATTGTTGCGGAGCAGTTGAAACGATTCTTTCTCCGCTTTCTCGTTAGCTCGCACAGACTCCAAGTCGTTCAAGCAGCTTTTCACAATTTCGATCAGCTCGTCGGCATCGACCGGCTTCAGCAAATAATCTTCGACCTGAAATTTCATCGCCTGCCGCACATAGTTGAAGTCATCATAGCCGCTTAATACGACAATATGCGTACCCCAGTCCTTTTGCCGAATTTTCTCGATCAGCTCCAAGCCGTCTCCGTCGGGCATTTTGATGTCGGTCAAAATAATTTCGGGCTGCTTTTCTAGGAACACGGCGTAAGCTTCATTGCCGCTCTTGGCGAAACCGGCGAGCTCCACCCCGAGCTCACTCCAATCCACAAGATGACCGATGCCGGTACGGATAAATTCGTCGTCATCCACGATTAATAGTTTGGTCATGTTGTTCCCTGCTCTCATGATAAATTGGTAGTTTCATGCCGATGCCGAATCCTTCTTGCGGATTGGTCCTTAGTACTACGACTCCGTAGGGACTGCCGTAGAAAGCGCGTATGCGGTCATGCACGTTCTTTAAGCCAATGTGATGCTGCTGAAGCGAGTCATATCTGTTGAGGATTTCGTTCAATTTGTCCTGGTCTTCATGAGGCAAGCCTTTCCCGTTGTTATGGATGTCGATGGATAATTCATTGCTTTCTTCCCGGACCTCAATGCGAATATGAATCCGGGGGCCAGTCACGCTGTCCAGGTTGCCGTGAACTAAAGCGTTTTCAACAAGAGGCTGCAGACTGAATTTTAGCATGGTAAGGCGGGAGATATCGAATTCCGTATCAAGCGTGAGTTCGATCGAATTCGATTTGCCTGTCATAAATAAATCGAGGTAATGCTCGGTATATTGAATTTCCTCCTGAATCGTTACGGTATCGACCCCCGATTTTAGAATCCAACGATACAGCCTCCCTAGATTATACAGCTTTTCGCTCAAAGGCCGATGACCTAAGATCAAAGCCTGCATGCGCAGCGATTCGAGCGTGTTGTAAAGAAAGTGCGGGTTAATTTGCATTTTTAACGCGTAATATTCGGCATTTCTGCGCTTGATATCGGATACGTAAAATTGGTTGATGTGCTGCTGTACTTGGAGTGTCATCCGGTCGAAGCGTTCCAACAATTCGGTAAATTCGTCGTCGCCCTTCAATTGGATCGGTTTGGTGAACGGATTGGCCTGTACCTTTTTGAACTGCTGCGATAGGAGCTTCAATCGTTGAATCACAATTCGCTGAATTCCGTAAATCAACAAGATGCAAACAATCCAGGCAGCAATGAGCGTTTCAACGATGGAGTACGTAATCGACGATAAATTCGCATGAATGATCGATTTGTCCTTTAGGCCGATCAGTTGCAAATCGTTGGAACTAAAAGCGAGAGATTGCTGCAAATAGAATGGGCTGTTCATCTTCGGAATCGGCTGTGATGGAAAGCTGTCAAACAAAATTTGCTCTTTTTGATAAATAATTAAACGGTTTAACGTATCGTATCTGGAATCAAACAAGCCAAGCAGCATGTCCCGATCCAGGCATATGACGAAGTATCCATAGGCCTTATTCGGATGAATGCTTTGAAAATCGAAGATTGGATTTACGATATAAATAACCGGCTGATCTTCGTTGTTCATTAATCCGTTCAGTTTGCCGACTAGGGGATACTGATAGTTTTTCGGCATCGCGGAAAAGAAGTTTTGGTATTCAAACCGCTCGCTTAAGCCGTTAGCCGTGTTTCTTGGTTTGTAAAACAGCTTAGAATCATTGACGCGGTAAAAAAGGACGCTTGAAGCGGCAGGAATTCGGTTTAACAGTATAGACATGAGGCTGGAAAAATATTGGCTTTCTTCCAGAACGGTCTTGGGTGAGGTCGGAACATTACCCGGTAAAAAATGCTCGTAAGTGCCAACGGTTTGGGAATTTCCCGGATATAACGCCGTGGTCTCGCGTTTGAATTGATCCAGCACTCCGCGAAATTGGTCCGCGATTCTTTGCACTCGTACGTCTAGCTGCTCTTTTTCCCCTTTCTCCAGTAGATCGTAAAACCGAGAGTTAGTCAAAAAGCCGATCAGCACAAATACGCAAAGGAGCGAAATTCCGATTCGGACATTGAGCTTTCGGAATACGTGTCTGCCGATATATTTTCTATACATCAGCCTAACCATGGGGCATCACCTTCAAATCGGTTTAATTAGTCAAGTTAATGTTTAGTTATTCCACTGGTTCCAATAGCTTCTAAATCTATATAATTAGAATGCAAACAATCATAATGTTTTGTCAAGGGGGAAAACCGAATGAACAAGCTTTTGAAAAGGCTGTTTACCGTCACACTGGGTTTGACCGTATTCACCGCAGGTTGCGGAAACGGCTCTCAGAATGTGGCAGGAGGAGGCGGTAATAGTCCGAGCAGCACGCCGCAAGGGAAACAGAACGCCGACAAACAGGCTGTGGAAATCACTTATCAATCCTGGATCACGCCGAATTTGACGGCCGCGTTTTATGATAATGCGATCAAGAAGTTTCAAGAAAAAAATCCGGGCATCAAAGTCAAGCGCATTGAGCCGCCGGCCAACGAAGGGTCTCCGGACAACTATTTAAAAACGCTGCTCGCGGCAGGGGATTTCCCCGATGTGATCCAGAATGGGACCATCCAGCTGTTTTTCGATGCGGATGCGCTGCATGAAATACCGATCGATGATGACATCAAACAAATTAATAATTACGATTCCTCGATGATTAACGGCAAGCTCTACAACATTTCCGCCACACGCCAGCCGCAGTCGTTGATGTTTTATAACAAAAAGATGTTTACCGATGCCGGTGTCACGAGCGTTCCTAAGACATGGGCCGAACTGGAAGAAACCAGCACCAAATTGAAGGCTAAAGGCTTCACGCCGATTCTCACGGCCGGAGATTGGACGGCAGGTTTTGCGTTTTCCGTGATGACCTCTCCGACCATTTACAAAGACAATCAGAAGTGGTATACGGACCGTTATGACGGCAAAGTGAAATTCACGGACCCGAACTGGATCGAGGCCGCCAATTACTACGACGGCTTGGTGAAGAAAGGATACTTCAACAAAGGGGCATTAAGTATCGGATATACCGATGTGGAGCAGGAGTTCCTTAAAGGCAATGGAGCCATGTATCCGATGGGGGTATGGTTTACGGCTGCCGAGGCGAAGGCGAAAAAGGATTTTGAAGTGGGCGTGTTCCCGATTCCGACGAAAGACGGCAAAGTATTTATGGTCGGCGGCGACAATGAGGGCCAGTTCGCAGTATCCAAAACGGCCAAGAACGCTGATGCTGCGATCAAATTCGCCAAATTCATGATGCTCGATCCGGAGGTAGGCAGGGAGTTCTTGAAGGCGGACGCCCTTATCTCCAACCTGAAGACACCGATTACGTACGATATGACTCCGCTGCAAAAAGAATTGGCAGGCATAATGGCTAACGTGGGGAAAATGGTCGGTCACTATAATAATCAGGTCGGAAGCGTGCCTGTATCCGGGATCCAGGATCAGTACAACAAAGTAGCGCAAACGTTACTGCTTGGCAATGCGCCGGTACAGGAGCAAATGGCTTCCCTCGATGCGTACTGGGAGTCACATAAAAAATAAAGCCAAACACAATAAGCATTGCAGCAAAGGTACATGGGAGCCCATGTACCTTTGCTGTGAACACCGAAGGGAGAAGTACAGACATGAAAGGAAATGACTTACGGAGCTATTCGCTTATGTATGCTCCCGGGCTGCTGATCTATATTTGTTTTATGCTCATTCCGATTATCCTCTGCTTTTATTATGCTTTTTTCGATTGGAACGGTATTAATAGCAAGATGAATTTCGTCGGCTTTGACAATTTTGTAAAAGGCGTTACAGACAAACAATTTCACCGGGCGTTATATGTCACTTTTTTCATCACCGTCATTTCAACCATTATCGTGAATGCGTTCGGTATTTTATTCGCCGTGCTTCTCAATAAAAAGGGGAAGCTGATCAACTTTTACCGATCCGTTTTTTTCTTTCCTTTGCTGCTCAGTCCTGTCGCAGTCGGATTCATATGGAAAAGCATTATCAACTATAACGGATTGTTAAACACGGTGCTGCAGCGGATGGATATCGAAAAAATCCAATTCCTAGGGGATCCGCAATGGTCTGTCTTAACGATTGCCGGAATCGCCATATGGCAGTCGACAGGCTTTATTATTGTCATTTACCTTGCTGGTCTGCAGACGATTCCGAAAGAGCTTTACGATGCCGCGAGCATCGACGGCGCCTCCCGCTTGTCACAGTTCAACAACGTCACGTTTCCTTTATTGGCGCCATCCTTCACGATGGGAATTGTGTTTATGTTTACCGGGATGATGCGGGAGTACGACCGTATTGCCGTTCTGACACAAGGCGGGCCTGCAGGATCCACGGAAACGATCGCCTATCAGATCGTAAAGGAAGGATTTAGCGCAAACCGGTTGAGCTACGCTTCAAGCCTTTCCGTCTATTTATTAATCATAGTCGGCGTACTAGCGACAACTATGACGGTTTACCTTAGAAGAAGGGAGGAACGCATCGTATGAAATCAGATGCAAGGCTGCACGACATATGGCGTCATGGGTTCCTGATGGTGCTTTCTCTGCTCTTGCTGGTACCGTTTTATATCACGGTCGTTAATTCATTCAAGAACAGGCAGGACATTGTTCAAAATCCCGCCGGACTTCCGCTCGGCCGTTTGACGCTTCATAATTTTGCTCATGCCGCCGTCAGCCCGTCTTTCAACATTTTTAAGGCTTACGGCACATCCGTGACGATTACTGTGGTATCGGTCGTTTTGCTGATTGTAATCAGTTCGATGATGTCGTACGTGACCGCACGAAGCAGTCATCCTTTTTTGAAGTACGTTTATTTGCTTTTGTTGACAGGGCTTATGATTCCTCCTCAGGTGATCCTCATCCCTTTAGTTAAGGTACTCGCCCTACTTGGACTGATGTTTACTTCACAAGGATTGATTCTTTACTACATGGGTTTTTACATTCCGTTTACGGTGTTTGTGTATACCGGTTTTATACGCACGTTGTCGAAGGAGCTCGATGAGTCGGCACGCATGGACGGCGCTGGACCGTTTGTCATTTTCTGGGCCATCATTTTTCCATTGCTGCGGCCGGCGACGGCATCTGTGATCATCTTCCTGTTTCTTTGGATCTGGAACGATTTTTTGAATCCCATCATTTTGCTCGGTTCTACGAAGGGGTATACGGTAACGACTGGGATATACCGCGCCGTAGGGCAGTACAGCACGAACTGGGAGGATGTGTTTTCGCTCGTAGTATTGGCGTCGCTCCCTGTCTTATTGCTTTATCTGTTTATGCAGCGCCAGTTTATTGCAGGCTTAACGGAAGGGGCCGTCAAGGGATGACACGGTAAGAAAAAAACGGGATGACGAAAGGGAGATTTTCATGGATTTGACCGGTAAAACAGTTTTGATCACAGGCGCCACAAGCGGTATAGGCAGAGCTGTTGAGAGGATGCCATTGAAAGAATAAAAGTAATTGGAAATTCTATTCTAGTTTGCCGGGTAAATTTGAGCTATAAAGGCTGAATAGCAACCAGCGGTGATTATTTGATAGTTGAAATAGATGGTTTATGGCAGCCTGTGTTCAACAAACGACGGACGCCGGCGACGGTGACGGCCCCCGGCTATGATTTAATCATGGCATAATCACCATACCGCTAATGTAATCCAATTCGTCCCTATTTAAAGTCGACAAATGATTCCTTCCGAACTGATGAAACCTACATTAAAGGTCAATAAAATATTTGGTCTAGCGGCATAGTTAACGTACAATTTGTCGGGTAGTTGCTATCTTTTCTAATTTTTGCACCACTACCGTTTCGACGTTGTCATCCGTTGAAAGAAGCAACTCTTTGGCTCGGACAAGTCGTTTAGCGTTCACATAGTCGGTTACATTCATTCCTGTCAGTTGCTTAAAGACGCGGGAAAAGTGGCTGTTTTCCGCTTTCGCCATTAATCGGATACGAGGACAGCATGAACAATCAAATTTAATGGCGGATTAAAAGCTGGTCCAACGGAAGCCAAATCACATACATGTGAACTAATATTAAAAGAGCAGCGCCTCCTTGTCGGTTGGTAATTAACTGACAAGGAGGTGCTATTTTATGCAAGTGTTCTAAATACGTTATCCCGTATCTTTCATTATTTATGGGGGATAGATCTTTAATCTATTTATTTTGTAATCGCATACAAGGTCTCATAATAAAGGTGTAAGAGAAAATCAAATCTATAAGGAGAAGCAAAAATGGGGGGGGCACGAAAAAGAAGTTGTGAGGATCCATGTCGCTTGCATCAGCCGCATATTAACAAAAAAAAGTAAATGAACAACCATAATAAATAAAATAGAGGAGCGTAAGCATGCACAATCTACCGAAACCTCATCACCCGCTTGTCACCCATATCTTTACTGCTGATCCTTCGGCGCACGTATTTGAGGGGAAAATTTACATCTACCCGTCACACGATCTCGATCATGACGGCACTGATAATGACAATGGGGATCAATATGCAATGGAAGATTATCATGTTCTATCCATGGATGGCTTCGATTCCCCCGTTATCGACCATGGCCAGGTCCTTCATCTAAAAGATATTCCCTGGGCTTCCAAACAACTCTGGGCTCCTGATGCTGCTTTTAAGGCCGGCACCTATTTCTTGTACTTTCCTGCCCGGGATCATGATGGGATTTTTCGAATCGGTGTGGCGACCAGCTCATCGCCGGCCGGTCCTTTTCTTCCTCAACCGTCTTATATCGAGGAAAGCTTCAGTATCGACCCAGCCGTGCTTGTTGATGACGACAATCGGGCTTACATGTATTTCGGCGGTCTTTGGGGCGGCCAATTGGAAAAATGGCAGACCAGTACTTTCGAGCCGGAAGCGGTGGGGCCAGCGGCGGAGGCGCCTGCGATAGGTCCTCGGGTCGCTCTGCTGAGCGAGGACATGCTGTCATTTCAAACCGCTCCATTAGAAATTTCGATTGTTGACGAAAATGGCGACCCGATTCTCTCTGGAGACGAAGATAGGCGTTATTTTGAAGGACCGTGGGTACACAAATATAATGGCTGGTACTACTTGTCCTACTCCACGGGCACCACTCATAAATTAGTATACGCCGTCAGCCGGAATCCGTTGGGACCGTATACCTTCAAGGGCACGATCTTAACTCCGGTTATCGGCTGGACAACTCATCACTCCATCGTCCAGTTCGAAGACAAATGGTACTTATTTTATCACGACAGTTCTTTGTCCGAAGGCGTTAACCACAAGCGTTGTGTCAAATATACGGAGTTAATCTATAACGAAGATGGTACGATTCGGACGATCGCTCCTTATTAACGAAAAAATTTTGGCTTTGGCCCTTAAAAACTGCGGGCGGGACATTCTGTTCTCCGCCTGCAATTGGGGAGCCGACAACGTATACCAACGGATCTGCTCGGAGTTCCTAGTGTTAGGAATCTGGGCTTTTTTCACGTATTAAACCATATGTGGCTGTCTTCAGCTGTAGCTTGTGGTTGCTTGTATATGGATATTTGATCTTTTCTCCACTGTTCATAGATGCCATCATCGTGATTCACCGAGCTATATGAGAATAGATCAATAATCGATGAGAATAGGTCATTGTTTTGAAAAAAATGATATCTTATAATAGCTTTAACGAAACCGAATGAAAACGCTATCAACACAAGGAGCGTCCTTAAATTCATCGATGACCTTTTGCACTGGAGTAGAGTGAAACTGCCATTTCGGCACTTCATATTTTTTTGGAATATCGTTATTTGTCAATAAATACGTTGAATATAAAATAGGGGGCCTGACATGGTACGAATAGAAAAATACAGCAAGAAAAGCATCTCAATAATGAAATTCCTTTTTATTATGCCTTTTATGGTTTTACTTGGTATCTTTGCATATTACCCGCTATATGGTTGGGTTTATGCATTCTTTGACTATACGCCGCCGATTCCGCTGTCCCAATCGCCGTTTGTTGGTCTGAAATGGTTTCATACCCTGGTCGAAAACCAAGTGAAGATCGATCAAACGATTCAAATTCTCAAGAATACGTTTGGGATGAGTGGCTTGAATCTGCTATTCTCATGGCTTCCAATGATTTTTGCCATATTCCTGACTGAGATCAAATCCGTACGTTTCCGGAGGTTTATTCAGACGGTAACAACCTTGCCGAACTTCATCAGCTGGGTATTGGTCTATTCACTGGCATTTTCAATGTTCTCTAGTGAAGGTATAGTCAACGGCCTTTTGAAACAACTTGGATTTATTGATTCCCCGGTATTACTTCTTCAAAACTCCGACCATGTTTGGATTATGATGTGGATATGGACGACTTGGAAAACATTGGGTTGGTCAGCCATATTGTATATAGCGGCGATTATGAGTATAGATGATTCTCTATATGAAGCGGCCTATGTAGACGGCGCGACAAGAATGCGGGTGATCTGGCATGTCGTATTGCCGAGTATGGTGCCGACCTATTTTGTTTTGTTGATGCTGCAAATTGCGAGTTTTCTGAATAATGGCTTGGAGCAATATTTCGTATTTCAAAATGCATTTAACAAGGATTCCATACAGGTTTTAGACTTATATGTTTACAACCTTGCAATGGGGGGCGGCAGCTATTCCGTGTCTGTCGCGATCAGTATGCTAAAGAGCTTAATTAGTGTTGTGCTTCTCTTTTCTGTGAACGGACTATCAAAAAGACTAAGGGGAGAGAGTATTGTATGAGTGATACAGCAGCAGGGCTGGCGCCAAATGATAAAGTGCCCGGCAGCCATCTCACTAGAAAAATGAAAGTCCAGGTCAGCCCAACAGACAAAATGATGACTGTTTTCATATATTTCCTGTTTTCCCTGTATGCGCTTATATGTGTATATCCATTTTACTCCATCATTATTAATACCATAAGCGCAAATGATATCAGTGCCAAAGGTGATGTTATCTTTTACCCGATAAATATCCAATTTCATAACTACGTGGATGCGTTTAAAATACCGGGTTTATGGGATGCAGCCATTGTATCTGTAGGAAGGACCGTGATTGGAACCACTTTGACGGTAGGGGCTTCCGCCTTTCTGGGATTCATGTTTACCCAGGAGGATATGTGGAGGAGAAAATTATGGTATCGCTATACGGTTTTAACCATGTTTTTTAATGCCGGGGTTATTCCGTGGTATTTAACAATGAGGTCTTTGCATCTGACAAACAATTTTTTGGCCTATATTCTACCGACAATCGTAGCTCCGTTTTTCATCATTCTTGTAAAGACTTTCGTGGAATCAACGCCGAAGGAATTGCAACATGCGGCTAGTATCGACGGGGCTGGGACCATGACCCTTTTTTTCAAAATCATGTTGCCCATCTGCAAGCCCATATTGGCTACAGTTGCCATATTCGCAGCAGTGGATCAGTGGAATTCCTTCCAGGACACGTTGTTGTTGGTCACGGAGAGCAAGCTTTATAGCTTACAGTTTATTCTATATAACTATATGAATCAGGCAAGTTCCATATCCAGCATGGTAAACCTGCAGAATGCCGGTTCAACAGCGATAACAAGTCTGGCAACAAAGCAAACCACTACTTCAATTCGAATGACGGTAACCATTATTGTTGTAGCGCCTATTTTATTGGTTTATCCGATTTTCCAAAGGTTTTTTGTAAAGGGGATTATGATCGGTGCAGTGAAAGGATAACTTGCACCGGTTTAATAAATTGAAAGAATATGGGGGTTGAGTATGAGTAAACCTAGTAAAGCAGTAAAAAAATCGATGTTGTTATTGTTTGCTAGCCTCTTCATGGTTTCGGTAGCATTGACCGGCTGTGGAGGCGAATCTAACAATAAGGCTGCATCAACGGAACCAAGTAAGTCACCAGACTCCGGTACTGGAGCTACATCCAAGGCTAGTACAGCACTAGATCACAGTAAACCGCTGACCATTACCGTTTTTGACAATGCAGCAAATTATCAAGGCGAGCAGAAAGGGTGGTATGGAAAGCTTATTAAGGATAAGTTCAATATCACATTGAACATTCTTGCTCCGCAGGTTGCCGGCGATCAGCTATACAAGACAAGATCGGCAGCAGGAAATTTGGGCGATCTCCTGATCGTCAATAATAATCAGTTGGAAGAATTAATTCCAGCCGGTCTGATTATGGACCTCACGGGTAAGGTCAAAAATACCCAGAACCTGTCCAAATATGTGGACAATCATTTCAAACCTTTCAATGCAGCATTCCAAAAAGTAAATCCGGATGGCAAGATTTATGCTTTGCCAACTTTTGAGGCAGATACTTCACCAACGACATACTCGGAGCAAATCCCTTACTCAAGCCCAATAATGCCTTGGGATTATTATAAGGGAGTCGGGGCTCCCAAGCTGAACAATCTGGATGATCTTTTGAATGTGCTGCAACTCATGCATGAGAAATATCCGAAGACGCCGGACGGTAAACCGATAGCTCCGATCACTTTGTGGAAGGACTGGGACAGCAGAGGCACAATGGAAAATGCACGTTGGTTGAGCAATTGGTACGGTTATGAGCAGCCAGAAGGAACCACGACCATGCAGTTAAATGCAAAAGGCGACATTGTTCCCCTCATCGATGACAACAGTATGTACAAGAAAATTCTGCAATTTTATTTTAAAGCCAATCAGATGGGTTTGGTTGACCCTGACTCGCCGACTCAGGATTGGAACAAAGTATCGGAAAAGCTGACCAACAAGCAGGTACTTCTTTTGTGGTACTCATGGGAAACAGGGTTCTACAATACGATTGAAAGAGGTAAAAAGGGTGACGGGAATGTTGCTATTCCGATCGCTGACACGCACATCATTCAGTCAAGCGATGCCTATTACGGCAACGGAAGAGCATTTGCTATCGGCTCCAAAGCCAATGATCCCGATCGGATCATGGAGTTCATGGATTGGCTGGCTTCTCCTGAAGGCTTGCGCTACTATGTGAATGGATTTGAAGGCTTCAACTACGAAAAGACGGCAGATGGTAAATTTAAGCTGACCGAAGTAGGTCAAACCGCATTCCAGAAAAATACACCTGTTCCAGATGAGTATGGAGGCGGAGGATACCAGGACGGACAAAGCAAGCTCAACACAATGATCATAAGCGATTTTGCCAAAGATCCAATGACAGGGGAGTTCTATAACAGTAATTACTGGGCTGCAACAATTGAAGCGAACAAGACAGCGCTAACGACGGATTGGCAGAACACCTATAAAGCAGAAAACGCAACAGACTACTACCTGAAAAATAAGATGATCGATATCGTCCCCAATATCAATACAAGTCTAGGAAGTGATTCATCAGATATTAAAAACAAACGCAGCCAGATTTCTGACTATGTAAAGAACACATCCTGGAAAATGGTATTTGCTAAGAATCAAGCAGAATTCGACAAGCTTTGGGAAATGATGAAAAAAGATGTGACAGGCCTCGGTTGGAATGATGTCTTTGCTTCGGATACGGAAAAAGCGCAAAAGATTGTTAAAATGCGTGCCGATGCATTAGCTAAAAAGTAAAAATAATAATTTTTTATGAATGAGGGATATGTATGATCTTATATATCCCTCATTCATTTTCTGATTTTAGACTAATACATCGTCCGTCGATGATCTTTTGCAGATTCTTGCGAAGACGCTTTCGTGGAACGAGTTCGCTTAATGAAAGGAGAAATCAAGCATGCTTAGAGTCGTAAACGTTGAAAACGGATGGGTACAAGGGTTGCCGGCAGCCGACCCCAGGATCACAAGTTTCAAAGGGATCCCGTTTGCCGCTCCGCCCGTAGGAGAGAACCGCTGGCGTGCTCCGCAGCCCGTCAAAGACTGGGAGGGCGTGCTCAACGCGTACGAATTCGCGCCTGTCTCGATGCAGGCCAGACAAGAAATCGACGACAACAATATTTATACCCGGGAATGGGCTGTGGAACCGGACATCGCCATGGACGAGGACTGCCTCTACCTTAACGTGTGGACCCCGGCTAACCGTACCGATGAAAAGCTGCCGGTGTACGTATGGTATTTCGGAGGAGGCCTGCAGGTCGGTCATACGGCCGAGATGGAGTTTGACGGGGAACGCATCGCCCGAAGAGGCATCGTCGTGGTTACGATCAACTATCGTCTGAACGTGTTCGGATTTCTATGCCACCCTGAAATCACGGCGGAATCGCTGGAAGCTCCCGCGAACTTCGGCCACCTCGACCAACAAGCTGCTACAAGATGGGTCAAACGCAATATCACTGCTTTCGGCGGCGATCCGGACAACATCACCATCGGCGGACAATCTGCCGGCGGCGGAAGCGTCATGAGCCAGCTTACTTCACCGCAGAACAACGGCCTCTTTCAGAGAGCGATCGTGCAGAGCGGGGTATTCACGGAGCTCTACCCAGGAGTCCGCACGCCCAGGTTTCTGCGCGATATAACGGAAGCCGAACAGGAAGGCGTTCAATTCTTCGAATTTCTCGGCATTTCCTCGCTTGCGGAAGCCCGGAAGCTGGATGCGGTTTCTCTCCGAGACAAGATGCTGGAGTACAAGGCGTTCTGGGGCACCGTCGTCGACAATAAGTTCAGTGTTGGCAGCGCGTTCGAATTGTTCCTTCAAAACAAGCGCTTGCAGGTACCGGTGATGTTCGGCCATACGTCATCCGAGTTTTTCAGTGCTCCGGAGGCCGATTCACTGGACGGAATCAAGAACTTGGCCGTCAACTTATTCGGCGACGATGCCAATGAATTTCTTGAAGTTTGCGGATTTCCGTCAGGCAACTTCGATGAGGTCTTGAAAAAAACTTCGGTAAGCGGCATCGAATACGCGATACGGATTGCCGGGCAGGCCAATGCGGATACTGGCGCCAATCTCCCGCTTTACTATTACAATTTCGATGCGGGAATCCCGGGTTGGGATAACCCTGGAACGTTCCACTCGGTGGATCTCTGGTTCTTCTTCGAGACCCTCGCCAAATGCTGGAGGCCGTTCGTCGGCAAACATTACGATCTTGCCCGCCAAATGTGCAATTACTGGGCGAACTTCATTCGTTGTGGAGATCCGAACGGCAAAGATTCTACGGGAGAGGACTTGCCACGGTGGGAGCCCTATACGCCAAAGGCACCATACGGCATGCGATTCGTGGATCAAGCCGAGTTTTCCAGGGAACAACCCAGCGATATGATGCAGCTCCTCGTGAGACAATATTTCAAGAATTCGGCAACTATATCATGATCTCCAAAGAGGGTGGCATTGAGGTTCAAAAAAACGGCAAACTTCTCATTTCAATAAGCGGCCGATGTTCGTGAAGGTAAAGACCGCCTTTGGCGTTAACGAGGTTTACGACCAAGCTTACGAGACGACCTTGGTTTTCAACCAAGGTCTTTTTAACGATTGCGGAATCGGTTGACGTTTCATTACTATCACTGCTTCGGACGCTCACGATGATGGTGTTGCTTCGTTGACTGTTTTCAAACAGTCATATATGCTAATAAAAATAATTGATGTATTGTCATTTTTTTGATACTGGAGGATCATGATGACCAACATTTTCTATGTTGAATATGATGCCGCGCACGCAAGCAATTTTGTGTTCGATGTCCCTGAGGGCCATAACTGTTGGCTGCTCGTCGTGACCCATACACCTGCCATGTTCTGGGTCAATGAAGAATTGAAGGAGTACCCAGCACACAGTGGAGTTTTATACCATCCCCATCAAAAAATTTATTACCGGGCCTGCGCGGAACAATATAAGAATGACTGGATTCGTTTCGAATCTAACGAATCGTATGTAACGGAAACATCGCTTCCATTCGGAGTGCCATTTCCATTGAATGACCCTGAATACTGCCACAAAATATTCCAACTCCTCGTCAGTGAACACTCTTTTCAAAAAGATTATAAAGAATCATCCATTGACTGCTTACTGAGAACCCTGTTTAACAAGCTGCTGGAATCTTACTTTCAAGAAGCAATTACGCCCAAATACTACAACTTGTTATCGCTTCGGACCGCCATTTACAGTAATCCTAGCCAGGACTGGGCGGTTCCGAGAATGGCCGACTCTATCCGCATCAGTCCTGGGTATTTGCAGACAATTTACAAGAAGACTTTCGGGATTTCTTGTATGGATGATGTGATTACAAGTCGCATCCGCCAAGCCAAAGAATATTTGTTGCACGGCTCTCTATCCATTGCGGAGGTCGCTTTACGCTGCGGGTATAACAACGTGGAGCACTTCTGCCGTCAATTCAAGCAAATTACGGGCTTTACACCAAGAAAGTTTCACAAGCAGATGGAAGGCGCGTCTGTTGAGAGGCGCTGATTAAAAATAGAATACGATTGTAAAGTGAAGGGGCAATCATCATGAGTGAAGCACGTTTAGAGTACAAAGAAAGACTATTTTTTCGCTCCCCAGCCAAGCATTGGGACGAAGCATTTCCGATTGGCAACGGACGGCTGGGAGCTATGATTTTCGGAGGGCCATGCTCCGAACGATTGCAGCTTAATGAAGATTCCTTGTGGTATGGAGGGCCAAGGGATCGGCATAACCCGGATGCTTTGGTACATCTTCCGGAAATTCGCCGCCTCATATTTGAAGGGAAGCTCAAAGAAGCCGAGTCCCTCGCTTCGCTTGCCTTAACCGCGATCCCTGAAACCCAGCGTCATTATGTGCCGCTCGGCGATCTGTTTCTTCACTTCCAAACATTAGACGATGACCAAGTCATCGATTATGAACGGGAGCTCGATTTATCAGAAGCAGTGGTCAGCATTTCCTTTAAAGCGGGTGAGGTTCATTATCGTCGCAAGATCTTTGCGAGCTATCCGGACGGCGCGATTGTGATTCGATTGACGGCTGATACACCGGGCCAAATCTCCTTTACGGCAAGAATGGGAAGGGAAAGGTTCCGATACGTAGACCATATCCGCACAGAAGAAGGTAATTCGATCATAATGAGCGGCAATAGTGGCGGAGGTGTCAACTATTGCGGTGTGTTGATGTGCAAACCAGAGGGAGGCCAAATGCGTACGATTGGGGAGCACTTGGTCGTGACCAATGCCGATGCCGTCACATTGGTCATTTCTGCCGCCACGGATTTTCGAGAGTCCGATCCTGAATCCGCAGCGTTTGCGAATGCTAAGCGCGCTGCTTCACGGACGTATATCGATTTATTAACAGCCCACATTGAAGATTATAATAAACTGTTTCAGCGGACGTCGTTAAGGCTTGATCCTGCATTCAAAGCTGTGGAACAAGACACCTCGAAACGATTGGAACGGATGAAGGCTGGAGCCGAAGACCCCGACCTTCTAGCTTTATATTTTCAGTATGGCCGTTATCTGCTTATTGCTTCAAGCAGACCAGGATCTTTACCTGCGAATTTGCAAGGGATTTGGAATAAGGATATGTTGCCGGCCTGGGACAGCAAATTTACCATTAACATTAATGCGCAAATGAACTATTGGCCGGCTGAGATCTGCAATTTATCCGAATGCCACGAGCCTCTCTTTGAATTGATCGAACGGATGATTCCAAACGGTCGCCGAACCGCTCAAGTCATGTATGGGTGCGGTGGCAGTGCTGCCCATCATAATACTGATATTTGGGCGGATACTGCGCCGCAGGATCTTTATCTACCCTCGACATATTGGCCCCTTGGTCTTGCATGGTTATGTCTGCATCTTTGGGAACATTATCAATTCGAGCGGAATGAGGCATTTCTGAAGCGTGCTTACCCGATGATGAAAGAAGCGGCTGCTTTTCTTGTTGATTATATGGTCGAACTTCCGAGTGGAGTGCTTGTCACTTGCCCCTCTGTCTCACCTGAAAACACATATAGATTGCCGAATGGGGAAACGGGCGTGCTTTGCTATGGGCCGTCCATGGATAGCCAGATTGCTCGCGAATTGTTTATCGCATGTCTAGCGGCAGGTGAACAGGTAGAGACGGATATGGACTTCTTGACAACGCTTAAACTTACAATGGATAAGCTGCCACAGCCCCAGATTGGGCGTCATGGACAAATACAGGAGTGGATTGAAGATTATGAGGAAGTGGAGCCAGGACATCGTCATATCTCACACTTGTTTGCTTTGCACCCGGGAACACAGATCACTCCAGAGAAGACACCAAGCCTAAGTGCTGCTGCTCGCCGGACACTTGAGAGACGACTTGCAAACGGAGGCGGACATACAGGCTGGAGTCGCGCCTGGATTGTGAATTTTTGGGCTCGGCTGGGAGATGCGGAAGAAGCATACGAAAATGTAACTGCCCTTTTGACGCACTCCACATTGCCCAACCTTCTCGATAACCATCCGCCGTTTCAGATAGACGGCAATTTTGGCGGGACTGCGGGTATCGCGGAAATGCTGCTGCAAAGCCATGCTGACGCCATTCATTTGTTACCTGCTCTCCCTAAGGCATGGTCCAATGGTGAAGTAACGGGGCTTCGCGCCCGCGGTGCGGTAACGGTAGATATAACATGGAAGGACGGTCAATTACAGCATGCTGATCTGAAGCCAGATTATAAAGGGGTGTATCGTATTCGTTGCAATCTGCCTATCCAATTATGGATGGAAGGGGAGATTTATGAGCCAACGCTACTCGACGCATCAACCTATTCGTTTGAGGCGGAGGCAGGGGCTGCGGTTCATGTACTTGCTAAGGCAGAATCCAAGCCCGTGAATTGAGATTTCGGGATTATCGTTTAACCAATACTCATACAGCGATAGTCTAGGACTTTATTTTCTCGTCCATGGCTGTCGCTGTTTCTTTTATTGGAGTCAGTCTAAATCTTACATGAGTTATGTAGTATCTGGACTTAATTGGATATAAGCTAAAATACGATCAGTGTCATTGGAGAAAATCCAATAGATTACTTGTTCAGACATGAGATATCGTACTTTTATTGGAAAAAATCCAATGAAATCCAAAGTTCCCCATCCTAATTGTCATTTGGAATCAGTTTGCTTGGAAAATATCCAATAGATCGTGCCATCTCTATGCACAAATGAGTAAAACAGTGGATAAATTCCAATGGATCAAGGGTATTTCCAGAAATTCACTTCAACTGCATAGGTCATGAATCTTACTTTGTATAGGAAATTAAAGGAAATTATGCAAGATGCCGATTTATGGATAAGTGTTGTAAAATGAATTCTGTTTCCAAACTTAACACGTACCGGCATCACCAGATTTTAGCGGAACGTAGAAGCTTTATTTTGCTCAAAACCGCGTAATTCACGTTTTCGCGGAACGAGGAGCCCCTATTTCCCGCTTTCAAGGTGTAAAAACCGATAAAACGTCAAAATAGAACCCTTACGTTCCGCGTGCGGGTGCCGCCTCGACATAATCACGGAAATAACGGCTCCTCGTTTCCCTCACTCGATCCTAAGGTTTGTTGCATAAATGCTCGAAATCGCTTCGCAGAGTTCGCCAAGGATTGGAAGATCCGTCGGCTAGAAGTATTTTTTCAGCCGTAGGTTGTTCTTCTCAATAACTTCGTCGATGCTGTAGGGAAATGCTCAATCATTGCCTTTGTTGACGAATGATTTAAATAAGCTCAAAATGGTGGGAGGCCTATCCTTGTAGGTGCGGAAGGACAACCTTGCTTGAAGTAAACAGCCGTAGATGGGTTGACTTATTTAGTCGAACATTAGATTTACATGACTGTAATTCGTAGGGGTAAGACCTATATTCTGTGAATTGTAAGCGTATTCTTGAGAGGTATAATAAATAGTGTAAGTAAATAAGTGTTTGGCCTAAAGGATCATGCATCTTCATGGAGACAATAAGGGAGGACTAGAAAATGGTTAAACAAGTAAAACGGCACGCTTTAGCAGCATTGGTACCCGTTCTGGCACTAGGACTGACACTATCAGCCTGCAGCAACTCGAAGGATGGTGATGCTGCGAATAGCACCGCATCACCTAGCGGTAGTCAGACAAGTCCGGCAGCAACGAAAAACGACGCGGTCAAGCCAGTTACATTATCTGTGTTCATTGGTGGCCCTGGTCAACAGCCGACTCCTGACAACAAGATCTACAAGATGATTAAAGATAAAACTGGCGTTAGCCTTAAAATGGAGTTTCTTGTCGGTGACCTGCAGCAGAAGATGGGCGTTATGATTGCCGGCGGTGATTATGCGGATATTATGTCTGGGGATGATAAACTAATTGCGGCCGGTGCTTTTATTCCCCTCGAGGACCTGATTGACAAGTACGCACCGAATCTGAAGAAGCACTATGCCACCGTGTTGAATCAGGCCAAGGATCCTGCAAGCGGTCACCTTTATGTTCTGCCAGCTTACGGCGTATTCAGTGGTCAAGTTAACGATACTACGTATGAAGGACCAGGCTTTTACCTGCAAAAGGATGTCCTGAAGGAAATGGGTTATCCAACTCCTAAAACGTTGGACGATTATTTCGATATCATTGCGAAATACAAAGCGAAACATCCAGATATGATCGGGTTCGAGACGTTGAGCTTCGACTGGAGAAACTTCCCGCTGCTTAATCCGCCAGAGCATTTAGCTGGTTACCCAAATGACGGTGGAGTTATCGTCGATAACGGGAAAGCGCAAATTTTTGCGGACAAGGATATTGCCAAGACCTATTACAAGAAGCTGAATGAGATCAATGCGCAAGGCTTGATGGATAGAGAGGCACTGGTACAGAACTACGATCAGTACTTAGCTAAAATTGCCAGTGGCCGCGTCATTGGGATGTTCGACCAGCACTGGAACTTTGGCGATGGAGAAAATTCTTTGAAATCACAAGGTAAATTCGGCAGCACATACGTAGGGTTCCCGCTCTTATATCCAGGTGCCAAAGAGTACTATCGTGACCGTCCAGTTTTGAACATCAACCGCGGATTCGGGATTTCGACGAAAGCCAAGGATCCGGTTCAAATCATCAAATTCCTTGACTCACTAATGACCGAAGATTGGCAGAAGACACTCCAATGGGGTATTCAAGGCGAGGATTATGAGGTAAAGGATGGCAAGTTCTACCGTACGCCTGAACAGCGCGCGAAAGCAGACGATAATACATGGAAGCTAGCGAATAAAGCGGATGGGTTCTTTGGTGGCCTGCCTAAGATGCAAGGGACGTATAGTGACGGAAATGCAACAGATCCGGGATCACAGCCACAGGAATTCTTTGACAGCTTAAAGCCGCAGGATCAGGAAGTGCTGAAGGCATATAACCATAAGACATGGGCAGAGTTCTTCAAATCACCTGTAGAAAATCCCGTATACTATCCAGCGTGGAGTATTGATCTGGTGGATGGTTCACCAGCCAAAGTGGCCAATACAAAGCTGAACGACCTTGCCATAAAATATTTGCCGAAAGCTATTATGGCCAAACCGGACGACTTTGAAGGTGTATGGAAGGAATATGTGGAACAGATTTCCAAAAGCAATTTCAAAGCCTACGAAGATCGTATTAATGAACAAATTAACTGGCGTATTCAGAATTGGGGCAGCAAATAAGAAAATAGAACATGTAGTAGAGTGGGGGAGACTCAGGGTCTTCTCCGCTTTACTTCCTAGGAGGGAATGTCGATGGCCGAGACCATACTGTCCAAAAGACCAACGAAAAAGCAAAAAATTGATCCGGAAATCGGCGTCGGTTTAAGTTGGAAGACGCTCAAAAATCAGAAGCAGTTAATGCTGATGTCGTTTCCCATCGTGATTTATATTCTGATTTTCAATTATGTACCGATTTGGGGCTGGTTGATGGCGTTCCAGAATTATCGTCCGGCTTTGAAATTTTCCAAACAGCAGTGGGTAGGGTTGAAGCAGTTTAAATTTCTCTTTCAAGATGATACGTTCTTGACCGTGCTTCGCAACACGCTTGCCATGAGTATGATCAATTTGGTTCTTAGCTTTGCAACAGCCATTATTTTAGCTCTTTTACTGAATGAAATTAAAGTTCGTTTCTGGAAACGATCCATCCAAACGATTTCTTATCTGCCTCATTTTCTGTCATGGATCATTGCTGCGGGTATTGTAGCAACTTCGCTATCCGTCGACGATGGTATCATTAATCAGTTGTTGATGAAGCTGCACCTTATTAATGAACCTGTGATGTGGCTTAGTGAGGGCAAATATTTTTGGGGGATTGTGGGCTTGTCTAATGTGTGGAAAGAGGTGGGATGGAATACCATCATTTACCTTGCAGCTATCACCTCGATCGATCCGTCGCTGTATGAGTCTGCTGGGATCGACGGTGCAAACCGTTACCAGAAGATCCTTTACGTCACACTTCCTGGGATCAAGTCGACATTTATCATTCTATTAATCATGAACATCGGACATATTCTGGATGCAGGCTTTGAAATTCAGTACCTGCTCGGCAATGGATTGGTCGTCGACTGGTCGCAAACGATTGATATTTTCGTTCTAAAGTACGGGATAGCTCAAGGCAACTATTCGCTGGCCACTGCGGCAGGTATTTTCAAAACAGTTGTAAGCATAATCCTTATTCTAATTGCAAATTCTACCGCCAAGCGCCTTGGTGAAGAGCGGTTGATATAAAGGAGAGATGACGATGGGAACAACAACTGCGCGCAGAATTCGGATGGAGCCGATTCTGTTCCATACGATTAACGGCATCTTCATGCTCGTTCTTGCTATAGTAACCTTATATCCGTTCCTTCATACACTAACGATTTCATTCAATGAGGGCAATGATGCGCTTCGGGGAGGCATCTATATATGGCCTCGTTCATGGTCATTGCAAAATTATAAGGCGATTTTCCTTTCCGGTACGATTTACCATGCGGCATGGATTTCAGTCGCTCGTACGATTACAGCGACGGTGATTGGTGTATTCCTTACCACCATGTTAGCGTATACACTAGCACAGCCCCACTATATTTTTCGTAAAATCATCGGTTTAATTTTTGTGTTGACGATGTATTTTAATGCAGGACTTATTCCTAACTACTTTCTGATCAAAAGCCTGGGGCTTCTGAATAACTTCTGGGTGTATGTGCTCCCAGGAATGGTGAATGCGTTTAATCTCATTGTCATTCGGACGTATATTCGAACGCTTCCATCAGGCTTGGTTGAGTCTGCGAAAATGGACGGGGCCGGTGATTTCACCATATTTATACGCATCATATTCCCGCTGTGTACGCCTGTACTAGCGACCATCGCCTTGTTTATTGCAGTTGGCTCTTGGAATTCCTGGTTCGATACATTCCTGTATGCTTCGTCTGATTTGAAGCTGAGTACACTTCAGTACGAAATGATGAAGCTGCTTGGATCAACGATGAGCAGCAACAATGATCCCGGTCTGATGTCAGGGGCAAACACAAATCAAACGAAGGCCATGGTTACGCCTGCTTCCATACGTTCGGCGATCACGATTGTGGCGGCGGTTCCGATTCTATTCGTATATCCTTTCCTGCAAAAGTATTTTATCGTCGGCATGAACCTTGGAAGCGTCAAAGAGTAAGAAGGAATAAACTATGAGGATAATCATTTCCCGTTTCAGCTCGGAGCTGGGGCGGTTTTTGCTTTATTTAGGCCGATCCTTTCCTTTATAATAGACATATCTACTCCCTGAAATGAGGTGTTTCCCATGTTAAGGGTCATGTTTGCCGATGACGAGCCCTATATGCTAGAGGGATTGCGGTCAATGATTGATTGGAATAAGCTAGGCTTTGAAATATGCGGGGAAGCGCCGGATGGCGAAGACGCATTAGCCATGATGGCGTCGACCCTGCCTCATTTGGTGCTGACGGATGTTCGAATGCCTGTCATAGATGGTTTGGAATTGATTGAACAAGCTTCCTGCCTGTATCCTGAAATGAAATTTATTATTTTGAGCGGATACGCGGATTTCGAATATGCCAAAAGAGCTATGCGACATGGTGTGGCCAATTATTTGATGAAGCCTTTAATTGAAGATGAGCTTATAGCTGCGGTGGAAGCGGTCGCGAATACGATCCAGGAGCGTGAAGCTCACAGCCAGTACGAAAGCGCTGCCTTGGATTGCTTACGATTGGAAACGATTTCAAGGTTATTGCAGGGAGAAATCAGGCAGAAATGGATTGAGCAAGCGAATGCTTTGTTAGATCTTCATGAATGTTCAAGCTTCCGCTGCATCTTGCTTGAACCTGACTTTCAGGCTCATGTCCAATCGGACCTGATACAGGTTATTGTGGATAGGATCAAGCTTCCTCAAGCGACTTTACTTCCATTTGGGGTAGGCAAAGAACGACATGGATTCTTGCTGGTCTCGGGGCCAGAGGAGCGCGATTTTTCTCCCGCAATGATTACAGAGCTAATTGCCAGTGTACGAAATAATTGGGGCAGAGCGCTCTCGTTTTCGGTAAGCGGCGAACACAAGGGACCGCATGCGTTAAAAGAAGCATTCCGTGAGGGACTTTTGGCCGAAATGTGCAAGTTCCCTTCTGGAACGGAAGGGATTTACATCTATCAAGGAGAGTGGTCAGCGGAGACGCTGCCTGCCTTTGTTGGAATGACGGAATCCATCCTAGCTGCCGTCGGGAGTGGGTGTCCAGAAACGGTTCGAACCCACGTGCACCACCTATTCATCGCTCTTTCGAGGCAGTCCGTCTCCGGATCTTGGGTGAGCGCTTATTTAGGCAACATTAAGCTTGAAATTCTTAAGGTTGTTACCCAATCCGGAGGTGAGCATGTGTTAGCGCCGAATTGGTTTGCATCATACGTGCCAACAGATCTTGGCCTCTTGGAACGCAAGGTCATGCAGGAATTCCTGCAAGCTGCAGAGTGGATTGGCCAGAAGAAAGGCATAGGGCAAGATGCGGTCATATCCGCAGCGGAAGACTACGTCAAATCGCATTACAGCGAAAAACTGCAACTCCAGCATGTCGCAGAGCATTTTCGGCTGAATCCGGCCTACTTTGGCCAAAGGTTCAAGAAACAAGTTGGCCTCACCTTCAATGAATATTTACATGTCGTACGAATTGACGAGGCCAAAAAATTACTTCGTCGTGAAGAACTGAAAATATCCGATGTCGCTGATCGTGTCGGCTACTCAGATTCTGAACAGTTCGTAACCAAGTTCAAGGCACTTACCGGCCTGTTACCCTCTGCCTACAAAAAGGGATGACCTACAACTGACAAGGAGATCGCATATGAGCCGGAGATGGAAGCTGTTAAGTATAGTTAATGATATTCCGCTGAAATTCAAGTTTCTGATCATTTACTTGATGTGTGTGCTGCTTCCCATTTTGTGTATAAACGGTTTATTTTACATGCAGGATAGCAAAAACACGGAACGTAGAGAGATGGACAACTTGCGAATTTCCCTGAATCGGGTCGGAAGTGAAATCATGCAGATGGTGAACGAAGGTGTCGTGATTGGCAACGCCGTAGCCGCTGACCGTGTCTTTAATGAAATGCTTGAGTATACGTACTCTGATAATGTCGCCTATTACGAAGAATACGATCGTTACCTCCGAGATAAATTGGGTCAGTATCCGAATATTTACCCATATATATCTTGGATTGGCGTGTATACCTCTAACCCAACGCTATCCAATGGTGGAAGTTACTTTGTGCTTAAGCCCAGTGATCTGCAGAGTAAATGGTACCAGAAGATGAACGAAAAGAAAGATAAGGTGACAGTGACCGCTTATTTGGATACGAATCCCATGAATCCCGAGGAGAAATTGGTATATGTCAGCATTAGTCGGAAGCTGGACAATTTCCCTGACCTTATGGCATTCTCCAAATATCTGCGCATCGATATTCGGATGGATAAGCTGCTGGAGCTGTTTGATAAAGAACGCGATTACTTGCAAATCAAGCTCGTGGATGAGGAAAATCAGCTTGTTTTGGAATCAGCAGGTACATTTAAAGGTGTTGACCCTCTGTTGCAGATCCTGCCTGTATCTAGCGATAATCAGCTGGCAGGCTTACCTGGGAATAGCTTCGTCAGTCCTCTCAGTACCGCCAGTTACATGCTTAACTGGCGGCTGATCGGGATTCCGGAGGGAAGTCGAATCGCGGAGGAGAGGAAAGGGGTTATCCACTTTTTTATATGGCTGACACTCATCTCTACGATTATTCCGACGATATTGATTTATATCATTATGCATTCCTTTAATTTCCGGGTAAGAAAGCTCTCCAAACATATGCAATTGGTGAAAAACGAGAGGTTTGAACCCATCACGATGTATGAAGGGAAAGATGAGATCGGCAATCTTCTTCGCAGCTTTAATCTGATGACAGGGAAAATACGCAATTTAATCAATGACGTATACAAACTCGAAATTCAAAAAAAAGATTTGGAGCTCGAACGCGTGCAGGCAGAGCTGAAATATTTGCAAAGTCAGGTAGATCCTCATTTCCTGTTCAATACGTTAAACGCGATTCTCGTCGTCTGTAAGAAATATCGCTATGAGCATGTGACGGAAATCATACAAAACTTGTCCCAAATTCTGAGAAGGCTGCTAAGCTGGAAAGAGGACTTGGTAACTGTAGAAGAAGAGTTAAGCTTTACCGAAATGTACCTCCAGATCGAGAAATTCCGATTCCAAGATCGGTTTCACTATGAATTGTCCGTTGACGAATCTGTTCTCGCGTATCGGATCCCAAAGATGAGTATTCAATCGCTCGTAGAGAACTCTTGCAAACATGGTCTTCAATCGGTTAAAGGGAATCGCAGGATTCGAATATCTGTAGAGAGAGCAGGAATGAACTTGCTCATGAAAGTCGAAGATAACGGAATCGGTATGAACAGTGCGAAGCTGGATGAGATTGTTCAGAGTCTATTTAAGGGAGAAGACAACGGCAAGAACATCGGACTTCGCAACGTGTACCGCCGCTTAAATCTGTTTTACGCAGAACGTTCTCTCTTCCATATTGAAAGTATCCCCTTCGAAAAGACAAGTGTTACGATTCAAATCCCTTTGAGTCTCATCAAGAACCAGGAGGAGGCTATTGGACATGTATAAAGTTATTTTTGCTGATGACGAGCCTTTTGCCTTGGAAGGGATAAGGCTCATGATGGAGTGGGAAGAGCTTGGCTTTGAAATTGTGGGAATGTGCGAGAATGGCGAAGAAGCATTGGCCTGTATTGAAGCCTGCAAGCCCGATCTCGTGGTAACAGATATTCGGATGCCGGTGATTGACGGTTTAGAATTGATTGAAAGGGTGCAAAAAGCAGGCAGTGATCCGGTATTCATTATTTTAAGCGGGTACAACGATTTCGAATACGCTCGATCTGCCCTGAGGTACGGGGTTAAGCATTATTTGCTTAAACCAGCTTTAGATAGGGAATGGGATGCTATCATTCAACTTGTTATTCAGGAGCTGCAGCACCGAGAACAGCAAAAGGTACGAAATGACCTTGTTGCTAATCGTCTTGTACCGACTATGCTTGCTCAGATAATTAGGGGAGAAATTTCGGCAACGGACGAGACCGTAGGTGAGATACTGAATCCTTTGGTAATAGGAGATCAGGGATGGAGGTATATCCATTTCGAATGGTTGAGCGGCACAGAGCAGGAACTGGATGCGAGGTACTTACAGTCGCAGAAAGTTTATCCCATTGACTTATTTGGGAATCAGGAGGGGCTTGTCATGCCGTCTGTCCCTGATATCAAGGAGTGGGCTCAACATGTATATGAAGATCTTCGTCAGCGCGGTATCGAATGCTGTCTTTCGATAGGACCACACGTCGACTCCCTCCGACATATTGCAGATTCGTATACAGGTGCTCTAGAGGCATCCGTGCATCATTTCTTTCATGTATCAGGGGGTCCGCTCGATTACGAAACGATTCATCTCAGGCAAATTAGCTATGACCTCCATGCGGTTTCTATCGTAGACGACATTCACATTGCGATCGAGGCGCTTCAGGTGAAACGGATTGGCGAGCTGATTAAACAAATGTTTGTGATGCTGTCTGCTAACAAAACGGCTCGGGAAGTCGTCCATTTGTTGGTCATCCGCATTGTTCTGAAGAGCGCTGCCGTCATGCGGGAAATGGGCATTGATTCAGAGGCACTGCCTCGTGTTCGCGATTTTTTGAGAAGGGAGCATCGTTCCTTAAAAGAAGTAGAGGAATCCCTGCAGGTATATATGCAGCAGTATTTGAGCCAGTTGAAGCAGCATAAAGACAAATTCTCGGGCCATCCCCTTCGGGTTATTGAGCGTTATATCCAAGAACATTATCGGGAAACGCTAACGATTAAAGATATCGGAGAACGGTTCTTTATGAACCCGGTTTACTTAGGCCAAGCGTTCATGAAGAGGTGCGGCGTAGGCATCATTGAGTATATTCATGATCTCCGCATTCATGAGGCGAAGCGAATGCTGTGTGAATCGGATGAAACGATTCGCGTGATCGCGGAGCAGATCGGATATGCTAACTATCATCATTTCCTCAAAGAGTTTGAAAAACGTGTGTCCGACAAGCCCGCCGTGTATAGACAATTAAGCAAAGCCTAAAAGAACAGGGAGTGAATCCTAGAGTCTGTGCCGCTTCTACGAAGGACGTGTATTTCTTTTCTAAGAGATACACGTCTATTTGCGTAGATAAGACTTCCATTCCGCGTTGCGGCACCACTGATGAATGAAAATTTTTAATTTTCAGGGCAACGCGCTCGTCCTAGAAGGACAACGGAGTCGTTTATCCTTGGCATAATAGAAAGTATAAGTTTCAAGGTAGATCATGAGGAAACTCCCTTTCTAATTTTTTTGGTAAATTTGGTAGTATGGAGAGAAGGAATACTAGCGTACAAAAATTGTGCGCAAGGTCGTCGGATCTGTCGCGACCGGACGCTAGCGCACAAAAATTGTGCGCAAGGTCGCCGGATCTGTCGCAACCGGACGCTAGCGCACAAAAATTGTGCGCAAGGTCGTGAGATCGGTCGCGACCGGACGCTAGCGCACAAAAATAGTGCGCAAGGTCGTCGGATCTGTCGCGACCGGACGCTAGCGCACAAAAATTGTGCGCAAGGTCGCCGGATCGGTCGCAACCGGACGCTAGCGTACAAAAATAGTGCGCAAGGTCGTCGGATCTGTCGCGACCGGACGCTAGCGCACAAAAATAGTGCGCAAGGTCGTCGGATCTGTCGCGACCGGACGCTAGCGCACAAAAATAGTGCGCAAGGTGCTATTGCTGAGTGAAATTAAGGATAGTGACATGATGCTTCATTAGTGACTTCGGTTTTCTGTGTTTGGTTTTTCTCTATTTTGATTTTTGTCTTCTGGTTCTGATTTTTGAGAGAAATAGGGAAATTTGATTTACAAGTTGTATAACGTACAACAATTTCTTTGACTTTTTCTTGAAAAGCTTAGGATGTTGTATGTTGTACAACAATTTAGCCTTAACTCACTCTAATGGACCACTTTGGATCAGAATTGTTGTATTTTTTGCAACAATCGCGTGAAAATAGCGGATTAGCTTGCCAAATGTTGTACAAAGTGCAACAACACACGGACAAGCAAAAGCAAGAGCAAAGCAAAAGCAAAAGCAAAAGCAAAAGCAAAAGCAAAAGCAAAAGCAAAAGCAAAAGCAAAAGTAAAAGCAAATGCGTCTCGCTTGTTGTAGCTTACTTTGCATCAACATTTATAAAAACTCTCACCCGAAGACCGCGAAAGCCGTTTTTCTCATATGAGTGTTACTGGAACCATCGCATCCAATTTTTAATGCTTTTTAAGAATAGGGGGGAGAGACCTTTAATCTGTGAATGGTAAGTGTATTCAGATTCTATATCATATAACATAGATGGCCTGTTTAAACAGGATATGATGAGGAGGCTTGCCAATCCATGAACAACAAGGTACCGAACTTGCACGATGCTTTTAGCGGAATATTCAGAATCGGGGCCGCCGTTAGCACGAAGACCATCCGATCCGAGGAGGATTTCATCGCCCGGCATTATAACAGCATTACTGCGGAGAATCAGATGAAGTTCGAGGAGATCCATCCTGAGGAAGATCGGTATACGTTTGAGGCGGCAGATGAAATAATGGATTTTGCTTTGCAAAAAGGGATTGCCGTCCGGGGGCATACGATGATCTGGCATAATCAAACCTCAGATTGGGTGTTTGAAAGCCCTTCCGGCGGTCCAGCCAGCAGAGAACTGGTTCTCTTACGGATGCAGGAGCATATCCGTACGGTAGCCAGTCGTTACAAGGGGAGGGTTTATGCGTGGGACGTGGTTAATGAGGCGATCGAAGATAAGGCGGAACTGGTGATGCGAAGTACTAAATGGCTGGAGATTCTCGGTGAGGATTATATCCGCTATGCCTTCGAGGCAGCACATGAAGCCGATCCGAATGCGCTTCTATTCTATAATGACTACAACGAGACAGAGCCGGTCAAGCGGGATAAGATTTATAATCTCGTCCGTTCCTTGAAGGAGAAGGGGGTTCCGATCCACGGAATCGGCATGCAGGGACATTGGAACATCCATGGTCCTTCCCTGGATGAAATCCGGCAAGCGATCGAGCTTTACGCATCCCTCGATCTGGAGCTTCACATCACCGAGTTGGATCTTTCCATGTTCCACTTTGACGACAGACGGACCGATCTGACGGTGCCCACCGAGCAAATGGTGGAGCTGCAGCTGCAGCGGTACGAGGAAATCTTCGGACTTTTTAAGGAATATCGGGATGTCATTACGTCGGTAACGTTCTGGGGAGCGGCTGACAACTATACCTGGTTGGACAACTTCCCAGTTCGCGGCCGAAAGAATTGGCCGTTTCTGTTTGATGGGGAATTTCAGCCTAAACAAGCATTCTGGCGTGTAATTGGATAAGCAATTTTGGATCTGGAGCGTCATCGCCGCTCCGGGGGCCAGGGCTAGGGCTATGAGCTTGTGACGGTCAGCCTGCTGTTGGAATTAGGCAAGTCAGAGCAGTAAGTCATCGACAAAGGGGTCGTCCCGCAGGTCAATTTATGACCTTTTGGGACGATTTCTTTTTATTAGTAAGAGGACTAATGTTTAATACATTCTACGACATAATTGAGGGGGGATTATTCTTTATTTTGATTATGTGAAGCCAATTACCTAAGTTGTAAAATGAAATTGGAATAGATTGTAAGCGATTGCAAGAAAGAGGAGGATGCTTGTGAGAAAGAAAATGAATGTATGGGTGGCAATCGTGCTGCTGTTTGGGATGATCGCCCCCCAGCTGCTAGCGCCTTTGGAGGCAGCAGCCAGCGGATCGGTGATTTTGTCCCAAAGCTTTGAAGATAGCCAAACAGGCGGCTGGGTAAAGGTGCCTTGGATGGGAGATGGAACCGTTGCCGTAACGTCGGCAACCTATTCCGAAGGATCCAAGTCCTTGGCGATGACGAACCGTGCTGCAAGTAACAGCAGCCCGTTCTTGGATTTGACTTCGTTGACGAAACCCGGCCATACGTACGATTTATCGCTGAAGCTTAAACTCGGAGCAGGAACCGACACCTTTCATATCGCTTCTAATGTCGCCGCCGCCTCGCTGACTAACCAATATCCTTGGCTGGTAGGGGATAAATCGGTTAATTCCATAGAATGGACCCTCTTTGAACTAAAGGGATACCAGCTCCCGAGCGATACCACGGGGTTCAAAATATGGGTTGAGTCGAATAATTCCACCACAACGGAGGATCTCTATATCGATGAAGTGTCGCTAAAGGACGTCACGTCGATTGATCAACCGGCGGCGATCCAAGGGATCCAATCTACTTTTGAAGACGGCCAGGGGGAATGGGTACGTAGGAACGGATCCGGCAATATCGGCATATCGTCGGTTGACAATCACACCACAGGCGGCTCCAAAAGCTTACTGACCACGGTATCAAAGCAATATGACGGACCTTTGCTTAACGTCCTGGGGGCTATGTCTGCGGGCAACAAATACAATTTGTCCGCATGGGTAAAAATGGCTTCGGGTCAGTCCCCCACTGTATTGCGGCTCTCTGTACAAAGCGGTGACAGTTCTTACGCTAATGTTTCATCTAACGTGACGGTGACTTCTGATCAATGGGTGCAGTTGACCGGCACGTTCACGTTAACAAGCACTCCGACTGTTTTGAATGCATACGTGGAAGTAGCCGACCAGTATAGCGATGCAAGATCCTTCTATATGGACGATTTCGATTTGTCCAATGTGGGCCAAGTAGCCGGACCACTGCCGATTCAAACGGATATTGATCATTTGAAGGACGTCTATGCGGACAACTTCAAGATCGGTGCTGCGGTGGCTGGCGACCAGCTTACTTCCGATGTCCACACACTTCTGGATTATCATTACAGTTCCATCGTCGCCGAGAACGCCACAAAGCCGGGCTCTCTGGAACCGACAGAAGGGCAATGGAACTGGACGGAAGCAGACAAGACTGCACAGTATGCCAAGGGTCACAATATGAATTTCCGGTTGCATACTCTTGCCTGGCATTCACAGGCTGCGGAATGGATGTTTAAGGACGCCCATGGCCAGCCGCTTGCAGCAACACCGGAGAATAAACAGCTGGTGCTGGAGCGTCTCACGACTTATATCCAAACCGTTGCGCGACACTTCACTGACATGGAAGTACCGATCAATGCCATCGATGTTGTAAACGAAGTCATTGATCCGGGACAGCCAGACGGCATGCGGAAGAGTGAGTGGTATAATCTGACCGGCCTGGACTTCATTCGTACCGCCTTCAAAGTTGCTAGGCAAGAGTTCCCGAACTCTAAGCTGTATATCAACGATTACGGTACACAGGATCCAGTCAAACGCGATTTCTTGTTTAATTTGGCGAAGAAGCTGAGAAAAGAGGGAATTCCGATTGACGGTGTAGGCCATCAAACGCACATCAGCATCGGCGGCCCCTCTATCGAACAAATTTCCGATTCCATCCGGAAATTCGGAGAAGCCGGATTCGACAATCAGATCACAGAGCTTGACGTTTCCGTTTATACGGATAGCTCAACAACCAGCTTTGATGAGAACATACTTATTAAACAAGGGTACCGCTACAAACAATTGTTCCAAGAGCTGGTTCGACTGGACAACGAGGGCATACATGCCGACCCGAACACTCCAGCATATAATCCTGACGGATGGATCAGCAATGTTACGCTATGGGGGATTGCAGACGATCATACCTGGCTGGACAACTTCAATAATATCATCCGTAAAGATGCCCCACTTCCGTTTGATGTAAAGCATCAAGCGAAATACGCGTATTGGGGAATGATCGAGGCAGTAAAGACGGTAACGCCTACTCATCTTCCCATCACTCCAGAAACAGCACTCACAGCTCAAGGCACATCTGTAAACGCTTCAGATTCGGTTTGGAATACAATTCCGACAATCAAGACCCAACAAGCAGGTACGCTGCAGGCTCAAGTGAAAACGTTGTGGGATGATCATAACCTATATGCCCGTGTAGCGGTCAAAGACAGTACCAAAACCGCAACGGATAAAATCGATCTCTTCGTAGATAACAATGGAATCCAGAAGTATACATTCGCACGAAATGATGCTCATATTACGGAAACCACCGAGGGTTATGTACTGCAAGCATCGATCCCAATGGCAGGCACCTTAGGCAAGCAAGTGAAGTTTGACGTAAGAGTGACCGACATGGGAACTAATGACGGTACGGAGCATGGCAGCAACGGCGTCATCGTTTCCTGGAGCGATCCTCGGAACGTCCAGGACAGCGATACAGCAGGTTACGGGGTCTTGACTTATATCGATGCTACCAAGGCGGGAAAAGCTGTTTACGGAACCCCCACCATCGACGGTGAACTGGACAGCACGTGGGCGAACGCACGGGTTTATTCCACGGACGTCATGGTAGAACAACATAACAACGCAATCGCTAAAGCTCAATTCCGTTCGATGTGGGATGAGCATAACATTTATGTCTATGCCGTTGTGAAGGACAGCGTATTGAACGATGCCAACGTCAATGCATGGGAGCAGGATTCGGTGGAAATTTTCGTTGACCAGAACAACGGAAAAACGGAAAACTACCAAGATGACGACGGTCAATACCGGATCAACTTCAAGAACGTAAAGACTGTCGGCGGCCATGCAAAACAAAATAACTTTACATCAGCCACCAAATTAATTGATGGAGGTTACGTCATAGAAGCGGCTATCGCGCTGGATACGATCATTCCTAAAGCCGGAACTATGATCGGATTTGACTTCCAAGTCAACAATGCTCAGGACAGTGGAAGCCGGGACAGCGTCTTTACTTGGAACGACCCGACTGGTCAAACCTATCAGAACACCACGAGATTCGGCGTTCTGACGTTTGAGCCGAAGCCTGCACCGTCCCAGACCGGTTCTACCTCGACCCCCACACCGGACGAATTCTTTAAAGTGGACGACCAAAAGGGCGGCAAGGTCGAACAAAATGGAGCGATGATTGATTTGCCGGCTGGAGCAAGTGGCAAAGACATTATCGTGGTCGTCAAAAAGCTCAGCGATCCCTCAAAGCTGAATACCGACCCGAATTTGAAGCTAGCCGGAGATGTGTACGAGATTACCAAGGACGTAGCAGGACCGTTCCAGAAACCAGTCACGATCACCCTTCCGTTCAACACTAGCGTGTTGGATGATGAGCATGAGCTGGCACTGTACTGGTACAATGAAGAAACCGGCAAGTGGGTCAAACTGGACGACATTAAGGTCGACCGGGAGAAAGGCAGCGTTTCCGGCAGTGTGACGCACTTCACCAAGTTTGCAGTATTGGCGGCAGAAAAGTCTGCATCTGTCGAGGTTCCGGCCTTGACCGATATTAAAGGACACTGGGCCGAAGCAGGGATCCAAGCACTTGTGAAGGCCGGTGTGATCGACGGCTACCAAGATGGTTCTTTCCGACCAGAAGCAGCTGTAACAAGAGCCGAGTTCGTATCCATGATCGTCAGAGCTTTCCACCTAACGGCAACAGGCGGAGCTGGGTTCGCCGATACCGGCAGCCACTGGGCGAAGGATGCAATTGCAATAGCATCCGCACTAGGGATTGCAGTCGGCTATGAGGACGGAACCTTCGGCCCAGATGACAACATCACCCGGGAACAAATGGCCGTAATCCTGGCTCGTGCAGCACATTTGGCATCTGCCAACAGCGGTTTGGACTATAAGGACAGCGGCGACGTCTCTGCCTGGGCCCAAGGACTGCTTGCGGCTTTGACAGCCAAGGGTGATCTGAACGGCTACGAAGACGGTACGCTGAAGCCGAAGGCTTTCAGCACCCGCGCAGAAGCTGCGGTTATCATCATTAGGATTTTGGATGCTCAACAGGTGCAATAACGCCAGCAAGGAATAGAAAGAAGGCTGTCCGCACGTGGATTTCATGTGCGGCAGCTTTGGATGTGGAAAAAATATATATCCGAAGGGACAATAATGATCCATGAAAAGCATGAATGTGACGGCAGTGCCTTCCAAATATCTTATGTCAGTTAATGAAGAGCTTCAAGGTACGGTTCAGGAGGTTTCCTATAAGGTAGGCAACTATATTCATTTTTCTCGACAGCTTGTAACGGATCGGAACATCGAGATCAGTGAAGCAGGAAGAGAAACCGTTGCGGGAGATGCCATATTGAAGAAATGCAACGTCTACTTGCCTGCGGGTTATGACCCAAACGACACTAGTGTTAGATATAATGTATTGTATTTGCTTCATGGAGTAGGTGGGGATCAATACGAATGGTTAAGTAGTAACGGTAAGGTTGATGGACGATATATAATTTGCAATATATTTGACAATCTTATTGTAAACGGTGATATCGATCCGCTGATCGTCGTATTTCCCAACGGAAGAAGCGCGTACGACTGGACGGATAGCTCCTTCAATTCCGAAGGAACCAATATGCTGGGATTCTATTACTTCGATTATGAGTTGAGATACGATCTGATTCCATTTATAGAATCAAACTACAAAACCTACGCAGATATAACAGTCACTTCACATGAGGGAATCATATATAACCGCACGCGCAGAGCGATCGCCGGGCTTTCGATGGGGGGAATGCAAGCCTTGAATCTGATCCTCGGCGGTTACCGTCATGACTCGACGCGAATCACTGGCACAGAGAGTCCCTGGAACAACGGGCTGGATAAGACTGTGCTTGCGCCAGGCATGTTAGATTTGTTCGCTTATGTCGGAGCTTTTTCAAACGCTCCTACATCGAGTGTTGGCGAAACTCTGGGAGTCAGTCTCACATCATGCGTCCATAATCTTCATTTGCTATATACCACCTGCGGCGATGCAGACGGAGTAGCAAATGGCAGCTTTATAAAATCTATAGATGGGCTTATACATCAATCGGGGAATCATCTTAATCATTTTTATCAAATTCGCATTAAGGATGGTTTGCATGATTTCCATGTTTGGAATAACGGTGCCTACAATTTTAGTCAATTGATATTCAGAAATTGTGATGATCCTGTAAGGTCCCATGTTGTGAGGAAAACACTTTAATGAGGTTAGCAGAGCATCACGAACGGGCGAGCTCCGTTTGGCAGTGCAATCTTTGAAACGATTGAAACCGCGGCCAACACAAGGACGCTGAGAGAAAAGGCGGAGTATTTGGCGATTCATCTTGAAGGTGGAAATAGAGAGGGATTTCTCCATCTGTTCAACGAACTGACGGAAACGGCTTTCGATGAACGCGGAAATGGGGGACCTTTTGCCTTGGAGCTGTATTATACGATTACGCTCTTCTTCTTATCTTACATTAACCGTTGGGAGCTGCACGAAAAAGTTGGAACAACCGGGCTTATGCAAAGAGATAGGCATTCGTCTTGGCAAGATAGTTTCGGGTTTTTGAAACAGATCGCAGAGTCCTAAATTTGCTCAAGAAAGACGAGCTGAAGATTGCGGAAGTGGGTGCGCAGGTAGGGTATGAAACCCCGCACTCTTTTACTCGATTTTTCAAAAAATCTATCGGCGTGACTCCTGTAGAATATCGTGAGATTGTAAGGAAATAAGAACATTGGTATCAAGTGTTTTTGAGTATAAGGAGAGATAGCGATGGGGAATGTGACGATAACGAATCCGATCATCTGGGCGGATATTCCTGACCCTTGTGTTATTAGAGTAGGGACGGCCTACTATATGGTTAGCACAAGCATGCATTCGATGCCCGGATGCCCGATTATGAGGTCTGAGAATTTGATGGATTGGAGAATCGTGAACTACGTTTACGAGACCTTAGAGAATAACGATGCGCACAATTTGCTGGACGGGAGAGGCATTTATGGCAAAGGATCATGGGCCGTAAGTTTGCGTCATCATAATGACATGTTTTATGTGTGCTTCTCAAGTAATGATATGAACCAGTTATACATTTACAGGACGGCGGATATCGAGAACGGGAGATGGGAACGCTCTGTAATTGCAGGAATTCATCATGATCCGAGTCTGCTGTTTGACGAAGGCCGCGTTTACGTCATTCACGGCAACGGGATTATTCACATTACAGAGTTGACGTCTGATGTGATGACCGTACAATCTGGCGGCGTCCATCAACGGCTCTTCGAGACGGAGCGTGACGGTATCATGCTGCGATGCGAGGGATGCCATGCGTATAAGCTGAACGGTTTTTATTATTTGTTCTTCATTGAATGGCCCAATACCGGAAACCGCCGTCGCAGACAACTTTGTTATCGTTCAAGGGAGCTGCTGGGTCCTTACGAACATAAAGTAATTCTCGATGACGACATGGGCTACCGTAATAACGGTATCGCTCAAGGAGGCATTATCGACACGCCAGCAAATGAGTGGTATGCCGTATTATTTCAAGATCATGATGCTGTGGGGAGAATTCCCATTGTGCTTCCAGTTTCTTGGGTGGACGATTGGCCGGTCATCGGGTTGGATGGAAAAGCGCGATTGGCATTCAAAGCGCAATTGCCAAGTTCGGCTCCCGCCCCTTTGGTGATAAGCGATGAGTTCGAGTATGACGAAAATAAATTGGCATTGAGTTGGCAGTGGAATCATAATCCGGATAACCGGATTTGGTCTGTGACCGCGCGCCAAGGCTGGTTGCGATTAGTGACGGGGAATGTTACCAGCAGTGTCTTATTCGCACGCAATACATTGACGCAACGGACGGAAGGCCCTGTATGTATCGGAATTACGGTGATGGATGTATCTCAGATGAAGTCGGGTGATCACGCAGGTTTGGTTGCATTGCAAAATCATTTCGGAACTGTCGGCATTCAAGTTGCAGCGAACGGCAACCGCTATGTTGCGATGTGTGTCAATGGGGGAGGTGGCAGCGAAGAAACGGTTGAACGACTTCAATACGAGGATAGCCTGATTTATTTGAAAGTTCATTTCAATTTTGAAAATAGCGTTGATATTGCAAGCTTTTACTATTCAGCAAACGGTGAAGAATGGAAACAAATCGGAAGCTCGCTAACGATGAAGTATACGCTGGACCATTTTATGGGCTACCGGATCGGGTTGTTTAACTATGCTTCCAAGCATGCTGGCGGGCATGCTGACTTTGACTTTTTTCGATTTACAAAGGTGGGTAATAACGTATTATAAGAAGAGCATGTCCCATGCAAAGCTAAGCTGGGTCTAGGTATTCAGCAAATCAAGCCTCCGATTCTGCTTCAGCAGGATGGGGGCTTTGTGCGTGTCCACAACCTCAAGAAATTCGACAATTTATCCTTAACTGCTTCACGTATGAAGGAAAGATCTCCTCCCATCTTATAGAGTGCTTGCTCTGGTAACCTAAGTAGCTGATGTCGGCGTTCTTCCTCATAAATTAAAGGAGAACGTGTGGCGCCGCCCCACTGTCTGCTAAATTGCGACATATTTGCTTTCTTTTACGTCGCTCTGAACGATTCATGAACCTTCCCCTGCCAGATATAATAAATACCATAACGAGCAGATCAGGGGGAATAGCATGACTAAAATATCGGAAATTACACGAATGTACGAAAAAGGCAATTACGCTAACACCTATAAAGAGGTGGCAACAACAAATCCCGGATTGGCGTGGCGGGAAGGCATGATTAGTGGAAATGGCGAAAATGGGTATATAACGTCAGGATCGCCGTATACGGACAGCTTTATTTTTCAATATATGTGGTTCAACTATCCGTCCCAGGATCCAAGAGTGATTCCTGAAGAATTAACGGGGCAGCTTGCCGATGCGAGATGGAATGTATTTATCCAAAACGATCAATGGAAGATTACGTTCCCGGACGGCACAACGAGAGAAAGAACCTTTTTTTACGCCTTCCATCCGGGACATCAGCTTAGAGTAAACGTCACTGATAAGGGAAACGTGTCCGATTATGAAAGATGGACGAATTATGAAACGGCGGAAACCGGAGTTCGATACACTGATGAGAATGGCGAGTGGATCCGTACTTCATTTACGTCCAGAGAAGACAATGTTTCGATTTCGAAGATCGTACAATCATCCGCCGGCGCAAAGATCAATATGATCATCTCCATGGATGACATTTCGGGCATGTCCAGGGCGCACGACCTATCGGCGCTCCAATACAAAAAGCTGGTAGATCCGAGTGCGGCATATATCGCGCAGGTTGCGCATTACCCATCCTACCAGGACAGCGAGCTGAGCAATGGTGGATATGCAGGTCTGACGCAGATTATTGTTGTTAATGGAACCAAGAAGAGAGTACTGCTCGCTGACACGAATGAACCGATGAATGTAGGAACGGAACAGAATCCTGCGATCCAAGTGATCGACGCCGACGCCGTATATTTAATTACGCAATCGAACAGGACATTTGATATGGGCGAAATCGAAGATTTTGCCGGAATGACGCAATACGCTATCGTAGACAATTTATTTCAGAACACGAATGCGGTCGCTGAAAAATATAAAGATGCCTATGGTAAATTCGATTATCAGGCTGCCCTCACGCCTCACGCCCTAAAGCATTCCGCAGAATTTAACGCTGTACAATTTACTCTTACAGGCGACGAGGATGACAAGAGCGCTGACAACGTAACGCTAATCAACGCGCAAAAGGCATCAAAAACTAGAATCAATCATGCTTTCATGGAGCAGGTGTACAACCAAGGACGTTATGCTTTGATCTGCTGCAGCGGTTCAAGCGCTCCGCGCTTGTATGGGATGTGGACCGGAGAGTGGAATCCTGGCTGGCGAAGTATCTATACGCTTGACGCCAATGTGAATTTACAGGTTTCTCCGATGAACACAGGCCATTTCACACAAGCGCAGCTTGGGTACATCACATTCTTCTTGAGAAATACGCCCGACTTCGAATACAACGCAAGAATGTCTTATGGCATGCATGATGCGCTGCAGGTGTCGGTAAACTCGGACATCGACCGCGCAATGCATGTGGAATACGACAATGACTTTCCGTTTCAATATTGGAATGCCGGAGCGAGCTGGTGTCTGCTCCCGATCTTCGAGTATTGGCAGTGTTACGGCAATGGGCAGATTCCGATCAACGACAACATGAGGATCCATGAGCTGAAACCGATTCTCAGCGTAAAGGATGGGGGACTGACGGATGAAGAATTCGGACAATTGATCGACAAGGGATATCTGGATTTGGAAAAGGATGTTTTGCTTCCGCTGCTTACAAAGCAGGCTAATTTCTGGGAACAAATATGTACCCCGGAATACTTTACGGATATTAACGGCAATGCATGCCATGAGGAAGGCAAAGCAGCGCTGCAGCCGGGCGAGAAATATATGATTATTCCAACCTATTCGCCTGAAAACAACCCGATCGGTTACAACAGTACGATTACGGCAAATGCTACGATGGATATTGCCGCAGCGCGGGATGGTCTGCATATGGTCATCGCCATGGAAAATGCGGTAAAGCGCGACGGATATGAAGCCGCAATCGCCAAATGGGTAGATTTGCTGGAACTGCTGCCGGATTACAAGGTTGACAACGACGGCGCTTTACGCGAATGGGCGATGAGTAAATATACCGAAAACAACAACCACCGCCATCTGAGCCATCTCTACCCGGCATGGCCTGCCTATGAAACGCAGAACAATATGGAGTTGACAAAAGCTGCAAATATCGCGATTGCGAACAGAGATCAATACAATACATTGGACGCGACAGCCGGGCACGGCTGGATGCACAAGGCGCTGGTTTACGCAAGGCTGAAAAATGGGGACGGGGTCGTTTCTTCCCTTCTGCCGATGATGACGGAATCCGGATATTACACCTCCTTAATGACCGACCATGATACAAACAGAAGATGCGCCTCCTACTGCACGGATACATTGTTCGGTACTGTGAGTGCCGTGAATGAAGCATTGCTCTTTTCGAATACCGGTGAGATCGAGGTTCTTCCGGCACTGCCCTCCGAATGGACTTCGGGCTCCATTCATGGACTCATGGCAAGAACCCGTGTGGAGGTTAAAGAGTTGTCATGGGATATATCGTCCGGCATGGTATGTGTTACCTTACAGTCGAATGCGGATCATCAGGAAGTAATCGTAAAATCAGGTATTCCTTGGACAAAAGCAATGGTTAACTCCCAAGAAGTAAAGGCGCTTGACGATGAATTTGGTAAATATATTCGCTTAGCGCTGAATTCCGGTATAGACGTTTCAGTTGTTTTTATTTTGTCCGATAGATGAGATGTTCGAGTTGTACATGCGCAAGGAGCGAAATTCACCTGCCGGGACCTTGTAGTATTTCTTAAAGGTGGTACAAAAATGTTCCAATGAAGAAAAACCGACATGTCGCGCTATTTCACTAATGGTCATTGAGGTTGTAGTAAGAAGGTGAACGGCAGCCGTCATTCTTGCTTGGGTCTTTTTTTGCGTAAACGATAGGCCATAATACTGTTGAATGGTTCTCTCCGTCTGTCTGACACTTAGTCTTAGTTTTTGAGCGAGCTTCTGTATAGTTAAATCATCAGAGTTGTATAAAAAACTATTTTCAATGATAACGACTCTCTCGTCGTCTAAGGTTTTATGCGGCATAGCAGAGGAGGTCGGAACATTGTTTGTGTAGTTTCTGACCAGCTTGATGACGATCTGCTCGATAATATGTTGAACCGTCAGGTAGTAGCCGATATACTGGTTGGTCGTTTCATAGGAGAGTTGCTCGAACAATGACAACAAATTCTGCTTGTCCTGACCGAACCAAAAAGTTGTTTGAACGAATTGGTCTGCAATGAAGGAAAGATCCGGATCATCGTTAATGTTATTAGACAACACTTCAAAGCATATGCAGTATTCCGCCATAGGGTCGGCGAGGACCGTAATTTGCTCGTGCATAATATCCGGGCCAGTCATATAAAGAGTGCCAGGATGTATCGGATAATTGCGGCCGTTTGCTACCAAGATTCCCTGTCCCTGAGGAATATAATGCAGTTCGTAGCTTTTCATGCTGTGACTGTGTTCGAGAAAGGATTGATAAAAGACCCCGAATCTGATATACAAAACGTTTAATAATAAACCGCCTAACGAAATCTTGACGTTCATATTGTCGACATTAACTTTTGGGAGCTCCACTCGGCCAATCCCCCCATTTGCAGATTCTTTATGTTGTTTTGTTTCGTAAGAAGATCTCAAACGGCCCTTTAATTTCATTATTTGTGTTCAACAAGCTTAACACAAGCTCGTACTTAACAATACCGAAAATTTCAACTTGGTATTCAGTATGTCTTTGGTAGACTTCACCTTATGTTCTTCTCTTTGGGTGAAGTTTTCCCTTTAAACTAATGATTGGATATGAACTGTCCGGAAATGGATTAGGATCGGCATCGGCATCGGGATCCTAATAGATACGGAGCAAGGCGAACAAGCCTTGCTCTATTTGCTTATGTTTCAGTCTGTAGGCCTTAGGGGACAATATGATCCGCAGTCTTGATTTTTACGTTTTCTCTGGTAGACTTCATTTTAAGTAAGCGTTTTCGTAAAGAAGGAAAGGATGAAAACGATTATCACAAAGTTTACTAGCATCAAATATAAGTTTGTCTTGGTATATGAAATCATTGTTATAATGCAGAGTATAGAAAACGCTATCATAGAGGGGCGAAAGTATTGAACTTTACAATGACCAAATCTTTCCGTAAATTCTTGTTATCGTATATCTTCATCTTGCTCATTCCTAATATTTCTGGGTATATTTCGTATCGCACTTCCATCAAGCAAACAGAAACGAGCTCGATTGAATCGAGTCTCATTTTGTTAGGTCAAACAAAGTCGATTCTGGAGCGGCGGATCGCGGAGGTCGACGGCTTTACAAAGGAACTGGCCCTCCACCATGAAATAACCGGCTTACTTACCCAAACCGTTCAAACCGACGCCAACGCGAATTATTCGCTTTGGAAAACCTGGGTCGATTTCTCCAGTTATGGTAAATCAAATGATTATCTGCAAAATTATTTCATTTATTTAAAAAAATCTCATGTCATACTGAGCCCGGCATCCATATTTTATCGTCCGGAGGATTTCTACGAGTTGAATCATGATACGGGTCAATCCTATGAGCAGTGGCTGGAAACTCTCCATACGAAGCAACAAAGTACGGTTATTCCTCGCCGTTCGTATACATCCAGCAACCAGAATCAATCCTTTGTCATTAAATTCGTGCAGTCTCTTCCGCTAAACAGCGTGGATTCTCCTCTAGGGTCTGTGGTCGTGACTATTGACGAACGCAAGATCATCGGATTGCTGGACAGCATCACGAAGCAGTTCGGCGGATGGGCATTCATTACGGATCGTAACGGAAATACATTGACTCAGATCGGTATTGACGACGCTCAGATCCATCGCTTGAACCTTGATACGAGTATGACATCAGGGGCATCGCACCGTTTCCTCGATGATGGGTCGCTATTGATTACGACCCGATCCGAAACCAACGGCTGGCTGTACGCTGCGCAAATACCGAAGCAGACTCTTTTCGATAAGGCTAACACCATCCGGAACATTACATGGTCGGTTACAGCGGCTGCTTTCGTTGCTGGAATATTGATTTCTTTGCTGCTTGCCCATCGAAACAGCATGCCGATCCATCGGCTGGCCGGAGCGATCCGGGAACAACTCGGACTGGAATATAGTAAGGGCAATAACGATTTCGATTTCCTGCATGGCAACATCTCGATGCTTATTAGCAATAGCAAGCGGCTCGAGGAGGAACTGACGAGCCAGCTCCCGCTTCTCAAGGATGCCTTATTGAAACGGATTATCCGAGGCGAGCTGAGCTCGCCTAGCGAGATGGAGAACGCCATGGCACAGACCGGCATGGAGATCTACGGTCCGCATGGATTCGTCGGCATGATTCTGATCAACGGCTATGGAGAGATGGTGAGCCCGGATATTTTCCGGGAAATGAACGCTGCGCGATTGATTATCAAACATGTGATGCAAGAAACCGTTCATTCGATGTGTCAAATTACCGATTGGGAATCCGACAAGATTGCGTTTTTGTTGACGTTTCCGGAGGAACCCGTTCGATCTTCCAGCGAGCAGGTTGAGGAACAGATCAGGCTGCTTCACCGGCAGCTTGAAGCCGATTATCAGCTCTCTATTACGATCTGTATGGGGGCGCCTTTTCATCGTTTATCCGAAATCAGCCGTTCTTACGAGGAAGCCAAGCAAGCGATGGATTACGCGTCGTTCAAAGTGGATTCCCGAACCTTCTGGTACGAGCATATGGAGAAAGAAACGACGACCTACTATTACCCCATTGATCTAGAGCTCCGGTTGCTCAATGCAATGAAAGCGGGGGAGTGGCACGAAGTTCAGCGAATCATGGAGAATATTTTTGAACGGAACTTTACCGAGAGAGAGCTTTCGGCGGATAGGGTGCAGGAGTTGTTTAACGAATTGAAGGGGACCCTGCTCAAACTGCTCGAATTCCATTTATTCCGGGATGCAAGCGAGCTGGAAGCCGTGAGAAAGCTATTCGCAGATATCCAAATATCGGACAGCCCTCTAACGGTTCGGGGAAATATGGAAGCGGCTATGGAAGCGTTCTGCGGCATAATCGCCCAGAGGCGTTCGGATACGTACAAAGAGACCGTTTCCTATATTCTGAAGCTCCTGGAATCGATGTACGGGGAGTCAGATCTGACTGTGTATAAGATTGCCAAACAGATAGGCCGACCGGAGAAATACATTACACAGCTGTTTAAAGAACACACGGGAGAGACGATTGCTGACCGGCTTGAACAAATCCGGATACGGAAGGCTACCGAATTATTGATTCAGACCGAGCTGACGATCGAAGAGATAGCGGAGCGGGTCGGATATAACAGCGCCCATTCGTTTCGGCGCGCGTTCAAGCGCGTCTCCGGTACATCGCCGAGCCATTTCCGAACTTCAACTGAATAGACGATGTTTGCGCCGACTTGTCAATCAAGTCGGTTTTTGTATTTGGGGGACTTTATTGTTCCTCAGGAATTGTACGGTGAAACCGGAATTGTCCCCTTTTGTTTCGAATTGATTGGGATAGCGCTTATTGTACGGGGAAGCATGATATTGTTCCTTTACACAAGAAACGGATCGTAGCTATGATTCAGGTGTAGCGAAAGCGGTTGCAAAAATTGCGGTCGAATGGTTTTGTCGCATACAACAAATAACTTAATGATTGACGAATTGGGGGAGTGGTAAGTTTGGAAACAATTACATCAACGGGACCGCAAACGAGGTCGCCAAGCATTTCGGCCAAGCGCTGGGGTGTCGCAAAGAAAAGCTTGCGTAGGCACTGGCAGCTGTATCTGCTCATCATACCGTGTGTCGTTCACTTTGTGCTTTTCAAATATATCCCAATGTCGAATGTTGTACTCGCATTCAAGGATTATAACGTTATCAAGGGAATTTGGGGGAGTCCATGGGTAGGATTTAAGTACTTTCAGTTGTTTTTTGAAAATCCGCAATTCGGAACGCTGATCAAAAATACGTTGTATCTCAGTGTGTACCAATTAGTGGTAGATTTCCCGCTGCCGATTGTGCTGGCTCTCTGCTTGAACGAGGTTAAAAGCAAATTTTTTAAAAGAACGGTACAGATGGTGACGTACGCGCCGTATTTCATTTCGTCGGTGGTTATGATCTCGATTACGATCCTGATGCTGAACCCGCGACTAGGAATTATTAATCTGTTCCTAAAGTCTTTTGGCTTTCATGAAATTGATTTTCTGGGAGACCCAGGGCTTTTTCGGTCCGTTTATGTATGGGCTGGCGCTTGGCAAAATACAGGTTATGCTGCAGTTATTTATTTTGCGGCATTGGCAGGAATTGATCCGTCTCTTTATGAAGCAGCGAGAGTTGACGGCGCTACCCGCTTCCAGCGAATCGTTCATATTGATGTTCCCGGGATTATGCCCACTGCTATTATCATCCTTATTCTCAATATCGGTGGCATCATGTCGGTGGGGTTTGAAAAAGTTTACTTGCTTCAAAATCCGTTGAATTTCGCTACTTCGGAAGTCATTGCCACTTATGTTTACAAGATTGGGCTGTTGAACGCCAATTTCAGCTTTGCAACGGCAGTCGGACTGTTTAACTCCATGATCAATGTGGCTCTGCTTTTGGCTGTAAACGCGCTTGCCAAACGAATATCAAGCACAAGCTTGTGGTAAACAAACCAGGAAGAGGTGGTTCCATGATTTCAGTTAAGCCCCGGATTCGCGAATCGCTGGGTGACCGAGTGTTTCTAACCTGTATATACATTATATTATCTTTTGTGTTGATTATCGTCCTTTATCCGCTTATTTATATCGCGAGTTCCTCCATCAGCGATCCACTTGCCGTTGCTTCCGGCAAAGTATGGCTTTGGCCGGTGGATATAACCTTCCTTGGATATAAAGTCGTGTTGCAAAACAAGCAAATTATCTGGGGATACGGCAATTCATTGATTTATACGATCTGCTCTACCCTGATCAGCGTGACATTGACGGTTATATTTGCATTTCCGTTATCGCGCAAAACCTTTTGGGGACGCAATGCGTTGATGATGTTCATCACATTCACAATGTTTTTTGGCGGCGGATTGATTCCGACTTACATGGTGGTTAAATCTCTTGGCATGATTGATACCCGTTGGGCGATCTTGATCCCTGGGGCCATTGGAGTTTGGTCGGTCATTATTGCCAAGACATTCTTCCAAACGTCTATTCCCGATGAATTAGCGGATGCGAGCGAAATGGACGGCTGCAGCGATTTGCGTTTCTTGTGGAGCGTTGTCTTGCCGTTATCCAAGCCGATTCTGGTAGTAATGTGTTTGTTTAGTGCAGTGGGGCAATGGAATGCCTACTTTGACGCGCTGATCTATTTGAAGAGCCAGCAGTTGTATCCGCTGCAGCTAGTACTGCGCAACATTCTCATACTGAATGCGAGTGCCGCCAATCCAAACACATCGGATTTGATTCAACAGAAGCAGCTCGCTGATTTGATGAAATATGCCTTGATTATGATTGCAAATCTTCCCGTATTCATCATTTATCCATTCGTACAGAAGCACTTTGTCCAGGGTGTGCTGATCGGTTCTTTGAAAGGATAAGAGAATGGGTTATCTTGAAAGGGGTGGGATCGATGTAAACGCAGGAGGAATTGCCAAATGCATGGATATAGGTTGGCATGGAGTCGGAATTACCGGATTTGACATGAACTCAATTTGAAGGGGCGACGTAAATGAAAAAGTATTTGACTATAATCTCTGCCACTCTGCTCATTAGCAGCCTTTTGCTTTCCGCATGCAGTTCTGACAGTGAAAATGCGGGAGAAGCGCAGAAAACAGCGAACGATTCAAAAGGACAGCAAAGCACAGCCAACAGCACACCGGTAAAAATCAAGATTTTCGCCACAGCAAATCCTGACATGGATTTTGCGACTAACACGTTTACGAAATTGGCTGAACAAAAATTCAATATCAAGTTTGATTGGCAGACGGTACCGAATGACGGCGCAACCGAAAAAAGGCAAATTGCGCTTGCCAGCGGCGACTATCCAGACTTGTTCATGACTGTTCCGTGGATTACCGGATTTCCCCAAATAGATTTGCTTAAGTACTCCAAGGATGGCGTTATTGTTCCGCTCAACGATTTGATCGACAAATATGGGCCGAACATCAAAGCCGCATTTGACAAATATCCGCTCTACAAGGCTGCGAATACGGCTCCGGATGGGAAAATATACGGCCTAAGCCAATTTAACGAATGCTATCACTGCTCCTTTGGTAGTAAGCTGTGGCTCAACACTAGCTGGCTGAAGAAGCTTGACCTGGAAGTGCCAAAAACGACGGACGACATGAAGAAAGTGCTGGAAGCGTTCAAGACGAAGGATCCGAACGGCAACGGAAAGCAAGATGAAATTCCGGTCAGCAGCACGGGCGATGCCAATGGCTCGCAACTTATTCCTTATTTCATGAACGCATTTATTTACGACGACGGCAATGTTCATCTCAACGTAAATGGCGGCAAGGTTGATTCGGCGGCGAACAAGCCGGAATGGAAGGAAGGTCTGGCTTATATCAAATCGCTGTATGACGAGAAGCTGATTGACTCGGCCACTTTTAGCCAAAATGGCGAGGCACTGTGGAAAATTGGAAACAACGCAACAGCAATTCTCGGTGCGGCAGCCGCCATGCATCCGTACGTTTTTGTGGATGCGGTGGGGAACCCAAACGGTAAGGACTATAATGCAGTTCCTCCGCTGCAAGGGCCGCATGCACAATACACAACGTACGGCTCTCCATATAGCTCCACAGCAGGCTTCGTGTTGACCAATAAGGCCAGTAAAGAAGTGCAAATCGCTGCCATCAAGCTGCTTGACTACTTGTATACGGAAGAAGGCCAGCTGCTTTCCAACTTCGGGCAGGAAGGCGTAGAGTGGCGCAAGCCGCAAGATGGCGATGTCGCTCTCGAGAAGAGCGTGAAACCGATATTTGCCCAAATTCCGGGCAAGGAAGGGGAGAAGCCTCGCAATGATTCTTGGGGCGCTACTTCGCAATACTTCCAGCCTAAGTCATTCCGCGATGGCAATGTTCAGGGGACGGACATTTATGGGCCAACCGGTTACGAGCGCCGACTGCAGGAAGCAACGCACCTGTACGACGGCAAACAGCCGAAGGAGTTTTACCCGTATGATGCGGTTTGGATCGATCCGTCCGTCGTGGATGAATTAGCCATGCTGCAGAAGAACATCAAGGATTACATCAATCAGAACGCGCTTCAATTCATCATGGGTTCGAAAGATCTGAACAAAGACTGGGACGCCTATGTGGCTGGTCTGGACAAGCTAAACCTGAAACGCTACAAGGAAATTATGCAAAAATCTTATGACGGATTTAAAAAGTAATCTGTAAAAGTGCAGCATGCAAATCATCCAACGACAGACCATTCTGAAATGATCTGTCGTTGGATTTTATACCAAGTCTGGAGGTGAGAGCAAGAATCAAGATTTAGATGATTCGTTATGTCAAAACAAAAAACGAAGGAGGAGTTACTTTGTTAAAGAAAAGAAACAGTAAAAGGTACAAAGCATTATCCGTTTTTATGGCAATGCTTGCATTATTCGCCTCGCTATCGTTTAGTTTTCCAACTGAAGTTCATGCTGCCACGACATTGGTTACCTATCCAAACCCTCCAGGCGGAGCAGCACTTAACACCGACTTCACCGTAAAGGTACGTGCAAACGGCGGGGCATGGCAGGACCTGGACGAATATGATACGACAGTAGGGGGTTATCATCCCTCTCATGCATCCTTTGTTTACTTCGATACGGACGGTCCTGTGGATGTATCCGTGACCTATAATGCCGGAACTGTCTCAACAGCTAAAGTCCGTCCGACGAGCAAAGGCATCACCCCTGCGATCAACGGCAATACATTGACCTTTACGATATCCGGTCCTACTAAGCTCTCGGTAGAGGTTAATGGAGATATCAATCACAATCTTCATCTTTTTGCAAATCCGCTGGAGGTCAATCCTCCAAGTCCTAGCGATCCGAACGTCATTTACCTTGCTCCTGGTGTTTATAACCAGGGTTACACGGTGCCCAGCGGCAAGACCCTTTATATCGCCGGCGGAGCGGTCGTCAAAGGCGGTGTGTTTTTGGATAATGCCACTAACTCTGCAGTCATAGGCCGTGGGATATTGGATCATCCGGGCTGGAGAGGCATATCGGTCAACTATGCCGAGAACATCACGATCGACGGCATCATCGTAAACGACTACGGCATGGGAGGCGGAGGCGGCGATTTAGTCGATCTGCAAAATGCCAATAATGTTATGATAAACAACCTCAAAGGCTTCAGCTACAAGAGCTGGACCGACGGCATTGACAGTATGGGCTCTTCCAATGTTACGGTCAATGACGGTTTTATCCGCTCCGGCGATGATAGTATGGCGTTTTACACCGCTCGCCCGGAATCGAATTTTTGGGGTAATACCACGAATATAACGGTAACGAACATGACTTTGATGCCCGACGTTGCTCGTCCGATTAATTTCGGTACTCATGGCGATCCGACTGAATATGAAGGCGGTCTTCTGATGGATTCGATAAGCTTCTCGAATATCGACATCATGCTGAATAATACAGGAAGTCCCATGAGCCCTATACAGTTTACGAATGGCGATGGAAACCTGATCCAGAACGTTCAGTTTACAGATATCCGGATTGAGGATAATTATGTGAATTCGATTGTGAATATCAATAATGTTTGGACCGCCGGTCAGACTGGCCCGGGACGCGGAATTAAAAATGTCTATTTCAAGAATATCACCTATACCGGCAATAATAATGGCAACGGTATTACCGGCTATAGCCCGAACCGCCTGGTTCAAGACGTCACCTTTGAGAATCTGGTGGTCAACGGCAATCTGATTCTGACCCCCGCTGCAGGAAATATTAATATCGGCAGCAACACCAGCAACATTCGGGTTGTAGCTCCAGGCGGGGCAAGTTACACGCCGATTCCGGTTCCGACACCTCTTTACACCAATCTGGCGTTGAACGCGGCTGCCAGCTCGGATAGCGAAAAGCCCGGCAATCCGGCTTCCAGCGGCAACGATGGCAATCATCGGACCAACTGGACCGCTAATGATACCAATACCGGCCATTGGTGGAAGGTAGACCTTGGCAGCAACAAAGCGATTCATGGCACCAAAGTAATATGGGATTCCAACAATTTAACTCACTTGTATAAGATTGAGATATCGACTGATAATACCAACTGGACGACAGTAGTGGACAGGACGGCAGGCAACAGCACTTATAAGACGAATAACGATCCTTTTAACGCTACTGCCAGATATGTCCGGATTACCGTGACAGGAATGTCAGCTGGCTTGGCAGCTTCTTTCAACGAGTTCAGGGTGCTTCAGAACAGTAGCTCGTCACTGGTGAAGAATGGCGATTTTGAGAACGGCAATACCGTCGTTTGGACAGGCAATGGACTGTCACTGCACATTTCTGCCGCAGTCAACAGCTCTTTCGGTCTTGATCTCAAAAGCCCCGGTAATTACGCAGAGCAAACGATAACCGGGCTCAGTCCGAATACCTTATACAATCTTACGGTCGATGCCAAAGGCGTATCGGGTACAGGTCGAGGCTTTGTTTATGTCAAAGATTACGGCGCTTCCCAGCTCAGCCAAGGCATTATTTCCGATAATACTTTCCACACTACTACAGTTAGCTTTGTCACTGGCCCGACATCTACATCCGCAACGATCGGTGTAAATGACACAGCCGGAAGAATTCAGCTTGATAATTTTGCCGTGAATCAGGGGCCCGTATTAGTTCAAAATGGCAACTTTGAATCCGGCAATACCTCCGGATGGACAGGCTCTGGACTCGCTGCCTACACTTATGCTGCAGCCAACGGCTCTTACGGGCTTCAGCTCACTAACTCGGGCAACTATGCCGAGCAAACGATAACCGGGCTCAGTCCAAATACCTCCTACGTGTTGACGGTCAATACCAAAGGCGTATCGGGTACAGGTCAAGGCTACGTTTACGTTAAAAATTACGGCGGTACCCAGATCAACAGAAATGTTATTTCGGATAACAATTGGCACGGTGAAGCGATTTACTTTGTCACAGGACCCACAACTACATCCGTAACGATCGGAGCTTCTTGCACGGCAACAAGAGTCCAATTTGATGATTTTTCCTTAAATAAAGGTCCTGTTCTGGTTCAAAACGGCAACTTTGAATCCGGCAACATCAATGGATGGACAGGCTCCGGAGCAGCCGCTCAGGTTTGGGCTGCATACAACAGCACTTACGGTGTTGAGCTCAAGAACCCGGGTAACTACGTAGAGCAAACGATAACCGGGCTTTCTCCAAATACCACGTACACATTGACGGTCGATGGCAAAGGCGTATCGGGTACAGGTCAAGGCTACGCTTATGTAAAAAATTACGGCGGTACCCAGATCAACCAAAATATCACTTCCGATAATAATTTTCACAGCATGACGATTAACTTTACTACAGAAGCTGCATCTACATCTGCAACGATCGGCGGTTACTGTACGGTCACAAGAATTGCGTTTGATAATTTCGTCTTGAATCCGTCTAATTAAAGCGGCGATTTCGAAAACAATAACAAAAAAGACTGACCCTGAGATCGAAATCATTTCAGGGTCAGTTCTTATGAAATTAATTCGCAATGCGACTGGCATTTCATTTTGGGAGTGAGTGATAAGATTGAGACCCAAGGGACCTCGTACAACAATCAATATCAACAGGGAATGGAAATTCATTAGGGGAGACTGGGAAGGATTCAGCGATCATGGCCCGGAACAAGCGGATTATGACGATGCCGCATGGAGTCATACCGGGCTGCCCCATTCTTTCAGCATCCCTTACTTTATGGAAAACGAATGGTATGTCGGATACGGTTGGTACCGTAAACATGTGGAGATGGATTCGGACTGGGACAACAACAAGATCGTTCACTTGGAATTTGAAGGCGTGTTCCAGATAGCGGAAGTATATGTGAACGGTAGTTTTGCCGGCAGGCATGAAGGCGGGTATACCGGGTTCAGTATCCATATCACCGAGTTTCTGCGCCCAGGAGACAATGTCATTGCCGTTCGAGTGAATAATGAATGGAACGGTCAAATTGCGCCGCGTTCCGGGGAGCATACTTTCTCCGGCGGCATTTATCGGGATGTAAGCTTAACCCTAACGGAGCCTCTTCATGTCGCTTGGAACGGTACGTTTGTTTCCACTACCTTGCTCGCTTCCGGCGATGATGATGTGCAAATGAAGGTGCGGATGCAAACGGAGGTCATCAACCATTCGGGCATAGACAAAGTGGCCACGGTTCGCACGATCGTTACAGATCATCAAGGTCAAGTGCTGACCGAAATGGAAAGTACGCATACCGTGCCGGCCGGCGGAGTGCAGCAGTTTGATTCCGTCAGCGAACCTATTATGAATCCGCGACTTTGGTGTCCTGAAGATCCGTACCTTTACCGTATTTCAACCGAAGTAGTCGCTGATGGAGCCGTTACGGATGTTTATGAGGATAAGATGGGCTTCCGATGGATGGAGTGGACGGCTCACGAAGGATTTTATTTGAATGGCAAGCATGTGTATTTAAACGGGGCGAACGTTCATCAGGATCAGGCGGGCTGGGGCGATGCGGTTACCCAGGCGGCTATTTACCGGGATGTCCGAATGATCAAGGATGCGGGAATGAACTTCATTCGGGGCAGCCATTACCCCCATCATCCGGCTTTTGCCCGCGCTTGCGACTACTACGGCATTCTATTCTGGTCTGAAGCGACCTTCTGGGGAATTGGCGGAACGGCTGGCGACACGGGAGAGCAGACACATTGGGGGAAGTGCAGCGCTTATCCGGTATTGGAAGCGCACCAAAAGGGCTTCGAACAAAGCGCCATTCAGCAATTGCGCGAAATGATCCGCATCAATCGAAATCGTCCCAGCATTATCGTATGGAGCATGTGCAATGAGCCGTTCTTTAGCCATGAATCCGTCAAGGAGAAGGCGATTGAACTCATTAAGAAAATGGTGAAAGTATCGCACGAGGAAGACCCGACACGTAAAGCGGCAGCCGGCGGCGGGCAAAGGTGGAATTTGGACCAGCCGGAGATTTCGGATGTTGCTGGTTTGAACGGTGACGGCGGAGGCTTCTATTTGAAGTGGGATGGCGATGAGCGTGTCGATGACCCGGAGTCGGAACGTCCAGAATGCCCGCAAGTCATTTCCGAATATGGAAGCGAAGTGATGGATCGGCCGGGGGAATATCTTCCGTTCTACGACCACATCTCAGCAAGCCAAACCGATCCGTATCGCTTTGCCGCCCCCAAGTGGCGCAGTGGGCAAGCCGTATGGTGCGGCTTCCATCACGGAAGTCTGGCCAACGATATGGGACACATGGGGATTATCGATTACTATCGTCTCCCCTTGCGCAGTTGGTACTGGTACCGGTTTAATTTTTTTGCCAAACAAGCGGGTGCGAATGCTCATAACCTTGCCTATTTAGGGATCCGGCCTCCTGCTCACGGCAATACTGAACCGGAATGGCCCGAACCGGGCACGCCTAAGAGGATCAAGCTTAATCCGGGCGTGGGAAGCCAAACGACGATAAGGAACGACGGTACGGACGATATTCAGCTGGTTGTACAACTGGTAAATGAATATGGAAACCGGGTGGATGCAACTGCAGATATCACGCTGAAGGTTATATCCGGTCCCGGTCAATTCCCGTCTTATGATCCTAAGTTCATGAACGCCGAAACAGGACTCGCCATCATTGAAGGAATAGGGGCTATTACATTCCGTTCTTATTATGCGGGCGAAACGGTCATTTCGGCGACTTCGCCCGGTTTGCAAGGTGCAGTCATCCTCATCACATCGGTTGGTGAAGGTGCCACTATAGAACCGGACATGACGATCCCCCGGATTCAGGGAGGCAATCAGGATAAATCCAGGTTCAGCATAGAAATGCTCGATCTCTCTACGCATCGGCCCATTCGAGCAAGCAGCGAAGCCAAAGGATATGCCAAGAGCAACGCCAACAATGCTGAGACGAGCACTTCATGGAGAGCAAGCAGCATAAACCCCGGGGAGTGGTGGACGCTCGATTTGGAGGGGGTCAAGTATCCGAAACGGGTTGAGCTGGAGTTTGATTGCAAAGGGGTATATCAGTTTGTGCTTGAAGGATCCAATGATGGAAATGAATGGCGTACATTGCTTGATCATCGCAATAACAGAGAAGAGATGGACACCGTGATTGAGTTGCTCGCCCCGAATGCTTGTCGTTACGTGAGAATCTTATTCACGGCTTTGCCCGCAGGAGTGCCTGCCAATCTGAAATCTTTTGGATTATTCGGTTTGAACAACGAGTAATCGGCAATTTTTATTCTGAAAGAGAAGGAAAGGAAATCACCATGAATATACAGTTTCATTCCCCCGCCGTTTATTGGACGGAAGCCCTTCCTGTTGGAAATGGCAAACTTGGCGCGATGGTTTTTGGCGGTGTCGAGAAAGAACGTATTGCTTTGAATGAAGATACACTTTGGTCCGGTTACCCTAGTGATTGGAATAATCCGGGGGCGAAAGAAGTCTTGCTGAAGGTGAGAGAGCTTATCGCGCAAGGCAAGTATGAGGAAGCAGATCGGCTTTGCAAGGAAATGATGGGTCCCTTTACGCAATCTTATTTGCCATTCGGCGACTTGCAGCTGGTTATGGATCATGGCAATGTATACGGGCAATACCGCCGAAAGCTCGATCTGTCTGCGGGAATCGCTACAGTCGATTATTCCGTTGGAGGCGTTCAGTATTCCCGTGAAATATTTGCCTCTTATCCCGACCAAGCCATTATCGTGCGGTTACAATCGAGCAAGGCGGGACAGCTCAGTTTTCGGGCCAAATTAGATAGTCCGCTAAGATTCACTTCGTCCTATGAATCCGAACACTACGCTATTTCCGGCCATGCGCCGGAGTACGTTTCCCCAAGTTATCACCATATAGAAGATCCCGTTCGTTACGGAGACTCGGAGACCACGCAAGCATTGAAGTTCCAGGGACGGTTGGCTGCGGTGCATGAAGGCGGAACGATGAAGGTTGATGCGGACGGCTTGCACGTGATTGGAGCGACTAGCGCGATATTGTATTTCAACGCGGTGACCTCCTTTGATCCAAGCATTGGTGCGAGCAGTTCCGAACTGAATCTGAAGCAAATTACAACGGATGCCATCCACGCCGTTAGCGGTAAGCCGTATGAGGTGATTCGAAACCGCATCTTGACGATCATAACAAGCTGTTCGGCAGAGTTTCCTTGTCTCTGGGGGAGAGCATAGCCCCCTCCGATATGCCGACCGATCGGCGAATTGCCGAATTTGGCAGCAGCGACCCCGGTCTGGTCGAACTTCTGTTCCATTACGGACGGTATCTGTTGATTGCAAGCTCCCGCTCGGGAACTCAGCCTGCCAATCTTCAAGGCATATGGAATGAGGAAACGCGGGCGCCGTGGAGCAGCAACTATACGCTTAATATTAATGCAGAGATGAACTACTGGCCCGCAGAGTCTTGCAATTTGGCGGAAATGCATGAGGCTTTGATTGATTTTATTGGCAGGTTGGCACGGAACGGCAAGAAGACGGCGGAAACGAATTATGGCGCAAGAGGGTGGGTGGCGCACCATAACTCGGATTTGTGGGCCCAGACGGCGCCGGTTGGCGATTTTGGAATTGGAGACCCGGTATGGGCGTTTTGGCCGATGGGTGGCATCTGGTTGACCCAGCATTTATGGGAGCATTATGCCTTCAGCGGGGATGAGGTGTTTTTACGGGAAATGGCGTACCCCATCATGAAGGAAGCAGCGTTATTCTGTTTTGATTGGCTCATTGAAGATAAAGATGGTCATTTCATTACTTCGCCTTCGACCTCTCCGGAGCAGAAATTTGTGGTTGGCGATAAGCACTATGCCGTAAGCGAGGCGTCGACCATGGACTTATCTTTGATCGGTGAATGTTTCGAAAACTGTATCCAGGCGGCAGAACAGCTGAAGATCGATGAAGATTTTGCGAAGACACTGCTGGAAACGAAGCAAAGGCTGCTGCCGCTCCAAATCGGCAAGCAGGGTCAATTGCAGGAATGGTCGCAGGATTTCGAAGGAGAGGATGTCCATCATCGTCACGTCTCTCATCTTGTCGGGGTCTATCCGGGGCGGCTGATTACGGACCATTCTGCTCCCGATCTGTTCCAAGCTGCGAAGACATCGCTTGAAATTAGGGGGGACGGGGGAACGGGATGGAGTCTGGGCTGGAAAATCGGCTTATGGGCAAGATTCAAGGACGGCAATCGCGCAGAGCGGTTAATCTCGAATTTGTTGACTCTCATTAAGGGGGACGAACCGATTAATCATGACAGAGGCGGCGTCTATGCCAATCTGTTCGACGCGCATCCTCCTTTCCAAATCGACGGAAACTTTGCAGCCACAGCAGGGATCGCAGAGCTGCTGCTGCAATCGCATCAAGGATACTTGGAACTCCTGCCAGCGCTGCCCGATGCCTGGAAAGACGGGTTTGTCAAAGGCTTGCGGGGCCGAGGAGGCTATGAAGTCGATATGGAGTGGAAGGGCGGCGCATTGTCAAAGGCGGAAATCGCAGCTTCACAAACGCAGACTTGCAAAGTGCTCGCGAGGCAGAACGTAAGGATTACGCAAGATGGCGAAGTAATTACTTATTCTCAAGTGGGAAACGGCTGTATCGGGTTCCATGCTGAAAGCGGAAAACGTTACGTGGTATCGACCGTTTGAAGACTTTTGTCTTTAAACCCTCGCAGCAAAGACATCATATGAATGATCCACTTTCGTGCCGAGCGGAGAATGCCCGATCACGAAGAATATGACGGTTACCTGTCCGTTTATATTAACGATGACGGCAAAGGCGGCGGAGAGGAAAATGGAACGAATCGAAAATTCCATAAAGGGGAGGACTTTATTTTGACAGTACATAACAGCAAATATTCAGGTTACCTTTTGGTACATTTTATCGGGGAGCAGCTTGAGGGTGAACAGGTCTATTTCTCTTATAGTGAGGATGGCTTGCATTGGAAAGACCTGAACGCGAGCTTACCGGTTCTACGTTCGGAACTAGGGGAAAAGGGCGTGAGGGATCCGTTTATCGTGCGCTCGCCTAAGGAGGACAAGTTTTATCTAATTGCCACGGATCTCCGCATTGCAAACGGAAAGGGCTGGGACACTGCGGTGAATGCCGGAAGCCGCGACATTATCGTATGGGAATCCGCCGATCTGGTGCACTGGTCTTCACCGTGGGCAATCACGCTTGGCATACCGGGTGCCGGCTGCGTCTGGGCGCCGGAGGCCATTTATGATGAAGTTGCGGACGAATTCCTGGTGTTCTGGGCCTCCGCGACGCAGGAGCCGCAGGAAATAGAGCGGAAACAAAAGATCTATAGCGCCCGTACCAGGGATTTCCGCAGCTTCATAGCGCCTGAAAAGTATATTGAACGGGATAACCACATCATTGATACCACGATCATTGCCCAAAATGGTACCTACTACCGTTATTCCAAAGATGAAACGACTAAGAATATCCGGGTCGAAAAAGGCACATCACTGGAAAAAGACTCCTTTACCAATCTGTCCGCTCCGGCTTTGGAGGAATTGTTAGGTGTGGAAGGCCCGCAAATTTTCAAGTTGAACGATCGCGAGGAGTGGTGCCTTATTGTGGATCGCTTTGCGGAAGGAAAGGGCTACCTCCCCTTGCTGACCTCCGACCTTGAAAGCGGAGAATTCCGGGTTCTGCCGGAAGGGTCGTTCGATTTGGGGAAAACTAAGAAACGCCATGGCGGAGTCCTTCCTATTACCGCTGATGAATGCAGCCGCCTTCTGGCGGCGTTTGGCGACGGCCATCAGGTGCTGTCCGGACAATTTGCTGACCCGGATCTTGTGAAGTTCGGCGACCGCTATTACCTTTATCCCACAACCGACGGCTTCACGGGCTGGTCGGGCACGCAATTTCATGCGTTTTCTTCGGCTGACATGCGCATTTGGAAAGACGAAGGCGTGATTTTGGATCTTGCGACGGAAGATGTACCCTGGGCTGTCGGCAGCGCATGGGCTCCAGCCATTGCCAGCATAGACGGTAAATATTACTATTATTTCTGTGGCAAAATGGAAAGCGGAGAGAGCGCCATAGGGGTTGCGGTTGCCGAAACTCCGGCAGGGCAGTTTCGCGCGCAACCGGAGCCGCTTATTACCATGGAACAGATGAAGCGTCTGGGAATCGCCATGGGCCAGACCATTGACCCATCCGTCTTTACCCAGGATGACGGTACGGCTTACATACTGTTTGGAAATGCACACCCTGCAATCGTACAGCTCGGCGAAGATATGGTAAGCGTCATTGAGGATACGATGAAGAATCTTGCCGGACTGCACGACTTCCGGGAGGCGGTCACCGTTCTGAGGCGTGGCGGGCAGTATCACTTCACGTGGTCCTGCGATGACACCGGCAGCGAGGATTACCACGTGAACTATGGCACGGCGGAGCATCTTTACGGTCCAGTAACTTACCGCTACCCGGTGCTTGTCAAAAATAAGGAAAAGGATATGCTCGGCACCGCTCATCATTCAATTCTCCAGGAGCCGGGCACCGATAAGTATTGGATTGCGTATCACCGGTTTGTCACGCCGCTGACCCGGTTTACACAAGGAAAAGGCTATCACCGCGAAGTTTGCATAGACCCCCTCACCTTTGGCGAAGACGGGTTGATGCAGCAGGTGAAACTGTAGAGGAAGCTATGTAGCTCCAACCCAAGTATTCAGGCATAATAGGAAAGATTCGCTTTCGTTCCGCTTCTCTCCTTTATCGGGAACGAGCTTCTCAATTAGGGGAGAGAGGTGTGCGCGATCCGTTCATGACCCGTTCGCCCCAAGGGGATAAGTTATTCTTGTTGGAGACGGAACTCAAGGCGCACGGAAACGGAAGTTGGCATCGCGCCGTAACCGAAGGCAGCCGCTCCATCCTGATATGGGAATCGAATGATCTGATTCATTGGTCCGAGCAGAGGATGGTAGAAGTTGCGCCTCCGGATGCCGGCTGTGCTTGGGCGCCGGAAGCGATCTATGACGCCGATTCGGAGCCCTGCCAGAGATGTTCGCTATATTGAAATGGTACGGTAGAGGATTGCATGAGAACTACATCGACCGTAAGACAAGCGCTCCTGTCGGATTGTATCACAGCTCAGTAGACGAACAACATTATCCTTATATCGTGCCGGTAGAATGCGGCGGCAAGGAAGATGTCCGCTGGTTGGAACTATCCGATTCAATGGGAAGGGGCATCCGAGTGGAAGGAGAACGGCCGCTTCATTTCGATGTGCATCGCAATTCGGTTGCGGAATACGCAGCTGCACGGCACCAATCGGATCTTGTACGCGGTGATCGTATCTGGTTAAACATCGATCATGCACATACCGGACTCGGTGGAGATAATGGTTGGAGTACTACTATTCATCGGGAATATCAAATTACTCCAAATGTTTACCAGTATGCTTTTTTCATAAAACCTTTGTGAGCATTTAGACTACATAGAACCCCATTCTTCTTTAGTATGTAGAATGGGGTTTTGTGCTGCAATAAGCTTTCTTTAAAATAGGCACACTTATCTTGGAAAAGAACCGTATCCTCCCAGCCCCCTTCAAATTATAATTTAGACATAGAGAAAATAATAAAAATAAATCTAGAGGGTGGTGATAGCCATGAACAACGACTTATTTTTAAAACGCTTTCAAAATCAACTGCCATTTCAGATATTCGTCTGGTTAGGTCTTTTATTCCTGTTGATTTTTAGTTACATTCCCATGTTCGGTATTATTATCGCGTTCAAGAATTACAAAATATCGACGGGAATTGAAGGCATATTTACAAGCCCATGGGCAGGGTTCGCCCATTTCAAGGAGTTAATTAATGATTACAATTTCCCGATGTTAGTACGTAATACGCTGGTTTTAAGCTTGTTAAAAATTATCTTCTCTTACCCGATCCCGATCCTGTTTGCTATTCTGCTTAGCGAAGTGAAGCATGTATTCCTCAAACGGTTCGTCCAGACGGTTAGTTACTTGCCTCATTTCATCTCCTGGGTAGTCGTAACCGGCATTGCTTATTCGTTCTTCTCAAGCGGTTTCGGCATCATTAACTACCTGTTGCAAGCGCTTCATCTCGTTGATAAACCTCTCGACATTCTGACGAACCCCGACGCTTTCTGGGGACTTGCGGTTTCTACGGCCATCTGGAAAGAGGCGGGATGGTGGACGATTATCTTTCTTGCGGCACTTGCCGGTATCGACCCGTCGCTCTATGAGGCTGCGGAAATCGATGGAGCGGGGAGGCTTAAGCGAATTCTCTATATTACGCTGCCTGGACTGAAGAACGCAAGCATCGTCGTTTTGATTCTAACCATTGGAAGTATGCTTGGCGGCGGATTAGTCGGGTCGAACTTCGAACAGTCGATGCTGCTTGGCAATACATTAAACAGCGAGACGTCGCAGATCATCCAAACGTATGCCTTCACGATTGGACTCGCTCAAGGGAGATTCTCGTTCGCGACTGCAATTGACTTGATGCAATCCGTCATTTCGGTTATCCTGATTTTCACCAGCAACGCCATCGCCAAACGGCTGTCGGGAACCGGATTGTTCTAGCACGACAAGAAAAAAGAGGTGGTTCATTTTGCGCAGAAGAAAAACAGTCGAGGATCGCGTGCTGGATTCCATTATAGCAATCGTCCTAGTCATTATCGTTTTCATTACGGTATATCCGTTCTATTACATTTTGTTGATCACGTTTAACGCCGGCACCGACACAGCCGCTGGAGGCATGTATCTATGGCCTAGAAGCTTCACACTCGGTAACTATCTTTATTTTCTCGAAAATCCGAAATGGATCAAATCGCTAGGCATCTCGGTGCTCCGAACCGTCTTGGGGACAGTGCTTGCAGTTCTCTTTACTTGTCTGGTCGCTTATGGACTGAGCAAGAAAGATTTGATCTTTCGCAAAGGCTACTTCTTAATTGTCATCGTTTCCATGAATTTTTCAGGTGGATTGATCTCTTACTATATTGTTTTGAAGAGCCTAAAGCTGATCAATACATTCGGCGTATATGTGATTCCGAGCATGCTGAATCTGTTCTTTCTGCTGATTGCGATCTCTTTTTTCAGGGAAATCCCCGATGAGCTTGGGGAGTCAGCCCGGATGGATGGAGCTTCCGAGATTCATATTTTCCTGAAAATCATTCTTCCGGTCTCCATGCCGCTGCTGGCGACAATGAGTCTATTCTTGGGCTCAGGTCAGTGGAACTCATGGCTCGATTCGGCTTATTTCGTCCAGGACGAGAACTTACGTACGCTTACTTATCGGATGATGCAAGTCATCAATCAGTCAATGGTACCTTCAGGAGAAGCACAGATGGCCGCCATGTCAAGATCGAGTGTCACACCCTTTTCTATCCAGGCTACGGCTATGGTTGTCTCGATCGTTCCTATTCTCTGCGTGTATCCATTTCTGCAAAAGCATTTTGTATCAGGTATCATGCTTGGTTCCGTCAAGGGTTGAAAAAGAATGTTTTTATAGCATTTTGATTAGGACATGAATCAGGGTGCTCTAAAATAATAAGTAATTATGAAGGGGGAAAGAAAATGAATAAAAGAACTCAAATGACTACCAAACTTGTGGTTGCCCCACTCCTGATAGGAGGCATACTTGCGGGCTGCAGCACGAGTACGGATCAAGGAGGCAAAGTGAGCAGCACTCCAACGGCATCCACTGCCACTGTGAGTACAAGCGGGAACTCGAGTTCCTGTACATCGCCTGTTGAGTTAAACATGTTCGTCGATGCGACCTGGTATCCGTTTCAGGAATGGTCGGGCGAAATTCCGGAAGCGATTACAAAAGCAACCTGTGTGAAGCCAAAAGTCACTGTTGCTACTGATGACAAGCAGCTGGCTTTGATGACGGCTTCCGGTGATTTGCCGGATATCGTGGTATCTTTCAACTTCAAACTGATGTCAGATGCGAAACTCAGTCTTCCGTACAATCAAATCTTTCCAAAGTACGCTCCAGATGTAAAATTTGACCCGATTAAAGCGCTAGTTAGTACCGTAACTGACGGCAACTATTACGCTATCCGCAATGATTTCTCAACAGAAGCCGAATGGAAGGCCAATCCCTACGCACATATGATGGTACCGGGACTTGCCATGCGCAAAGATATTTTGGAGGAAATCGGAAATCCAGCCATCAAGTCGATTGACGACCTTAATAAGGTTTTCGCCGATGTTAAAGCTAAGCACCCTGAGATGACGCCATTAATCCTGAACCCGAATTGGCAAAGACCGTTCTTTGATACGCAGTTCGGTGCTCAAGGCGGGTTTGTCGACAAGAACGGCAAAATTGAATATTACCTCAGACAGGATGAGGTACGCAAGTCGATGCTGTATATGAACAGTTTATATCGCAACGGCTTTGTCACATCAGAAAATTTCGCGTATAAGAACGAGACGGAGACTGAACAAATGGTACTCGCGGGCAAAGGCTATGCATACACGTGGACCTATTCCGGCGCGGACCGCCTCAATGCAGACTCAAAAGATAAAAACCTCAAGTTCGTTCAACTCGCGGAGCCGCTCGGACCAAACGCATCCATTATAAGTACAGGGACTGGCGGACTCGGCATGTACGTAACTAAGAACAATAAGAATGTCGAGGCGACCGTGAGGCTTCTCAAATACTTATTTTCGGAAGATGGTTGGAGAACAGCGGAGTGGGGAATTAAAGATAAGGACTGGACTTGGAACGCAGCGGGATATCCGGAATTTAATTATGATGTCCAAAATGTTGAACTTCTTAAGAAGAAAGGTGTTTATTGGTGGGGCGTGCCTACGGAGAGCGGTGTTGGTATGGCACTAGGTTCCTACAAGAAAGGTTCGGAAACGACGCGACAAGGAGAAGCCTACTCGAAAATCACGAAGTATAACCCCGCGATCGGCATGATCAATCCAGATACCGATTCTCCAGAGCAGATTATTCGGGCGAATATCGATAATATGGTGAAAACGGAAGTCACGAAAGTGTATCTTTCTCAATCGGAAGCGGAAGCCGCAAAAGCTTACGATGACATGCTGAGCAAGGCTGAGAAAATTGGGATCGCCAAGCTGGAAGATTGGGCTACAAAGCAATACGGACCGTTGAAGGAAAAGTACGATAGTTTGACGAAAGCAAAATAAGAGATCAAACAAACTCATACGGAATGTCGGCATGCTTAAAACGTCGACCATTCCGTATGAGTTCGTTCATTTCGGAAACGGAGCTGTGATGAATATGCGCATGAGTACTAAAATGATAGTAGGCTATATCCTTCTGATCATTATTCCGTTTCTTACTTTTGCATATTTTGTTTATAGCCAAATGAATGACAAGTTTATTACGCAATATCAATTAGCTAATCAGCAAAACATTGAGCAATTGGCTGTTAATCTTGACGCTAGTCTAGTTAAGATCGAATCACTTTACTCGATATATCAGAATAATAACGCCTTAATTGAATTTTTACGAGGCGATTACACCAATGATCGAGATTTAATTTACGCCTATCTGAAAGAAATCGTACCAGCTATTTCATTTTCTTATCTTGGAGAGAAGTTTGTTCGGAATCTTACCATATACCCTAAATACGAAGAACGTTTATTGAACGTTACAGGTTTTAAGGCTTATCGCGAATTGGAAGATGTCATTAAAGACTCTGAGTGGAAGGAAATGGGGCCGAAAAAAGGGTTATGGACAATCGATTCCACCACTGAAGTACCAACACTGGCTTACTTTCACAAGATTTATAACGAATCGTACTCTAACGATCTTGGTGTACTTCAAATTACTGTCCAATCCATATTCTTTGAGGAGTTCCTCCAACAACTTCGGAGCCTTCACCCTAACAATTCAATCTTATTGGTGAATCAAGAGGGCAACATCGTGTATCAAAAAATGGACAATGCTTTTAAGAAAAATCAACTAACGGAGATTAAGTCTTCCGCCCTTGCGAATGGGAGCAAAACGTTTATGACTGATCGCAACCAAATGCTTATCAATTCAACGGGCTTGTCGAGACTGGGGCTTACGATTATTGAAATTAACAAGAAGGATGCCTTGTTTACGTTGCTCCGCCATAAGATCTGGTGGATAACGGGAGGCTTTGCCTTGCTTGCCTTGTTGACCATTCTGTATTACGTTTTTGTTTCTTCCCTAACCAAACGACTCATTCTATTGTCGCGACATATGCGCCGGGTAGAAGCGGATTCCTTAAATCATCCATACACCGGGCGTGCAGGAAAAGATGAGGTCGGATTTCTGATCTTGAATTACAATGGCATGATTAATCGAATTGATGAACTTGTAAACCGTGTCCAAAAAGTAGAATTGCTGAAGAAAGAAGCTGAGTTTAGAATGCTGCAAGCACAAATTCAGCCCCATTTTTTATATAATACACTGGAAACGATGCGTATGCTGGCCAGGGCGAGCGGTGACTCCACTGTTGCGGATATGGCGTATTCCCTTGGGGATCTTTTGCGTTACAGTTTGACCAAACAAGATGAAACGACTCTTCAGGATGAATTGAACAATGTAAAAAGGTACCTTTCCATCCATCAAATTCGGATGCGAGATCTTCACTATGAGATATCCCCCCAAGAAGGGTTGATGGCGTTGAAATGTCCGCGGTTTATTTTACAGCCGTTAGTAGAAAACAGTATCATTCATGGTCTATCGAAGCGAAGAGGAGCCAAACGAATCACCATACAATTTGCCATCGAGCAGGATTACGCGATCATCGAGGTATCTGACAACGGATCAGGTATACCCGAAGATAAGTTGATATTACTGCGACAAGCACTTGCAGGCGAAGCTGTTAGCGGTATTTTTGAGAAACAAGGAACGGGCATTGGCCTTACAAATGTAGCCGAACGGGTGAAAGCGTATTTCGGCGGGCATTCAGGCGTGATGTTTAACAGCGCTCCTGGTGAAGGAACAGTTTGCTCACTTAGACTTTATTTAAAGGAGAACGGCGATGCTGAAGTTAATGATCGTGGACGATGAACAGATTATTTTGGCTGGCATCCGGGACATGGTAGAAAATGAAAATACCGCTTTCACCAAAATTGTTACGGCTAACGATGGTATCGAAGCGCTTGAAATTATGGATTACTTTCGTCCTGACTTGATAATAACTGACATTCAGATGCCTGAAATGGATGGTTTGACTTTTATTCGCGAGGCTCAAAAGAAAGATGTCTCCCGCTTTATCATTCTCTCGGGATATGATGAGTTTAAATATGCACGTGAGGGAATTCGCTTGCAAGTCAAAGAATACTTGTTGAAACCTATTAATCAGTTGGAGTTAGCCGAATTATTAAAAAGAATGGCAATTGATATTATGGAAGAGAAACAAGCCATTCAGATAAAAACGCAAGAAGCTGGGGAACCACAAGGGACCTCAAATGACAATATCAGAATCTTAATTGACTATATCAAGACAAATTATATGAAGGATATTTCTCTTAATGACGCTGCCTCCTTATTGGATCAGCATCCCGTGTATGTAGGGCAATTATTTAAAAAGGAAACAGGTAACACATTCAACTTTTCTTTGAATGAAATTCGAGTGGAGAAGGCTAAACAGCTACTGATCGGAATGAAGGGAATGTCCATGGACAAGATTGCGACTCACGTTGGTTACGAAAACCGGCGAACATTTTATAAAGTCTTTCGCAAATATACGGGGCAGACACCAGGTGAATACAGGGAAGCAATCCAAGTTGGACAATGTTGACAATTCAAATGTGGAATGTGTATTAGCAGCCAATACGATGCAGGTTTATTGCAATTCAAACCCATCGAGCTATTGAGGCAGAGCAGCCCCGATTCCGATGCCACCAATACTAATCAGCATGATCAGTATCTCAGTGAATGAACGAATCCGTTTAAGAAAAGGCTTGTTGTTACAAAGAGTAAGCCACAAAAAGCAATCCATTTCATCAACTTCATGTTTCTTCCAATCGTTTTCCCAATAATAAAAGAAGCTAAGCATAGACCTCCTTGTGGGTATGGGAGTTCTGCCGCTTCAATTCATCGAAGGAATAAGCTGGAATGCACTTGGTCATACGGGTCATGAAACATTCGATATAACAGGCTTGAGCAATGATGTTCAACCAGGTTCAACAGCTATTGTAACTGTAACTCGTGAAGATGGTACAACGTTTAATTTTAACGTATTAGTACTTTTGGATAGCTTGGTCGATGTAGATTACTATCGCAATGGCGGTATTCTGCAAACCGTTCTCCGTCAGATGATCGCGGAAAATTAGAAGCTAAGAGAGATTGACCTTATTTTCATATTGAGGAGCTGATTATGGGTTGTATTAATTCAATAAATAACAGCGAAAAAAGTAAGAATACTGAGGATCAGGCAGAAGAACAGAATAATCAAAGAGAATGATAACGGATCGCTTCGGATTACGGGGGCAGTCGAGCTGTTGGACGCTGAGGGCAACCAGTTCGAGCACAAACAAACGTTCTCGTTGTGCCGATGTGGTGGATCAAACAACAAGCCTTTCTGCGACGGCACCCATAAGTCTATGGGTTTTGAGAACACACCAAGAGCGAAGAAAGAGTAAATAAACGTCAGGCGCATCCGGAGAAAGGACACTTTGTTTTTATACATGGTTGGCAGCTAAGCAATAAACAGATGGAGTATAGTTGATGTTCTTCCAGCAAAGGGATACCGCTGTAATTCAAATAAGCCAATGGGCTAGTTGACGAGTGCATCGGATGTGTTAATGTATTCCATGGCAGCCGTGGTGTAAAGCCCTAGCATGCTTGCACTCATGAAGCGGACCGCGGGCTCGAATCCCCTCGGCTCCACCATTCGAGCGAAGCCTCTATGACACTGCCGATGATCGGCAATTCTACGGTAGGAATCGAAGGAGCGTATCGGTAGGCTTCCTCGGTCAGTCTAGCCGTCTTCACCTCTTGCGCCACGACGCAAATGGACGGCTTTAATACAGATTCCAGTGTTTCTGACAATCGTTTGATACGCATTAGTGTCAAAGAAGGCACGGACGTTCCATTAAAAGATCTATAAACTCCCTCGCTGCTTTCTCCATATAGCGGTCTTTAAGATAAATCACTCCTATTTCCCTACGTAGAGAAGGATTCGTAATGGGAATCATACTCAAATCTTGATGAGGGTACATCTCTAAAAGTGTTTTAGACAAAATGGATACTCCTGCACCTGATCGGATCAGCATCAACAAGGATCTAATGGTTGAGGTCTCAATTTTTGGTTTTAAATCAAAGCCGAGGCTTGAACATGTCGAATCGATCATCTTACGACAACGATGAGTGCTTGGGAACATAATAACGGGTTCTTTCTTTATCTCTTCAAAAGAAATGGTTTTGTGGTCAGCAAAGGGATGATCAGACTTCACCACAAAATAATAATCTTCTACATAAAGAGGTACTATTCTTAATCGTTCATCCTCCACAGGTAGAATGGTAACAGCGAAGTCGAGTTTGTTTAGGATGAGTGGTTCTATAACATCTACTAAGCCATTTAGCTTGATTTGAATTTTTGGGTGTTTTTTATGGAAGTCGACCAGCAAACTGGATACTAACTCATTGATCTCTCCAATTAGCGCTCCAATAGACAGTGTACCACGCTCAATGTGCTGCAACTCAAAAATCTCTTCACGCGCTCCAGTCAAGGAACTGAAAATAGTGCTGCAATGATTGTATAAAATACTCCCAGCCTCCGTGATCGCGATTTTTTTACCGATTCGACTAAATAGGGGAATGCCCATCTCGTCCTCGAGAAGCTTGATCTGATAGCTTAACGTAGGCTGCGTAATTCCTAAACTCTCAGCTGCACGGGTAAAATGAAGCTCCTCGCATATCGCTTTAAAACACTCCAGTTGTCTAAACTCCAGGGAACCCCCCTCCTTTTACGCGTACGTCTTCTATTTATTGTAGGTTAAGAAAATTAATTTATCAATAGAGTGATTTTTATTGAAACGATAGAAGAATTCTATTAACCTGCGAAACCAAAACGGGTCGCACAATAAGCATCATTTAAATTTTCGATGGTTATTATTCAAATTAACATATTGATCTATTGATCCTTTTTTCACTACAATATTTACATGCAATCAAGAAAGGAGGATAGAACATATGAGATCAGGAGGTAGAACTAAATTTCTTCATATTCAGCAAGCCTGATTTTTAACAAAGAGTTTTCCTGTTGAGCCAGGAAACGCTATACGTCTAGCTCAAGGCGTCTGGATTGTACCGCACCTACATTATCGACAAAACAGAAGGGGTTAAATTATCATGTCCAAAATGCTTGTTATCAATGCTCACACACATGTAGATCGCAACAATCAATTAGTTACTGGGTACTGAACCACTTCTTAAGAGGTATATAATCAGCTAAATCCTAAGGAAACCGTGGAGCAAATCAACCTGTAGGACGAACAGATTCCCCTTGTGGACTGTGCTGTATTAAGCGCCAGAGATAAGCTTCGGAAGGGAGAGCCCCTTATCATACGAAGTCTATACGCCAATAAGAAGGAGATGAATTGCGGAGAGGTAGGCGACATTCGCGGTACTTCAAAATCGAATAATTCGTATCATTTACGCAATTTAAGGGAGGCGAAATTATCAAGGTACGAAAAGAATCTCAAACGAGGTATATGAGTATCGATAGGAAGACCTTTGAAACTTACTTACCCGGATTTCTGGATAAGTTTTAGAAAGAAATTCTTTTTTTGTTCACTAGTTCAATATTAATCGAACTATTAAAATAACAACAAAGGGTGAATAACATGAATAAATTAACAGCTTTATTTTTCGTCATCATGTTTCTTATCGGTACGGATACATTTATAATTTCTCCGCTTATCCCCACTCTTCAGGAATTGTTTCACATCCGGACCGAATATGCCGGTTGGATGGTGGGAGCCTACGCTTTAGGTTATGCCATTTTTGCACTCATTGCCGGTCCGCTTTCCGATGGGTGGGATCGCAAAAAAGTAATGCTTTTTGGGATGTTTTGCTTCTCGATTTCAACCATCTTATGCGGCTTTGCCTTTAATTTTTGGTCGATGTTTTTATTCCGAGCTTTGGCCGGATTCGGCGCAGCGTTTACAACGCCTCAAATCTGGGCTTCCATCCCGACTTTGTTTCCTGCGCAGAAGGTCGCCAAAGTATTCGGAATTGTAATGGCGGGCTTGGCTTCTGCCCAAGCGTTCGGCATACCTATTGGAGGTTTGCTTGCTGCAACTCATTGGTCTTATCCTTTCTATACAATCGGCGCATGTTCGCTGCTAGCGACGGTATTTATCTTTTACACTTTGCCCGCAATGAAACCGAATCAAGATCAAAGAACCAAGATGCCAATCTTTAAAAGATATGTCCTTCTATTGAATAGCCGAATGGCGAGAAGATCTTTCCTGGCTCATTTCTTGTTTCAATGCGGATTCATGGCTGCTTTTGCTTTCATTGGAAAATGGATGACAGACCGCTTTGAGCTTTCGGTCGATCACGTGGGGTTCGTGATGATTTTTCTGGGTCTTGGGAATATGGTGGGGAGCATCGGCGGTGTTTATGTGATCAAAATATTGGGTCGTTTGAACACACTGGTAATTGGCTTTGTTGTCTCCATTGCATGTTTTCTAGTTTTACCTCACTTGTCGTCGGTTTCGGCTTTCGAAGGTGCATACTTTTTCGTATTCGCTAACATGGGAATATCATTTCCGCTAATCATGGGACTTCTGACTTCATTAAATCCGACGATCCGTGGCACGATCACAAGCATGGCCAATTCAGCCATGTACGCTGCGACAACACTCGGTTCTTGGATCGCAGGCTTGCTTTATGCGACTTTTAACGGTTTTACCGCCGTTGGCCTATTTGCGGCTCTCTGCATTGTCGGTTCATTGTTAGCTTTTTTTTCAAGTGGCATTTTACCTGTCCAGGAGAAAACAAAAAAGGAGCTTGTAGAATCATAAATGCATAGTAACTCAAATGGATATTCTTAATCTTCCAAAATTCAACATCCTAAGTATTCGTGAGAATGAATTTGATTTTCTTATCCAGGTGGTGACGAACTCTCCACCTTTAACATGTCCTCATTGTGGATGCCTAACGAACCTCTACAAGCACGATAACAGGGAACAGATTTGTATGGACTTGCCTATTCGCGGCAAGCGTGTAGAACTTCTAATAAAGCGTCAGAGGTATCGCTGTAGAGTCTGCAATCGAACCTTTTGGGAACGCTTAGACCACACCATAGACGAGAAGCGAAGCTGCACCAAACGATTATTGTTTTATGTAGAGAAGCAAAGCCTTAAACGCACGTTTGTCAGCATATCTGACGATGTTGGATTGAATGAAAAAACGGTTCGTAACATCTTTCGTGATTACATTAATCGTGTTAAAGAAACGCTTCGGTTTGAAACTCCTAATTGGCTTGGGATTAACGAAATACACATTATCAAGCCAAGGTGCGTTTTAACCAACTTGGAGGAACATACTTTGTTAGACGTTCTGCCCAATCGTAACAAGGAAACCGTTGTAAACTTTCTCTCACGCCTTACAAATAGAGAACGAATAAAATACGTCGTAATGGATATGTGCAAACCGTATAAGGACGCTGTGAGGGCTGTATTGCCAAAAGCTATTATCATCGTCGATAAGTTTCCCGTTCTCTGTATGGCAAACCAAGCGTTAGAAACCATCCGCAAACAGCTTAAAAAGAGCTTATCGCCGAAGGAACGGCGTGGGCTTATGAACGACCGCTTTATCCTCTTTAAACGCCATAAAGAGCTTACAGTGATGGATAGGATACTGCTTGACCTCTGGACGAATCATTACCCGTCTCTCGGCCTTGCGTATAACTTGAAGGAATCTTTCTTTGACTTATGGGATAGTGACAGCAGACAAAAGGCATACCTCAAATATCACGATTGGAAAGCTAAGTTACCAAATGAACTCCATGCGGCGTTTGAGCCTCTTACAAAGGCTATGGAGAACTGGGAAGAAGAGATATTCGCCTACTTCGATCATCGCGTCACCAACGTTTATACCGAGTCACTGAATAACCTTATCCGTATCACTAACCGTTTAGGTAGGGGCTATTTATTCGAAGCCCTACGAGCCAAAATTCTCTTTACAGAGGAGCTTGCAAAGCAACGTAAGCCAAAGTATCAGTGGCGGACCGATACCTACGTTCCGGAAGAAAACTTCCCAATGTGCAAAATGCCCTACGTTACTCGTGAACCGGAAGAAACAACTTTGCTTGGTATTGATATTCTCACCTTAATTGAGAAATTGGAAAAGGGCGAATTATAAGCACTTTTCCACCATAAATTCTCCGATTTTGTTTGACAAATCAGTATCGCAAGATTTATTGAAGATTCGATCAATAGACGATTAAGTTATCGTTAATAAACCAAAAGGAATGATTATATAATGTCCAAAATGCTAGTTATCAATGCCCACCCCCAAGTGGAGTCGCAACAATCCATTAGTTTGCTCGTACTGAACCACTTCCTGAGCATATATAAGCAGCTAAATCCAACGGAAACCGTGGAGCAAATCAACCTGTACGACGAACAGATTCCACTTGTGGACCGTACGGTATTAAGCGCCAGTGATAAACTTCGGAAGGGAGAGCCCCTTACTGATGCCGAACAGCAAGTCACGGATCGAAGGAACGAGATACTTAAACAGTTCAAAGATTCGACAAAATATGTCGTTGCGATGCCACTGCACAATTTTAACATTCCTTCTAAACTGAAGGATTACATGGATACGATTATTATTCCGCGCGAGACGTATAAATTTACCGAGAACGGCTCCGTCGGATTGTTATACGACGGCCGCAGCATACTCGTTATTCAAGGGAGCGGCTCCGTCTATACGAACGATGATTGGTATACGGAGGTTGAATATTCGCACAAGTACCTTAAATCTATGTTTAATTTCCTTGGGATCGAGGATTATCAAATCATTAGGGCGCAAGGGACGGCCATCTTAAAATGGGAGGAAATTCTGGACAAAGCATACCGTGAAGCGGAGGAAGCGGCCCAACGTTTGACTGCAGTCAACCATAAGGTTACCGATTAAAGATAATGTCGGCAAAGGGTTCAATCCCCAGCGCCGGCATTTTTTCATCATAACAGGCGTTTAACCGCATATTCCATTCAGGTTCTATCGGTCCTTGACGGCAGCTAACTTCAAGTGGAGAAGAAGCGGCAGTAACTTTTTGGATATTTAATCGGCTCAAGCAAAACTACAGGTCCGTCGGAGTTATCGTCAGCAAAATCGTCATCCAAACTTCAAGGATTTCATCATGTAGAAGAATTTCTTGTTTGATTTTCATGACTCTCCTTACGTTATCGAACTCCACAAAAAAATGTATAAAACGTGCTCATTCTTCAACGAAAACAAAAAAGGAGCTGCTGCAAGCAACTCCTGCATGAAAAATTAAATTGACATGAACTTGTTTCCATAACTATTGTCCTGGTGCTCCGTGTTTACGAATTACCGCTCCCTTATGAGACAAAGGGGTCATGGTACGAAGCTACTCACTTTTAACCAATATTAAGCAGAATGTTACATAGTTGTTCTGGAGTTGAATAGAACGGCGAATGGTCTGTATCCAACGTGAATACTTCCTTGCAGGGAGATGCGGCTTGCATTTGCCTCTGCATGTCGATTGGTATGGCATTATCACGAAGGGCTTCAATGTAGTAACGAGGGACTTGACCAAAATTTTTTTGCGTCAGGCTCACCGGTGTCACAAATGGACTCGTGGCTTGCACCTGTATCCGAGATACTGCCCCGGCTACATCCTCATCTAGGCAATTGTTGAAGAACGTATCCTTTGCTTTGTCTGCGGGAACGGTAATTGTGCTCCCCTCTTCAGAGACCCGCATATTGGGATTAGGCGGAATCACGAGCATATTTTGACCATTCTGTAATAGAAATGCGGTTAAATAAACGAGCGATTTAATTCGATTCGGACGGTACTCGGCTGCTTGCGATACAACAATCCCGCCCATGCTGTGTCCGACTAGAATAACCTCTTGATCAAGTCCATCAATAGCAGCTACCACACGATTTGCATACAAGTCGAGCGTCACCTCTGAAATTGGGGTTTGGTCTTCTCCGTGTCCGGGTAAATCGATAGCAATTACACGATGACCGGCGGTTTCTAACAAAGGAACGATTTTTTCCCAACACCAAGCTCCGTGCCACGCGCCGTGAATGAGTAGATAAGTAGACAACGAAATCACCTCTGAATAATATGTTATAATACGTGAAGTTAAATTTCACACCTGATAACAAGGGACCAAGCCACCTCGCAGTCAGCAGGCAGACGACAAGGGTGAACTGCAGCAAATGAACTGTTTCAAACAGCAAAAACCCGAAGAGAAATAACCATTTAACTGCAATTATTTATGCATTTTGGCCAAGATTTTTTCTAACGATTTTTGAAACAACCCTCCATTTCTGCCGCGGGGAAAAAAATATTCTAAAGATTTCAGAACAACATAAATAGAGCTGCCCGGGTTAAGGGGCTCCATTTATGTTGTTAATTGCTAAAATTTAGTTTCATAGTTCAATTATTATTGAACTATTGAACAAAAAAGAATTTCTTTCTACAACGTATCCAATACCGTGAATATCTCCCACTTCCCCGCAATTCATCTCCTTCTTATTGGCAATAGAGTTCGTATGATCTCCAATCTGGTTTCATCAGCTAATGCCTTAAATATTCTCGCCCTATGCTCATCATTCATTATTTTTTGAGTTAGAGTAGTCATAAAGCCATTGTACTAAGAAATAGATACAGATCAAGTCTTTAGAGAAATACCACCATATTCTCCGATTTATAAGTGAAATGTTTTGAGTTTGTCTTCACTATAAAATCCGAAGACCCGAAAAATAAAACGCATTTACAGGCAAAGCGATGTCTTAGCAAGTGAAAGCCCCCGTCCCATCCTCAACATAAAGAGTCCACAATCAGAGGTCAGAAAGAAAAGCAATACATTCAGCGAAAAGTTTAACTAAGTACAATTGCTCAATAAACGGGAGCAGGCGCCGCGGCGATTTGCTCCTGTTCGTTGTAGTAACGGGAGTTTAGTGCGGATTAAATCAGGTACTAAAAAAGACCTCATAATACGAACGGGCAGATTACTTATAATACACCCACGGTATGGCACTTCTTTCTACAAAGTAGGAATACACGATTCAATCAGTTCTATCTAAAGTCCGTCTTACGGGCATTTTCCTGATTGATTTTTTCAAATCACATTAGAGTGCCTCTTCAAGCATGGTCACATAATTCCAGCACAAGTAATTCGATTTATTTCATCTATAAATATGATCGAAAAAGCGTTATTGATATATGTCTTGAATAAAATTAAAGTTAAGAAACAAAGTATGCAGGTTCAGATGTAGTAGAGATATTAGAGGGAAATGGGGATAATTATCAATTTGAAGGAGATGTTACATATGAGTCAGCTTACTGTAGTATCGTTGTGGAGATATCCCGTTAAATCCATGATGGGTGAAGAATTAAATGCAACCCATATCACAGAAAAAGGGGTTGTTGGAGATCGTAAGTTTGCTTTAATTGATACATCAACAGGTAAACTTGCGAATGCCAAGAATCCCTTAAAATGGCCGAACATGTTCGATTATCGGGCTGCCTATGTTGAACCGCCTCAAGATCCGGCGAACCTTCCTGTGGTTAGAATCACTTTTCCCGATGGCAATTGGGGTGTGACAACAGATGGAGACTTAAATCAAAGGCTGACGGACAAACTTTCCAGGCCGGTCCAAATAGCCACGCTTTCGTCTGAAACCGATGGTGTTCAATTTGAAGGATATATACCTGATATTGAAGGACTGAACAATCGGAATACCATTTTTACACGCAGTTCTCCGGAAGGAACTTTTTATGATATTGATATCATTCACTTATTAACAACGGCAAGTCTAAACCAATTGAGGGGGCTTATTCCGGAAAGCCGGATTGAAGTCAAACGTTTCAGGACCAATATTGTAATCGATGTACCGGATGAAGAAGGATTTGTTGAAAACAGTTGGATTGGCAAAAATATACGAATAGGCGATGAAGTTATGCTTCAAGTTACGCAACCTTGTATCCGATGCATTATGACTACCTTGTCTCAAGGTGATCTGCCTAATGACCCATCAATTTTGCGGGCAGCAGTCAAGCATAATGAGGGAGCCATGGGCGTTTATGCGAAGGTGATCCAAACAGGTCGAATTCGTCGTGGAGATAAAATCGTAATTGAATAGAATAGCCATTCATGGAATAAATCCGTTTTCGCGAGCATCGAGTAAATAAACGCCACCTAGTTGGCCAAATAAAAAAGTCCAATGGCTAAAATCAATTAGCTCATTGGGCTTTTTTGCGGGATTACTTCGGATGAAGCAGCTTCGTTTTCTTATCGGAAGCCTCGTAAGCGGACAGTATAGATGATAATAATCCGGGGAAACGTAATTCTAGATCCTCGGTTCTCAAGGATATGAGCCGCTGGGTGCCTTGTACGCGAACGCTTACGACGCCAGCTTCTCTTAATGTGCGGTAATGATGGGACATCGTGGATTTCACAACGGGTACTTCGATGTCTCCGCAAGGCCGTTCACATCCTTCGTGGAGCTCCGAAACGATTAACAAGCGTATGGGATCGCTCAGTGCATATAAAACAGTGGATAATTGAATGTCAGCACGGTCTGGATGATATAAATGCTTCACTCGAAATCCTCCTTATTTTTTTGAGTATATCATTCAATTATAACATAACCCGTGTTATTATTCTATTGTACTATTATTATCGAACTAACGAAATTAAGACGGGAGTGAAGTATTAACCATGCAAGAAGTGCATAATTCAAAGTGGTTAACATTGAATTATGAAACATGCTTTTTTTAAAGAAAGAAGGGATCAGCGTGGAGAAAGACAGATTATGGAGTCGGGATTTCGTAACGATAAGTTTAAGTCATTTTTTTATCTTCATGACTTTTTATATGTTAGTCGTGACCTTGCCGCAATTTGTACTCGATGAGCTTCATGGAAGTAAGCAAAGCATTGGACTTGTTATCACGTTTTTTGTCATTACTGCGGTCATTTCCAGACCTTTAACCGGAAAGTGGCTAGAAGAGATAAACAGACGAAAACTTTTAATTATTTCATTAATTATTTCTACATTATGTAGTTTGTCGTATATATGGATTGACAACTATTCTGTCCTACTCGTATTGCGGTTTATTCATGGTTTTGCTTTTGGAATGGTGACTACGTCCACTTCAGCCATTGTTCTGGATACTATCCCTGAACATCGGAAAGGAGAGGGAGTTGGCTATTTTAGTTTGTTTATGAGTCTCGCGATGGTCATTGGGCCTTTTGTTGGCCTATGGATAACAACGCATACTAGCTATGGAATCATGTTCTTTGCGGTTGTTGTATTTTCGCTGCTGTCCCTGTTGTTCGGGGTGCTTACAAGCTTCCCGAAATACGTGGACCGTTCAACATCAAACGCAGTTGTCAAAGGGTTTCGACGTTACATCGAGACGTCGGCGATACCCATTTCCATAGCCGGCTTTTTTCTTGCGTTTTCTTATGGTGCCTTATCTACATTTATCTCCGTATACGCCAAAACGCTTGGGCTGGAGCGTATTGCCAGCTACTTTTTTGTCATTCTCGCATTGATGATCCTCCTAACTAGACCTTTTACCGGGCGATTATTCGATCGAAAAGGAGAGCATGTCCTTGCTTATCCAGGAATCATCTTATTCATCTTCGGCATGATCTGGTTAAGCCAAGCTTATTCGGCACCTGTATTTCTTATTACGTCAGGAATTATTGGACTCGGATATGGTGCTATCTTCCCTAGCTTTATGACCATTGCGGTTAAAGCTTCACCAGGTCATCGCAGAGGAATCGCTATCAGTACGTTTTTAGTGTTTTTTGACTCAGGGTATGGAATAGGCTCCTATTTGCTCGGTATTCTTGCTGCGAAGACAAACTATCACATGATGTTCCTTATAGGTGGATTTATCATGATTTTAACTCTTGTAATCTATTACTTATTCCATCATCGGCGTCAGACAAAGGAAAGACTTAAATCTGAAATGTAGACCGAAGTGAAAGGCATATTAAAAGCCCTTTCTCCACCATAAATTCCGCATACCTTAAAAACATCGCCAAGCAAATTGTGGTGATGTTTTTGTTTGCAAGGGGAATGGTTGGGGTTACAAGACGGAACTGAACGATGTTCATGGATGAATCAAGATCGGCGCCGATCTTTTGTGAAGTAATGTAGAGTAATCATAATAGTCCGTATAGTTGTCCGCTGCAAGAGAGAAAATAAATCGAATTTAAAAATCAGGAAAGAATTGTGAATAATAATGGATTCAGTACCTCATGTATGGAAAGAGCTTAATGAATCATCCGATTTTGTTTATTTCTATCACAAAACCAACACGGAGCCTTATTTCATTGGCTATTTTAAATCACTCACTGAGTCAAAAGTCTTGAACGAACATATCCTTGGTTCCTTGAGCAAGGATTTGGATGTTTCTTTGGATGATTTGTACAAGTTGATCCCGGTTGCCGAAAAAGAAATGTCTTCCGATTGGAATTACATTCGATATAAATTATTGCGTGGATATGTAGCCATACAACATGGTCTTCAAAATACTAATTGCCTATTGATCAATGCCGTTTTATCAAAGGGCCGCAACGTAACCAAACCCGAAATCGAATTTAACGTGGAAGGACCGAAAGAAGCCTTTGTTGAATCGCTGGACACCAATCTTAACCTGATCCGCAAGCGAATTCCCATTCCCAAGTTAAGAATAAAAGAGATCATTGTAGGTAGTGTGTCCGAGTCGAGAGTGGCCATTTGTTACATGGATGGAATTACGAATGAACAATATGTAAATACATGTATCCAGCGTTTAGAGAACTTACAATTCGATATGGTGTCAGATATAACCTTGGTTCAACAAATGATCGAAGATAATTCAAACTCCATCTTTCCTCAGTTGCTTGGGACCGAAAGGACGGATCGCGTTGCTTGGAGCTTAACACTAGGGCAGGTTTGTATTTTGATTGACGGGTCCCCGACTGCGATTCTAGGACCTGTTACCTTGGGATTATTTTTCACCTCCTATGAAGATTATTTTCTGCCATGGATCATCGGCTCTATCATTCGGTTGATCCGCATTATTTCTGTTGTGTTTTCCGTCTTGGCCTCATCCGTATATGTTGCTGTTATGACATATCATGGTCACGGTATTTCAAATATTTTTTTGCCCACGATTATTTCCTCCAGGATAAATGTACCTTTTCCTCCTGTTGTGGAAGTGCTCATTATGGAGCTTGTCATTGAACTGTTACGGGAAGCAGGTGCTAGATTACCTACCAAAATCGGACAAACAATCGGTATTGTTGGGGGGATCGTACTCGGTACCGCGGCTGTTGAAGCCGCTCTGACCAGCAACTTTTTATTAATCATTGTGGCGTTGTCGGCTATGGCTTCTTTCACAACTCCCGTTTATCGCATGAGTACAACCATACGTATTCTTCGGTTTCCGTTTATTATCGCAGCACAAGTATGGGGGTTATTAGGTATTTTCATTTGTGCCCTTGCCGTTATTACCCATTTGTTGCGATTGACTTCTCTCGGGATGCCTTACCTAGTTCCTTTTTATCCTTTTCGGATTTCAAACCTGTACGATACGGTAATACGTCCTCCATTTTCAAAATTTCATCATCGACCAAGTTTTTTCAGAACGAAAAATTCAGTAAGATTCGATAAGAGAAATGCAAACTTAAAAAAAGACATCGACGAATGATTCAGTTTTGGGAGTGAAAATAGTTGAATTCAACAGTTAATGAAAGGTATACCGTATCACCCTATCTAATTTTCGTTGTGATTCAATCGATGCAGTTCGGGTTAGGATTTCTGTCCATGGCGATCAAGCCTATTCAATTGGCCGGCCAAGATGCCTGGGTTTCCGTCCTCCTTTGCGCAATCATTATACATGTCGTCATATATATGATTTATCGAATTCTCAACCATAATGAGGCGGACCTTATACATATCCATCAACAGTTTTTCGGAAAATGGGCGGGCGGTGGTCTTAACCTTATCTTTATCGGATATTTCCTGCTGAATTCTACTTATCAAATTCGGCTTTTTATTGAAGTTATACAAGTATGGATATTTCCTGATATGAAAACTTGGCCGCTGGCTTTAGTTTTACTCTTGCTTACGTATTACATGGTTGCAGGAGGATTTCGAGTTATCGTTGGCATCTGTTTGCTTAGCTTATTAAGCAATATTCTTTTTGTATCTGCACTTTTTACGGCACCATTTTTTCATTTCAGCAATTTATTGCCCATAATGGATCATTCGCCAAGCGATATCATCAAAGCATCAAAGGAATTGACCTTTTCTTATATGGGCGTGGAGATGATATTTTTTTGTTACTCTTTCATCAAAACACCAAAAAAGTCTCAAAGGTGGGCACATTGGGGAAATATAACCATAACAACACTTTATCTTGTCGAAATCTTCATTCAATTGTTACTGTTCAAATCTGAACAATTATCAACAGAAATTTGGCCGGCATTATCGAAATATAAATTTATTCAATTTCCTTTCATTGAACATTTTGAATTTATCGGCGCATCTGCAACGATATTACGGTTATTTCCTATCGTATGCTTATGTCTTTGGGCTTCAAGCCGAATGATGAAGTTAATGTTCACTATAAAACAATTGACAGTCCTACCGATATTTTTGATTCTGATTTTCATTGCCGTATGTTTGATTCCAGATCGAAACAGTATTGAAGTTGTTCAATCGTGGTTATCAAAGATCGGATTATGCATTATTTATGTGTACATCCCATTGATGTACATACTCGATATAGTCAGAATGAAAGTGAGAAGAACGGTATGAGTCGGGTTTTATTCGGACTACTGGCTGCCTGCTTATTGTTAACAGGATGTGTGAAACAACAAATTTTGGATAGAATAAATCTTTTTATTGTCTCTGCATTCGATGAGTCAACAAAGAATCAAATCGAAATTACGTTGGCGGTGCCCAAGTTTCAATCCGGAAAACCCGGTTCTGTTTCAACCGAGTTGTTCTCAAAAGTGGGTCATACAAGCTTGGGTATCAGAGAATTAATGAGTATGCAGTTAGATCGGCCCCTGAATCCAGGGAAACTTTCTGTGGTTTTGTATGGAAAAGATATGGCAGCAAATGGGCTGGCAAAAGAATTGGATGTGTTTTTGCGCAATGCTTTTTTTTCGCGCAGAATGTACTTGGCCGTTGTCGATGGAAGCGCAAAGAAACTGTTGGAAGAAAACTTCAGTTCAAAGGAAGAAAAAGGGATGTTTTTGTACAATTTACTCGATACAACTACACGTAAGGGGCTTCTTCCAAGCCAAAATCTTCACGAATTCGAATATTCCCTTATAGGTAAAGGAATGGACCCGTTTTTGCCGCTCCTTAAATTGCAAAACGGTCAAGTAATGATTTCGGGTACAGCTTTATTTAAGAATGATAAGTATGTAGTATCCCTCAATGAAAAACAGTCGCGGCTCATGAAACTTCTTCTTACTAATATGAATCACGGTACCCTTGAGGTAAAGCTTGACGATGAGTCTTACCTTGCAGTGGAGAACATCGGGTCAAAAGTGAGTTATCGAATCAATCCAGATCCGAAAAGTCCAAATGTGATGATCAACCTTGTCTTAAACGCTAAAATTAGAGATGCAAGGGAGGTTCGTCTTCCAAAACAAGAGCTCCAAAGAATCAAAGATAGTTTAGAAAATGATCTTCACACAACCGGATTGGATCTAATAAAGTTGTTTAAAAAAGAAGGGATCGATCCACTCGGATTAGGTGATTTCGTACGGAGTAAAACACGAAATTGGAATGAAGAAGAATGGAAAAAAGTTTATCCAACGATGAACGTTGGTTTGTATGTAAAGGTGAATCTCACGGAAACGGGGATCAAGAAATAGAGGACCCTTGATGAAGAAGATGAAAGCTAAAAAACACTAAGTTTCCAAGTATTATCATTGGCAGCTTAGTGTTTTTTTATATGCTAAGACATACGACGCTTTGTCATTTAGCTGCCATTATAGATTAGGATAAAAATCACTGCTCCTTTTTGTCTTTACCGCTAAAGTAAACGATAACAACACTGTATTAGCGTTTTGACAACATATTTCCCATATCGCACGACTGTCTGAGTTTTGCTATGCGGACATACAAGACCATCTTTATGCTTCTGCTCGGCTCTCGTTTTCCATAATCATCCAATGAGTCGGTAAGTTTTTTTAATTCCTTCAAATCTCACGGGTCTATCATCTCCGTGGTCCGGATCGCGGGGGCATATGACTCCGGAGATGATTTTGCCGCCGGTTATGCTGCCTCGAGCGAGGCGCCTGATCTTGCTTTCGGCCGCTTTGCTGCGCTAACGAACGCATCTTGTCAATTGTAAGACATTGACCGAAAATGGTGGTAAGGGTTTGGGTGGAAGTTGTCTTGGCTCTCGTGAAAAACCCCCTTGCAACGGCGAAATGAAGTCCGCCGTCGCAAGGGGGTTTTTCATGACGAGGATTGTATGGCATCCTCCAATCGGAATTAACGATTCTACAAGTTCGTCTCCCAATGCGTTTTAATCGGACAGACAGGTCCCCGACCCGATTATGGAGAAGGAGTTACAGACTCGGTAGAACTGTCTTGGACGAATATCGATTTGAAAATAGCGGTTTGGTCTTCTAATTCTCCCGTCTCTGGATTGAAACTATTGGCGATAATACCCAGGTTATAGTTGCCATCCTTAAGCTGCTTGATCACGTTGTCTCCTTCTGGTGATAAATACTCATCAACATACGTTCCGTCAAAGTCGGGAATCGTAATCTTTCCGGCAGGGAGATAGTTGAGTTTCTCCGTATCATCTTTTACCTCAATGTCGTTGAAATACGAAACATAGCCAAGGAATTTTTCATCCAACCCGTACAGGCCAATAAGGATGTAGTTCACGGTGTTGGAATGGAGCGTAAAGGAAATATCCACGGGCTTATCGGAAGTTACCGTATTATTCGACAGTTTAATATCTTGAATCGCAAAGCTGTTATTCGCGGAATCGTCCTCTCCTACGTGTATTACGAAAGGCAGATGCAAAGGCGGAATGCCGGATTTGGCATTCGTGAGAAGAACTTCACCCTCATAGACGCCCGGCGGGGCTTTCGCTTTCGTTTTCGCCGTCAACGTCAGTCGATGCCTGTCGTACGACCCGACGGTGATTTTGTTCGAATTACCGGTATCAAGCCCGTCCAGCGTCACCTTGATGTCTTTCACGTTCGGCGTAGGAATCGCACGGGTCGGATCCGGATCGGATGTCACTTTCGGATGCATCACGACTTGGGCCGTGTATGTCAGCGAGCCGCCTGACGTATTTTTGAGCTGCAACGGTTTCGACGCCTCGGAACCTGCTTGAATCATGCCGAAGCTTAAGTTGGGCGCTTCGCTGTCCATCGTAATGGGATTATATTGGTTATCGTAAATCGTGATCTTGTCGAGCGCTTGCAGAATAGCGGGTGTTTTCAGGGCGTTGACGATGTTCACACGTCCCGATCCTTGCGAATAGACATCGTACATGGTGCCATCTTTATTGATTTCGTCTGCGGTGTTCGCCAGAGCCGCGCGAACGTCGGCCGGCGACCAATCCTGGTGCTTTTCTTTCACCAACAAGGCGAGACCCGCAACGTGCGGCGATGCCATGCTGGTTCCGCTCTCTCTGGCGTAGGCGTGTTCATAGCTTTGACTAGGATTCACTTTCCCGTAAGCGGGGAAAGTCGAGTAAATGTTAACGCCAGGCGCGCTGACATCCGGCTTGATGCCGTAATTGCCGTCGGAGTTCGGGCCGCGCGAGCTGAACTCCGCAACCTTATCGCCTTTGAGCTGGATTACTTTAATGTCAGAAGCGAATGTAAACTGCAAGGTGCCCCACATTTGTAGCTGGCGGGCGATCGAGCGACCCAGTTGTCCTGGCATATCGATGAGCGGAATGTAATCATGACCGTCGCCGAGAGCGGCAATGGAGCCGATCGGGCCATTGCGTCCGGGAATGTTATCGTCAAGATTGGGAACGGAAACACCGTTTTCTACTTTGTCAATACCGTTGAAAATAATGATCGCTTTGGCGCCCATCTTTTTTGCGGTTTTGACTTTTTCCTCGAAGGAGATGAGTCCCCGAGAGATGAACACGATTTTATCCTTAAACATGGTAGGATCTGAAGTATAGTCCGTCTCTCTTCCCAAGCCGACATAGACGGCTTCCACAGGTTTCGTTCCGAAGATGGAGCCGAAGACCGTTTGGCCGGATTGCCAAGCGACAAGTCTTAGGAGGTTCGACTGGGCTAAGACCGAATCCTTGACCGACACTTCATATTGCACGCTTGGGCTGGTGGCCGCAGCGACGGAGATCGCAAGCTGCGCAGAAGCGGGAGAGCCCATGGAATAATAGTAGTGGCCCGAGCTGCCGTCGTTTCCGTTGGCCACTACGGCGATGACGCCTGCCAGCACGGCATTGTTTACGGCAATCGAATCCGGAGAGTTGGCGTCTTTGGCCAAGGCGCTTCCCAAAGACAAGTTGATGACGTCCATATGATCTTCTACGGCATGCTCAATGCCGTTGATGATTTGGGCCGACGTCCCGGTAGGCGCTTCGGCTGTGTAATCGTCATCCTTCACTCCCAAAACTTTGTACGAGTGCAGTTCAGCCTCGTAGGCAACGCCTTTCTGATTGAAATCGCCGGTTACGTTTACCGCTCTGCCGACGATGGTTCCCGAAACGTGCGTGCCGTGCGCGGAACCGGCATAGCCGCCAAAGTAGCCTCGCGGGAGATCCTCATAAGGATCCAGATCTTGGTTAAAAGAGTCATAGCCGTAAACTGGACCGTTTGAACTTTGTTGGAACGCGCCCTTCAAATCCGGATGAGCGTAATCCACGCCGGTGTCGAGGACGCCCACCTTTAGTCCTTTTCCTGTAAAGCCCATCTCCCATGCTTTGTCCACACCGATCTGTTTCAGCGGAACCATATCATTCTTGTCAAGGGTTTCGGAAGCGAGGGAATCTGGTTCGGAAATCGGGTGATAGATGAGGTTGGGATGGATCGCCTGAACCCCCGGGATTTTAGCCAATTTCTGAATTTGATTGGCGTTCACCGTCACTTCCATTCCGTTCAATACGGTATCGAACTTGTAATTAACGGAGAGGTCGATGCCTTGCGCTTTGGCGGCGACCAAAAATGCCGTTTGTTCATCGGCGACCTTCTCCTGCGTGAACTCTTGGGCCAACATGCGGTTGCCTTGCTTGGCGGCATAAATGCCGACAGCAGCAGGTTGTACGCTCAGACGGACGATGACTTTGATTTTTTTCGACGAAGAAGTGTCGATGCCCGGTGCGATGAAGGCGCTTGCATCCGGTTTGGAATTTTTGTCCGCGATACGCTGTAAGGAGGCTTCCAGCAGTCGCTTTTGCAAGCTTTTCAGGTTATCCGACTGGGAAGATTGAGCAGGGCCGGCAGCAAAAACGCTTTGGCCCGCAAGGCTTCCGATGATTACGGAAGCGGTAAGAATAGCGATCGTTTTTTTAAATGATTTGATCAAGTTCAGTACCTCATTTCGAACAGGATAGTCATCTTGTCTAAGCGGCTGAGAGTGAGAGTGCCGAAAATCAGTTCAGCACGTTGATCGCGTCGATCGTGACGATTTGGCCGGAAGAGCTGGCATTTCGATCTCCGATATTTACGACTTTGATTGTGTGAATGCCCCAGTCAAGCTTATCTGACGTAAATACCGGAACTTGGTATTGAATGGACATGCTATACAAATCTACCGTCTTAACCGGATTGCCGTCGATAAAGATTTGCGCTTTCCCGCGATTACTGCCTGTGTTGGACATCAGCGTTACGCGGGTTCCGGTAAAGACGAACTCTGCCGCACTATTCTTCGACGACGTAAATCTCTCATTGCCTTTTGTAAATCTTGAACCGAACATCGTACCCCATGCGCCGTTATAACTTACGTTGATATCGCTCGATGCAATCAAGTTCGAGACGACGAAGGCATCGACGTTAATCCACGAGCCTTTGGCTGCCGAATCATGCTGGCCGGTCCATTGGATTTTGATCGTATGACGTCCCGCAGGCAGCCATTTCTTGAAAAGCGATTGATGATGCAATACGGTCGTGCTATAGAGCGACGGCGAAGCTACTTTGACATCGTCGATATACACATCGGCAATCCCCTGACTCGGGTTTTTGGTACCGATCCATTCGATCAGGTTTCCTTTGAAGCCGAACTCCACGCTGCCTTCGGATTGAATCTGTTTGATCGTTCCGCCCGAAAACGGTGAATCCGAAAGGGTTGACCAATTTCCGTTAAAGCGAAGGGCGGGATTCGAATCTTGGAACGTACCCCATTGGTTGCCTGTCGTTACACTTAGCTTATAGCTGCCTGAGCCGGCCGTTGCCATGACATTGACGTAATATGTCCCCGCAGCTGGTACAGTGTACACGATTTCTTCCTTCGAACTGCCAGGAGACTTGGACACCCCTACTAATCCATTTTTGGTAGAAATGGTTGTGGCAGCAGGACCGAATAAAGCAAGGTCGAAGTCAGTAGTTGCTCCGCCCGAGAGGGAGAGGGTGATGGTCTCGCCTGCCTTCAGGTCGAGGGCGTAGACAGCATTCTTTCTATTGCCCGCGCCAAACGTCTTTCCGTTGGAGTCAAGCGTCCCGCTTGTCATGGAATCTTGCAGCGGCGTGCCTGGGATGTCGGTGTCCCAAAGGGCCCGGAAAGCGTTGATCATCCTGCCGCTTACGGTGATGTTGCTCAAGGAGCTAAGCGGCGTGCCGCTGTTCATTAACCGGCTCTTCACTTCACCGGCGCTCATCGAGGGGTTATAGCTCCATACGAGAGCAGCCACGCCCGCAGCGTTAGCAGCCGCGAAAGGAGTACCCGTTTTATACCGGTAATAGCCTTCCGGATATTCCAGGTTGATCTTCGTAATCGAAGGATCGCTAGACACGGTTAAGTCGAAGAAAGCATTAATACTTGTTAGGTAATAGGGTTGAATACCAGGTTTCGTTCTGTAATCATAAATTGTATATTCTACCGGGAGAATGGTGCCGGTATCATGATCGAAGCCGGTCTGCCCTTGTTGGACGAGATGCAGCGTCTTCGTTACGAAATCGGAATCTTTAATGTGATCGATCGCATTCTGACCGGATAGGAGCAGATGACCGCCGCCGTTCAAGTAAGCCGTCAAGTTCCGTTGATCTGAATCCAATAAAAAGTTGGGATTTTCGGTCTCGAGAGTTCCCGTAGACCAAATGACAACATCGTATTTATTGAGCGTAGCTAAATCAGGTCCCACTTGAGCTTGAGTGTCCGTCTCAAACAAAGAGTAGCCGTCATATCCGCCATCGTGAAGCAGGTTCTTATAAACGTTCTTCACTCTCGTCGTTTCGTCGACTCCATCTTCATCGTAGACAAGGCCGGTTACGCTGACATTGGCAGCACTTGTACTAAATGGACCAATCCCAAAGTTCCCGGTGATATTGTCTTGTACAAGAAGGATGTCCGTTTTCCCGTTACCGTCGCGGTCTTGATTCAAATAGTTCATGGCCGTATCGAACATATCTTGTCGCTGCTTCGGATCATAAACGATTTTCGGATCATCCGCATTAAAGCCTTTGATCGGCACTTGCTCGAAGCCCATGCCGTTATAGATCGCTTTGTATGTTCCATTGTTAATCTCTGCGGCAAAACCGATCCGTTGGTCGGGGGATGCAGCAGCAACATAATCTCCCGGCGCAGCCACGTCTACAGACTGTTTGCCGTAGCCGGCGAATTCTGCCAAATTTCCGCCTCTGTCGACGGCGGTCAAGTTCAGAACGTTTCCGAACTTGAAAGAGCCCGGATAGGTCGGAAAGATATCCGTATTGGCTCTATCATGATAAAATTGATCGCCCGCGCCCGTCACGAAGAGCATGGACGAATTTTTGACCGCTTCGCGCAACGATTCGCTGTAATAACTGCTCGTGGCGCCGAAAACGGCAATCTTTGCGCCCTTGTTCTGCGCATACTCAATCGCTATGATCGCATCTTCAATCGTTCCGCCTTGTTCATCCGTAACGAATTTGAGCGGCATCACTTTCACATTCGGCGCAATGCCCGTGATCCCGGTGTTGTTCATCTTAGCCGCGATGATGCTGGCGAGCCAAGTGCCTGCGTAATCGGTATATTTATCGGAAGTATCGAACAATGTGTTGTCGTTATGGAAGAAATCCCAACCGTACACATCGTCGACAACGCCGTTGCCGTCATCGTCCGCACGGTTACCGGCGATTTCTTTGGCATTGATCCAAATATTATCCTTCAGATCGGGCAGATTCGTATCGACACCCGAACCGATCAAGGCCACGATAAGGTCGTTGCTGCCTTTCGTAAGGGCCCAAGCTTCGGGTGCGTCCATATCGATGTCGGGTGTGCCGCCGGGAGCATTTCCATTCAGGGTCTGACCTTGGTTATTCAGCGACCATTGATCCTGGTAAAGTGGGTCGTTAGGAGTGATCGGGTCAGGCGCATTGTTGTATTCTTTCGCGTATGTAGTGATCGCCTGATTCACTTCGACGGCTTTTATGGTTTCGGGTGAATGCACGTAATCGACTTTATTCTTGATATTATCGGATTTGATATTAGGGGATTGCACGTAATAATCGGGCTCGGCGTACAGAACATCCGGATTGGCGGATAGTTCTTCGACCACGCTTTTTACATCCGCTCCGCCCGAGAGGTTCCATACCTCGGCTTGGATAAGCGAAAGTGGCTTAACGCTCACAATTTTGTCTTTCATCGCGCTCAATAGCGATTCGTGAGATTTCGTACTAGATTTGTATTTTACAATAACACGGTTCGGTGCAAATGCTGCGGGATCCATCGAAGTTGTTGTTGATACCTTACTGGTTGGATATTGCGCTTGATCGGTTGCGACTGTGGCTGAACCCATACCGAAAGCGGGTTGAACCGTGCCTAGCAAGCAAAACATAGACACGATCATAATGAAAAGCTTTCTTTCTTGCCGTCTCAAGGCTGTCACGTCCTTTATAGTAAATATATACGCTTGCACTTCAATCGAACCCATAAAACATTAGAACTCCATTCTCATATTCATTGATCACGCTGCTATATCGTTATTTTTACACTCTATCACCTACTCTCTCGTAATGATTGCGTTTTCATTTTGTGGATTTTGCGCAATATAGTTTGGGTGTCTCAAAATATAATTCTATATTTAATTTAAATTAACATTATGTAGTTTGTGTGTATTAATCGTTATTTTTTTAATAAAAGAAATAATATTCCGTATTTCATTTCATGTATTGTTAGCAGCATTCACATCTCGTAACCCATCATTAACAAAGGAGGTACTCTTTGCATCCTCTCTTCTAGGAATTGTACACACTGAAGTTAACTGAGGCAGTACACAGGAAATACACATCCTTCAAATAAAATCAATTTTGAATATGAGAGCGAGGTTGTAGGGCGGAGGGCTCAATCGGTCAAATGGATGGCTTTCTCGCGTGCAATGGCATATTAGACTATAAGTTTGAGGTAAATAGATGAAAGAACTCTTTTTCCTTGTTCTTAGGTATGTTCATGGTAGGACAAACTCTATTCTACGCAAAGGGTTCCAGATGGATAAGCTGGTTCTGTTTGCTTATGCGCTAACGTATTTTTGAAAATTTGGATTGTTTATTTCATTTACAAAAATATCATATAATTCTTTTTTGTATAAAATAATTATGTATAGGTATTTTTGCCCATTTGCAAATATATACAATCTGGCTCATACCGTTTGAATAAACGAATTAGAATCACATGGGATGCTTTCCAAATATAGACATAGTGAACTAGCACATTTGAGATCTATAGGTAGAAGTGCTTATTGTTTTATTTTTCCAACGCGGAATATAATCAGTTTTGCAACTGGACGACAAAAAACGACTAGGCGTTTCGTCACAGTTGAACCCCTCGGGGGCAACAACTTAGGAGGAAAATTAAGAATGGGTATACCAGTTAAAAGTATTCGCAAGAAATTTGGTCAGATCATTTCTTTATCCATTGCTGTATCCATGGTGCTTAGCTTATTTGACATGGTACCTACCCCACAGGCATCAGCCGCAAATGCCGCCAACCCTTCTCACTTACTATCCTATGAGGGAGCAACTTACGCTTCATCGATGGAGGGAGGATTAACGCCCGACAAAGCGGTGGATGGAGACATGAACTCCCGCTGGGGCAGCGCCTTTAGTGCAGACCCGCAGTGGATTTATATTGACCTCGGTGCTGCAGCACACATTGACCAGGTTATTCTCCGTTGGGAGAACGCCTATTCCAAATCGTATAAGATTCAAGTATCCGACGATGAGGCACAGTGGAAAGATATTTATGCAACTACTACTGGAGACGGTGGTGTGGATACGATTGCCCTGACAGGATCCGGACGTTACATTCGTATGTTGTCTCTCGAGCGTGCCGGAAATTATGGAGTCTCGCTCCATGAATTCGAGGTATACGGTACAGGCGGAAGCAATCCCCAGCCGATCGTTCTTGGTGAGGATGTCGCTCTAAATAAATCAGTTGTCGTCTCCTCCTACCAAATAGCCAGCAAAGATAAACCCCTCTTGATCCCGCAAAATGCCGTAGACGGGGATAAGGACACGCGTTGGTCTTCCAAAGACACCAGCGATGAGTGGTTGTATGTCGACCTGGGCAGTGTTCACACCGTAGGTCGCATCAGACTGCTGTGGGAAAACGCAGCCGGCAGAATCTACGACCTCCAAGTATCTGACGATGCCGTCAACTGGAACACGATTTACAGAGAAATGAACGGGAAAGAAGGTTTAATGGACACTCCCGTTTATGCCAGCGGCCGTTATGTGAGAGTGAAAGGGATCAGCAGAACGACAAGCTTCGGCTACTCCCTATTCAATTTTTCCGTTTACGATTACGTGCCAGGGGATGCCAAACCGACCTATACCATTCCGACACTGCCAACCGCTTCTACAGTTGCCGTCGGTCAGGGCAGCTACTTAACCAGTGATATTACAATGCCGCAGCCTAGACCTCCCGTTAACAAAACGGACAATATCGCTGCACCAATTGCCTCCAACGATTGGTGGCAATCCGTCTTGATTAAAGATTTGAGTGACAGTCTCATCACACTTCCGCTTAAATCCAAATATACCAATCAAGGCCTGAGCATCTTGAACCCCGGCGCGGGCTGGGTGGACGAAAGCGGAAATTCGCAGTATGCAGGCGGAGATCCTGATTTTTACTTGATGTCCGGTAACATCAGTGCATCCCGCATTAAGAACAAAATTTCCGGGTATAGCGACTGGTCCGCCACTGTCATATTAAGCGACAACGAGACAGAAAAAATGAAAACGACTTTTGTCAAAGGCTCGCCGTATCTTTACTCCGAGTTTAGCGATCCTACTACGCCTGAACTTTATTTCCCAGCTGCTACTCAATTTTTTGATGACAGCAACAATGCGATCTTAACATCCGAAGGTGCTATTATAACGGCTGACCATATCGGGTTTACCGTGACGAACGTGGACGGTGCTCCGAAACCACAAACAGTGATCAGGTACTACGGTGTATTCGCGCCTGAAGGCTCCACCTTCACAAAAGTCGGCGGTAAAATCAAAATCCGACTAGGCAGCGGACAAAATTATTTGTCATTGTCTACGATTCCCACTGCTGGCGACTTGAACTACTTCTATAAACATGCATATGCGTTCGTCACGAATACGACGGTCACTCCGGGCTTTAACGAGCAAACCTCCGAGGTCACGACCAAATTCGATGTCACGATCGATCAAAAGCGTGCAGATCTGGCACCCACAACCTTGATGGCACTGCTACCACATCAATGGAAAATTACCACTTCATCGCTTACGAATCTGACATACCCGTCCATTCGGGGTGCGTTGAAGCTGCATGAAGGAAACTCCTTTACCACGGTAGACAGATTTTATGGGATCGTTCCCCAATTTACCGAACCGGGAGACCCGACTTATTCACGAGAAGCCTTATTAGAGCAATTGGACTTCCTGGATGAGTCGACTTCAAAAAATATCATGGCTGGGGATGCATATTGGCAAGGTAAAGTGCTTCATCCGCTGGCTATGGGCGTTTTGATCGCTGATCAAATCGGTGATACGTATTATAAGAATGTTTTCCTAAGCAGAATGAAAACCATATTAACCGACTGGTATACTTACACGAAGGGCGAACCGGAATACTTCATGTATTACGATCCGACCTGGGGCACCATGTATTACAAATCGAGTGAGTTTGGTGCCAATACTGGCCTGACGGATCACCATTTCACCTACGGCTATTTTGTGTTTGCTTCCGCCGTCCTGGCGACTTACGATCAGGATTTCAAGGACAATTACGGCGACATGGTTGAGCACCTTATTCGTGATTACGCCAACCCGTCGAAAAACGATCCGCTCTATCCATTCCTCCGCAACTTCGATCCATATGAAGGTCATTCATGGGCTGGTGGGTATGGGGACAATAACAGCGGGAATAACCAAGAGGCAGCCGGAGAGTCACTGTTCGGTTGGGTCGGGGAATACATGTGGAGCCTGCTTTCCGGCAACACAGCCAATCGCGATATCGCCATTTTCGGCTTTACGACCGAACTGAAAGCTGTAGAGCAATACTGGTTCAATTATGACAACGACAACTGGCTGCCAGGGTTTAAGCACAAATCGGTCGGCCAAGTATACGGAAGTGCGTATAACTTCGGCACTTTTTTTAGCGGAGATCCGGTTCATGTGTACGGCATCCACTGGCTGCCAACCGGAGAATATTTGACAAGCTATGGCTTCGATCCAGCAAAAGCCGCCACGTTGTATAACGGTATGGTTGCGGACAAAAAAGGCCCTGAGGATACGTGGTATCATATCGTATGGCCGATTCAGTCGCTAAGCGATCCGCAAGCGGTACTTAACAAATGGACGCTTGAAGGTACCCAGAAAAATGAAATATTCGACACCTATTGGTTCGTACATAACATGGCGACTTTGGGGCAGCGATCCAATGACATTTGGGCGACCGGTTGGTCAAGTGCCACGGTATATAAAAAAGGTTCAATCTACTCTTCCGTGATCTGGAATCCGACGAACGCTCCTGTTATGGTCACTTTCCGCAACGCAAATGGAGTAACAGGCTCTGCCATCGTAGGTCCGAAAATGTTGGTAAAAGTTGATCCGACGAAAGTCAGCGACTTGAATCAAAAAATAGCTCCACAATTAACGCCCGATTCTTCACAGAATACGACGGGTCAACCCATCGAATTGACCTATGCGGACCATGCAGCATGGAGAAGCACAATCAACGAGGTAAAGGTGAATGGGACGAAAGTGGATGCTTCGCAATACAGCATAGTACCAGGTAAAATCACCTTGCATGGAGCATTATTTTCAAATGAGGACCTCTATACGATTACCATCGTGTCGGACGGGTATCCGGACGCTACGATTCAGCAAAATGTGATCACGAGTTCAACTGTGAACCTTGCACTGAACAAAGCGACCGTTACTTCCGAAAATCCGGTTAAAGCTGGAAGCTACGCTGTAGACGGGCTGCTAGATACACGTTGGGAATCTGAATTCAGCGATCCGCAGTTTATTACAGTCGATTTAGGCTCGGAATACAAATTAAGTCATGTACATTTGAACTGGGAAAATGCCGCTGGCAAGAGCTATACCATCCAGGTTTCTTTGGATGGCGTAACTTGGAAGACCGTTTATTCCACAACAAGAGGACATGCTGGTATCGATGACATCACATTCCCGGCTGAGAATGCAAGGTATGTGAAAATGAACGGTACAACACGGACAACGCAATACGGATTCTCACTCTTGGAGTTTGAAGTATACGGAAGTGCCTCGGGCAAGCAACCCGCACCGGTATTAACGGCAGATTCAACGATGAATACGATTGGTCAAGCGATCGACATCACCTATGCGGACAATGCGGCATGGAGAAACGCGATCTATGCAATAAAGGTGAATGGAATGAATGTGGACGCAGCCCAATACAGCGTAACACCAGGTAAAATCACCTTGAATGCTGATTTATTCACAGAGGAAAACAGCAGCTACGCGATTACCGTTCAGGCGACCGGATTTGAGGAAGTGACTGTTAGGCAGGATATCATCACCAAATCGACTGTTAACCTTGCGTTGAACAAACCGACGACCACATCCGAGAACCCACTGCGAGGTGGAAAAGAAGCGGTGGATGGAAATAAGGGTTCACGCTGGGAATCCGCATTCAGCGATCCTCAGTTTATCACGATTGATTTGGGCTGGGAGCACAAGGTAAATCATGTGCTTTTGAACTGGGAAAATGCAGCCGCCAAGAGCTATACGATTCAGGTTTCCTTGGACGGAGCAAATTGGAAGACAGTCTATTCGACAACGACAGGTGACGCAGGAATCGATGATCTTACGTTTGCTCCTGAGAGCGCAAGATATGTCAAGATGAGCGGCACGACACGGACAACGCCATATGGTTACTCGCTTTGGGAGTTTGAAGTGTACGGTACCTCCACGGGTACACCAACAATACCAGCACCACCAACACCATTAGCAGCACCTGAAATGCATGCAGATACGATATTGAACATGATCGGTCAGCCAGTTGAGATCACCTATGCAGACGATGCGGCATGGAGAGAGGCGATCAACGCGGTGAAGTTAAACGGAACAATATTAAACGCTGGGCAATATAGCGTAACACCTGGGAAAATTACCTTGGTACCCTCCTTATTTCCAGAGGCTAACAGCTATACCATCAGCATTCAGGCAACTGGCTATAATGAAGTTTCCGTTCAGCAGGATGTCAGCAAGAACACGAACGTGGAAGTTAATCTTGCTTTGAACAAACCGACGACCACGTCCGAGAACCCACTGCGAGGTGGAAAAGAAGCGGTGGATGGAAATAAGGGTTCACGCTGGGAATCCGCATTCAGCGACCTGCAGTTTATTACGGTTGATTTGGGCTCAGAGTACAAGGTAAATCATGTGCTCTTGAACTGGGAAAACGCAGCTGCAAAAAGCTACACGATTCAGGTTTCTGTAGATGGCTCAACTTGGAAGACGGTCTATTCGACAACGACGGGTAAACCAGGAATCGATGATCTTACGTTTGCTCCTGAGAGCGCAAGATATGTCATGATGAGCGGCACGACACGGACAACGCAATACGGATATTCGCTTTGGGAGTTTGAAGTGTACGACAGCTCAACAGGCACACCAACACCAACGCCAGAACCATCTGCTCCACTAACACCTGTTTTAACTGCTGATACAGTAGTGAACACAACTTATCAGCCGATCGAAATTACCTTCGCAGACGATGGGATATGGAGAGATGCGATCAACGCTGTGAAGTTAAACGGAATTACATTAAATGCCGAGCAATATTGCGTAACACCTGGAATGATAACCTTGTATGATTCCTTGTTTACAACGGCCGACATGTATACGATCAGCATCCAGGCTGCTGGCTATAAGGATGTTTCCATTCAGCAGAATATCACCATGGACTTAAAAGTTAATCTTGCTTTGAACAAACCGACATTTACGTCCAAGAGTCCGCTTCAGGGCGGCAATTATGCGGTCGATGGAAACAAGAGATCCAGATGGGAGTCCGCATTTAGCGATCCGCAATGGATCAGCGTTGATCTGGGAACACCCGTCTTGATTAGTGGAGTGCTTCTTAACTGGGAAAACGCTTCTGCAAAAGCGTATTCAATCGAAGTTTCCGCAGATGGCGAGTCCTGGACGCCCGTGTATTCCTCGACAACCGGTGATGGTGGCATTGATCAAATAGACTTTAGCCCCACCAACGCCAGGTTTGTAAAGATTAACGGCACTAAACGTAATACCCAATACGGCTACTCATTATGGGAATTAGCAATATATCAATAAAGAAGAGCGTGTGTGTAAAATTGCAAGGTATATAGCTAAGGTCGGGGGGCACCTGTAACAAGGGCTCCTCTGTCCTTTCTTAAGGTCATAGGATGGATATTATTCCGTTGGTTTCATTCCCCCCTCATTGTGATGGCTTATGCTTCAATTACGTGTTTACAAAAATCATACCTCCGCATCCACAAGGACGCGGAGGTTTTCTTGTACATCCCGACTCAGCCCGCCTTTTCCTCCGCGATGGTGCGGGCGATCCAGACGTCCGCTCCAGTCCGCGAGTCACCCCAGCACCGTCTCCGCCGCAATAGAGGACGGCGATTTTCGTCTCCACCGTGTCGCTCAGCTTCGGCCGGGCGGATGTCATTTATGGGCTAATGTTCTTGTTATCCGACAAGTCTTTCTGTCTCTATAGAACGTTTTGTGGTGAGCCGCGATAATAAACATCCTCACAAAATAATGCAGTCGTTTTTTTTGTTAAAAAGAAAATAAAATATTTCATGTAAAATAATGTGACATAGCAACCTTGACACACTTTAATCCGTCTAGAATTGTACAAGAGGTACTCTATGTGAATAGTATGTTATTAACGTAGGTTATTTCTTGAGTACGAGAGCGAGGTTGTTCAGCATGAATAAAACTATTCTTTTAGTTGAGGATGATATACGAATGAGGGAGATCGTAGTAGACTATTTTTCAAAAGAAGTTTTTCGAGTTATTGTAGCTGAGAATGGTAGAGAAGCGATGGAGCTTTTTGGAATAGAGGCAATAGATTTGGTCTTACTAGACATTATGATACCTGAGCTAGATGGTTGGTCGGTTTGTAAAAAGTTAAGAAAAATTTCGGACGTACCTATCATCATGTTAACCTCGCGAGCAGAAGAAGAGGATAAATTAATGGGATATGATCTGGGTGCAGATGACTATGTAACCAAGCCCTTTAGCCCAAGGGTATTGGTAGCCAAGGCCAAAACACTTCTAAAAAGGGCGGAGGGCTCAATCGGTCAAACGGATGGTTTTATTGCGTACAAAGGCATAGAAATAAACAGACTCTCCCGTACCGCAAAAATGGACAATGAAAAAATCGATCTTGCACCAAAGGAATACGAGTTGCTAGTTTATTTATTGGAGAACAAAGGGATTGTATTAACGAGAGAAAGCATTATGAGCAGGGTTTGGGGCTATGACTTTATTGGTGATTTAAGGGCTGTTGATACCCATATTAAGAAGCTTAGGAATAAGCTTGGGGAAAAATCAAGCTATATCTCCACCGTAATAGGATCTGGCTATAAGTTCGAGGTAATTAGGTGATAAAACGAAGCGTAACTTTTAAGCTATTTATCATTACTCTGTTATCTTTTTCCTTGTTCTTAGGGATCTTCATGGTAGGACAGAGTCTATTCTATAAAAGCTTCTATTTATATATGAAAAAATCCAAATTAGAAAATAGTATTGAGAAATTCAGCATGATGTATGAAAATGAAAAATGGGATAGCGAAGCTAGCACTCGAAACGTTAACAAATTTGCTGTCCAAAACAATTCTCAGATCGCTATATTGGATGAAAATGAGGACATAAAGTTTAGTCCTGCCTATGGAATCGTTGTGGAAACGATGGACAAGACGAAACTAAAGATTCTCCTAAACAATATTGTTTATTTGGAGGGTTTTCAAAACTTAAAGCTGACTTTGGGTTCTCAAATAGAGGTAGAGGATATTTTTCATGATAAGCTAAATCAAATCATTTACCTTTCTAGTATAAAAAATGATAATGTCACAACAGGTGCTCTAATTGAAGGTACTTTAACAAGTACAAGTCAAACAACGATTCCACAACAAGCAGTAATAAATAAAGAACTGATTACAGCAGAAATGAGTGAGTTGCTTTCTCTTAAGAAAATTAGCGGGAAAATAATTGCTTTGGATATCCCAACTCAAATATCACAAATGGGCAGTTATAGTAGAGGATTGTTGGAGTCATCAATTGACTATTGGAAGGGACTCCAACTGCTGAATAAAATTAAAATAGAGCCTGGAAAAACCAATCAGTTTCACTATACTAACCCTTTAAATGGCATGGATAATATCGTGTTTGTTAGACCTGTAAGCAAAGAAAATGGAATTTCGTCGGAATATGTTTTTGCGGTATCTTCCCTTCAGCCTGTTGGAGAAGCTGTTGATGTGCTGAGAGATTACTATTTTTATGCATTTCTAGTTGCCTTATTATTTATTGCGGTGATGGCTTTACTTTTCTCCAAAATCCTCTCAAAGCCATTCATTAAGATGAATCAAGTTGCTACCAGAATGGCGAATTTGGATTTTTCGGAAGAGGTTCCTGTAAAATCGATGGATGAATTTGGAAATATGGCGGTTAGCTTAAATCGTTTATCTAAAAATCTCGGTACTAGTCTAAATGAATTAAAGATTGCCAATGAACAGCTCCAACGTGATATCGAAAAAGAAAAACTGCTTGAAGTCATGCGCAAAGAATTCGTGGCCAGTGTCTCTCATGAACTCAAAACACCTCTGGGAATCATCAAGGGATTTGCCGAAGGGGTTAAGGATCATATAGCGGAGCATAAAAGAGAGCATTACATTGATGTAATACTTGATGAGATTGATAATATGAATGAATTGGTGCTGGATTTACTGGACTTGGCCGAGCTTGAATCCAAATCTTACAAGTTAGATTTGGGTTGCTTTCCTATCATGGATCTTATTCATAATGTGAAAGATAGGCTTACCAAACCAATTAACGAGAAAAAGCTCAAATTGAACCTTGAAAATGAAGGAGAAGATCTTAAAGTCTTTGGGGATTTAAGAAGATTAGAGCAGGTTATAACAAACATTTTGAGTAATGCGATCAGACATACCTATTACGAAGGATTTATTCAAATAAATGTGCAACAAATACAAAATTCTGTTTGTATCTCTGTGGAAAATAGCGGAAAGCAAATTGGAGATGACGATCTAAAATTAATCTGGGATCGATTCTACAGGGCAGAAAAATCTCGAGATCGAAAAACAGGGGGCACCGGACTCGGCTTATCCATCGTAAAGAATATACTTGAGATGCACGGAAGTAAGTTTGGTGTTGAAAATACAAAGCATGGTGTTCGGTTCTATTTCACTTTAACGAGTCCTTCATTTACCTCTTTAGACTTGCAGAAGCAAGTAAATCTGGTCTTAGGATAACTGTCCCAATTTATTCCATCTACTGCACGCATTCTCCACGCAGCCATTGGAGGTTTTCGCTCCCATTAAATTTAACGACCAAGATGTCCTCATCCCGGTCGGGTTCATGAAATATGGGGGATAATTATATTGGCAAAGGAACTCAGTTTATTAAAGTAACGAGGAACGATAGTGAAGGAGCAGCTCGCCGCAGCTCCTATTTTTATTGTCCCCGCCTGGTATGAGAGCGATGTCAGGTATTTGAAATGAGCTACTAAGACACGATGCCTGAGTTGGCGAATAGGATTGCCTCGGTGGTTTCCCAGAGCTTCGGTAGGAACTGCATGACGTCCTCTGCACGGCGGATGAAAGAGTCGGTGGAGGTGATGCCGAGGTCGACGATGATAGCCTCAAAGTCTGGAGCGAATAAACGTTGTAGGTCCGGTGAGGCGTCTGCGACCAAAATCTTGTGGCAGCGCGCAAAGGTTGCGACGATCCAGAAGACCGCCTCACGGTGGTAGCCGGCCCGGATGAGTTCACGGCTTCCGTCGATTGCAATTTGTCGAGTTGTGGCGGTGATGTCGGTGCTAAAGAAGAAAGGTGTTTTGGCCACAGCTGCAGCGGTGTCGAATGCCAGGGCGAGCTTGTCGAGATGATGTTCGACGCGCTGGGGGGTCAGATGAGCGCAGCCAAGCAGTTTCAGCAGATCTGGGTAGAGGTCAGCGTGGCCGTATTTCGTAAGAACGTCGCGTGCGGCGAGGTAGCGGAGCCGCACAGTAGGGTTGCGAAGTGCGGCCACAAGGAGGACGTGCGTTGTTATGCCGGTCGGGAATAACCACGCCGTCACCAGGTCGTGAAACGGTGCAGAAGTATCTATAGCTTGCAGCGCGTTCTCGATCTTCTGCCGAGCGTTCTCACATCGGCGACGTACCCACACCCGCTCAGCAAAGTGGCGAGATACCTGTGTTTGCAGTCTGCGCAGATGTCCGGTGGGGTCAGCAATGATCGAATCCACGCGGAAACTGCTTGCAAGGTGATAGGACGTCAGAACCTCATCGACCGAGGCGAGTTCGTTCCAAGACAAATACATGGCCTCCAAAAGGATGCCGTCGTAGACGAACTTCCCAAGCTTGAGTGGGGGCTCAGCATGTGTGGTAACGATCACGACATCGATATCGGAGGCTGCCGACAACTCAGCGTCATCAGGCAGCCCTACCGTCGAGCCGCTGAAATACGCCCCATGGAAACAAGCTTCTAGGCTGGCGTGGTGCATGACCCATTTAGCCGCTGCAGTTCGCGCGGACCCGACTTTCACGGAAGCTTGTTGAAGCTTATGACTTATCTTTATTTCATTATGTTTCGCCAAGTGAATTCCCCCAACAACTGATTTTTTGAACGTCTTCATGCAAGTCTAACTTTAAAATGAGGATTGGGCTGCTCCTATGAATAAGTCATTAGCTTATCTATTTAATAATAAGAGTTTAGCACCAGAATATAGAATATGTGATAGAGCTCCTTTTTATAATGTTTAAAAGTCAAAGTTCCATTGTAAATGGAGTATAAATCAATTTCATATTCTTAAGGTTAAATTTTTTGACATTGTTTTCACAGATTTTGTCGAATGATAACAAGTGAAAATTCCGCATTTATCGGCAAAATACGACGATAATAGGATGTGAAAAATAATAGATACTAGATCAAAAAAATCCATCTACTATTCGGGAAAGTTCATTGAAAACGCTATCATCGTAATTTAAAATATGTTTAACTCATAGCAGTCCAATTTATTCCAGTAGTGATATATCTAATTATGTGAGAGGAGTCGATTGGAAGAATGGTAATGAAAAAAACATGGGGGCAAACAACCAGCTCCGTCCTGATGCTAACGATGATTCTAACTGCTTGCAGCTCTTCTGCACCGGCAGGCGGCAAGACAGATGCAACGAAGGGACCAACGTCTAAGGCTGGAAATGGAGAGGTTATCAAATTAAAGTGGAGTACTTGGGGTAATCCGGGAGAATTAAAGCGCTTTTACGAACTGACAGATCAGTATAACAAAGATCATCCGAATGTGAAGTGGGAGCTGGTAGCCGTACCAAACGATGGCTACGAAGAGAAGATCATTACTCAACTTCAGGGTGGTACGGCGCCAGACGCCTTTTATGCTGGAGATCAAACTGTCGTTAAACTCATTAGTAACGGTTCAATCGAAGAATTGACACCGTTGATGAAAGTAGGCAATGGCCCAATCAAAGCCGAGGATTTTGCTGAAGGACTATGGGGCGGTTCGAAGAAAGGCGATAAAATATATGGAGTTACAGTTGACTGTAATCCGTTAGTCATGTACTACAACAAGACAGTATTGACTGAAGCGGGTATCACCGACGATCCACAGAAATTGTACGAATCAGGGCAGTGGAACTGGAAGAAGCTACAAGAGTTAACGGAACAGCTAAAGTCTAAAAATAAATATGGTCTTGTACTTGAAGATTGGTCATCCCCAGTCTATTCATGGGTAACGTTAAACGGAGGTAAAGCTTACGATAAGCCTCAGGATGGCAAATTCATTGGAGATCAGGATCCGAAAACGGTAGAAGCATTCCAATATCTTGCGGAAAACACAAAGAACAAAAACTTTGTATTTTCAGGTTCACTTCCTAAAGGACAAGGCCCAGATGCTATGTTCATGTCGAACCAAGTCGGATTTGGAATTGCTGGTCGTTGGTGGGTTCCGCAGTTTAATGCAAACACTTCTTTAAAATACGATATAGTCCCACTGCCAACTAACACAGGCAAAAAAATGGAACCAGCTGGCATTCCAACAGCGTACATGGTTATGAATAAAAAGACGGCTCATGCTAAAGAGACTTATGAGTTTCTATCTTACTTTGTTTCCAAGGATGGTCAAAACTTCCGTCTTAAAGGGGGAAATGCAGTTCCTTCGATTAGCGGTGTAGATGATCTCGTATTGGATAAGAATGCACAACCGGCACATGCTCAATATTTCCTCGATGCTCGTGAGGTTGGTTATGCTCTATGGCCTTCCGAATCAGGTGTTCCTGGAGCTTCCGATATTGTGAAAGATAACTACGACCTCTTGTTGTTAGGCAAACAGGATGCTCAGACGACATTAAAGAAAATAAGCGAAGGTGTTAATAAGAAGATCGACGAAGTAAAAGCGAAAAAATAGGATGCATGTACGGTAATGTGAGGAGGGAAGGATGTTTGTATTCCGTCCCTCCTTTTTATTTTTTTGAAACCATTTAAATGGGAGGACTTGCATGAACCGTAAACGTGCTAATACATTCTGGGGGTATTTCTTTATTGCCCCACAATTAATCGGACTGCTTTCCTTTTCACTTATCCCTCTGATCACAACCTTTGTTTTAAGTACATTAGATTGGGATGGATTTCAGCCTGCGACTTTTATTGGATTTAATAATTTCAGTTACGCCTTTCATAATCCCGATTTCCAGAAGGCACTAGTGAATACCCTTTATTATTCCTTATTAACGGTCCCAATGGGTATTTTTCTTGCGATATTGGTCGCTGTTGCTTTGAATAAAGTGAGATATCGTGTTATGTATCGGTTGTTTTTCTTCATGCCAGTAGTTACAAGTTCTGTCGCTGTCGCGATTGTATGGATGTGGCTGCTCAATGGTGACTTCGGTATCATCAATTTTCTGCTGCATAGCTTGTTCGGCATTAAGGGTCCACAATGGTTGACCAACTTGAACCTCGTCCTGCCATCCTTGGCGATTGTGAGCATTTGGCAAAAATTAGGTTTTAACATGATCATTTTTCTGGCTGGTTTACAAGGAATATCCAGAGATTACTATGAGGCTTCCATGATCGATGGTGCATCAAGGTCACAGCAATTCTGGAAAATTACTGTGCCCCTTTTGTCGCCAACTACCTTGTTTGTTACCATTATTGGCATTATTGACTCGTTTAAAATCTTCGATACGGCTTTCGTAATGACGAGCGGTGGCCCAGCAAAAGCTAGTTATACGATTGTATATCATTTGTACGAGCTAGCCTTCAAAAATTTTCAATTCGGACGCAGTGCGGCAGCGGCTACTATGCTTTTTGTTATCATTTTGACTTTCACCATTGCACAGACCTATATTTCACGCAAATGGGTCCATTACGCGGATTAAGGAGGATTTCGCATGAAAACGGTATATCAGAAATTAGTTCCGGCAGGAACAGTACCTAGTAAACGAAAGAGCAACCATATAGGTAGTAAAGTATCAACCATCCTTCTGCATGTTCTGTTAATTCTAGCCTCTGTAGTCATGTTTGGCCCGTTTTTATGGATGGCATTTAGCGGGTTAAAAGACTTAGCCCAGATCTTTCAAGTGCCACCGACCTTATTTCCGAATCCATGGAGATGGGAGAATATTAACCGATCTCTAACAGCTATGCCATTTGATAAGGCTTACATAAACAGTGCTTATATTTCTGTGATTGTGGTACTGAGTCAATTGTTAACATGCTCTATGGCTGCTTTTTCATTTGCTAAAATTGATTTTCCCTTTCGTAATGTTCTCTTTATCCTGTTTCTTTCCATGTTGATGGTTCCCGAACAGGTTACGATTGTTCCACTATACATCATTTTAAAAAATCTGGGCTGGCTCGATACGCATTTATCGCTCATTGTTCCGGATGCATTGTTCAGTGCTTTTGGTGTATTTTTATTGAGGCAGTTTTTTATGGGTATCCCACGTGATCTATCAGAAGCAGCCTATGTTGATGGTGCGAACATGTGGAAGATTTACTGGCGTATCATGGTTCCCCTCATTCGTCCAGCTCTAGCTTCGTTAGCGATAGTTTCATTCTTGGGAAATTGGAACAGTTTTTTTAAGCCCGTCATTTTCCTGAGCTCAACCGACAACTTCACCGTACCTTTGATGCTTAGTACGTTTAAGGGACTCTATGTGACTGACTGGACTTTAATGATGTCCGGTTCTGCTATTGCCGTCATGCCCGTACTGCTCGTTTATCTTGTTCTCCAGCGAAATATTATCGAGGGCATTTCTATGACGGGTATTAAGGGTTAATGTGAAAATAAACATTAATCGGATAATTTTCTTCCAAGCGTTCGTCAGGAACGATGTGTTGGACACGTGGGTCAGCGTATTCTTGGCGGTATTCTGTCGCTGTCATACCGTAATAGGCGGTAAAAGCTCGTGAAAAATAATGATTCTCAGCATATCCACACTGCGAGGCGATTTCTTTAATGCTTAGTGTACTATGACGAAGCATATGAGAAGCGCGTTCTAGCCGCAGTTGAATGATCATTTGACGCAATGGAATTCCGATGACACGCACGAAGACTCTAGTTAGGTGTTCATGAGATATCTGGCAATGGACTGCAATTTCGGCTACTGTGATAGGCTCAAGGAGTCTATTACGAATATAGGTTAATGCTTTGCTCACCACGAGCGGATAGGAGGGGTCGGATACGGCCTCTTTTTTATTTTTTAAATATTTCATAGAGGGGTTTGAAGTGTTTTTGCTTTTATTGCTTACGTATTCAAGTTCGCTAAGCAGAGCTGACAATAAGATATTGCACCGATGGGTAGCTTTCTCTTCATGAGAGATGTGGAGGATCTGGCTGATTATTGCCGATAGTAGTCCACCCTCCCTAACCGGTATTACATCACAATACATCGTACTAAAAAGCGTAGGCGCAAACCATTCACCGCCACTGAAATGCATAAAAAGATGACGAGTAGCTGCAGTCTCCCCGAAATGATAGCTGTGAGTTTCCCCTGCCTTTGTAAGGACCCAACTGGGCTGATTCAATGTATAAACTTGATCTCCATTTCGGTAGATGGTTCCATTTCCCTGAGGGAAAAACACCAACTCGTTATCGTCTAAAATACGTGGTCCCAGCTTCCAGTTACGTCGAACAATAAAGTCACCGCAGTAGTGTAAAGTAGGCAGTTTTTCATTCAATTGGAGGCACCCCTTCTGATCAAATAAATCCATTGAAATCCTTTCTTAATCTATTGTAAACGAATTCATATTAAGAGAAAATGAAAATATTCAGCGCTCGTTATAGGAGGGAATAAAGTTGGAAATTTCATTTACAGGAATTGCTAATCCACATTCAATTGGTGCTTTTGGTGTTGATGCGAACGCTAAGATACTGCAGAGATATAGATTCATTCATGAGCGTCTTATGTTTATAAGTGCAGCTCAGCTGCCTGCACGACATAACTGGGATATCAAAACTGCGATGGGACGACACATTTATGAGGATGCAGAAGCAGCGGATCAGCTTCGTACTCGTGTGAGCCATCTGCGTACGCCTCTTGCTAACGTTGGGCAGGAACCAGATCCAGCTTTAACGCTGCTTATGGACGAAATTCTTCATGCTCGTACAGATTCCGAATGGTTAGCTGGCGTGTATACAGTGATTAAACCAGCGCTTATTGAAGCCTATAGGAGCCATATACAACGTACACAACAAATTGTAGATCAACCGACTATTCGTATATTACGCTCAATCCTTCTCGATCTGGAGGAACAAGTAAATTGGGGGGAAGCGGTAATTGCTCACCTGAAGAACGAGGGGGAGTGGGAAGAGGCTGGTTCAGAAGAACTGTGTACGTTATTAAAGCGATGCATCCTTGCAGCAGGTGGAATGAGCAACGAAATGAAAAGGTCTTCTGAAATACCAGAACGTATAAGATCATTCCAGGTCTATCAATTGCCCAAAAAATCGCAACGAGAAGCAGGTATGGGTGAAACAACCCTTTACCGTACAAGCATGGGAATGAAATTCGAGAAGCCGAATGAGGACAGACTTGTCGGTATGATGAGAGTACGTCAGGAAGAGATGACGGCGGCGGAACTGATTGCGGCTGTGTTATGGTCACAAAAAGGAATGCCATGGGCATTCTATCGGGACTTAGCAAGGCACTTGTGGGATGAGGTTCGGCATGCGTTGTTTGGTCAAGCAGCACTGGAGGCTGAAGGGTTGAATTGGCGTTCACGCCCGCAATATACGTCTGATTATGATATCAATATAGAAAAAATCCCGAGTGCGCAATACGCGTGGCTAAGTATTGGGATCGAAGAAGGGGCGATGAAGCGACCGGGGAAAGTAGGGGAATATGAATTCTGCAGAGATCAAGTGAAGCATCCATTAATGACGCAGTTCCAGGATTACGATTGGGCAGATGAGGTGGTTCATGCATCCTTCGGCCGTACATGGACTCCGGAGCTATTTGGTGAAGAACTAGGGTTTATACGTGAAGTTGCTAAGCATGAGTTAGATCATTTTTTCAGTGAAGTTCGAAAGGCAGAAGAGATAGCTGCTGCCGAAGATGAAATATAGAGATTTTCAAACCAACTGGAGCAGTCTAAATGCGCATTATTCTAACGATAATCTATAGCTCAATAAACATCAGGAGGGAATAACATTGAAAATTGCTCCAGACAGGTTTGAGTTTGGAATCGAAAAAGAATATGCAATCGTTTATAAAGAACGTGACTTCGTAAGTTACTTATTAGCATCACAACAGATTACAAATAAAATAAAGTCTATGTCGGATATTCATGAAAATCTAGTAAAAAAAGTGGGTTATTTGTTTAGCAAAGGCTGGGAGATTCATCCTGAATATTCCAATGCCTTAATAGAAGTCGTATCTCCTCCTTACACATTGGATTGTTTTGATGAAATAATAGATGGTTTTCAAGTTTTTGAGGAAGTTGTATGTCATTTGTTAATAGACTTTAAAGAAAAAAACACAAATCTAAAAGGAGAGATTTTATTAACAGATAAATTTAGTTCTTCGACAGATACATTCATTAACTTTAAAAAAGAAAAAATCACTGATATTAAACAAATTATTCTTACGGATGAAGTTGTTACTTTTGTAGGAATTGAAAATCTAATTCCCAGTTCCTTTAAGAAAATTAATGATTTAAATTTACTTTATGCGGGGTTTATTTCTACTCATGTTACACTACATCCTAAATATAGTTCAAGATGGGACATTAAACATGAGGCAGAATACTTTTGGAGCTTATTAGATCTTCTGTTTTCGTCTGAATATGATATAAATGACAATACCTTTTATTATAAAGGTAAAGAGGAAATCCGGTGTTCAACAACACCTCGAAGCGAACTAATATCATGGGCGGATACGACAAGTATCTTCTATGAAAAAAGTATTAAACAAATAATGGAAGGTGATGCTCAAGAGAAAATTGATGCGTATAATCTTTTTTTAAATGAACAACACAAAGGAAACCGAACTTATTTAGCAAAAATAAAACATATTGAAGAATGGACATTATTTGAAATTAGAAGGTTCCATAGTGGAATATCAATTAACTATATGAAAGAGTTTTTATTAAATGCAAGTCAGATTATAATAAATCCATAAAAACAGACGCCTCTGCGAGGGAGTTGCAGAACTTGCTCTGGAACACCCAAAAAGACACCGGGCATCACAAGAGTCTACACGCTTGTGATGCCCGGTGTCTTTACATTAATTAGTTGTTAAGGAAGTTAATCAAAGCGGTATTGAATTGTTCAGGGTGAGTCGCGTTCAAACCATGAGGTCCACCTTCAATTACGACGAGTTGACTGCCTGCAACAGCTTCGTTGGAAAGTTGACCGCTTACCTCAAGCGGCACAACCGCATCGGAATCGCCATGGATAACAAGCAATGGAATATCAAATTTCGCCAAATCGCCACGGAAATCCGTTCGGCCGAAGGCAGCAATGCAATCCAGCGTCCCCTTTGGAGAAGCGTAAGTAGCAATATCAAGGTTGTAAACACGGAAGGACTCGCTGACCAGGTCGGTTCTATCCCCTGCTTTAAAGAAATTGTGAGTGAAGCCATCAAGGAAGGCGATGCGATCTTTTTTCAAACCGTCTTGGAAGCCCTGAATGGTGCTTTCATCCAGACCACCTTCCGGATGCTCAGCGGATTTGTAGAAGAATGGAGGAACCGCAGCAGCCAATACGGCTTTTTTGACACGGCTTGTTCCGTATGTGCCAACGTAACGGGCAACCTCTCCGCCACCCATCGAAAATCCGACCAGTGTCACGTCCTTAAGGTCCAGATATTCAATCAGCTTATGGAGATCCGTCGCAAACGTATCATAGTTGTAACCGTTCCATGGTTGGGAGGACTGTCCGAATCCACGGCGGTCATATGTAATTACGCGGTAACCTGCATCGATGAGCGCTGGAACTTGGCTCTCCCACGAGCGCCCGCTCAGCGGCCAGCCATGGATCAAAACGACAGGTTTGCCTGCGCCAAGATCCTCAAAATATAATTCAATGGGTTGTTCGTTTTCTGTTCCGACTGTTAATTTAGGCATGTTTCATACTTCCTTTCGAATTGGTGTTCCACAAACGGAGAGAGTGAAAATTAATTGACTGTCTTTTTTGGGATAAGTCGCTTATCCTCCGTGGCCGCCAAACATCGTTTGCGCATAAACAATACCCGCACCGTAGGCGCCACTGTGTTGCATAGCAATCTCCAGAACGGCATCATACGTTTCTTGACGCGCCCAATCGCGCTGATACTCAAGAAGAACAGACAGCCAAGTCACGGGAATGGCTCCTGCTTGAATCATGCGTTGAACGGACATGTCATGCGCTTCTGTCGTCGTCCCGCCTGAAGCATCCGTTACGATGTATACTTCATATCCATCTTTGATGGCTGAAACTACAGGGAAAGCAAGACAAACTTCTGTCCACAGAGCTGCCATAATCAGCTTCTTGCGACCTGTTTTCTTCACTGCTTCCACGAAGTTTTCGTCTTCCCAGGAGTTCATTGTTGTTCGGTCAATCGGTTTTTGATCAGGAAATACAGCTTGAATATGCGGATGAATAGGGCCAGAAAACGATTCGGCAGCAACCGTTGTAAGAATAATAGGTGCATTGAAAACTTTAGCTGCTTTAGCAAGTCCAACCGTATTGTTAATGATCGTTTGGCGATCGGCGCTTTGTACGCCAAAAAGCATTTGAGGCTGATGGTCTACTAGAATAATAGCGGAATTGTCAGCTGTAAGTAGATCGGTCTTTCCGTTAAACATACAAAAATCCCTACTTTCTATATATGATTACAACAGATCCACAAATTTGAAAACCTGCTGCATGTAATTAGTCTATTGAAATGCAAACAGACGAACAATCTTCATTTTTCTATAATACCCATAGACAAAAACTATATACTTTAAAAATATTATTAAAATAATATATAAGTGATTCCTATGGCTGGTATAGAGAAAGCCTTATTGATAGAAAGAATCCTGACTTATAGACTTATATAGAAGGTAAACGATTGAACAATCAGTCGAATGGAGTATATGGGTGAATACTTGTAGGAACATCATCATTGACCAAATTGAAGGAGGAAAACTAGTATGTGGGGTTCAATATTTCTCGCTTTAGCTGCTGGTATTGTCATTGGCGTTGTTTTTCAATCGCTTAAAATTCCCTCTCCGGCGCCGCCTTTTTTGGGATTGCTTGGTCTCTTTGGCATGTTTTTAGGACAACGGTTGATACCATGGATACAACTTTGGTTAAGCCGCAAATAACACCTAATAAATTTCAAAGGAGAAACAAAAACATGTCTGAGAAAACGACGATTGTTGAAGCAAACCTAGTTCCTAATAAATGACAAAGGAGAACAAAATCATGTCTGAGAAACCAACGATTGTTGAAGCAAGCCTAGTCATTCATAATGCCCGTATCGTGACGATGGACGACGCTAATCCATCAGCCACAGCAGTTGCAGTTAACGGCGACCATTTCCTGGCCGTGGGGGATGATGCCGAAATCATGAAATATGTTGGGCCTTCCACGCAAGTTGTGAACGCCAACAAACGAATGTTAATTCCAGGCTTGAACGATTCTCATATTCATCTTATTCGAGGCGGTCTCAATTATAATCTCGAACTTCGATGGGATGGCGTGCCATCCGTTGCGGATGCCTTGCGGATGCTGAAAAAGCAGGTGGATCGTACGCCAGCACCTCACTGGGTTCGTGTTGTTGGCGGCTGGACAGAATTCCAATTCGTGGAACGCCGAATGCCAACTTTGGATGAAATCAATCGAATTGCTCCGCATACACCGGTATTTATCCTCAATCTTTACCGTCAGGCTTTTTTGAATAAAGCGGCCTTGCGAGTCATCGGATATACGAAAGATACGCCGAATCCGCCAGGTGGAGAAATCCAAAGGGATAGCCAAGGGAATCCAACAGGAATGCTCATCGCTAGACCTAATGCTACTATTTTGTATGCGACCTTAGCGAAAGGACCGAAGCTTTCATACGAGGATCAAATCAATTCAACCCGATTGTTCATGAGGGAATTGAATCGATTCGGAGTCACAAGCGTGATTGACGCTGGCGGAGGCTTTCAGAACTATCCCGATGATTATCAGGTTTTTGATGAACTTGATAGACGCGGAGAGATTACGGTTCGCACGGCGTATAATTTATTCACTCAGCATCCCAAAAATGAATTGAGTGATTTTAAAGCATGGACTGCTACGACGCAGCCGTACACAGGCAGTTCCTACTATCGTCATAATGGTGCAGGTGAAATGCTTGTTTATAGCGCAGCAGACTTCGAAGATTTTGTTGAACCCCGTCCGGAACTTCCCGCTGTACTGGAAGATGATCTCTTCGGTGTTACCCAGCACCTCGTAGAGCAGCGTTGGCCATTTCGTCTTCATGCCACTTATGGGGAATCGATATCGCGTTTTCTCGATGTATTTGAGCGCGTGAATAAAGAGGTTCCGTTCAAAGACTTGCGCTGGATTCTGGACCATGCGGAAACGATTCAGGAGAAGGATTTGGAGCGCGTCGTCGCATTAGGCGGTTCGATCGCTGTTCAAAGCCGAATGGCTTTTCAAGGTGAATATTTCGTCGATCGATACGGGGCCGAAGCAGCAGAAAATGCGCCTCCGATCACCAAGATGATTAAAGCCGGATTGCGTGTTGGGGTAGGGACAGATGCAACCAGAGTAGCCAGTTATAATCCTTGGGTTGCCTTATACTGGTTAGTAACGGGTAAGACACTTGGTGGGCTAGTCTTGTACCCTGCTTCCAATCGTGTAGAGAGGCATGAAGCGCTTCGCATGTATACATCAGGAAATGCATGGTTTTCCAAGGAAGAAAATGTGAAAGGGCAAATCAAAGCGGGTCAATATGCTGATTTATCGATTCTTTCTGATAACTTCTTTCTTGTCTCCGAAGAAGCAATTAAAAAAATTGAATCCGTCTTCACTGTTGTAGGAGGCAAGATTGTCTATGGTACTAACGAATTTCAGCCTTTGTCGCCGCCAGCTCCCCAAGCAAGTCCAGACTGGTCTCCGCATAATATCTTTGGCGGTTACTACAATGGAACAAATTACGGAGGAGGCGGAGCGGGAGTTCATGCACCTCAAAAGGCGCACCATCATCATGGATGCAACCATCACCATGGCAGTGGCTTCTGTGACCTGGATTGCTTCGTTTTCTAAATATGCTTCACCAAAATAATCCAATAGGGGCGAGATCATCATGTCTGAAGTAACGATCAAAGTAAACGATAATGGGCCATTGCGTATTACAGGCAAAGTAGAAATGGTGGATGCGGTGGGCAACCGTTTTGAGACCAAGGAAAGTTTTATTCTTTGCCGGTGCGGTTTATCCAGTCAAAAACCGTTCTGCGATTTGACTCATAAAGGTAAGTTTGAAAGTGCTCCTCGAGCTTAGATTAAAAGATCAATATCGATCTGTTTATATTTCGTATAGCCTTATAGTTGGAAATGTTGCTAAATTCGAAAGGAGCTTTTTGATGACAGAAAAAATAACGGAAGTGCTTAACACCCAGATCGCTAACTGGAGTCTATTGTTCACCAAACTTCATAACTATCACTGGTATGTTAAAGGGGCGCAGTTCTTCACTTTGCACTTGAAGTTCGAAGAACTTTATACGGAAGCTGCACTTCATGTGGACAATCTTGCCGAGCGTCTGCTGGCATTAGGCGGTAGTCCGGTAGCGACACTTCATGAAATTATCGAAAAAGCTACATTAAAAGATGCAGCAGGCAATGAGAATGCAAATGACATGGTCCGCACGCTTGTTGCTGATTTTGGGATCATTGTGGGTGAGCTTAAAGAGGGTATGAGTATTGCAGACCGTGAAGGCGATGAGACAACTGGGGATATGCTTTTGGCCATTCATAGCTCCCTGGAAAAGCATGTATGGATGTTGAAATCGTACTTAGGATAATTGAGATTTTTCCAAAGAATAATGGATTACTGGAAGACCTGAAAGAGAGCAGCCTTAAAAAGCTGCCTTTCTTGCAGGTCTTTCCTTCTAATGTGACTTACACATTGCTAATAGCAAAAAAAAGAGCAGTTCCCCAGCTATCATTTGCTGTGTGAACTGCTCTCTTTTTGACGGATCGTATTAAGTCAACTGTGGAACTCTCAAACCAAGCCCCTCGGCGATCGCTTGCCCCCATTCAGGATCTGCTTGAAAGAAGTGAGAGATTTGGCGGAGTTTGATTTCATCTTTCTCCACCGGCTTCATAGCATTTACTATGTTATATACTAATCGTCCGCGTTCTTCTACACTAAGCAATCGATACAGGTCGCCGGCTTGCGTGTAATGATCATCCTGGTCATATGGGACGCTATCGGCTGAACCGGTTATCTTAAACGGGGCTGTCTTGTACGTTTCCGATTCGGCAGCTCCGCCATAACTATTTGGTTCATAGTATATCGAGTTTCCCCCATTACGATCGGAACGCATCTGTCCGTCTCGCTGGTTGTTATTCACTTCTACGATAGGTTTATTGATAGGCAGTGTATGATGGTTCGTGCCGACCCGATAGCGATGAGCATCGGCATAGGCGAATAAACGGCCTTGAAGCATTTTATCCGGAGAAGCCTCAATACCGGATACGAACGCCCCAGGGGAGAAGGTTGCTTGCTCAACTTCGGCAAAATAATTGTCCGGGTTTCGGTTGAGGACCATGCGTCCAACCTCGATAAGAGGGTAATCTTTCTGCGACCACACTTTCGTTACATCGAAAGGATCGAAACGATAGGTATCGGCATCTTCCATCGGCATTATTTGTACATACAGCTTCCATGCGGGGAAGTCACCTTTGTCAATGGCGTTAAATAAATCCTCGATATGATAATCTGGGTTTTCACCGGCCAGCTTGGCGGCAAGCTCGACATCCAGGTTCTTCACGCCTTGTTCCGTTTTAAAATGATATTTGACCCAAATGCCTTGTCCGTCCGCATTGACCCACTTAAACGTATGGCTTCCGAAGCCATGCATATGACGGAGAGTCGCAGGAATACCACGATCGGACATCAAGATAGTGACTTGATGCAAGGATTCGGGAGACAAGGACCAGAAATCCCAAACAGCATTGGGGTTTTTCAGATGAGTTTGAGGGTGGCGTTTCTGGGTATGAATGAAATCCGGAAATTTAATGGCATCCCGAATGAAGAAGACAGGCGTGTTATTGCCCACTAAATCATAGTTTCCTTCTTCCGTATAAAACTTTACAGCAAAGCCACGCGGGTCACGTACGGTATCTGCCGATCCCAGTTCACCTGCTACCGTGGAGAAGCGTATAAAAATCGGTGTACGTTTGCCAACCTCAGACAAAAAGCGGGCCTTTGTATAGGTGGAAACATCGTTGGTTACTTCAAAATATCCGTGTGCGCCGGCACCTTTGGCATGCACAACACGTTCGGGGACGCGTTCCCGGTTGAAATGGGCAAGCTTTTCCAGAAGGTGGACGTCTTGAATAAGGGTTGGACCGCGTGAGCCGGCAGTCAAGGAGTTCTGATTATCTCCAACAGGAGCGCCCCAACTTGTTGTTAAATGGCCATTTTGAGCTTCCATGTACAAACCTCCAAAGTAATAAATGAGTACAACGATGAGCCTTGGTGAACCGGATACGATCCCGAATCATTTCGCTGATTTCGCGTAGGTCTCGTTTTGGGATGATGCTGAGTAACTGCGTGGTTCTTCTAAACGAATAAACAAGGGGACAATCAAGCTCAACCCTAACAATCCAGCTAATACCTCAAAAGAGAGTAAATAGCCTCCGTGATTGATTAGATAAATCGAAAGAATCGGCCCAAGTGATGCACCTATGAACACCATAAACATGTGGAACGAAACCGCGATCGCCCGGATCTCCCCAGCAATTTGACCAATTAGTGAGATCAATGCGGGAAGAGCCATAGAAATTCCAATAATAAACACGACGCTCATCGAAACTAAAAAAATGAGGTTAGGCCAGAGGCCTAACAATCCCAAGCCGATTCCACCAAAGATCAATCCACACCATAAAACGTTTTTGACTCCCATTTTCGCAACCAATTTTCCATCAAACGGTGCTACAAGCATTCCGATAATACCAACCGCACGGACCCATAGAATATCTTGGTGACTTAATCCGAAGAGCGAACTGTTTAAATAACTTCCAAGTGTCGTGAAAAAACCAACAAGCGAAATAAAGAGCGCAGCAGAAATGATGTAGCAAAGAGGTAAACTCTTCCTTTTAAATATATAGCCTATTCGCAAAAAGGCAGAAAGAAAGCTGCCATCTGGTTGTTGTGTTTTATCGTTTGGAACAAAAAAGGTAATCAAGATAAAGGATATTAAATACACCGCAAAAAGAATATAGAAAATATAAGACCAACTAAAGAATAAAACAATATAGCTGCTATATATTTGTCCAACGATACTTGCCATTAAAAATGCGGTACTGATGAACCCAATAATGGTTATTCTTCTTTTAACCGGAAACATTTCCATGGCGTAGGCTAAGACAGACGGAGGGAACATGGATGCTGCTAAACCCTGGATGGCTCGAAGGGCAACAAGCCAAGAAAAGCTGCTGACACTTCCGATTAGAGGAGTTATTACAGTTAGCAATAGTAACCCTGACAACATCATTTTTTTTCGCCCAAAACGATCGGATAAAACGCCAAAGAACAGACCTCCACCTGCAAAAGCAAACGAAAAGGCACTGCCAGCCCAAGCAGCTTGAGAAGACGACACCTTGAATACGTCTGCAAAAACCGTTATTAACGGGATCGTTAAATACACACAAGATACTACAACTAAACTACACCAGAAAAGGACGATGGTAATGAATGAGAAATTTGACGAGTTGGACAACGGTTCGTTAGCCAAGATCCTACCCCCTTGTTCTTCAAATTTTTTAAATGGATTATTTATGTTCAGCTAACCAAGCGGCTATTTTTTGAGCATCATCCCCTTTGAGGATAGTTTTGAACCTTATTAAGAACGTATCTGAGTATTACATGGAAACATCATGCGTATGGTTATTATGAATGTCCATTGCTTTTACGTTAGTAAAAACATTGACCGCAAATATCAAGATACCGGTTCCAGCTACTGCTTCACCGATACGCTTTAACGTGGTAATCCAATCTGGAGCGTAGCCATGAGCCATTAACGTGAGGGTAATAAGCATGATGGGCAGGCCGATACCTTGCAACCAGAAGTGCCACTTCGCTAGAGGCGATTCTGCTGCTTTGGGAAATCGAAGATAGGTAAATCCGCAAAGAGCCAATGTTGCCCACCCGAAAAGATTTGCATGAGCATGTACGCTTGTTAATGCAAAGTTAAGTGTTGTACCCATGTAAATACCGATGCAAATACCAATCAAAATATAAACGACTGCCATTTTTAAAAAACGTACTCCCATAGAATTTCCCCCTTGTTAATGTGATAAAGAACAATTCATCCGGCCGGGAATTATCCTAAAACTTAAACTTCTTTCAATTGGAAGTTTATTCAACTTTATCTTATAAGCACTGATAGGCAACTATCAATATGAATCTGACTATATCTCATATAGATATTGCTTATATTAGCTTCGCCCTTGAAGATATAGCTAATGACTATACATGATATAGAAATAATGGAATTGTTTATGAATAATAATTTCAATATGATAGTACATAAACAATTAAAAGATCATGCGAGGAGTGTTTGCAAAATGGAAAAACAAACAGAAGGAATTCACCATATAACGGCTTTTGTAAAGAATGCCCAAAAAAATGTGGACTTTTATGCAGGGGTACTAGGTTTGAGACTTGTAAAAAAAACGATCAACTTCGACGCTCCGGAAGTTTACCATTTATATTTCGGTAATGAAGCAGGCAGTCCAGGCACCATAATTACATTCTTTCCCTATGAAGGTCATAAAGGGCGTATTGGCGGAGGGCAGGTAGGTGTAACAACATATGTCATTCCTTTAGGTGCACTCGATTTTTGGAAAGAGCGCCTTGAAAGCTATCATGTTCCTTATTCTTTGAAGACGAGGTTTGATGAGAATTACTTAACATTTTCAGATCCAGATGGCTTACAACTAGAGATTGTAGAGCGTGAGGAAGGGGATTTGAGTCAGTGGTCGTTCGGTGGTGTTTCAATTGATAAAGCTATCAAAGGTTTTGGCGGCGCTGTCCTGTATAGTACCGCACCCGAAAAAACGATGAATGTCTTAGAGCAAGTCTTGGGTCTTCAAAAGGTGAACCAAGAAGGGGATTTTATTCGCTATAGATCGACAGGGAGTGTTGGTAATGTTATTGACGTAAACATTGCGGCAATGGAGTGGGGCATAAGTGGAGCTGGTACGGTTCATCATATTGCATGGCGCGCAAAGGATTATGAAGACCACGAAGCATGGAGAAGCCATGTTGAGAATAGCGGCTTCCACCCTACACCGATCATTGATCGGCAGTATTTCCATGCCATTTATTTTAGGGAAGAAGGCGGCATCTTGTTTGAAATCGCGACAGACCCGCCAGGTTTTGCTAAGGATGAGCCTCAAGATCACTTAGGTGAGGCATTAATGCTGCCAGAATGGTTCGAAAGCAATCGTGGTGAAATTGAAAAGAACTTGCCTCCCATTCAAGTGCGTGAATTGGAGTCGTTCAAGCCATGAAATATATTTTTCGAAAAGGCTCAAGTCCGAAGCTGCCGACGCTTCTTTTATTACATGGCACGGGCGGGACGGAATACGATTTATTGCCGATTGCTCAAAGGATCGCCCCAGACTCCAATGCTCTAAGTATCAGAGGCAACGTTCAGGAGAATGGCATGGCTCGATTTTTCAGGAGATTGGCTGAGGGTGTGTTTGACGAGGAGGACCTTTTGTTTCGAACGGAAGAGTTGAACGGATTCATTGATCAAGCAGCGAACCAATATGAATTCGACCGCCAGAATGTCGTGGCCGTAGGGTATTCTAACGGTGCGAACATTGCAGGGAGCCTCTTGTTTCATTGTAAGAATGCATTAAGAGGTGCGATTCTATTCCATCCTATGGTTCCTCGTCGGGGTATAATACTTCCCGAATTAGCTCAAATCCCTATATTTATTGGTGCCGGAACGAATGATCCGATCTCTTCTCAACAAGAAACCAGAGAACTGCAGTCGCTATTGGAAGGTGCAGGCTCTTCCGTTGAAATACACTGGGAACATGCGGGTCATCAGTTAACGCACCAAGAAGTCAATGCGGCAGCTCAATGGTTCAAAAAGCATTTCTATTCCTAACCTGTTCTCATACTTTATATGTGGAAGAAGGGTAACATTGATATCGATCAATCCCAACAATCAAACGGAACGGGACAATTATAAGCTGCTAAGCGGGAGCATTCTTCCTCGGCCGATTGCGTTTGTGACGACTCTATCGACAGACGGTATACTGAATGCTGCCCCTTTCAGCTATTTTAATATCGTTACTTCGAATCCTCCCATGCTCTCGATTTCCGTACAACGGCAACAGGGCAAACAGAAAGACACCTCAAGAAATGCGATAGAAAAGGGAGCGTTTGTCGTTCACATCTCAGATGAGTCGAATATTGAGGCCGTCAATCAAACGGCGGTCAACCTGCCGTCACACGAAAGTGAAGTCGAATGGGCCCGCTTAACTCCTGTTCCTAGTACAGCAATTGATGTTCCAGGTGTAGCTGAAGCCAAGATTAGAATGGAGTGTGTCCTCGAGCAGGCGATACCTCTTGGAGGGAATACAGCAATGCCAGGTTGCGATCTATTGATCGGGCGCATCGTTCACTTCCATATTCATGAATCTTTATATCAGGAAGGCCGGATTGATCCTAATAAACTTCAGCCGGTAAGTCGGCTCGCAGGAGATTCCTATTCGAAGCTCGGAGAACGATTTTCAATAAAGCGACCCCAGTAAACAGCGTTTGCGCGAGCGATGTTTCAGAAGTAATCCGATTTTATAAAAAACCTAGTAAAAGAAGAGCCTGCTTCCAATTTGAAGTGCACCCCTTAGAATAGACATTGGAAAAACCCCTGGGTTAAACCGATGAAAATTCTAGGGGGTGCATTTTTTATGCCAGCGAAAAAAGGACAAAAGTATAAGGCTT
>NZ_JCAUAS010000006.1:0-299435 GCF_059692075.1 Paenibacillus sp. J31P190 | reverse complement strand
TTCTCAGTTCGTCAAACTTGCTATGCTTTACCCTCATACGAACAACCTCCGGCTAATTTCATTGTATTTTCTTAGCCTAAAAGTGTCCAACTTAATTAGGGGGCTTTATAGAATTCAGCCCTTTTATAGGCAATTGGGCTGCTTTTGGATGAAATTGTTGTATTTTCTGCAACAATCGCGTGAAGAACATGGATTTGCTTGCAAAATGTTGTACAACGTACAACAATGCTACGGGTGAGTAAGGTGTGTTGGCAGCGTAACAAGCTTGCGTCAACCTTTACAAACAATCTCCTCTAAAGAGAGCGAAAGCCTTTTTTTCACTGCAAAAAAGACTATTGTTAACGTGTGCATAGATGTGATATGCTTCAGATAGAGGTGAGGGTATGAGCGTTACCATTAAGGATATTGCCAAGCTTGCAGGTGTGTCTCATACAACGGTTTCCAGAGCACTGAACAACAGTCCGCTCATTCAAGAGGAGACGAAGGAGCGCATCCGAATCATCGCTGAACAGATGGATTATACGCCTAATTACAGCGCGAAGAGTTTGGTACTTGATCGTTCGTATAACTTAGGACTGTTCTTTACCACACTAAGTCAAGGAACTTCCGCCGGCTTCTTCTATGAAGCTATCCGTGGTGTCAACAGTGTCATACAGGATCGTTATCAATTGATCGTGAAAGGGATTGACGATTACACCAGCTTTCACTCGATTACGCGGAAAAGCTTCGACGGCATTGTTGTTGTCAGTCAGAGTGATGACGATCAAGCCATCATTGACCATATTGCCAGTAAAGGTATTCCGCAAGTTGTGCTGAATCGCCCTGTTGAAACTTCAGGCGTGCTGAATGTTCTCTCCGATGAGGAGCAAGGCGCATTTCTGGCAGCCTCTTATTTGATTGAGCAGGGACATAAGCATATTGCTCTCATTGAGGGTCGCAAAGGATTTAAATCTGCGCAGAATCGGAAAGACGGCTTCGAACGAGCCATGAGGCATTACCAGATTACCGTTCCACCCGCCTATCGCATGCCGGGCTTATACGATCTGGAGAGCGGACATAAAGCCATGCAGCAATTTCTGACGTTGGATGAAAGACCGACGGCCGTATTTTGCTGTAATGATGAAATGGCGCTTGGGGCGATGAAAGCGGTGTCGGAAGCCGGGATGAACGTGCCTAACGACATCTCAGTGGTAGGCTTTGACGACACGGTATTCGCAGCCTACGTAACCCCAGCACTGACAACCGTTCGCAGACCGATTGAGCAAATTAGCAGAGAAGGCGCTTTGCGACTTCTTGGAAATATAGAGAACAAGCAGCACGAAACGGAGCAATTGCTATTAAAAACAGAGTTGATCGTGCGGGAATCTGTACGATTATTGACACCATAAGGAAAGAGGGATTAGTCGATGAGCATTCTGAGAGAGTTATTAAATGATATTCCGATTCCACCAATGGTTAAGATTCGGCAGAAGTTTGATCGTACCATTTTGGAAAATCCAGAGTTGGAATTAGTGAATAAGCTTGCCAGCAGTGGTGTTATGGAAAGCATACATCCCGGACAACAGGTTGCTGTTGCTGTGGGAAGCAGAGGGATCGCTAATATTGCAGGCTTCACCAAAACGACCATTGACGCCATTAAAGATAGAGGTGCGTTCCCGTTCATCGTTCCTTGTATGGGAAGTCACGGTGGTGCTACAGCTGAGGGACAGACGGAAGTATTACTGCATTTTGGCATTACGGAAGCCTCGATGGGCGCGCCTATTCGTTCTTCCATGGAAGTTGTACAGATCGATCAGCTGCCTAACGGCTTGCCTGTTTATGTAGATCGCATTGCTTCAGAGGCAGATGCTATCGTCGTTATTAACCGTGTGAAGCCGCATACGGCGTTTCGCGGACGTATTGAGAGCGGGATCATGAAGATGATCGCCATCGGGTTAGGCAAGCAGAAAGGCGCTGAAGCCTGCCATCAGCTTGGCTTCAAATACATGGCAGAGAATGTGCCGGCCATGGCTAATTTGATGATCGAGAGGCTGCCCATCGTGTTCGGTGTCGCGCTAGTAGAAAATGCCTATGACGAAACTTGCCAAGTGGAAGTGCTGCCTGCTGCTGAAATTGAAGTGCGTGAAGAACAACTGCTAATTGAAGCGAAATCGCGTCTGCCGAAAATTTTATTCGACGAAATCGATGTCCTTGTGATTGATTATATTGGCAAAAATATTAGCGGCGATGGTATGGATCCCAATGTTACCGGCCGCTACCCAACTCCTTACGCGCATGGCGGTCCAGATGTTGCCAAAATGGTTGTACTGGACTTAACGCCAGAAACGAAGGGTAACGCCAACGGTGTAGGGACGGCTGATTTCACCACACAAAGACTAGTGAATAAAACGAATTTGGAGTTCACCTACGCGAACGGATTAACATCAACCGTCTGTGCGCCTACCAAGATCGCAACAACGCTGGAGAACGATTTCTACGCGATCAAGGCAGCCGTTAAAACATGTAACATCCTAGATTACACGACATGCAAACTAGTTCGGATTCAAGATACACTTCATCTGGGTGAAATTGAAATTTCCGTAAATTTGTTAGACGCAGCTCGTCAGCATCCGGATATTGAAATTCTATCAGAACCATATGAACTTTCATTTGATGCAGAGGGGAATATTAGCAAATGACAGTTGACGCAGTCAGAGATAAGCCTTACATTGTCGCGGCAGATATTGGGACAACGAGCACGAAGACACTCGTGATCGATCGGGATGGTCGAGTTCTAGCTTCGAACTCGATTGAATATCCCCTTTTCACGCCAGCCGCTGATCGGGCCGAGCAAGATCCAGAACAAATCTTCAATGCCGTTGTGCAAGGTATTGGCGCTGTTGTTCGCAAGCTTAATATCACATCTGACCAAGTACTCTGCGTCTCGTTCAGTTCGGCCATGCACAGTCTCATTGCTGTTGACAAGCAGACGAAGCCACTGACCGCATGCATCACATGGGCGGATAATCGCAGTGCGCAATATGCAGAAGAGCTTAAGCGCACCGGACTAGGTCAGCAGATTTACTCGCGGACAGGAACGCCGATTCACCCGATGTCACCTCTACTTAAATTGATGTGGTTCCGTGATAACGAGCCAGGGCTCGTCAAGGAAACTTACAAGTTCATTGGCATCAAGGAGTATGTCTTCGCGAAGCTGTTTGGTCGTTATCTCATTGACCATTCACTCGCCAGTGCAACAGGGCTATTCAATCTGGAGAAGCTCGATTGGGATGCAGAAGCGCTTGGTCAGGCCGGTGTGACGCCGGAGCAGCTTTCTGAGCTGGTGCCGACAACGCACCGCGTAGAAGGGCTCAGCGCCGAGTTAGCCTCTGCAATGGGCTTGTCCGTGAACACGCCGTTCATTATCGGCGCGTCCGACGGCGTCCTCGCGAATCTCGGCGTTGGCGCTTTCGAGCCGGGTGTCGTTGCTGTCACCATCGGCACCAGCGGTGCCGTGCGCAGCGTCGTCACCAAACCGCAAACCGACCCCGAAGGCAAGCTGTTCTGCTATGCGCTAACAGAAAACTTCTGGGTCGTGGGCGGACCGATCAACAACGGCGGTATCGTTTTCCGTTGGGTGAGAGACCAGATCGCTACGGCGGAAGCCGAAGAAGCCCGCCGCCAGGGAATCGATCCCTATGATTATTTGACGGAGCTTGCGTCACAAGTAGCTGCGGGCTCTGATGGCCTGCTGTTCCTGCCGCTGCTTTCCGGCGAACGTGCGCCTTATTGGAATGCGAATGCACGCGGTGTTTACTTCGGGCTCTCACTTAGCCATCAGAAGAAGCATATGATTCGTGCAGCGCTCGAGGGCGTCATGTTCTCGATCCAAGCAGTTAGCGCTTCCTTGGAAAGGCTTATGGGACCTGCCACTGTGATTCGCGCGTCCGGCGGATTTGCCCGATCTGATTTTTGGCGCCAGATGATGACGAATATGCTCGGCACATCCGTCACGGTTCCGGATTCGATTGAAAGCTCAGGGATCGGAGCAGCTTTGCTAGGACTACTCGCAATGGGGGAAATCGAAGATCTATCTCACGCTCATCAATGGATTCAGGTAGGAAAGGCTCACGAGGTGAATGAAAACGATTATCGCATCTATCAACAATTGACATCTATTTATACAAGCGTATATCATCAGTTAAAAGATCAATTCGATGCGATTACCGCCTTTCAACAACAGCACCTACGGAGCCCTCAATGATAAATTAGCTTAGGCTTGTTAAGAAGGTTTGCCAAGCAAAATGCCGGAGGGGACGAAGACAATGAATTTATTCAATCTTACAGGGAAAACAGCAGTTATTATTGGCGGCAACAGCACACTTGGAGGCTCTATGGCTCTTGCCTTGGCTGGACACGGAGCGAAAGTAGCCATCGTCGGTCGTAATCAAGAGAAAAGTGATCAGGTTCGTGAGAGCATTGAAGCTATTGGCGGGGAAGCAAATACCTTTCAAGCGGATGCAACGAGAAGGGAAGATTTGGAGCTTGTTCTCAAAGAAGTTATCGCTTGGTCCGGCGGTGCGGATATTCTAATGAACTGCCCTGGCAAAAATAGTGCCACTCCTTTCTTTGACATTTCCATGGAAGAATGGGATTCTATTATGGAGGTTAATTTGAAAAGTGTCGTGTTAGCCTGCCAAGTGTTTGGGAAATACATGGTTGATCGAGGAGAAGGAGGAAGTATTATTAATATTTCATCCGTTTCGTCAGATCCTCCGCTTTCCCGTGTATTCACTTACTCCGCTTCCAAAGCAGCTGTCAATAACATCACGCAGAATCTAGCCCGTGAATTCGCTCCGAGCCGCGTTCGTGTTAACGCGATTATTCCTGGATTCTTCCCAGCGGAGCAGAATCGTAAGATTCTGTCGCCGGAACGTGTCGAGTCCATTATGCGTCATACGCCTATGAATCGATTCGGTGAAGCGTCTGAGCTTCAGGGTGCTGCTGTGTTCCTTGCTTCTGAACAAGCTTCTAGCTTTGTTACAGGTTCTGTTTTAAGAGTGGATGGCGGTTTTGGCGCGATGACGATTTAAATATTTATATATCGGAAGGGTGTATGAGAGAGATGTCTAAACAACAAATTGGTGTAGTCGGTCTAGCGGTTATGGGTAAAAACTTGGCTTTAAACATCGAGAGCAGAGGATTCACTGTTTCCGTTTTTAACCGTTCTGCTGAAAAAACAAAAGAGCTTCTGCAAGAAGCCCCAGGCAAACAATTAGTAGGTACATACAGCATTGAAGAATTCGTGCAATCACTTGAAGTTCCGCGCAAAATTTTGATTATGGTTAAAGCAGGCGGTCCTACTGATGATACCATTAACCAACTTGTTCCTTTCTTGGATAAAGGCGATATCCTGATCGATGGAGGTAATGCGTTCTTCCCAGATACACAGCGCCGAAATAAAGAGCTTGCTGAGAAAGGTATTCGCTTCGTTGGTACAGGTGTTTCCGGCGGTGAAGAAGGCGCGCTTAAAGGCCCATCTATTATGCCAGGCGGACAAGAAGACGCATATAAACTCGTTGAGCCTATTCTTACTGCGATTTCTGCCAAAGTGGGCGACGATGCTTGCTGTACTTATATCGGACCTGATGGCGCTGGTCATTACGTGAAAATGGTGCATAACGGCATTGAGTATGGCGATATGCAGCTTATTTGCGAAGCCTACCAATTGTTGAAAGATGTTCTGAATGTAAGCGTAGAAGAGCTTCACGAGATCTTCACAGAATGGAACAATGGCGAGCTGGACAGCTACTTGATCGAAATTACACGTGATATTTTCACCAAATATGATGCTGAAACCGGCAAGCCTATGGTTGACGTTATTCTGGATTCCGCCGGTCAAAAAGGAACAGGAAAATGGACCAGTCAAAGTGCTCTGGATCTTGGCGTACCGCTTTCCATTATTACAGAATCCGTATTCTCCCGTTTCATCTCCGCGATGAAGGAAGAACGCGTAGCGGCAAGCAAAGTGCTCAAAGGACCTGATGCTCCAGCCTTTACAGGCGATCGCAAAGCGTTTATCGAGGCTGTTCGCCAAGCGCTTTACGCAAGTAAAATTTGTTCTTATGCCCAAGGCTTTGCTCAAATGAGAGCTGCTTCCGAGGAATATAACTGGGATCTGAAATATGGCAACATCGCAAAGATCTTCCGTGGCGGCTGTATCATTCGTGCTAGATTCCTGCAAAATATTATGGAAGCCTATGACCACGAGCCTGGACTCAAAAACCTGCTGCTTGATTCTTACTTCAACGGTGTCGTTGATAACTATCAACAATCATGGAGACAAGTCATTGCAGAAGCGGTTACCCGCGGTATTGCTGTTCCGTCTTTCGCATCGGCACTTGCTTACTACGATAGCTACCGTACAGAAAGATTGCCAGCTAGCTTGCTGCAAGCGCAGCGCGATTATTTTGGAGCACACACGTTCCAACGTGTGGACAAAGAAGGTTCCTTCCACTTCAATTGGATGGAAAACTAAGAGGATAAGGCCTTTTAAGCCTCTTCCTGCAAACCGTATGCCGCTTCACGCAGCCACATTTTCAAACGATCGGCCTCTTGATCAAAGCCGTTCCGTCTGTGAATGAGCATCAGGGAGACTTCGGCAAAATAGCGAAAATTTCTTAATAATCGTGGTTGAGTAAGACCTTGCATAAGCGGGTCTTCTTCAGCCACTTTTTTCTTAATAAACTCCAGTATCCACACAACATCCTCTTTGCAAAGCGTATAGCTTGGGTGTAAAATTTGCTCCAGTTTGCCTTTTGTGCGGTTTTGATAGGCAACAGTTGGGTTCAAAGCTCCATCTCTCCTTGTCGGCATATGGTCTCTCTTAAAATCTTAACTGTTTGTGCTGGAATTTATTCACACTACTATATGATTTTTTGGTGGATTGTATTCATGTCGATTTGGCTATGTTATGATGTTGGGAAAGTTTGTATGAACAGCATATGGGAAAAGGGGATTTAACGTGACAGCAAGCAATATTGTACTTGTAGGATTTATGGGGACTGGCAAGTCAACAGTTGGAAAGCAGCTGGCTGAGCAGCTGGGATGGATCTTTCAAGATTCAGACGCAGTTCTGGAAGAAGAGCATCAGACAAGCATTTCTGACTTGTTTCGTAATCATGGTGAATCGCATTTTCGCGCTTTGGAAAGTAAAGCGTTGGAACATATATTAGCTCGTAAAGGACAAATTGTGGCTACAGGCGGTGGCGCAGTGCTGGCCGAGTGTAACCGAGCTTGTATGCTGCAGAATAGCTTTGTGGTAGCGCTGAAAGCAGCACCTGAGATCATCATTCAAAGAGTGAGCAGCGATACCAGTCGTCCTTTGCTGCAGGGGAATTTAGAGGAACGCGTTCACCTGCTCCTTGAACAACGTAAGTCTGCCTATGACTTCGCGCATGCGGTTATTGATACTACGCAATTAACAACAGACGAAATTACAGCACTTATCATCCAGCAAGTTGAAGCGGAGAGACTTTGAGCTCCACTCAAAGATCCCTATATTAGGAGGAGGGGACAAGCTTAGAAGCTTAGTCCTCCCACTCCAGCATGCCGCCTGTCATGTTTTTAAGACCTTTGTAGCCTTGAGCCTCCAAGAAGCTAATTGCGCGCCCACTGCGGTTTCCGCTGCGGCAAACGAGAATAAGCTCTTCGACTTGGGGAATTTCGCTGAGGCGATCTGGCAATTGAGCTAGCGGAATATGTTTAGCTCCTCGGATGATACCGGCAGCTACCTCTTCATCTTCGCGAACATCGACAATCGCTAGTTGTTCGCCGCGGTCCAGTCTTTCTTTGATTTCGGAAGGTAAAATCGTATCCATTTTCGGACCTCCATGCTTGATATGTTGGGAAGAAACCCCATTACAAGTAATGATAGAAACAAAAAGTCAAGATGTCAAACCTATGGTTAATAACAGGAGTTGTGTGACCATGCTGTACATTGGTTTAGCCGGGATATTAGGCGCCATTGCCCGATTTGGGCTCTCCTCTCTTTGGAATCCTACAACGGCGTCCGTTTTTCCTTGGGGAACTTTTTTTTGTAATTTAACCGGCTGTCTGATACTTGGTTTTATAACATTCGCCGAAAAGCTTCCCATACCTACTAAACTTCGACTACCGATAACAACAGGTTTTATTGGATCTTTTACTACGTTCTCTACCTTCAGCTATGAAACCATGAGCATGCTAAATCATGGGCATATGATCCTTGCCGCTCTTTATGTTTTGGGAAGTTTATGGGGAGGACTCGGTGCTGCATGGCTGGGTGTGCATATAGGTGAGTCAGTTCGAGGGGGCGTAAGTTGATCATGATGACATGGTTATGGCCCATTTGCCTGGTAGGTTTTGGAGGATTCTTTGGCGCAATTTGCCGATTTCAGCTTGGGTCTTACATTGCCAACAGGTTCCCAAGTTCTATTCCGTATGGTACACTGACAATAAATCTTTTGGGTTGTTTTTTGCTTGGCTTGTTGATGAGATATCATGCATTTGACGATTGGAAACTGTTGATCGGCACGGGTTTTATGGGTGCTTTTACCACTTTTTCCACATTGAATCTGGAAAGCATAAAGCAGCTCCGTGCTGGACTATGGCAAGCTTGGATCCTATATACACTACTCAGTTATACCGGTGGAATTCTACTGACTTTCCTCGGATATTACATATAAACTCTTACGAAGGAGATATCAACGACATGAAAGCCATCGTGAAACCAACCGCCCATCTACAAGGGGAAATAAACGCTCTCTCTTCCAAAAACTACACAACCCGCTATTTGCTAATTGGAGCACTTGCAAACGGGACGAGCACCATCTATTATCCGGCTCATAGTGAAGATAGTGATGCCATGAGACGTTGTGTTCGTGATTTGGGCGCAATTATTGAAGAAGATGATGAGAAAATCGTTATTACGGGTTTTGGTAAGCATCCCAAGAATGTTTCTGAACTTAATGTAGGAAATGCCGGAGCTGTACTTCGCTTTTTGATGTCCACAGCCGCATTTTGTCCTGATGTGACATTTGTAAACACATATCCCGAATCTTTGGGCAAGCGCCCGCATGATGATCTCATTGATACTTTGCAACAAATGGGTGTGGAAGTACAACATTCTAACGGACGTCTGCCGATAACTATTAAAGGGGGACAACCACGCGGTGGCAAGCTCACTGTTTCAGGTAATGTGAGTTCCCAGTTCTTAAGCTCTCTCTTATTTATGACACCTCTGCTAGAAGAGGATAGTGAGATTGAAGTGCTGCATGATTTGAAATCCAAAATTATAGTAGGTCAAACACTAGAAGTATTAGAACAGGCTGGAATTATTGTGCACGCCAGCGAAGACCTTATGCACTACCGCATTCCAGGTAGACAATCCTATCAAGCCAAAGAATATGTCATTCAAGGCGATTACCCGGGCTCTGCTGCGATTCTAGCAGCTGCGGCTGTAACGAATTCTGATGTACGCGTTCTTCGTCTCGAAGAGAATAGCAAGCAGGGTGAGAAGGCTTGTGTGGATGTCCTGCGAGCAATGGGTGTTAATTTAACTCATGACAATGGTGTTGTGCATGTGAAAGGCAACCAGAAGCTGGTTGCTGGTGAGTTTGACGGGGATCACTTTACAGATGCCGTACTAGCTATGGTTGCAGCAGCTGTATTTGCAGAAGGTACGTCCCGTTTCTACAATGTCGAAAATTTACGCTATAAAGAGTGCGACCGTATCACTGATTATTTGAACGAGCTGCGTAAAGCCGGAGCTGATGTAGAAGAACGCCAAAGTGAAATCATCGTGCATGGTAAACCACAAGGTGTTACAGGCGGAGTCGAAATTAATGCTCATTTTGATCACAGAGTGATTATGGCTTTAACTGTTGTAGGTCTTCGTTCTGAGAAGGGTTTGATCATTCATGATGCCCATCATGTGGCCAAGTCCTACCCGCAGTACTTTGACCATTTACGTTCCATTGGTGCTCAGGTTGAACTTGTGAGTGAGACATAGATTCCCAAAACAACGAATGGGTGAGTCAGCATGACGATTATTTGGCAGGGTTTAAAGGTGACGTTCGGTTTCTTCCTCGTTGCTGGGCTTGTGTTTGCAAGCAGTGTATTTGCTGTATTGCTGTATGCTAAAGCGACTGGTAAAGAACCAGCGTTATTTGCGTCCAGTCCTGCGATACTTGCTGCCAAGCCTACAGCTTCCGTGAAAGTAAATGAGGTTGCTTCTCCGCCGCCAGCTATCCAGATAAAAAAATCAGCAATGATTGATGCACCTGTCTTTGCTCAACTGCCAGAACTGCCAGCAGGTTGTGAAATTACAAGTTTAACGATGCTGCTGCAGTATCATGGTATTACAAAAAGCAAAATGGAACTTGCTGCAGAAATGCCTAAGGATGACACACCAGCCACTTTAAATGCGGACGGTACAATTGCTTATTGGGGAAATCCTAATACAGGTTTCGTAGGCGATGTCACTCGGAAGCAAAGAGGTTTTGGCATCTATCATGCCGGACTATTTCCACTGTTGAAATCGTATATACCTCAAGCCATTGACATTACAGGCGAGTCTTTCGAGCTGTATGAGCAGCAGATTGCGAATGATATTCCGGTTATTATTTGGACCACGATTGATTTCAACCTACCTTACAAATGGGTAACTTGGGATTCACCTAAGGGACCTATCAAGACGACATATGCTGAACATGCTGTATTATTGGTAGGATATGATGAGAATAATGTATACTTGAATGATCCATTAAGCGGGAAAAAGCAAGTGCAGGTAAACAAAAGTCAGTTTATCGACAGTTGGACCGCAATGGGGAAACAAGGTCTCACGTACTTGAAGAAATAGGAGGGAAACTGATGACGACTTTTGAAAATCCAACAAGAGAGCACATTAAAGAGATCCTAGCGAGTGCAGGTAATATTGCCGTAGTGGGTTTATCTGATAAACCAGACCGTACATCGTATATGGTTTCCGCGGCTATGCAAAGCAGAGGATACCGGATCATTCCTGTCAATCCGAACGCTACTGAAATACTGGGTGAGAAGTGCTACGCTTCTTTATCTGATATTCCTGAACCTGTAGATATCGTCAATGTGTTTCGCCGTGCAGATCAAGTGGTTCCTGTCGCTGAAGAAGCCGTTAAAATTAAAGCGAAGGTTTTCTGGCTCCAGCTCGATATTGTAAATGAAGAAGCCGGACGTATTGCTAGCGAAGCCGGATTAGAAGTCATTATGGACCGCTGTATTAAAGTAGAAGATGCGATTCTAAATCCTAGAAATAACTAAAATTAACGCATTTTGGGCAAAGCTAAAAAACCGCTTTTCTCTTACCAAATAGGTAAGGGAGAAGCGGTTTTTCTGTATGTTAGGAACTAAGCTTTTAATATATCATGGTCGACGTACCGTTCACCATTTAATTCGCTAATCACATTAATTGCGACTTTAGCACCATCACCGGCCGTAACAATTGTATGCATACTGACGCCAGCTGTGGTACCTGCTGCCCATACACCTTTAAGGCTAGAGTTGCCTTGTGCATCAGCATCAACGACAGTTTTGATGCGTGGTTCTGTTCCTGGCCTCGTCTGAATGCCCGAAGCTTCAGCAAGCTCAACGGATAGCCCTGTTGCAAGAATAACATGCTTTCCTTCATAAACCCCGTTATCCGTCGTTACCTGGAAACCATCTTCGGTTTTTGCCAATTGTTCCGCTTTGCCTTGTACGAATTCAGTCCCGAATTTAGCTGCTTGTTTCTTCCCGATTTCGACTAAATCAGGACCCGCTATCGCTTCTACGCCATAATGATTCTCGACCCATGCTCGTTTAGTAACGCTTTGATTGTTGTCAATGACAAGCGTCTTTTTACCTGCTTTTGCCGTGAATAGGGCTGCACTAGATCCTGCTGGGCCTGCTCCAATTATGATAACGTCGTATGTCATTACGGTAACTCCTCCTACAAAGAGAATGGGATACAAAAGAATTATGGCATAGCCGATAATTGATAGTCAATTTTCTAAGGAACATCCCAATGGCTTCCATAAATAAAAAATCAACAAGCGGAGAGAATAAAAAAGGCCCCAAAAAAGGTGTCCAAAAATAATGAGAGTCTGAGGAGGATTTACACATGTACAACAATAACAACAGCTTTGGGAATGCTTCCCAAGGTTATCAATCTTCACAAGGTTTTCAGGGGAATAATTCGCAATACCAAGGTTACCAAAAACAGTACCAACCGATTGGGGCTGTACAATCTTTCTATAATCAATCTAACGCTGGTCAAACTAACCAGGGATACAATCAAGGAATCAACCAAGGATTCAACCAAATGAATTCTCAAGTATCTCAAGCAACTTCTCCAGAGTCTTTTCACACTGCGAATTATCGCGGAAATCAACCAGGCCATGATGCTTACAAACGCAGCGATTCTTCAACGCCTGCTCAACAGCAACAATCAAGCTTCCAAAGCGGATATTCCTCCTATATCCCAATGAACAACCAATTTGCTTCTAACGAATCTCAGCAATTTGGTTATGCCGTTCCCCAACAACAACCGTTTATTCCTAGTCAGTTCAGCAGCTCGGTACAGATGAATCAACAACCTTTTGCACAAGCTAATGTTTCTCCAAACGCTTTTCACATGGCGAACTATCGTGGAAATCAACCTGGGCATGATGCGTATAAGCGTGGTGATTCCTCGACACCTTCTCAGCAATCCTTCCAAAGTGGCTATGGATCACAGCAAAGCATGCAGCAAAACATGCCACAACAATCGCTTCAATCTTTTAATACCGGATTTAATACTTCAGGTATGGGGCAACAATTCGGATCCAATCCCTCGTTTTAATAGGGGGACCGTTTCGAATGAGTTTACGAGCAGGTCGAACGCCGACCTGCTTATTTTATTTTGACAAACAGACTAACAAGCTTTACGATTTAATAAAAGAGAGCTTATCTTACGATGCAAGTTTTCTGCGAAAACGCTAAGCTTATGCTTACGATGTCTGTTTTGCTAAAGCAAAACTTTTAGGAGGTAGCATACGTTTGAACTGGATGGGGAACTTACAACAGCTTGGCCGCTCATTAATGCTGCCTACCATTGCGCTTCCTATCGCTGCTGTGTTGCTTCGTCTAGGGGATCTACCTTGGGATGTCATTCACGCATCTAGCTTAGGGGATATGCTGCTGTTGGCTGGGAATACGGTCTTCGATTATATTCCAATCATATTCGCTGTTGGTGTGGCGCTTGGTCTTACAGAAAGCGCAGGGATTGCTGGTTTATCAGCCATGCTGGGCTATTTTATGTTCACGAGACTAATTGAACATGAGCTGGGGACTCAATTTCAACTGGGTGTACCAGGTGGGATATTAATCGGATTACTGGCTGCTATTATTTACCATCGCTGTAAAGAGATTAAACTCCCGGAATACATACAATTTTTCGGTGGCCCCCGCATAGTTCCGCTTATTATGGGACTGTCCACGCTTGTAGTGTCTTATATTATGATCGTTATTGGACCCTACTTAGAAATGGGGATGGGCAAGCTCTCCAATTGGCTGCTTGGATTGGGCGGTGTAGGTGCCTTTATCTATGGTATCGCGCATCGTCTTCTCGTACCGTCGGGTTTGCATCATATTTTGAATAACTTTTTCTGGTTTCAAGTAGGTGCTTATCAGACGCCAACGGGACATATGGCTTATGGGGATTTACCTAGGTATTTTGCCGGAGATCCGACAGCAGGTATGTATATGGCCGGATTATATCCCATTATGATGTTTGCCCTCCCAGCAATCGCATTTGCGATAATTGGGGAAGCGCGGGAAGATTTGAAGCCGAAGATTAAGGCGACATTCTTGACTGCAGCGCTAGCTTCTTTTTTAACTGGCGTTACTGAGCCTATTGAATTTGCCTTTCTTTTTGTAGCTCCATATTTATTTGTTATTCATGCGATTTTGTCTGGAGCGGCCATGTGGTTGGCTTATGAATTAAATATTCAACACGGTTTTTCTTATTCAGCCGGGGCCATCGACTATGTCATTAATTTGCACCTATCGCATAACGGTTTATTGCTCATACCGATCGGTATCGTTTATGGACTTCTCTATTATTTCTTGTTCCGCTGGGCTATACGGCGGTTTCAGATTCCTACGCCTGGTAGAGAAGAAGGCTCCTCACTCGAAGAGTGGGCTGGCGATATTCCATATCGATCTCCACTTATTTTGCAAGCACTCGGTGGGAAAGACAATATTAAGAAGATTGAAGCCTGCATTACCAGATTGCGTCTTACACTTGTCAATGATCGTTTGATGGACATCACGGCATTACGACACTTAGGAGCAGCAGGCGTCATCCGTCTTGGAGGAGGCAATGTTCAGGTCGTGTTCGGAACATTCTCAGAGCTAATTCGTGAAGAGATTATGAAAGTATTACGCAAGGATATTCATGTCGTGTTATTTACTTCGCCAATGCAAGGACGCATGATCCCGATTGAAGAAGTGCCAGATCGTATCTTTGCTTCGCGTTTGGTTGGAAACGGCGTTGCTTTTATTCCCGAGAAGGGAGAACTGGTTTCTCCTGTTGCGGGGACCATTATGCACATTTATCCGACCATGCATGCCCTTGGCATCTTGACCGAGGAAGGTTTGGAGGTCCTGCTGCACATTGGCATTGATACGTCTAGTTTGCCGGGCAAATGTTTTAATGCGGTTGTAAAAGAAGGAGATCACGTGGAACCGGGGCAACTGCTTGTTAAGTTTAACTATAATAAAGTTAAAAAATTCGCCTCATCGATGGCGACACCGATGATTATTACAAATCCCGATCTTGTTAAATCTTGGAGCTTTGCTCCATTTAAAGCTGTCAAAAAAGGCCAAGGTTCTGTGATGTCGGTTGTCCTAAAGCCTACTAAACAAACGGGGGGGACGAATGGATGATCAGAGGAATAGGAGCGTCTTCAGGGATTGCGATGGGTCAGGCTTTTGTCATACCTACCTGGGAGTGGGATTTTCCTGAGAAAATGATTGATGTCACCGATTTGTCATATGAATTTGAACGTTTGTATGATGGTATTCGATCTTCCAAAGACGAGCTTGAGATCATTAAGCAAGAGATTAAGGATGTTGTTGGACAAGATCAAGCCTATATTTTTGATGCACATTTGGCGATTTTGGAAGATCCCATTTTTATGAACGAAATTCAAGGGATTATTGAGCTGCAGTACAAGGCGGCAGAAGTTGCTGTAAAAGAAGTTATCGATAAATTTGTCGATATGTTTAATCTCATTGACGACGAATATATGAAGGAACGAGCGCTTGATATTAAAGATGTCGGAAACCGGCTTCTGAAGCACTTGCTTGGCGATACAAGCTCAACGGTACCACCGATCGATCATCCTTACATATTGGTCGCCAAAGAGCTAACGCCATCTCAATTGGCTCACTTGGAGCCGGCTAATGTGCTTGGTCTGTTAACGATTCTCGGTGGCACGCATTCGCACGTATCCATTATGGCAAGAGCAATGTCCGTACCGTATGTGCTTGGTTTGGAAGGGAAGCTTCTGCGACCCATTCAAAATGGCGATTTCCTGATTATCGATGGACAAGAGGGTACCTTATACATCAATCCTGATAAAATAACAATTGAGCGGTATCAAGCACGCAAAAAGAATTGGCTCGAGTTCAAAGAAAGCTTGCAAGAGATAGCTGACGTTGCCCCGGTGACGTTGGACAAGAGCTATGTGAATTTACATGCCAATATCAATTCCGTGTTGGAGATCGATCAGGTTTTACGTAACGGGGCTTCTGGGGTAGGTTTGTTCCGGACGGAATATCTTTACATGGACCGCGATTCGCTGCCCAGCGAAGACGAACAGTATGAAGTTTATCGTCACGCAGCCAGGCAGCTGAAAGGCCGTCCCATTGTAATCCGAACGCTCGATATTGGCGGAGATAAAAAGCTCGATTATTTGCCGCTTGCAAAAGAAGATAATCCATTTCTGGGGTATCGGGCGATTCGTATCTCGCTGGACCGTAAAGACCTATTTATGACACAGCTTAGAGCGATTCTAAGGGCCAGCCACTACGGTAACGTGAAAATTATGTATCCTATGGTTACTTCCTTGGATGAGGTGCGTCAGGCTAAAGCTCTGCTCGAGAAGGCCAAGGCCGAATTACAAGCACAAGGCTTGCCATATAATGCAAATATCGAAGTTGGATTAACGATTGAAGTACCCGCCGCAGCTCTCATCGCGGATGTCCTTGCAAGTGAAGTGAATTTTATGAGCATTGGAACGAACGATCTTGTTCAATATGTTTTAGCTGTGGACAGGATGAATGAAAACATCGCGCATTTATATAATCCCTATCATCCGGCAGTTATTAGGCTACTCAAACATGTGATCGACTCGGCCAAAAGTGTAGGAATTCCCGTAGGCGTTTGTGGTGAAATGGCGGGTGACATCCGAGCGCTTCCGATATGGCTAGGATTGGGAATAGAAGAACTAAGTATTTCGGTGCAGACACTATTACAAGTTAAACACCGATTACTAAGCAGTGACGCTAAGAAATGCAAACAGCTAGTCAATGAAATTTTAGTTTGTAAAACAAGTGACGAGATCATAGAACTGCTTGCTCAAACCGAACAAACAGAATCCATTGTAGGAGGAAATTAGCATGGAATTGACAGGAACGAAAGTATTAGCATTTGTTGATGAAGAATTTGAAGACTTGGAAATGTGGTATCCCGTTCTACGGTTGCGTGAATCCGGGGTCATTGTGGATATTGTCGGTCCAAAGGCAAAAACAGTGTATCACGGTAAATATGGCGTACCCATTACGACAGACTATGCCTTCGATGAAGTAAAGTCTTCCGATTACATCGGCCTTTATGTTCCAGGAGGATGGGCGCCTGATAAGCTTCGTCGTTATCCGGACGTGATTCGTCTAACGCAGGAGTTTCACGCGGCAGTTAAACCGATTGCTCAAATCTGTCATGCAGGTTGGGTGCTGATTTCGGCGAAAATCGTAAAGGGGTACACGATGACGTCTACGCCAGGCATTCGAGATGATCTTGAAAATGCGGGAGCAACTTGGTTGGACGAAGAAGTAGTTGTTGATCGCAACATCATTTCGGGGCGTCGCCCGCCAGATCTTCCTGCATTTTCCAAGCGTTTTGTGGATGAGCTTATTCAATTTAATAAAGAACAGGAAAAGTAACATTCAACTACCATAGGTGGCAAAAACTACTACTCTTCATTCGGCAGGAAATCGATTAAAATCGTAGAATATCATAGTACAAGCAACTCATGTACATGCCGCCCGCCAGTGAAGGAGTGTTAGAATGCAAAAGTATTGTAAGTGCGGACGCACGATGAACCTTCGTCTTCGTACGGTTATTTATCAGAACAAAGTCGACATTGAAAATGTGCCTATTTACTCATGTGAAGCATGTGGTCGCAGTGAAGTTGTTCCTCATGTCAAACCCGAACTTACCGGTTTAATCGGTAGGCTGGGGAGTAAGCCTGAGAAGCAGCAGCTCTTTTTTCATGAACTTTCGGAAGTTGCTTTTCTGCTGCTGAAGGTGACTGAAAAAGAGCATATGAATGATTCCATGGAAAAGATCGTTGAAGAACGAATCAATGAACTTTTGGACATCTTATTGCTGGCACAATCGCTGGGTGATGAACCATGGACCGAAGAAATTCGCAAGCGGTTATCACAAATCACACAGAGTGCAATATCGACATAAGCAGTATGTGGCCAATCCCAATGGGGGTTGGCTTTTATACATAATGTGTACATCTTTTGAAAAACATTGAAATTATTTTCAAAGCATTTTCAATATACATTGCAAGATGGATTAATTTGTCGTATCATAACGATAATATACTAGGATCGCAGAATACTTTTGAAAATGGAGAGAGTAACCGTGACCGTAACCATTTATGATGTAGCAAGAGAAGCAGGAGTTTCGATGGCAACCGTTTCTAGGGTTGTAAACAACAATCCTAACGTTAAGCCACAAACACGTAAGAAGGTTTTTGAAGCCATTGAGCGGCTCGGTTACCGCCCTAATGCGGTAGCGAGGGGTTTAGCTAGTAAGAAGACAACGACAGTTGGTGTTGTCATTCCCGATATTTCCAATTCCATTTTTGCTGAAGTAGCACGTGGGATTGAGGATATTGCCAATATGTACCATTACAACATCATTTTGTGTAATGCGGACAAGAAGAAAGAAAAAGAAATTCGTGTTATTAACACCTTGCTTGAGAAGCAGGTTGATGGATTGCTCTTCATGGGTGGCGTAGTAACAGAGGAACATACACAGGCATTCCGTACGTCTTCCGTACCTGTCGTTTTATGCGGCACGAAGGATGAGAACCAAGCGATGGCATCCGTTGATATCGATCACGAGGAAGCTGCTTTCGATGCTGTAAATGTACTTATTAAAGCCGGTCATCGTGACATTGCGATGATATCCGGAACGCTGCATGATCCAGCGAATGGATTTGCGCGTTATCAAGGTTACAAAAAAGCATTGGATGAAGCAGGTATTCCACTGCGTGATGAATATGTTCGCATTGGGAACTATCGTTATGAGTCAAGTGTAGACGCTGTGAACTATTTCTTGGAGCTTTCACCAAGACCAACAGCGATCTTCTCCGCTACAGACGAGATGGCGATTGGCGCCATTCATACGATTCAAGACAATGGACTCAGAGTACCGCAAGATATCGCCGTCATTAGTGTGGACAATATCCGCATGGCTTCCATGGTTAGACCGACTTTAACGACAGTAGCCCAACCGATGTATGATATCGGCGCCGTGTCGATGCGTCTTCTAACGAAGTTGATGAATAAAGAGTCAACGGATCATATGCAGGTTATCCTGCCGCACGAAGTTATTTACCGCAATTCCGTTACACAATCTTAATCAAAACAAACCTCTAAGCGAGGTCATTCCTTTGGGAGTGATCTCCGTAGAGGTTTTCTCATGTTGATAAGGGAAAGAGGATAATGAAATGACATGGAATAAAATTGCTCTAATCGGAGCGATGAATGAAGAAATAGAGCTTCTAGTTTCGCATATGACGGATGTGCGTGAAACGATCAAAGCTGGCATTACGTTTCGTGAAGGTACGTATTTTGACAAGGAAGTTGTCGTGTGCCGGACAGGTGTAGGGAAAGTGAATGCGGCGGTGACAACCCAAATTTTAATTGATAACTTCGGTGTCGAAGCCGTTATTTTTACAGGAGTAGCGGGAGCATTAGATCCAGCGCTGAATATCGGGGATCTCGTGATATCGAGTGAATGCATGCAGCATGATATGGATGTTACACCACTTGGATTTCCTCGCGGCGTCATCCCTTATGAAGCGAAATCCATCTTCGAAGCGGATAGCAAGCTTGTTGAGTTGGCTGTAGCTTCGGGTGAAAAACTGTTTGCAGGCAAGGTCAAAAAGGGGAGAGTACTCTCTGGGGACCAGTTTATTGCAAGCAGGGAAGCTGTTGCTAGCCTGTATGATGAGCTTGGCGGCGTGTGTGTTGAAATGGAAGGGGCTTCGGTTGCTCAAGTTTGCTCGATGAATGCCACTCCATATGTCGTGCTGCGATCGATGTCTGATAAAGCAGATGGGTCAGCTCATGTTAACTTTGCTGAGTTTACAGTCCAGGCATCTGAGAATTCGTATAAAATGGTTGAGGATATCGTGAAACATCTATAAGCAAGAATAAAAAAAGCTCAGAATTTCGCCGAAATGGCGGTTCTGAGCTTTTATTTTTACTTCAAATACATCATGGCGAGTTCTTTCGTTTGCCGGTTCTTCTCGGCAATCGCTTGGCGCCTTGGAATTGGCGCCCAAGCCTCCACAGGGTCCAGCCACGTATCCACCAGCTGGACCGGGCTCTTGCTCTGCCAGGCGTCTAGCCACGCCTGAGGCAGCTTCAGCTGGGGCTGCGCCTCCAGCTGATCTAGGATTGCCTGCTCGCTCATGACGAGCCAGAGCAGGCTCCAAGCCCGCGGTACGACACGCCAGATGTCGTACCCGCCGCCCCCGAGCGCTATCCAGCGCCCTTCGCACCACTTGTGCGCAAGGGAGTGGATTAGCTCGGGCATAGCCTTGTACACGCGCATGGAGCAATGGACATGCGCGAGCGGGTCGAAAGCATGGGCGTCGCACCCATGCTGCGAGATAATGACGTCTGGCTGGAAGCTTCGAATCGTCTCGGTGAGCACCTCGCTGAAGCACTCCAGCCACGACTCATCTTCGGTGTAGGGCTCCACCGGCATGTTAATGTTCGTGCCGAACGCGTCGCCTTCGCCGCGTTCGTTCACGGCGCCCGTGCCGGGGAATAAATATTTCCCCGTCTCGTGGATCGAAAGTGTGCATACCTGAGGATCGGCGTAGAAGCCCCACTGTACGCCATCACCATGATGCACATCTGTGTCGATGTACAGCACTTTTGCGCCGTACATCTCTTTGGCGTGCGCAATCGCCGCTGACGCGTCGTTGTAGACGCAGAAGCCTGCGCCCTTGCTTTGCAGGGCGTGGTGCAATCCGCCGCCCAGGTGAAGGGCGTGCGGAGCCTTACCGGACATCACCAACTCGACTGCGGTGATGGAGCCGCCTACGACCTTCGCCGTAGTATCGTGCATCCCGGCGAAGTAAGGCGTGTCATCGGTGTCCAGTCCGAAGCGCGTTGCTTCTCGGACCCAGGCGGCATCCGGCACGGAACAGCTAAGCGCTTTCACAGCTTCGATGTAAGCGGGTGAATGAACCCGCAGCAGTTCGCTATCTGTCGCGGAACGAGGAGCCCGAAGCGCGCTATCAGGGAGCGCGCCGGCTTTTCGCAGCAGATCCACCGTCATCGTAAGACGATCTTGATTGAACGGGTGATTTTCATTAAATTTATATTGAATTTCTTGATCATCATAGATAAAGACAGGACTTGCCTTCTTGTTCATATCCCTATTCCCCCGAATGGACTAACATTTCGCTTGAAGCCCTAGAAATCCCGCGATTACTTAGAAATTAATACATGAAACGCTGCTGAAAACGAATGCGATCAAACTGTTCAACGGAAGAGATCGGCACCTTTTTGCCGATTCTTACCATAAGACAGTTGGCTGGATGTGAGCAGATTTCTGGGTCGTCCGTAGCGAACCAGATCATGTCGACGCTTTTCATTAGCTTCTCCATCATTTGACGGTATTCCCAGACTGTTAATTTGCTTGTTTCCAAGTCCCAATGCCAATAATACTCCGTGGTGAAACAGATGATATTCTCCATCTGCTCATCTTCGAAAGCGAGTCGAATCATCTTTTTCCCTAATCCAATGGATCGGTAGTCGTCTGCAACTTCTATGGCGCCCAGTTCAATTAAGTCCTGCATATGCCCCTGTGACCAACGCTCAATCTCATCTGGATAGTGAAAGGTGACATAGCCTACAATGGTAGAGCCGTCTCTGGCAATGATGATACGTCCTTCAGGTAATTGTGCGATTTCAACTAGTGCTTCTAACTGCTCCTTGGGTCTGCGGAACGCATCTAATTTGGTATGCATAATAAGCTCCTGCAAGGTTTCTGCTGAAACAGGGCCTTCTATGATAATTTCAGGTTGATTGGGAGCTGCGCGCAAGCTGTGTGAGTGGTATATTTTGATATGCTGCATAACCTTAGCTCTCCTTTTGAAAAAAAGCATGATGAACGTTTCCTTTTCCGGTAGGTCATAGTATTCTTATACCAAACTTTAGTTTGAATTAAAAGACGAATTTTTAACGTAGGCGAATATTTCCTAGTATGATATAATAGAATATGTCAAAAATCGATCACATTTTGCTTGAAATCGTCAGTAAAATGAAAGCGGTTTACCACGTGAGGAGGGTTTTACGTACATGGATCAAATGAAAGTTGAACTCATTGAAGCTGTATCCACTAATCCTAACATGAAGAATTATGAAGAAACACATGCGGCATTTGACTGGAAAGACATCGAGAAAAGCTTTTCCTGGTATGAAACAGGTAAAGTTAACATGGCATATGAAGCGATTGACCGTCATGCTGACTCATCCAAAAAGGATAAAATCGCACTTTATTACAGCGATAGTCAGCGAGAAGAAGCAATCACTTATGGACAAATGAAAGCGAAATCTAATCAGTTTGGTAATGTGCTTCGAGGTCTTGGCGTTGGTAAAGGCGAGCGCGTCTTTATTTTCATGCCACGTACGCCGGAACTTTACTATTCCTTACTTGGAACTCTCAAAGTAGGTGCTGTTGTTGGGCCATTATTTGAGGCTTTCATGGAAACAGCTGTCAGAGACCGCTTGGAAGATAGTGAAGCCGTAGCGATTATTACGACACCAAGTTTACTATCGCGTGTTCCTTATAATGAACTGCCACATTTGAAGCACGTCATTCTCGTTGGCGAAAATGTGGAGCTAGCTGAGGGACAGGTTGATTTCTACAAAGAGATGGAAAACGCTTCAACAGAACTTGACATCGAGTGGCTGGATCGTGAGGATGGATTAATTATCCATTATACGTCGGGCTCAACGGGTAAACCAAAGGGTGTCTATCACGTTCAAAATGCCATGCTTCAACATTATTATACAGGTAAGATTGTATTAGATCTTCAAGAGGACGATATTTACTGGTGTACAGCGGATCCAGGTTGGGTAACGGGAACTTCCTATGGGATCTTTGCTCCATGGTTAAATGGGGCAACGAATGTCATTCGCGGCGGACGCTTCAGTCCCCAAGATTGGTATAATACGCTTCAGAAATATAAAGTAACCGTTTGGTACAGTGCGCCAACTGCTTTCCGTATGTTGATGGGTGCTGGTGATGATGTTGTTACTGGGTTTGATCTGTCCTCGCTTCGTCACGTACTTAGCGTAGGCGAACCGTTAAATCCCGAAGTTGTACGTTGGGGGCTAAAAGTTTATAACCAACGTATACATGACACTTGGTGGATGACAGAAACAGGTGGACAACTCATCTGTAACTATCCATCCATGACAATTAAGCCTGGTTCAATGGGGCGGCCAATTCCGGGTGTCGAAGCGGCTATTATTGATGATGCAGGGAACATTCTGCCTCCTAATCGGATGGGGAACCTAGCTATCAAAACGCCATGGCCTTCGATGATGCGTAAGATATGGAATAATCCATCTAAATACGAAGAATATTTCCGTTTGACAGGCTGGTACGTTTCCGGTGACTCGGCCTATCAGGATGAAGAGGGGTACTTCTGGTTCCAAGGCCGTGTGGATGATGTGATTAACACAGCAGGCGAGAGGGTAGGTCCTTTCGAGGTGGAGAGCAAGCTCGTTGAGCATCCTGCGGTTGCAGAGGCTGGAGTTATTGGTAAGCCTGACCCGATGCGTGGAGAGATCATTAAAGCGTTTATCGCCCTGCGTGAAGGCTTCACACCATCTGATGAGCTCAAAGCGGACATTTCCAAATTTGTTAAAGAAGGGCTTTCTGCCCACGCAGCTCCTCGTGAAATTGAATTTAAAGACAAGCTTCCTAAGACACGCAGTGGTAAAATTATGCGCCGTGTTCTTAAAGCTTGGGAGCTCAATTTGCCGACAGGCGACTTATCGACGATTGAAGACTAAGGCATTCAAGCCTTCTTTGCACCAGATCTATGGTGTGAGGAAGGTTTTTTATTGCGTACATAGAAGCTTTTTGAAATTAAAAAAGACCCGGGTACCCGGGTCTTTCTAAGCAGTGATTTAGTTATTATAGGCGATAGCAGCCGATGGCTTAGATTCGCCCACATCGTTGACAGCAGTTACTTTGTAATAACCGTTGTAAGCTGCTGCGTAATAATGAAATTCGGTTGCTTCATCAACAGAACCAAGCTTCTTAAACGTTCCTTTTTCTTTGTCACTAAAATAAACATTATACTGTTTTACTTTATCCTTGGACGCATTGGCTTTCCAGGTTAACATCACACCTGCGCCATCAGCTTTGGCTTTAATACCGGTTGGTGCGGCAGGCAGGTCCTTTGTGCTTCCATTGTTAGGTTTGTCGGTTCCAATGGGTTCACCGATTCCACCATTGGAGCCTGTTGGAGGGTTAGTAGTTCCTGGAATTTGATTGCCATCGACAGAGGGTACGAACAATGAATCTAGCGAGCTACCATCTGTATAGGAGGAACGGCTAGGTACCGATTCTTTCCCCGCCACATCAACTGCTGTCACATAATAACCGATTAAGCTAGACCCAGGGATTTGATCAATAAATTTGGTCTCAGCTCCTGCTAAGACAACTTTGCCGCCCATGAGCTGGAATTTGCCGCGGTTATCGGAACGATATATGCGATAGCCGACGATATCGGGATTCGGACTTGCCTGGAAGGCAATCGTTGCCGTGTCACCGGACTTGGTTGTTACAACGTTCGTTGGTGCCGCAGGCTCTTTACCGTCATCAACCCGAGGGTCAACTTCGGATGGCGCATCATCGTCATAATCTGTAGGCTTATAATTATCGATCGGCTTACGGCTTTTTTCAGGAAGTTTACTCATCGCTACTTCGATTTCTTTGAGCAATTGACTGATCGATTTTTGCCTTTTAATGACGGTTTTCTCTTGCACGAAATCTGCAGGCGTATTGTCTTGCGCCATGTAATTCAGTCCGTTAAATGAGCTGATTTTCATCCGTACCATCACATTGTCGACTTCCGTAGGTACATATTTTTTGTTGAAAAGATCAGTAACTAGAAGATCTGACTTGGATGTTAATTCACTCGGCAGCTTGCCTGATAAGCTGGATACGGTTGCCGAGACAATTCCATCCGGTTTGGCAAAAGTTTTGGTAGGGAATAGCTCCGGTTTTTGTTCGATCGTTCGGTTCATGATGAGTGCCCAAATATCTTTGGCGTGATAGGTTTGATGCGTTTGCGATGATTTCGTCGACGATGATAATTTATTAATCGGTTGATCATAGCCGATCCATACGCCAACCGTAATATCTGGGGTAAAGCCCATAAACCAAGCATCAGCATCATCCTGCGTAGAGCCTGTTTTGCCTGAAATCTCAATTTTGCCGTATGATTTATAGTTTTTCATCAAATCTGTCGCTGTACCTTGGCTAATCACCGTTTTCATCATATCTGTAATCAGATACGCGCTTTGTGGTGAGTAGACAGGGGTTGGCTTCAGATCATGTGTATAAATCGTTTTGCCATTCGAATCTTTGATTTCTCGAATCATAAACGTATCATTAAATACGCCTTTATTCGGAATAGAAGCATAAGCGCCAGTCAGTTCTCTCACGGAAGTTCCCTTGCTTAAACCGCCGATTACACCGGTCTGCGCATAATAATCTTCTTTTTGAATGGACGTAATACCGAGTTTTTTTGCAAAATCCCAGGAGTCATTAATTCCTACTTTATTCAAAAATATATCGATGGCAGGGATGTTGTAAGACTGGTTTAGAGCTTTTCTTGCTGTCATTAATCCATGAAACTTGTGATCCCAGTTTTCTGGAAGATGAAAGCCTTTGACACCGTCTTTTAGAATAATAGGGATATCATCAACGATACTAGCTGGTTGAATGGCCCCTTTCTCTAAAGCTGGTATATAAGCGGCAATTGGCTTCATGGTTGATCCAGGCTGTCTGAATGCTTGTGTGGCGTGATTGAGCTGCTCTTCGAAGAAATTGCGGCCCTCAATCATCCCTTTAATAGCTCCGGATTTGGAATCGATCATGATGGCGCCAACTTGTTCCATGCCTTTTTTATCATCCGTAGGGGCGAAGTTTTTATCGTTGCTCGATATTTCATGCATGGAATCATAAATCGTCTTATCTATGGTTGTATAGATTTGATATCCACCACGTAAGAGCTGAGTATGTATGCCTTTTAACGCTTCGTTATATGCAGCCTGATTTTTCTTAGGATCAAGATCAGGCTTCTGGATCTTTAACAAAATTTCCGCTGCTTCTTTTTCTGTTTCAATCATTAGGTAAGGATAGGTTGTATAAGCCTTCTGAGCTGCAGCGGGCATGGAAGCTTTGAGATCAAACTTAAGTGCTTCTTGGTACTGTTCGTTCGTAATTTTCTTTTCTTCTAACATCCGTTTGAGAACTAATTGTTCACGTGTAACCGCTTTTTTGAACCCATCTTCATCAAATTCGGGCTTACTCGTGAAAGCAGAGTACTGCGATGGGGATTGCGGCAGACCTGCTAAATAAGCGGCTTGAGCAACGTTTAACTTATCCAGATCGTCGATGTTGAAGAGGCCTTTGGCAGCTGCTTTAATTCCATAAAGATTATAGCCTGTCGCGCCATTGCCATAAGGAATTTTGTTCAAATAAGCGAGCAAAATTTCATCCTTGGACATTAGGCGTTCCATCCGCAGCGCGAGCAGCAGCTCTCTTGCTTTACGGCCATCATCGCGGTCTAGTGTAAGAAATACCCTTCTGGCAAGCTGTTGCGTAATCGTACTGCCGCCTGTTTGAACTTCCTCGTTCAGCAGCTTCTGTGTGACTGCGCGATAAAGTCCGCGGATATCGATCCCGCGATGGTTGTAGAAGTCTTTGTCTTCAATGGCAAGGACAGCGTCTAACAGAAGTTGCGGAATGTCATCTAGTTGAGCGAGACGACGGTCTTCTTCAGTTCGCAATTGCCCTATGACGGTATCGTCATTGAAGTAAGCGAAGCCTGTGACTGCATTTTCCTGCATCTGCTGACGTATGGATTCTTCGGTGCGTACAGGATCTTTTTTGACTAAGGCACTTACATACCCAAATGCCGCGGATCCACCGACGATTCCCGCCAAAAAAGCACTAATGATGGTCCATTTTAAGGTAATCCAAGTTACTTTGAATGTAGTCCTCACCCAAGGGCGATTCCATTTAGCGAAAAAATTGCGCATAAGTTCCAATATCCTCCTTACATGAACCCTAATAGTATACCATAACTGGCACCTTTTGCGGTAATGATGAAGCGAAGAAACGATGCCGACATGGTTTGACAACACCTAGAAACATGTGATAAATTTCTATTAAATGCGTTGAAAGATCAGCAGTAGGTAGCTTGTGGATGCTCTCAGAGAGCCGGTGGATGGTGCGAACCGGTACCTGCAGGTTAGTGAATTACGGTCTTGAGCAGTGAATGGGAACCTGCAGCAACTTCGCTGCACAAGTAGTATTTGCCGATTAAACCCCGTTAAAGGTTCTTGAGTGAAAATAGCTAGCCGTGCACATAACACTTGTTATAGATGTACGTAACTACTGTTTTAATTAGGGTGGTACCGCGAGTCAAGTCTTCTCGTCCCTTTGTGGATAAGAAGGCTTTTTTTGTATGTTTAAGGAAAAAGGAGATGGATGAACATGGATATTTTGAAGGATTTGGAGTTTCGCGGTCTGCTTCATCAGATCACGGATCGAGAGGGCTTGGACAAAAAGCTTAACGAGGAGCGTGTTACGCTTTATTGCGGCTTTGACCCGACTGCGGACAGCTTGCATATCGGCAGCTTGCTGCCCATTCTAACGCTGAGACGCTTTCAGCTCGCAGGTCACATTCCATTGGCACTTGTTGGCGGGGGAACAGGTCTAATTGGTGATCCTAGCGGAAAAGCCAATGAGCGCACGCTTAACGGACCTGAAGTTGTCGAGGCTTGGTCACAAAGCATCAAAAATCAGTTATCACGCTTTCTTGACTTCTCCACTGAAATTGAAAATAGTGCAGAGCTTGTCAACAATTACGATTGGCTTGGATCGCTGAACGTCATCGAATTCCTTCGTGATGTAGGCAAAAACTTTACCGTCAATTACATGTTGGCAAAGGATTCTGTTGATTCTCGTATCTCCAAAGGGATTTCTTTCACAGAGTTCAGCTATATGATTCTGCAATCTTACGATTTCCTGAAGCTCAATGAAACGAAAAATTGCTCTGTGCAAATTGGTGGAAGTGACCAATGGGGTAATATTACGGCTGGTCTTGAGCTTATCGGTAAATCCTCAGATAAACGTGCTTACGGGGTAACCTTGCCGCTTGTGACAAAGAGTGATGGTCAAAAGTTCGGAAAGACAGAGGGCGGAGCTATTTGGTTGGATGCTAGCAAAACGTCTCCTTACCAGTTCTACCAATTCTGGTTGGGCACAGCCGACAATGATGTCATCCGTTTTCTAAAGTATTTTACTTTCGTTTCTCATGAGGAAATTCAACGTCTTGAGGAAGAAGTACAGGCTCAGCCAGAGAAGAGAGAGGCTCAGAAATTACTTGCTCGCGAAGTTACGAAGCTTGTACACGGTGTAGAAGCGTTAGAAAGTGCTCTTAACATTACAACAGCTTTATTCAGTGGCAATATTCAGGAGCTTTCTCGTACGGAGATTGAAGAAGCGTTTAAGGATGTTCCATCAGCAATCATAGATCAAGACGACATTGCGTTGGTTGATTTGCTGATTTCTGTAGGAGCTGCGCCATCCAAACGTCAAGCGCGTCAAGATATTGAGAGTGGAGCTGTTACGGTCAATGGCGTTAAAGTAACGCAATTCGATGCAGTTACCAGAGATTTGGGTAGGCTCGGAGAGTCTTACATTATTATTCGCCGCGGTAAAAAGAATTACTACCTTGTACAGTTTGCTTAACAAAAAAATAAGCCCCTCAGGGAAATCCCTGAGGGGCTTTCTTTTATTAACGGCTGTAGAACTCGACGATTTGTTTCTCGTCAATTTCTTGTGGAAGCTCGGAACGTTCTGGCAAACGAATGTACTTGCCTTCTACGCTTGCGTCGTTGAACTCAAGGTAAGTTGGCAGGTAGTTACGGTTAGCAAGAGCTTCTTTCACTGCGGAAAGACCTTTGCTTCTTTCACGAAGAGCAATAACGTCACCCGTAGATACGATGTAAGAAGCGATATCTACTTTTTTGCCGTTCACAGTTACGTGACCGTGAGCAACTAGTTGACGCGCACCTGCGCGGGAGTTGGAAAGACCAAGACGGTAAACCAGATTGTCCAAACGGCTTTCAAGCAAGATCATGAAGTTCTCACCGGAAATACCTTTAAGTTTGGAAGCTTTATCGAACAAGTTGCGGAATTGCTTCTCGTTCAAACCGTACATGTGACGAAGTTTTTGTTTTTCATTTAATTGAACGCCATAGCCGCTCATTTTTTTACGTTGTCCTGGGCCATGCTGACCTGGAGGGAATGGGCGTTTCAAGTCTTTACCGTTTCCACTCAAAGAAATACCAACACGACGGCTTAATTTAAATTTAGGTCCTGTATAACGTGACATTTAGGAAAAACTCCTTCTTTTCAACAATTAGTTTAGTAGATAGCATCTAGATGTCAGGGTGAAGACAAGTGCCTGGTTTTGCTTACGAATCATATTGTGATTCCCTGACAAGAGTAGTTCAGCCGCTGTCTTGGCAGGAGCAAAAGCAGTGAGGGTGATCACAAATGGCATTCACCGAAATCATGTTGTTACTCGACTTCTAATTTTATTAAAAACAGGGGCATGTGTCAAGTCTCAATCCTTTAAAGTGATTCTAAAATATCGTGCAATAAGCACGGAAAAATAGTATGATATATGAGGTAAGATTTAGCCTGGTTCAATAGGACTACAGTTTGTTGGTGAAGGAGAGCCTATGAGTGAATCACTTCGTAGTATGAAACAACATAGTCGTGCAGAACACTTCGAAGAGTTTCTTCGGCAAGGACTTGTTCTTTCTAGCAACTTTTCCTATTGGGAATCCAATTGTCATCATGTAGTGGTAGATGCTTTTGATGAGTGGAATCACCAATTCGGGCAAGCGATGCTACCGCCTCAAACCGCACTGCTATGCGTGGATACGGATCTGAAAGTGATTAAGGCTTGCTCCCATGGTACACTTCTTACTGATGAATTGCTGCAGATAGGAGCATCATGGAGCTATGCTGAACGCAATGACAATCCGTTGGCACGATGTGCTGAAAATCCCAAAATGCATATAATGACTAGCGAAGTTATGAGCGCAAAAGAACTGAAGTCCGTTTTGGCGGCTTCGATTCCAGTCCTAGATCCACAAGGGATTCCAATTTTATACTTGGGACTATTTTCCCATACACTTGAAGAAGCAGACGAACTAACACAATTATTTTATATACTTTCCCTTTCCTTCCAAGGCAGTGTGCAAAGCGTAGAGGATCGTCGTAAGTACGACCATTTGTTTATGCAGCATCTAAATAGGGAACTTGAGTTTAAGAAGCATGATATTTTGTTTGAGGCTTCTAAGAAGCTGCATGCCAAAATCGATGTCGATTCGGTGTTGACCGAAGTCATTGAGTGCATGCATAGCGTTTACCCCAATATGCAAGTAGATTTATTGCTTTCACAAGATAATGACTCTAAGAATCTATCAGTGAAGCCCTTGAATTTCCAAAGTACGGAGGATGACATTCGAACACGTGCTTTTATGGAAGGGCATGTGATATTTGAACCTTCATCCGAGAGCAGTGGTCCAAGTACAGGTCATATAGCAGCTCCATTATCAGGCAAACAAGGTGTTTATGGTGTTTTATACATGACGTCTAAGAGCGATTTGATTCACGCTTCGGACTTGCAATTCATATCTTTGCTTGCTGATACAGCTGGGTCTGCTTTTGAAAACGCTAAATTGTATGAACAATCCAATTTAATGATTAACGAGCTTCGACTTATTAATGAAATCACCAAGCAGTTAAACCAGAGCTTGCGTTTAAACGAAATCTTTAACTCAGCATCTAGCGAGATTTTAAGTATTTTCGGTGCGGATTACAGTTGTATTCTGCAAGCGGATAAAAATAGTGAGAATTTAATCGTACAAGCGACTAATTTGCCTGCGATGTTTCATGAGACCTTTACCGTAGATCAAGGCTTTTCTGGTGTCGTCTATACTTCCAAAGAACCGATTATTATTTCGGATTATTGGAGCAATGATAAGGTCCAGTCAAAGCTGATGCAATTAACCAACTCCAGATCACTTATTGGTTCTCCGATTCTCGTGAATGGACAAGTTGAGGGCGTTATTCTAGTCGTGCATAGCAAGCCAAATTTCTTCTCCTATGATAACTACAAATTGCTGCAGGTTCTTTCGGGGCATATTGGTCTTGCCATGACGAATGCTTCTCTGCATGCTGAAGTAAAACGAATGGTTATTACAGACAATTTGACAGGACTATATGTACGTCATTATTTGGATGAACAGGCTAACTCGATGCAAAAGAAGGACTTCTGCGGCTCACTCATTGTTGTTGATATTGACAATTTCAAACGGGTTAATGACACGTACGGTCATCAGGTGGGCGATAAAATCTTGATTCAGGTCAGTCAAATTATTAAAACTAGTATTAGGGATAGTGATATTGCAGCAAGATGGGGCGGGGAAGAGCTTGCGGTCTATTTACCCCAAGTGGCCAAGTCTCAAACGATTCGAATCGCAGAACGTATTCGTGTTCGTGTTCTTGAGGAAACTAATCCGCAAGTAACCGTTTCCTGTGGTGTTTCGGATTGGAATTGGGAAGAAGATAAGATTAGTGTAGAATCACTGTTCTATCGTGCTGATATGGCTCTCTATCAAGCCAAAAATAATGGTCGCAACCAAATTCGAATCGGATAGTAAAAAGCACCTGTCTAAGGACAGGTGCTTTTGCTTCGTTCTAACACTTACAAGAGCATGGCAGCCCAACTTGCAAATCATGTCGAATAAAGTTATCAAATCTAATAAATTTCCGTAGGTAGGGTAAACTATGTGACGGATAGAAATAGGATAGGGTGCTTCACTGTTATATAACTAGATAACTCTTTAATTTTCTCTTCCTGAACCATCTCTAAAATGTTACAATGGTTTGGTCTAAGGGAAGGATGGTCGAAATTTGTCGGTGTTAAACAGAAATAGAAAACACATTTTGCTAGTTTTTTTAATTTGTATTTTGCTCGTTGCCCTAATTGCCTTTTTATTTTATAACCCTACAGGCATTAAACTTACTCACAGTAATATGCGACAGCTATCTGAACATTTAAGGGACTTAGGTTGGCCCGGTAAAATCATCGGAATGGCTTTAATTTTTTTTCAAACGTTCTTTCCGTTTATTCCGTTTGTTGTAGTAGCAGGTACGAATGTTGCTATTTTCGGTATTAAAATAGGGTTTCTTGTTAATTACATAATGTCTTGTTTGGGAGCCGTTGCTTCTTTTTATTTTGCTCGTTATTATGGACATGCATGGGTAGAGAAAAAGCTCGAGCGATTCCCGTTAGTGACGCAGTTTAGCAAGCGGATGGAGAAGCGTGGATTCCTATATGTCCTTCTAGGCAGATTGATTCCAATTTTACCTTCCTCGGCGATTAATTTTGGTGCGGGGCTAACTCGAATGCGTTTTACTTATTTTCTGTGGGGTACCTTGCTGGGCAAACTGCCAATCGTATTTCTGGAATCGATGATTGCGCATGATTTATTTCATTTCCAGAAGTATAAGGGAAGACTGCTTTTGTTGCTCGGTATTTTTGTTGTTTTAATTCTACTGGGGAACGGTGTGAAGAAAGCCATTGCAGCAAAGACGAAGTAAAGCGCTTCACTTGGAGAATGAAGGAAATTTTTAGTTGCGTTAAGTAACCTTTCCAAGTTATCATATAGGAGCAAGGCGACCAATTCAGATGCGAATAAATGGAGGAATGAAATATGCCAAGTGCTAACAATGCCGCAATTGTTGAAATTTCACAAACAGCTAATAAATTCAGATCGTCAATCGTTCTCCAATATGATAATAAGTATATCGATGTAAAAAGTATTTTAGGTTTGTTTACTACATTGCTTAGCTCCAGCAACTATGATCTTCATGTTCATGGGCCGGATGCAGAAGAAGCGAAAGTCGCTATGGCTGAAGTATTCGCTAAGCACAATTTGGGCGTAAACGTTGTTCAAGAATAGAGTTCATACTTAAAGAAGGTACTCTCAGAATCTCTGAGGGTACCTTCTCTTGTATATTGATCCAATTTCGCTTAATATAGATCATATAAGGACGGATGACTATGCGTATAGGGGGAAGTTGGGAATGTCTTCATCTGATCTATTGCTGGACATGAATCAAAAAGCGCTTAATCTTCTCCAAGAAGATGCAGATAAAATCGAAAAACTAATCGAAGTACAAATGGAGAATTTGACAACGCGTCAATGTCCACTGTATGAAGAAGTTTTAGATACGCAAATGTACGGACTTTCTAGAGAAATTGATTTTGCCATTCGAGCGGGACTTATTTCCGAAATGCCTGGTAAACAAATTCTCAGCAAGCTTGAACGTAACCTTGCGCATCTATATGAAGCGTTGAATAACAAAAAGTAACCCTTCACAATGGGTTACTTTTTTTGTCTTTGTAAGTATTTAGACGAGGAAGAATACGACGCCTAGAATGATGTAGACCACGAGCAGCAGGAGACCTTCATACCAGTTGGTCGAGCCATCTTGGGTTATTGACTTCGTAATAAATACGGCGACCCCGATTGCGGCAATTTCATATGTGGAAAAGACAATGTTCATAGGTGTTCCACTTACGAAGAAACTGACAAGTATAAGCACAGGAGCCACGAATAAGGCGATCTGCAACGAGCTGCCGATTGCTATTTCAACAGCTGCGCCCATTTTATTCTTCATGGCCATCATCACGGCTGCGCTATGCTCCGCGGCATTTCCAATAATGGCAATGAGGAATGCCCCTACAAACAGCTCTGATAGTCCAAATCTATGCGTAACTTCTTCTAATGTACCAACTAACCATTCACTCGTGAAAGCTACCATGACTGTAGCTAGGATTAGAAATAAAATGGAAGTTCCTTTGGACCACGCTGCCTCACCATGTTCAATGGCTTCATCAGAAAGTACACTTTTGTGCGTAACCATGGAGAATAGTAGCCAGAGCAAGTAGGCAACAATCAGTAATATGGCTACGATCATGCTCATCGTTGACGTTTCTTTGGTTGTCAATCCACCTGCGAAGATGGCTGGAATGAATAACGCAACAACCCCAAGAATCATTAAGGAAGAATTGTGTGAAGCAAGTTTTACGTTAAATGACTGTTCCTTGAACTTTAATCCACCTGCAAATATACTCAATCCCAGTACAAGCAGCAAATTGCCGATTATGGCTCCGGTGAGACTGGCTTTGACGACATCGAACAATCCATCTCTAACTAAGAAGAACGCAATAATTAACTCAGCTGCATTGCCGAACGTTGCATTGAGGAATCCGCCTACGCGCTCACCTGCATAGTGGGCAACACTCTCTGTCGCTTTACCTAGAAATCCAGCTACAAAAATGATCGCTATACAAGCAATAACGAATTGAAGCGTTGAATTCAGATGCATGTAATGAGCGATGCCTGTTGTAACGAAAGAAATGATTAACCCGATGTAGAACAATTTTCCCTTCAAAGTAAACCCTCCGACTCATTCTTTATTGGTACTTTTTGACTTCTTTTAATATACCTACTTTGGATCCCAATGTAAATTCGATTTGTCCATTGTTGCTGTTCTTGCTTTCATCTAGTGAAATTATTACAATAGATTTATACCTGTGTGGGGGGACTTTGAGCTTCACTCAACAATGAGAAACTTTAAGCAAGCTTAAAGGTCATATATTATATATGAGGAGATGATCTGTATGTCCGAAGACAATCAAACCGGATTAATTCGTATTTCTGATGATGTAGTATCAACAATTGCAGGACTTGCAGCTCTGGAGACAGCAGGCATAGCTGGCATGTCAGGTGGTATCTCAGAAGGCTTAGCTAAGCGACTCAGTGGTAAGAATGTTCAGCGTGGTGTTTCTGTGGAGGTTGGGCAAGTAGAAGCAGCCATCGATCTACGTGTTATCGTCAATTACGGTTCTCGTATTCAGGATGTATGCAGGGATCTCCAAGAAAACGTGAGAGAAGCTGTTGAAAATATGACAGGACTAACCGTTGTTGAGGTCAATGTCAAGGTGGAAGGCGTCGCGTTCAAGGAAGAAGAGTCAGCTGACGATCCACATCGTGTAAAATAGAAAAAAGACTCAATCGATTTCATTGAAATCGATTGGGTCTTTTTTTGGGTTTTGCATCTTCTTTGTGTGTTTGTTCCCGAGATATACTGAGCAGGATCCCCATACTGATGAGAGAGACCATCATGGAGGAACCTCCTGCTGAAATAAAGGGCAAGGTTACACCGGTCAGTGGAATGGATCCTGTAACGCCACCGATATTGATGACGGCTTGGAAGGCAAAAATGCTCATAATGCCAACTCCGGCTACCATACCGAATAAATCGGGACTGCGAACAGCGACGAGGATGCCACGCCATATAAAGAGCAGGAAAATAAGGATGAATATCGAACTCCCAATAAAACCAAACTCTTCTCCAATGATTGCAAAAATGAAGTCATTATGAGCTTCAGGTAAATAATGCAGCTTCTGAATGCCTTGACCGAATCCTGCACCCGTCAGTCCGCCGTGTCCGAATGCGAATAAGGATTGGACGACCTGATACCCAGTATCCGAAGTATCGGCCCATGGATCAAGAAACGAGGTTAGACGGTTCACACGGTAACTGGTTGACGTATCTGCTGTGTTATTTTTTAGTAAGTAAATGGTAACAACCATAGTGCCGATTGCAGCAAGGCCTGTCCCTAATAGGAAAATATGCTTAAGGTTGGAGCCACCCACAATGATGACAATGGCAGAGCAGACTAGCAGGATCATACAGGAGCCCAAATCAGGCTGCATCATGATGAGCATGCTGACAAATCCAACGATCACCAAGGCAGGGAGCAGGCCTTTCTTGAAATTACGGAACTTCTCTTCTTTATTACTAATGAGTGACGCCAAGTAAAGAATAACGATTAGTTTGGCAAATTCCGTTGGTTGAATGCCAAATTTACCTACATTAAACCAGCTGGCTGCACCATTTGCTTTTGAAGTGAAAATAACAAGAACGAGCAGCATAACGACAACAAAGAAAGCAGGAATAACTAACTTCTTTAGCTTGGTGTAGTGGAGGTTCATGCAGAAAAACATGCCAACGCTTCCTAAGCCAACAGCTATCAATTGCTTCTTCGTAAAATACCAAGGGTCGCCCCATCGATAAGCACTCGTCATTGAGCTTGCACTGAAAACCATAGCAAGACCGAAGCAAACGAGTACAAAGGTTAAAAAAAGCAGCAGAAAATCCGGCGTTCCTCTTCGAGGGGGATTCATGCTGTTTCCCCGCCTAGTCTGCTAATAATTGTTGCAGTTGTGCTAATTTTTGGTTGGAAATTTTGAGAACCGACTCAGGGATAGGAGAATTGTAATCCAAGCCATGCGGGAACGTTTCTTTACCTATGTAAGCTTCTTCTAGGAATAAGATTGCATAAGGAGATTCTAGTTTACCGGTTTCTACACGAGCATTTACACGTAAGAAATACACGGATTTACTTGCTTTATCTTCCATTTTAAAATCATAAGTAGCACGCGTGTATTCCCATTGCCAACGCACAAAACCAAGTTTTGTCGTTACTTCATCCAGGTGAGCCAAATCACTTTTTAAGCCTTTTAGGCCAGTTGCTTCAATAATCAATTTTAACGCCTCCATATTGTACGTATGCATTCTTTATTCATGATAGTATGTTTCCAAAGGTTCTGCAAGTCGATAACAACGTCAATTTTCTAATATTTGATGGCACTTTACAGATGAAACATGTTCATTTATTTGGTAGAATAGGTTCAATGACACGGCAAGCGTGAAAAGTTAAGAAACAAGGATGGGCGGAGGATTTTCCTTATGAACGATTTTCAAGCAAGCTTACAAGCCAATTATGAAGAAATGGTTGCCTGGAGACGCTACTTACATCAGAACCCAGAACTCTCTTTTCATGAATATCGCACAGCTGAATTTGTAGCGAACCATCTACAAAGTTGGGATATTGAAGTTCGCAAAAATGTAGGAGGCAATGGTATTGTCGGACTGCTCCGCGGCAGCAGCGAAGGTCCTACGGTTGCGCTTCGAGCAGACATGGATGCACTGCCTATACAAGATGAGAAGAACTGTGCATACTCTTCTCTCACGAAAGGCGTTATGCACGCATGTGGACACGACGCACACACCTCAACACTGCTTGGTATTGCCAAGGTGGCTAGTCAGCATCGTGCTCAACTGAAAGGGAATCTGGTTTTTCTGTTCCAGCATGCTGAGGAAATTACGCCTGGTGGCGCTGATTCCATGATCCAAGACGGAGCTCTTGAAGGTGTTGATGCCGTATTCGGCGTTCATCTCTGGACACCATTTCCTGTAGGCCATTTTTATTCCAAAGCGGGTCCTTTAATGGCGGCACCCGACGAATTTACTATCCATATTCAAGGAAAAGGTGGACATGGGGGGTTGCCTCATCAAACCATTGACAGTATTTATGTAGCTTCTCAATTAGTTGTTAATCTTCAATCGATCGTGAGTCGACAAATAGATCCGATTGAACCATGTGTGGTTAGTGTTGGATCCTTCCATGGAGGCTCTAGCTTCAATGTCATAGCTGAAACGAGTGTGCTGAATGGCACTGTGCGCACTTTCAATGCGGAACTTAGACAAGATGTAAAGCAGCGCCTTGAACGGATCGTACATACCACTTGTGAGATGAATCAGGCTTCCTATAAGATAAAATATAAATTAGGTTACCCTACAGTTGTTAATGACGGGAAAGAAGCAGAGCGTTTCTTCAAAGTCGGTACCGAACTGTTTGGGGCAGAAGCCATACACGAGTCCCCACTTATTATGGCCGGAGAGGACTTTTCCTATTATTTGAACCACCGACCAGGTTGTTTTATGTTCGTAGGTGCAGGTAATGTTGAGGCTGGTATCCTACATCCGCACCATCATCCGAAGTTCGACATTGACGAGAAATCCATGCTAAATGCGGCTAATTTGTTGTTAGGAATGGCTTTGGATTATATGGCATGAATGCCGTCCTTCCTTTGGAGAATGCTATAGAGGTAAGTTAACTCTGAGGAGGGATTATGGGACATGGCAGGTAAAACAGTGAGGGACATCATGAGTAAAGATTGCGTGACCGTTACTCTGCAAGATAATGTATACGAGATCGCTTTGAAAATGAAGCAGCACGATATCGGATTCGTTGCCGTTGTAGAGGGCAAGAAGCTTATTGGTGTTGTAACAGACCGAGACCTTGTTGTTCGCGGATACGCAGAAAAGCATTCTGGTTCTACAGCTGTTGATAAAGTAATTACGAAGGATATCGAGACCATTTCCCCCGATACATCTATTGAAGAAGCCGCCAAAATAATGGCTAAAGATCAAATTCGACGGTTACCTGTAGTGGAGAACGGCGAGCTTGTTGGAATCGTAGCTATCGGTGACCTAGCGGTGCGCGGAAGCTTTGAGGATGAGGCTGGAGAAGCGCTTAGCAAGATTTCATCAGACAAAACACTCGTCGGCAGTAAATAATTAGGATCCACGTATAACAGCAAGCAACCTGTTTTCCATTCTATGGAGAAGGGTTGCTTTTTTTGTCAGGAAAAAATGTTATCTTTACTACCGATAAGTGATGAGAGATAATGATAGCGAAAAGGGTAGGGGAGGTAAACATCTTAAGAATGAATAAGGTCGAAGACAGCGCATTTATTGGTGTAATTATTCTAGACGCAGGTTGGCATTATACATATATCAACGAATATGCAGCAAAAATTTTAAATCGTACGCCTAATGAATTATTGGGTAAAGTCGCTTGGGCAGAATTTCCTGCTGCGATACGGTACGCTTGTTACGATCAATTCCATAAAGCCCTTAAAAATAAGGAAGAAGTTCATTTTGAAGAGTACATAAAATCGTCCAATCAGTGGGTAAAGGTAAGTGCATATCCATTTGGCGGGAATTTGCATATTGCATTCCGCAAACCGGATTTTGCTGAAATTAGTTCATTGCTTGAAAGTGAGTATTATCTAAAATATACAGAGAATTTTCAAGATTTAATCACATTGACTTCCGTAGACGGTAAATTTCGATATCTATCCCCTGCTATTCATCCATTGCTCGGTTATGAAGTTGATGAAATGGTCGGTACTCGTATATTGACGTATTGTCATTCAGATGACATAGAGATTCTGAAGAACATTTTAACGGATGAAAACCATTCGCCTGTTACGGACCAAGGGATGATCACCTGTCGTTTCTTACATAAAAAAGGTTGGTACGTGTGGTTTGAGAAAAATTTCAAATGGATGTTAGATGAAGATGGTAAGAGAAGTCAGATATTGGGCATTTGGCGCGATATTACAGAACGTAAGCTGGTCGAGGAGCGTTTTGTGCAAGCGCAAAAACTGGGACAGTTTGGCAGCTTTGAGCGATATCTGACGGATGAATATTGCATCTGGTCCGAAGAGATGTACCGTATACATGGTCTTGATCCCATAGATTTTATAGATTTAAGCGAAGCTATTATGCTAATTGTGTCGGATGATCGCGATAAAGTAGCCCTTGCTTTCGAGACAGCGATTCAGGTTGGAATATCAGAAGTCGAGTACAGGATTGTTCGCAAAGATGGAGAGGTGCGCCATCTCAAATCACAAATCGAGCGAGTCATCCGCGATAACGGTCGTACGGCTGTACGGGGGCTCATTCACGATATTACAACACATAAACAAATTGAAGCTGAGCTTAAAAGAAGCAAAGCCAATTTGGAAATTGCACAAGAAATCGCGGGATTGGGTCACTATGACTGGGATGTGATCAGGAATGATTTGTATTGGTCAGACGAGTTGTTTGTGCTGTTTCATTTGCGCCGTGAAGGTTTTGGCAATACAATAGAAGCCTTTTTTAATGCGGTTCATCCGGATGATACAGTTAAAGTGAAAGAGGCAATTCGTGATGCTCTGCATGGCGGTCTACTAGATTTGGTGTATCGAATTATTGTGAATGAGAATGAGGTCCGCATGATTCATACCATGGCCAAAACGACCTATGACGAATGGGGAAGGCCGCTGCGTCTATTTGGTACGGTGCAGGATATCACCATACAGAAACAGACAGAAGAGCTTCTTCGCAAAACGGAAAAATTGAATGTCGCTGGACAATTGGCAGCAGGCATTGCACATGAGATCCGTAATCCGCTTACGGCACTCAAAGGATTTGCCAAACTGATGTGTCAAGCAAACGAAGAAAGCAAACTTCGGTATTTTCAGATCATGCAGGAAGAATTTAATCGCATCGAATTGATCTTAGGAGAGCTTCTGATTCTTGCTAAGCCACAGGCTGTTGCCTTTCATCCTTATGATACCACAGCTATTCTTAGCGAAGTCATTGAACTGTTGAATACAGAGGCAATCATGAGCAATGTGATCATTGAACTAGATTGTGAACCAAATCTTCCTCTGGTTAAATGTGAGCGAAATCAATTAAAGCAGGTTTTCGTGAATATGATTAAAAATGCAATTGAGGCGATGCCAATCGGAGGCGGCCTGCATATTTCTGCGAAAAAGGTTGCGAGCGGTGTAGCTCTCTATTTCGCAGATCAGGGAATGGGTATATCGGAGGAGCGGCTGCCGCGCATAGGGGAACCCTTTTATACGACCAAAGAGAAGGGGACTGGGCTCGGCGTAATGGTCAGCTTCGCGATTATCGATGAACATCAAGGACATATCGAATATCAAAGTAAGCTTGGCGTTGGGACCACTGTCCTTATCCAACTGCCAGCTTTTTCGTAAAAAAGGGAGGGACCGGACCAGGAAACTGGTCTTTTTTCATTTGTTTATATCTTGTAACTGTCAAAGTTCGCAATAAGGTGGTCAATCTGCGACAAGATGCGGTCTTCTAAATATGCTACATTGATAACGTGTTCAATAATTGTGAAACTAACAAGAAAAGGTGATAACCATATGGAGAAAGTAAGGATTGGTATTATTGGTCTGGGCAATATGGGAACCGGACATGCCAAATATTTGGTGAATAATGAAGTGAAGGGTGCTCAGTTAACCGCTATTTGTGAGTTCAGAGCGGACCGCTTGGAATGGGCGAAAGAAAACCTAGGTGAAGGCGTCCAATTATTCGACAATCTCGATACTTTCCTTACTTCGGGGACAATTGACGGTGTATTGATTGCAACTCCGCACTATGATCACCCAGATGTGGCTGCCCGTGCATTTAAAGCCGGACTCCATGTGTTGTGTGAAAAACCAGCAGGTGTTTATACCAAACAAGTTAGACAAATGAACGAAGCTGCGCAAGCTTCAGGCAAAGTGTTCAGTATGATGTACAATCAACGTACAAATCCATTATATAAAAAGTTGAAGGATTTGGTTTCTTCCGGAGAGCTTGGCGAAATTCGCAGAACGAACTGGATTATTACGAATTGGTACAGATCCCAAAGCTATTACGATTCAGGCGGCTGGCGTGCAACATGGGCAGGCGAAGGCGGCGGTGTACTCATTAACCAGGACCCGCACCAGCTTGACTTGTGGCAGTGGACGATCGATATGATGCCTAAACGAGTTCGTGCATTTTGTTATTTCGGAAAGCATCGCAACATCGAAGTTGAGGACGATGTAACCGCATTCGTAGAGTATGAGAATGGAGCTACGGGCTTATTCGTTACAACAACGGGCGAAGCACCGGGTACGAACCGTTTTGAGTTGTCCGGTGACCGCGGTAAAATTGTGATCGAAGATGGCAAGCTAACTTTCTGGCGTTTACGCGTATCCGAGAGAGAATTTAATGAAACCTACAAGGGTGGATTCGGCCAACCGGAGTGCTGGAAGTGCGAGATCCCAATTGAAGGGCAAGAAACAGGTCACAAAGGCATCACGCAAAACTGGGTCGATGCCATTCTACATGGCACGCCATTGGTCGCTCCAGGAGAAGAAGGAATCAAAGGTCTGATGCTATCCAACGCCATGTTATTGTCGACGTGGACAGACAATTGGGTAGACCTGCCGATTGACGAAGAATTATTCGAGCAGCATTTGCAAGATAAAATAAAAAATTCCACTGTCAATAAAGAGGCAGGTTTTAAAACACTTGTAGTATAAAAAATATGAACACCCCGCGCTAAAGCGTAACATGGGTAGGATAGTGGAGGAATTCGGACATGCAGAAAAGCGATGGAATGAATTACGCACCAAAAGGGAAGCCGAACATTGTCGTTCAAAAAGGGGAGTTCGTTTTTGCAGCGATTGCCTTGGATCACGGTCATATCTATGGAATGTGCAATGGCTTGCAAGAAGCAGGAGCAGAGCTCAAATGGGTTTATGACCAAGACGCTGCTAAGGTAAAGGCTTTCGTGGAGAAGTATCCTCATGTGAAGGTAGCTGCGTCTGAGCAAGAAATATTTGACGATGCCGAAGTTAAGCTAATCGCTTCAGCTGCTGTACCTTCGGAACGCGGAGCGTTAGGTGTCCGTGCGATGGAGAGTGGCAAAGATTATTTCACAGATAAAGCTCCTTTCACAACGTTAGATCAATTGGCTGCAGCCAAGGCAACTGTTGAAGCAACGGGTCGCATTTTTGCTGTATATTACAGTGAGCGTCTCCATGTGGAAAGTGCCGTTTTCGCGGGACAGCTCATAGAAGAAGGTGCAATTGGCCGAGTCGTGCAGGTCATTGGTTTAGGGCCGCACAGATTGGGTCATTCGAATCGCCCTGATTGGTTTTTCAAGAAAGAAAATTATGGCGGCATTCTCTGTGATATCGGCAGTCATCAAATCGAGCAGTTTCTGCATTATGCGGGGTGCAAGGATGCTACAGTTGTTAGCAGCAAAGTGGCGAATTACCATGCGAAGGATTATCCAGAGCTGGAGGATTTCGGTGACGCAACACTGATCGGGGACAACGGGGCGACAAATTATTTCCGTGTAGATTGGCTTACACCGAGTGGTTTGGGTACTTGGGGAGATGGACGGACGGTTATTCTAGGAACAGAAGGATATATTGAACTGCGTAAATATATTGATATCGCTCGTGATCCGCAGGGAGATCAGTTATACCTGGTCAACCAGCAAGGAGAAAAGCACTACAGCCTCCATGGACAAGTAGGCTTTCCTTTCTTCGGCCAGTTGATCTTGGACTGTTTGAATCGTACAGAGCATGCCATGACACAGGCGCATACGTTCAAAGCAGCAGAGCTGTGCTTGATTGCTCAGGCGAATGCAATTCGTGTGGAGTAGGCCTACACATTAACTGGATAAAAGCCTTCATGGGCATCGATAATTGCCTTTTGGCATGATAACACAGCTGTACGTTTAGCTTGAAATTCGGGTAGTCTAGCGGTAATATCGCTAGCTGCCCGTTTTGCGTTTCAGCGGTAACGGTCGTTTTGGGAAGCAAGGAAAGACCTAGTCCATGCATCACGCATTTTTTGACTGTTTCATAGTTATTGATTTCATAAGCTAGCGTATATTGGATTTGGTGTTTGCGCAGCATCTTTTCGAATAGATTGCGGCAGCGGCTTCCAATTGTCGACATCAGAATTTCGCTGCCGTTTAAATCTTGTGGAACAATGGATGATTTGGCTGCTAATGGATGATCCGGCGAGGCAATAATGACGAATTCCTCTTCTTGAATATTTTCAAATATCAAATCAGGGTCAGTTATGTCACATTCAACAATGAACCCCATATCGCATTCGCCTGCTTTAAGAGCCCTATAAATATCATTTTCGACGACTTCGTTGATGGTGATCGTAATTTGCGGGTAGCGCCTCTTGAAAGCTCCTAAATACGGTGGCAGCATATAAGAGCACATGGTTGTCTCGTGTGTGCCAATGATAAAGCTCCCCGTTGTTTGACCCGCAACCGTAATCTTCGATTCCTCTACTAATTTGACAAGCTTGGAGGCATATCGAAGTAAAATGTTGCCGGCTGGTGTCGGTCGCATCTTTTTGCCGACCCGTTCAAATATTTCGATCCCATATTCCATTTCCAGCTTTTGAATTTGGGATGTCACACTAGACTGAGCATAGCCGAGACTTTCACCCGCCTTCGTATAGTTTTGCCATTTGGCGACTTCAAGCAGTGTTTTATACAAGGTAAGATCCATTCTAGTCGCCCTCCAATCATCACTTTTTCCGATGGTTACGATCATTTATTATAGATAACTCTGGGAGTTCCTGCCATGGTAAAATCGATCTCAACCAAAGGATAGGGGGAGTTACCATGTGGAATCTATACGAAATAGAGAAAAGATTTGAGCAGCATATAAGAGAAATAGAAAACCGCTCAAGAAGGGCCCATTGGTACGAAAAGAAGGAGAGAAGGGGGTTTGGTTTCCTACCAATTGCTGGCGTGCTATCTGCACTTGCTTTGGTAGTTATCAGTTATTTCTTGGTATCAAATGCTTTATCGTAATCCTTCCATAAGCCTTTCTTCTGATTACGGGCTGTTTCTTGATCTTTCTTAAAGGCATCCACGTACTTGACGTTCGGAGGATATGTAGCCATCCGCGCATACCCCTCTTGAACAAGGGTGCGGTTAAACAGTTCTTCCCCGATCCATACGTAAACGAGCAAGCGATCATATTGATCCTTTTTATCTACATCAAATTCAAGCTCGACGGTTTCCTTCTCCAATCGTTTCTTCGTATAAGCACTTGCTTCTTTTCCATAAAACATAACCGGTGTATTAGGTTTCTTCGTCTCCGGTGTGTCCACACCTATTAATCGAACCTTCTCTTTCTTCCCTTTCATTGTGACCTCAAGTGTGTCACCGTCCACGATTCGTTCCACTTTTACACGCTCTCTGCCAGCTACAGCTGCGGGTTTACTCCCACAAGCAGTCATCAAGATAACTAGACTAAGCAGCAAAGCAAGAGAGATTTTCCATTTGCGCATGAAGGACCTCCTAAGAGTTTTCGTAAGAAAACTTACATCGTAAGCATTTCCTTAAGTATGTTTTAGACGTTAGCATGGTGGGGATGTTTAAATCAAGTGCTTTCCTTTCATACTAGGAAAAAAGGAGGCAGCACATGATTGCCATGGATCCTACCCGTCCTCTGATTGTTCAGAGCGATTTATCGATATTAGTGGAAACGAATCACCCGGAATTTGAAGCTGTAAGGGGGACGATATCCCGTTTCGCGGATCTGATCAAAAGCCCGGAGCATCTCCATACGTATCGGATTACGCCATTATCGCTATGGAATGCATCAGCTGCTGGGATGCCAATAGAAGAAATGTCGGACTTTTTACAGCGAAATGCCAAATTTGGTGTCCCTACCGCGGTACTGAGCAGCATACGTAAATATGTGAATCGGTATGGCATACTGCGTATGGAGAATGTCGGAAATGAGCTCTATTTAGTTAGCGATGATACAGTCGTGTTAAAAGAAATTAGCGCGTACGATTCGTTGAAGAGGTATTTGGAGGATACCCGCGGAGAGCGGGCTATTGCTATTTCTCCGATTTCACGTGGTGTCTTGAAGCAAGAACTAATCAAGCTGGGGTATCCTGTAGAAGATTTGGCCGCTTATCGCAGCGGTGAGTTTCTTCCTATTCAGCTTCGGAATGAAGATACGATGGAAGCGCCTTTCCAGCTGCGGGATTATCAAAAGCATGCTGTAGATGCTTTTAACCGTGTCGGAGAAGGCGGCAGCGGTGTGTTGGTACTTCCCTGTGGAGCAGGGAAGACGGTGGTCGGCATTGCCGCGATGGCCAGGTGCAACTGTGCGACATTGATTCTGACAACCAATGTTACTTCGGTGAAGCAGTGGAAACGTGAGATTTTGAGCAAAACAGGCTTGGCGGAAGACCAGGTAGGGGAATATAACGGCGCTACGAAGGAAGTAAGGCCTATTACGATTGCGACATATCAGATTTTGACGCATCGTGGGAAGAAAGAAGACGAATTCTCGCACATGCGGCTGTTCAGTCAGAGAGACTGGGGGTTGATTATTTATGATGAGGTTCATCTTTTGCCAGCCCCCGTTTTTCGGGCTACAGCAGAGATACAAGCGACTCGCAGACTCGGATTAACGGCTACGTTGATTAGGGAAGACGGCCGAGAAGAAGACGTTTTCTCGCTTGTGGGACCGAAGAAATATGATATGGCTTGGAAAGAGCTTGAGTCAAAGGGCTGGATAGCCAAGGTAGCCTGCAAGGAAGTACGAGTGCCTTTATCGGCTCATGATCGGGATCGTTATGGAGCCTCGGGAGCTAGGCAGCAGTTCAGGATCGCTGGAGAAAACGCCGCTAAGCTAGACGTTATTGACCACTTATTACGGCTTCATGCTAATGAACAGACGTTAATCATCGGCCAATATATTAGTCAATTAGAACTCATAGCTGCCCATACCGGCGCGCCCATGATCAGCGGCGGAGTGGCGCATGAACTCCGAGAAGACCTATACGAACAATTCAAGAAGGGGCGGCTGCCTCTCCTTATTGTATCCAAGGTTGCCAATTTTGCTGTGGATCTGCCCGACGCCGTCGTAGCCATTCAGGTGTCGGGTAGCTATGGTTCGCGGCAAGAAGAGGCGCAGCGGCTAGGGCGCATCCTTCGTCCTAAGAGCAGCGGTACTAACGCTGCTGTCTTCTATTCTCTGATTAGCGAGGATACGAAGGAGCAGGATTTTGCTATGAAAAGGCAGTTGTTTCTTGTTGAACAGGGCTATCAATATAGCATAACGAGTTGGAATCAAGCAGCGAAATGACGAGAAGGAGCACAGAATGAAATTTGAACATTTGGATAGCAAAATGCCCCGAGAACTGAGACAGCTCATTATGGAACAAAAATGGTGCTCATCTTTCCTGGAACAAGGCGTGGCATTATCTGATTTAATGACTGATCGGAAGTACCTTGCGGAGTTGAACCGGCATTTGTCATTGGATGAAAAGCATACGCTGCGTCTCATCGTATCCGCATTTGGGTGTGAACCGTTTACAAGAGACGCGTTGGAAAAGCAAGCAGCTCTTCGTATGGCTGGCGCGCAAGTCGCTCTAGGCCTTGTAGGGCTTAGAAGAGCAGGCATTATTGCGGCTTTTCGCAAAGCATGGGGGGAGCAGCTTTTTATCCTGCCTGAGGATGCTTTTGCAGCGTGGCAAATGTTATTATTTCCGTCAAATCAGCTTCAAACAACTAACGAGGATATGGTAATTGAGCTGTGGGAAGCCGGGGACTTAGGGCAATTAAACACATCAGATACAGCAGTACCGTTTAATCCTAGAGGCTTGGCCCAGCAGCTGTTTCATTTTCAGGTTGCTTGTAACCAACAATCATCTCTGCCTCTCACGAACAAAGGGACTTTACATAAAAAACAGCTGCAAAAGCTAACGGAACATCTCGCCTTGCCCAATGATATTTTACGCTCTGCTGGGCTTAATTACGCATTTAGAGACGTTTATGACGAACCTGCCGCGCTAATGATTGAAATGGCTATTCGCATGGGTTTCCTTTCTATTCATAGCCAAGGTGACCGTTACCTCATCAATCAGATGGCCTTTCTAAGATGGCTTCAGGACTCTTACGAAAGCCAGCAGGGGCAATTATACCAGATATGGCGTCAATTGTTGGTTCCTGCGCCTGTCTGGCTTGAACATGGCATATCATTGATGGAGAGAGGAGAGTTTGGGCAATGGTATGATGTGGACGTTATCGTAAAAGGAATCCGTTCTTGCTGTTCCCTTGTGGGGCAGGTGACGGATGAATCATCACTTCGAAAGGCTATCATGACCACTTGGATGGCTCCTTTGTCTGTTTTCCGTTTCATAGAGTTGGGTACCGACAAGGAAAATCATATATGGTTTCGATGGTTAATTACGCCGATACAAGAGGTCTTACACTATAAGGATAAGGACTTCAGATCGTTTGAAACGTATGTGGAGGTGAGTCCTTCGCTTTATGTGCAGCCGGATTTCGAAATATTGCTCCCCCCTGATGTATCTCTTCGCACAGAATGGGATATCGCGGCTTTCGCTGATCTCCAAACGACAGATCTTGTTCGTACCTATCGGGTTACCAAAGAAAGCTTCTACCGTTCTTGGGAAAAGGGGATGAGCAGTGAAGAAATGATTCGGATGCTGCACGAGAATGCTCTTTACGAAGTACCTGCACATATAACGATTACTTTACAGCAATGGGGAGAGCAGGCCGGTAAGCTGTATATCGAAGAAGTAACGCTGCTTCGCTGCCGTTCCGAGGATATAGCCGAGGCCTTGCTTAGAAACGAGAAATGCCTGCCGCTTCTTGGGGAACGCGTTGGCGGCTCAGACTTTATTATATTGCGTGAACATCTTACAATGCTCACGAAGTGTCTTGAGAATATGGGGTTCCATCCAAGAAGCAGCCGAAAAGACGAGAATACTGCGATTTCCAATGCCTTGATTTCGTCCGAAAATCAGACAGGCGGCCTTTGTTATTCACGGGATACCATCCAGCTCTATGAAATGGATACCCACTTGCCGGAACGGGACGAATTGTATCCGGATATGCAGGAGATTCCTGTAAGCTGGATTAAGGAATTTCGTGAGTATCACGGCTCTACTCGCAAAGAGATGATCCGCAAAGCTATCGAATGGAAAAGCGTTTTGCAGCTTCGAAAAGAAGGACAAAATCGCTTCATCATCCCCCGAATTCTGCGCGAAGAACGATCGGGCTGGATATTGGAAGGACTGGAGGAATATCAGGAGATTTCTTTGGTTAGCGAGGATTGGGAGGAAATGAAGCTTATTTTGCCTGGTATTAATGATGAAGGTGTTTATACGTAGATTAGCATTAGCCATTGAGCAAATGGACGAGGATTTCGTTGCAAAGAGAAAAGGAAGAAACTCTTGGGGAACTGTGGTATAGTAGAGATGTTATATATTTTTTGAGAGGAAGGATGTTGATCTTAGTTATGTTACAAACATTGGAAGCAGAAACAATAGATATGTCGGCCGTTCTTATGCAGGCCTATGACATGGGTGATATGATTAATTCCTCTGCTGAAGTGGCAGATTATTTATATTGGAAGATCGCTGTGGAGAACAGCGCGGAAGTGCGGGATCTTAAAGCGGTTTTCGCCAGAAAGAAAGATGCTTTCGAGGAATGTGAACGCTTCGGGCATTACCACCCAAGCTATCACGAAGCATTAGCCGCGGTGAATGAGATTCAGGAAAAGCTGCATGCTGTTGAAGCGGTGCGTAGGTTCAAAGAAGCTGAGGACCGTTTGGACGATTTGCTGTTTACAGTTTCCACAACGATCGCGCATGCAGTCTCCGATACGATTAAAGTCCCAAGCAATAATCCGCTTCCAACTGGCAAAGGCTGCAGTTCCGGTGGAAGCTGCAGCGGGAATTGCGGGTAATCACTAAAGCTGGAAATCGGGGCGGATGATTCCGACCTCGGTTCCCTGCCAGTTGTGAATGGTAGGGGTATGATAGGAGGCAAGTTCGCTTATTTCGGATTCCGAAAGCAAACTTAGCTGCTTCAAAGCTTCGACGACTGCTGGATACAAGGCCCGAACATTACCGTCTTCGATCTTTAAGACGAAGCCTAGTCCCTGTTCAGGAATCGTAATGGCGAAGATGCCTTCGGCTCCCATCTTGCCGATGATACGGCCCTTGGTTACCTCGATTAATCGCGTATCGAAGCGGTCGCTTCCCGCGAGGAATTGAGGATATTTTCGCACCGCGGCGACAATTCTTTGGCAAGCGTTTGCACGTGCTTGCGGCAATTCGTCAGGGCGGCCTAATCTGGCGAAAGCAAGTGCCAGTTGGTCGATTCTCATGCCGAATACGGGCACACCACAACCGTCAATTCCGAGCTGCATTTGCGGCTTTGGCACGCCGGTCATGGCGCATACTGCCTCGAGCATAAGCTGTTGAACAGGATGCTGGATGCTCATGTAGGTATCCGGCGATGCACCAAGGTGTGCACTAAGCGCTAGCATGCCCGAATGTTTGCCCGAGCAATTGTTGTGCAAGGTGCTCGGGGATTCTCCTCGCTCGCGCATCGCCTGTGCGGTAGGCGCGTGGTAAGGTTCATGTGCACCGCACTGCAGGTACTCATGATGGTAACCGAGCTTGCCCAGGATACCCTGGGCCGTGCTCACGTGCTCAGCTTCCCCGTTGTGGGAAGCGCAGCATAAGGCGATTTCGGCATCGGTGAGGCCGAAATGATCAGCCGCGCCGGATTCAATCACCGGCAAGGCTTGAATAAGCTTCGCCGTCGAACGGGCGAAGGTGAGCAGCTGCGGGTCGCCTGCTTGATGCAGCAGCGTCCCCCCAGTGTTAACGACCGCGAGGTGGACGCGGTGAATACTTTCTGTTAGGCTTCCACGGAATATGCGGACAATGGTGTCAGAAGGCTTCATGTAGTGGGTTCACTCCATACTAGGATTATTGAAAAGAGGTTGCAATCATGATGATCGAGCGTAGCGGATTAATCATTTGGGTAAACGATATCAAAGCCGCGAGAAACTTGGAACGGTTCGGTTCCCTTCATTACATATCCAAGAAAATGAATTATGCCGTTCTTTATATACATGCCAGCAAAGTAGAAGAGACAACACGGAACCTTTTGAAGCTCCCGTACGTCAAGAAGGTAGAGAAGTCTTACCGTAACGAAATTAAAACCGAATACAGTAGTGATGTGCCGGACAAAACTAGATTTTACACCCTTTGAGGCTGCAGTGCAAAACGAAAGCTTCGCAAGAAGCTTTTTTATTTTTTGAATTTTTAGAAAATAAGCATTTTTTCATGATTTCACAAATATTTATTAATAATTTTATATATTCTTTCATGGGAAAAAAAGTTATAATCAAGTAAAATATAACTTACAGGCAAATAGGGAATAGGTACACGGTCTCATTTTAGTAGGAAAGGGGTTGTGATCATGAAAGACAAGGTGATGGGGAGATGGAGTACTTATGAACCATTCTTCGTACAGCTGGGTGACAAGAAAGTGGCGGACGTCGTGATCACGAATCATGCGAAGCTGAGATGGAGTGATCGTGTTTCTAGCGAAAACAATTCACTCGAGGAAATTTGCGCTTTTCTGTGGGAAAAGCTTAAAAATGATAGCATCGTCCCTTATTATCGCAATGAAGAAGACGTTTATCTCATTGATGATGACCTTGTTGTTGTTGCCGAATTTTCCCATCTGGAGCATGAAACCGATCTTGTGGGTAATCCGCTTCACAAAATGATTATTGTTACGTTCCTTGGGAAAATGTCGGAAACGATGGAGCTTCGTGATTTGAAGTCTTATTATTCTTGGCTTAGACACTCACGTCGTATGACATTGATCAAGAACAGTCGTAAGCGTCGATAACCGAATAGGTTCCTTAACTGGAGTATGTCGATGACGGCATGCTCTTTTTTGCGTCTTAATGGACTGTGTGCGTGCGATTTCATATAATGGAAACAAAGAGAGGCGGGTTTACATGGCACTTAATTTTCATCAACTGCATATTTTCTTTACCGTGGCGGAGAAAGGCAGCTTCTCTCATGCGGCGGGAGCCCTACATATGACACAGCCAGCGGTGACCATGCAGGTACAATCACTGGAAGATTATTTCGGCGTCAAGCTATTTCACCGCAGTACCAAAAAGATCGAGCTGTCCGAAGCGGGACGAGCTCTGCTGCCTTTTGCTAAAAACAGCATTGAACTTATCCGTGAGACTGATGTTGCTATGTCCAAATTTACGAAAATGATTGAAGGGCGACTGCAGTTGGGCGCAAGCTTGACGATGGGGGAATACATTTTACCACGTCTTCTTGGACCCTTCAGCAAAGACTATCCTAACATCTCCGTATCGATGAAAGTGATGAATACGACTCAGATTTTGGACGAGGTTCTTGGCCATCAGCTCAATTTCGGACTTGTCGAAGCGCCTATTCATCATCCGGATGTCCATACTGAAGCGATTCTAAGTGATGAGCTTAAGCTCATCGTACCTGCGGACCATCCGCTAGCCGATATGGAGGTTGTAACCCTGGAGGAGCTGCTGAAATATCCGTTTGTTCTTCGTGAGCAAGGTTCAGGGACGAGAAGAGTGATGGAAGAGGAGTTCGCGCGCTGCAACATGGATTGCTCTTCCATGAAGATTGTGATGGAGTTAGGCAGCACGGGTGCTATTAAATCTGCTGTTGAAGCGGGCTTGGGTATCTCTATTCTTTCCCAGTCGTCCGTCAAGCATGAAGTGACGCTAGGTCTCTTTAAAGTGAAGCAGATCGAGAACATTGCTTTCGAGCGCAGCTTCTATGCCATTTACTTGAACTCTACACTGCTGCCTATATCAGCAGTAAGCTTCATGACCTTCTTGCGGCAAGAGGATTTGAGCCGCTTTCTTTAATATTTTACATAAATCTACAGTTCGATTAATGATGAGCTCATAAATGTCATATACGATGAAGGAAGGGAATAGAAAATGTCTGCAAGAATAGAAGCGGATTTACATACACATACGACAGCTTCAGATGGAACCCAGCGCCCTGCGGCTAACGTTCAAATGGCTTTCGATGCAGGATTAGGCGCGATAGCTATCACTGACCACGATACGGTCTCGGGTGTCGCAGAGGCGCTCTTAGCTGGGCGTGAGCTCGGCATAGAGGTCGTGCCTGGAGTAGAAATCTCCACGGTTGCGGGTGGGCAGGATATCCATGTGCTAGGTTATTATATTGACATTCATAATGAGCAATTTCTTCAGAGACTGGCGTCTTTGCGAGAAACGAGAGATACTCGCAATAACATGATCATTGAGCGTTTGCAGCAGCTTGGAATAGACATTACAATGGCGGAAGTGCTGCGGGAAGTAGAGAATATTAAGAGTAAAGGTGACACAGTTGGAAGACCTCACATCGCTGCGGTGTTACTGAATAAAGGCTATGTGAGCTCGATTAGCGAGGCTTTTGACCGGTATTTAGGAACGGGTGCTGCCGCTTATGCCAATCCGCCAAGGATCGAGCCAGCTACAGCGATTGGGTGGATTCAAGAAGCGGGAGGAAAGGCTGTCCTCGCACACCCAGGTATTTACCATGATGATGCCCTTGTAGAAGCTATTATTCATCAAGGCTTGGACGGTATTGAAGTTTATCACTCAGATCATACCTCGGAAGAAGAGGCGAAATATCTCAGCCTTGCACAGCGCTCCGGGCTTCTCATAACCGCTGGTTCCGATTTCCATGGTGAACGAGGCGGTGTCGTATTCCACGCACCTATCGGTTCGAGGCGAATAGGAATCGATGTTTTGCAAAGCCTTAAGCCAGAGAAGGAGCAGCATACATGAAGAAAATTCGCAAAGCTATTATCCCTGCAGCAGGTCTGGGAACTCGTTTCCTGCCAGCTACAAAGGCGCAGCCCAAAGAGATGCTGCCTATCGTTGATAAACCTGCCATTCAATATATCGTCGAAGAAGCGATTGAATCTGGCATTGAAGATATTATTATTGTCACTGGACGCAATAAACGCGCAATTGAAGATCATTTCGACAAATCGGTTGAACTTGAAATGATGCTGGAGGAAAAAGGCAGTACGCAGCTTCTCGAAATCGTGCAATCCGTTTCGAATCTGGCCGATGTACACTACATTCGCCAAAAACAGCCTCTTGGACTTGGTCACGCGATTCTGTGCGCCCGCAAATTTATTGGGGATGAGCCATTCGCGGTTCTGCTTGGGGATGATATTCTCCAATCCTCGCCGCCAGGACTTAAGCAAATGATGGATATATATGAACAAGCCGAAACGTCCGTCATTGCTGTGCAAGAAGTGCCTTGGGAAGATGTAAGTAAGTATGGTATCGTCTCTCCCTCAAGCAGCCTGGACAAGTACCAGTTGATCGAGGATCTGGTTGAGAAGCCGGACCGTGATCAGGCACCATCGAATTTAGCCGTTATTGGGCGATATATCATCATGCCGGAAATTTTCGGTATTTTGGAGAGACAAGAGCCTGGCCGCGGCGGCGAAATTCAATTGACAGACGCTTTGCGTGTACTCAACAGGCAGCAGCAAATGGCTGCCTATCTGATGCAGGCTAAACGCTACGACGTTGGCGATAAGATGGGATACATTGAAGCGACCATCGAGCTTGCCTTGCAGCGTCCGGATTTACAGGACCAAGTAAAAGCCTATCTATTATCTCTGATTCGTCAGTTGGAATTGAAATAGAGAAATGCGATGAAACTTGGGAGGTTGGATGGAATGGTACAGGTGCAGCGAATTGCGGTTATAGGAACGGGATATGTCGGACTGGTATCGGGTACTTGCTTCGCGGAAATGGGGCATCAGGTTATTTGCGCTGATCGTGACGAAGGAAAAATAGCTCGCTTGCAGCAAGGGGATATTCCAATCTATGAACCTGGTCTGAAGGAGCTAGTCATGTCCAATCTGCTAGCTAACCGCCTATCATTTACTTCGCAAGTCAGTGATGCCATTGTCTCATCCAATATCATCTTCATTGCTGTAGGAACACCAACAGAGGACAATGGCGATGTGGATATGACCCAAGTTAACAGTGTTATCGCAAGTATTGCTGCCTATTCCGCGACTTCCAAGATCATCGTGATGAAAAGTACCGTACCGGTAGGAACCGGCCGCTGGGTAGAAGAGCAGCTGAAGTCGTTAGCTGCTGCTCATTTAGACATGCATGTCGTTTCTAACCCTGAATTTCTTCGAGAAGGCTCTGCGATAGAGGATACCTTTCATCCGGATCGTGTCGTTATTGGTGCGGATCACCTTGAAGCAGGAGCCCGAATTGCTGCCCTCCACGCTTCTTTACGAACCGAATTGCTTCTGACAGACCGTGAAAGCGCTGAGCTTATCAAATACGCCTCAAACGCATTTCTTGCAGCCAAAATTTCATTTATTAACGAAATGGCTCATGTGTGTGAGAAAGTGGGTGCTAATGTTGGCCTTGTGGCTAAAGGCATGGGTCTGGATCGCCGCATTGGTCCTCATTTTCTGAAGGCAGGTATTGGTTACGGGGGCTCCTGCTTTCCCAAAGATACGAAAGCGCAGCTTAAGCTTGCTCAGAACGTCGATTATGATTTCAAAATATTACGTTCCGTGATTGAAGTGAATCACCTGCAGCGAGAACGTTTTGTGCATAAAATTGAACATGCAGTCGGCAATTTGAACGGGAAGCGAATAGCTGTCATGGGTTTGGCTTTTAAGCCGAATACAGACGATTTGCGTGATGCTCCCGCGCTTGATATTATTGCCGCACTTAAAGAACGGGGCGTCATAGTTCATGCCTATGACCCTGTATCTACCGGGCATGCTGCTCGGCTCCTCCCCGAAGTGAACCTGTTCGCCGATCCTTATCTTGCCCTCCATGAGGCAGACGCCGTGGTTATCACGACGGAGTGGGAAGATATTCGCCGCATGAACTGGCATCTGGTTAGAAGCCTTGTGAAGGAACCCCTCATTGTGGATGGACGGAATATGTTTGAACCGGAAGAGATGAGCAGACTCGGTTTCACCTATGTGTCGATCGGCAGAAAAACAGCTGTGTTGGACATGGTTATTTCATAAAAAAATAACACAAAAGAACCTAGCGGGTTACCCGCTAGGTTCTTTTATTCGCCAAATGAAATTTTATTTTATCGTTACGTTCATCTGCTTAATCATGTTCTCATCCGGTGTCACGAATAGCGTTTTCTGATTCACATAGATGACAAATCCGGGCTTTGACCCATTTGGCTTGTGGACATGTTTAATGGCTGTATAGTCAACAGGGACTTGGCTGGAATGTTTGGCTTGGCTGAAATAAGCGGCCAATTGAGCTGCCTCCAGCAGGGTAGTCTCTGAAAAGCTATCGCTGCGAATCACAACATGGGAGCCAGGTATATCCTTCGTATGCAGCCATGTATCCATCGATGAAGCAAGTCGGTTCGTTAAATATTCGTTCTGCGTATTATTTTTACCAACATAGATAGGGACACCTTCACTAGAAAGGTAGCAGGCCAAAGCCGGCTTATCTTTCTTCTTCTTTTTACGCTGTTTTTTATTGCGGTCACGTACATAACCTTGCTCCATAAGCTCATCACGGATCTCTTCGATATCGGTTAAAGAAGCGACACTAAGCTGCTGGAGCAAGGAGTTTAAGTACGTAATCTCTTGATGAGTTTGTGCAATTTGTTCTTCGACAATCGCCGTGCTGTTTTTCATTTTTGTGTATTTTTTAAAATACCGCTGTGCATTTTCAGAAGGGTTCAATAGAGGATCCAGCTTTATTTTTATCAAAGCCTGGTCCTCATCATAGTAGTTGATGGTCTCGACCTCGCGATCCCCTCTTTTTATAAGGTGAAGTGAGGCTGTCAACAGTTCGCCGAGAATCCGATATTTGTCGGCATCTTTGGAGTCATCAACGGTTTCTTGAAGTTTTTCCAACTTTTTAACATTTTTATTCGCTTCATTATGCAAAAAACGGAGCAAATCAGCCACACGTTGTTTGACTGTATCTCTTTCCGCTTTGTCGCCGTAAAAGTGCTCCAAACAATCACTCGGTGTCGCATAGGACGTGGAAATGCCGGTAATGTGTGTTAATGGTGTCATAGCGAAGAACAATTTACCGGTACCTTCTTGCTCTATAATGACGGGTTCGTAGCGATGCTGACGTACAGCCGTCATGACACCGTCGAAAGCTGTCCACAAGGCCGCTGGGTCATCTTCTTGTTCGTTGTTCCCGCCTTGACGGCTGCGGAATACGATTTCTTTGGCGATCAAAGGACTTAGCCCACTGAATGCAGCGACTAATTTTTGTTCAGGCTTATTCTTGGACTCTTCTTCACCGGAATCTTGCTGAATTGCACGCAAGATCGAAGAGGCATCGGCCTCTAGTGGATTTTGCTTATCCTGCTCAGGCGGCGTGACATACTTGCTTCCCGGCATGACAATCCGATAAGAGCTGATGGCAGGCGTTACATGATGGATGCCGTCTAGAATCGTTTCTGTTGCCGGGTCAAGAAGAATAATATTGCTGTGTCGGCCCATGATTTCCACAATAATCTGTTTGGTACTCATATCTCCTAATTCATCGCGATGACGAATTTGCAAACGGATGACACGTTCCATACCTATTTGTTCCACGGCTTCAATGACGCCGCTCTCACAGTGCTTGCGAAGCAGCATACAGAACATTGGAGCATCCATTGGGTTTACCGAGGATTGCTCGGTGATTTGGACCCTTGGATAAGTAGGGTTTGCTGAAAGAAGAAGTTTCACATTTTGCCCTTGTGCTCGGATGTGCATGATAATGTCATTTTCGGTGGGCTGATGAATTTTATTGATTCGGCCTCCTACACACATTTGCAGTTCGTGAATAATTGCATGAAGGACTAGTCCGTCTAAAGCCATGATGCTACAACTCCATTCTAGGGAGCTAATTGCAATATGCGTTGAAATCGCAATTAGCTCCTCGGTTAAAAACTTTGCTAACCTCTATGATGCCATACTTTTCACAAAAACTTAAGCGTTAGTCGGCAAGAAAGATGATTTCAGGGATATTTTCCTGCTTGTCTGAATACATTTACGTATGAGTGAGAGGCAAGTACATGGGAAGTGGGAGGGAGAAGGGCGGATGAGTCAGAATAAGTGGTACCAGTTGACGTCGGAGGAAGTCCTGCAGTCACAGCAGGTGAGCATGCAGCAAGGATTGCCCTGGGAGGAAGCTTGGAAGCGACAGGCGGAAGTTGGTCGAAACGAGCTTTCCGAAGGGAAGCGTGTTTCTCCGATTACACTGCTTTTGAATCAATTCAAAGATTTCATGGTGCTGGTCTTATTGGGGGCGACCTTGATTTCCGGCTTGTTGGGTGAATATTTAGATGCCATTACCATTATCGTCATTATTGTGATGAATGGCATTCTTGGCTTTACGCAGGAATTTCGGGCAGAACGTTCATTACGTGCTCTTAAAGAATTGTCAGCCCCTAACGCTAATGTTTGGAGAGAGGGCGCAGTTCATCAAATACCAGCTCGTGATTTGGTTCCAGGCGATATTATTTTGCTCGAAAGCGGCGACCGGGTGCCGGCAGATGTGCGTTTTCTTGAGACGAATGGCCTATATATCGAGGAGTCAGCCCTAACAGGGGAGTCGGTAGCCGTCAGTAAAATAACATCGGCTATATCTAACGATGAGGTGCCTCTTGGGGATCAGCGTAATCTGGGGTTCATGGGGACGATGGTAGCGCGCGGAACAGCCAAAGCCATTGTGGTTCGTGTTGGGATGAGCACGGAGATGGGGAAAATCGCTGATCTGATTCAAAATACGGAATCTATGGAGACCCCGCTTCAGCATCGCTTGGAACAGCTTGGGAAGATTCTGATCATCGTCGCGCTTGCCTTAACTGTTCTCGTTGTTATCGCAGGTATTATGCATGGACAACCACCTTATGCGATGTTCCTAGCCGGTGTCAGCTTAGCTGTCGCCGCTATTCCCGAAGGACTCCCTGCTATAGTTACCATTGCGCTTGCACTCGGCGTACAGCGAATGATTAAGCGTAAAGCCATTGTCAGGAAGTTGCCTTCTGTAGAGACGTTAGGTTGTGCCTCGGTCATCTGTTCCGATAAAACGGGAACACTGACTCAGAATAAAATGACGGTTACCCACTTATGGGTCGGCGGAGACGTGCTGGAAGTGACGGGTGACGGTTATACGCCGGTTGGGGATATCCAAATAAGTGGACAAAACACCGATGCGCTTAGGAACCCATCACTCAGTAAGCTGCTTCATGTTTCCGTGCTTTGTAATAATGCATCTTTGTTTGAGGAAAAGCAGGAGTTGAAACGGAAGAAGGGCAAGGATGGTAAAGACGGGGTTGTCTCTGTTTGGAACATTAAAGGGGATCCAACCGAAGGTGCATTAGTGGTCCTTAGTGCGAAGAGCGGCATTACCCAGGAGTCGCTAAGCGAGAAATATAAGCGTATCGCCGAATTTCCTTTTGACTCGGAGCGTAAACGGATGTCAGTGCTTGTGACTTCTGAGCATGGCCGGATGGCTTGCACGAAGGGAGCTCCTGATGTTCTAATTCAACACTGCAGCTACATTCTTTGGGATGGGAAGGTAATTCCGTTCACGTCCACGCTTAAACAGAAAGTGATTTCTGCCAATGAAGGCATGGCGAAATCCGCTCTTCGGGTATTGGGGATTGCTTACAAAGAACTTAAGAGCAGTGACCGCTATGAGGATTACGAAGATGTGGAAAACAACTTGATTTTTGTCGGATTAACCGGCATGATCGATCCACCGCGCAAAGAAGTGCGTGAATCAATCTCGAAGTGCCGTAAAGCAGGCATCAAAACGGTCATGATTACAGGTGACCATCAGACAACCGCTGAGGCAATAGCCAAACAGCTTGGTATGCTTCCTACGAATGGGGTCAGTATGAGTGGCCAGCAGATTGCGGGTCTCTCGGACGATGAACTGGATGCAAAAGTGAATGATACCTATGTGTATGCGAGGGTTTCCCCTGAGCATAAACTGCGTATCGTCAAAGCTTTGCAGCGCAAAGGACATGTCGTCGCCATGACGGGGGATGGCGTGAACGATGCGCCAGCGATCAAAGCTGCGGATATCGGCATCGCGATGGGGATTACAGGGACGGATGTATCCAAGGAAGCTTCTTCTTTAATTCTTAGCGATGATAACTTCTCCACAATCGTTGCGGCGATTGAAGAAGGACGCGGTATTTATGAAAATATTCGTAAATTCATCCGGTATCTGCTTGCCTCAAACGTGGGTGAAATTATGACGATGTTCATTGCGATGATGGCCGGTCTACCTTTGCCGCTTGTACCGATTCAAATTCTATGGGTGAATCTTGTCACTGATGGCCTTCCTGCTATGGCGCTGGGTGTGGATCAAGCGGAGAAGGATTTGATGCAGCACAAGCCGCGCTCGTCGAAAGAAAATATTTTCGCTAGACGATTGGGTTGGAAAATTATTTCCAGAGGTATTCTTATCGGCGTTTGCACCTTGGGTGCTTTCTGGCTCGTATTACGAGTCAATCCATCCGATCCCGGTACCTTACTGAAAGCGCAAAGCGTCGCATTTGCCACTTTGGTAATGGCTCAACTCATCCATGTGTTCGATTGCCGCAGTTCACGCTCTATTTTCCATCGTAATCCTTTTCAAAATCGTTACCTTGTTCTTGCTGTGCTCTCCTCGCTTATCTTGATGCTGGCCGTTATGTATGTGGAAGCTCTTCAACCTATCTTCAAAACCGTTCCGCTTGGCTGGAAGGATTGGATTCTGGTTCTGATCGCCGCTGGCATTCCCACCTTCTTAATGGGGTTGGGCAGTGTGCTGTCGCCAAAACGCAACAAGAATTCACGTTCTGTTTCGTATAATTCTTCCAAGCCGAGCTTTAGATGAATATGAAATGACTATGAAGTGCAAAAAAGCTGCCGTGAGGCGGCTTTTTGCTTTGAAAGCTAGCTAGTTGATCATGGTATCCATGACCCGAAGAATCTAAGCTTCGTCTACAAAAAGCTGCCCTCCGAAAGCATTGTAATTCCCTCCTCGAATTAGGTTTTCTTCGTTTTTTTCTTTTCGTAGAACTGCGCCGCTTTATGACGATTGCCGCATTGTTCCATGCTGCACCAGCGCCTTCGCCCGCTTTTGGAGACATCAACGAAATGAAGGATGCAATCCTTATGCTCGCATTTTCGGATTCTGTCCGGCGAGATGCTGCTTAACGTATCGAATGCCGAATGGATAATTGTATAAGCAATTTGATCCAAAGGGGTTTTACCTTCATACATCAATACAAGCTTAGCGCCCTCGAAGCTCGTTGTCAGTTTAATATCCAGGGCTTCCGTACATTTCTTTATCTCATCATATATGGAAGCTGAGAGGGTGCCCTGGCGCTTTAAATCGTTTAGGACATGCGTGAAAATCTCTCGTAAAATGACAAGCCGGGTTCGTATTCGGACATCATTTGCTGGGTCTGAGGGAGAATGCATGCCAGGTAACAACAAGCCATTCTCCTCAAGCCATGACATTGTAATTACAGGGTCAGCGAGAAGATCGGTCGGTTGTTTATCGTGTATGACCACTGTGTTCAGTAAGTTGATCCAAGTGGCTCCGCCCAAGACAAATAACGATGTATCCATAAAAATTCAGCTCCAAATTGAGATTAAGTCTGGCTATAGAGAGAGCGTTTCTTTTGAAGCTAGAATAGCCAAATTCACTTTATTATCAGCGTTTGCTGCCTGCAAGCGGGCAAGTATGTTAGGAGTTTCTGTATAGAGAGGCGGGTGATGAATAGCTGTGTAATGGATTGGCACTAATGTGGATGCGCCAAGAACTGTTGCTGCTGATACCGCTTGTTCGGGAGATAGGGTAATCGGTTGCCCGCTAGGTGTCATTCCTGGAAGCTCCAACACAGCTGCATTCACGGGAAGACAAGCCGCATCGAAGGGGCCGTAAGTTTTCGCTATTTTCCACCAATAACCGTGCCATAAAGTATCCCCGCAGTGAATGAGTTTTTTTTCGCTGCTTTCTACAATCCAAGCGACTTGTGGATCTCCAATGCCGTCAACCGAATAGGTTGCAATTATTGTAAGATCACCGATCGAGAACGAATCGCCTAAAGCTGCTTCATGTATGTTGGTTAGAGATGTTTCTCTCGCAAGCTCTGCTGACTCTTTAGGGAAGTAGACTGGAATATCGTCGCCGTAGAAAGCGGATATAGCCTCAGGGTCGAAATGATCACCGTGATGGTGCGTGATCAAGACGGCATCGACAGGACCGAATTCATGAAGTGGATAGAAAGTTTCATGTGGCAGGTTGAATTTACTTGGAAAATGGAATAAAGGGTCGATCACCACATTTGTTGTTTCCCCTTGCACACGTATGCCGGCCCATGGAAGCTTCTGGATTATCATGAAATATCATTCCTCTCGGTTTGTAGGGGCTTTCCCTTTTATATAACCTTAAAAAATATTTATTAGGTTATAAATTACACTATAGAACTAATTTTATAACCTGTAAATATAATTTTAAAGGGTTATAGTGAGAAAATTAAAATAGTTAGGTGTGAAGAAATAATCGATGTCGTTCCTCAATTAAACTAATTCTTATACTAGGATTCTATTGGTACTCTCCCCTTGGCTCATGAAATGGTGAATACGCGAGAGAATCGCTCTGAATAGGGGAAAGGACTATGCATTTGGACGGTTTTACGCTATGATAATGGCTAAACCGCATACTGGGAGTGCTATAAACAATGAATTTTACAAAAATGCATGGTCTAGGCAACGATTTTATCGTAGTAGCTGGTGAGAAAGAACTTCCTGCTGATGCAGATCAGCGTGCAATCCAGCTGTGTAATCGTTTCTTTAGTATTGGAGCCGATGGCATCGTCTATATTCTTCCTTCTGACAATGCTGATTTCAAAATGCGCATTATGAACTCCGACGGATCTGAAGCCGAGCAATGCGGTAATGCCATCCGCTGCGTTTCTAAATATGTATACGATCATAAGCTCATTGATAAAACGGAGATTACCGTTGAAACACTTGGCGCAGGCGTTCAAAAGGTACAATTAAATGTACAAGATGGCAAAGTTCGGACTGTTCGCGTAGATATGGGTCAACCAATCCTGAACGGCCTTCAAGTCCCAACAACGGTCGATGAAGCTAAAGTTATCAATTACCCGATTGAAGTTGACGGGAAAGAGTTTCGTTTTACAGCTGTTTCGATGGGGAACCCGCACTGTGTCATTTATGTAGAGGATGCTGTGAATTTCGATCTTGCCGCATGGGGGCCGAAGCTAGAAGTTCATCCTATGTTCCCTCGTAAAATCAATGTCGAATTCGCAACAGTGAAAAATCGTGCTTACACGGATATGCGCGTTTGGGAACGAGGAGCAGGTCCTACACTTGCTTGCGGAACTGGCGCTTGTGCAACGCTTGTATCCTCCGTGTTAAACGGTTTAACGGACCGCGAAGCGACTGTTTCGCTCAAAGGCGGAGAGTTGTTTATCGAATGGAATGAAGCGGACAACCATGTTTATATGACCGGACCTGCGGAAGAAGTGTTTACGGGCACGGTTTAAGTTAATTACATTTTTAGTAGGTGGGGAATTTATCATGAAATTGGATCTTCGTACGGCGCTGCAGCGAGACATTTTGGTCGGTGACGGCGCTATGGGGACTTATTTATATCAGTTGGGATTTCCTGTCGGCATTTCTTATGAAGAATTGAATTTGCTTAGACCGGAAACGGTTGCTGACGTGCACCGCCGTTATTTTGAGGCAGGTGCGCGTCTTATTGAAACGAATACATTCTCGGCTAATCGCGAAAAATTATCCAAGTACGGACTAGAAGGCGATGTTGAAGCCATTAACCGCGCAGGTGTTGAGTTAGCCAGAAAAGCGGTTGGTGACGAAGCGTATGTCGTTGGAGCTATTGGATCTATTCGTGCGGGCAAGCGCAAAAACGTTCGTACGACAGATGTTGAGGAATCACTCCGCGAGCAGATTGGCATTTTACTGGATTCGCCAGTGGACGGGCTATTGCTTGAGACCTTCTATGACTTGGAAGAGCTGCAGCTCGCGCTGCGTATCATTCGCAGCATGAGTGAGCTGCCTGTCATTTGTCAGTTCGCTAACGAAGGCACTGGCAGCACACAGGACGGCATTCCTCTGCAGGAAGCGTTCCAGCGGTTGCGCGACGACGGGGCTGACGTCATCGGCTTCAACTGCCGCGTCGGTCCGAATGGGATTCTCCGTTCGATGGAGAAGCTAACTCCAATCGCCGGCATCCCGTTCTCCGCGTTCCCGAATGCGGGGCTGCCAGACTACGTCGACGGTCACTACACCTATGCGGCGACGCCTCAGTACTTCGCCGAGAGCGCGCTGCGCTTCGCCGACCTCGGCGCGCGCATCATCGGCGGCTGCTGCGGCACCACGCCGGAGCATATCGCCGCCGTTTCTAAGGCGCTGCAAGGCTACGTCCCTGCAACGCCTGGTGCGATGCCCTCCGCGCGAGCTGTGCGCGTGAACGAGCCCGCCCCGGCGAAGCCTGCGCCGCCGGCAGGCAAACCATCGCTGCTCGAAATCGTGAAGCAGCGCAAAACCGTCATCGTCGAGCTGGATCCCCCTCGGGATCTCGACATCGAGAAATTTATGCAGGGGTCCAAGGCCCTGCAGGATGCGCATGTCGACGCCATTACGATGGCCGACAATTCACTGGCCGTGACGCGCATGAGCAATCTGGCGCTCGGTTACCTCGTGCAGGAACGCTTAAGCGCGCGTCCGCTGATCCACATCGCGTGCCGCGACCGCAACATGATTGGGACGCAGTCCCATCTGATGGGTCTTCACGCGCTGGGCATCGACCACGTGCTGGCCGTGACCGGCGATCCCGCCAAATTCGGCGATCTCCCTGGGTCCAGCTCCGTTTACGATCTGACCTCATTCGAGATCATTCGGATGATTAAGCAGCTTAACGAAGGCATTGCCTTCTCAGGGAAACCGCTAAAGCAGAAGGCCAACTTCGTTGTAGGGGCTGCTTTTAATCCGAATGTGAAGCATCTGGATAAAGCGGTTCAGCGCTTGGAACGCAAAATTGAGGCAGGCGCCGATTACATCATGACGCAGCCCGTCTACGACGCCAAGCTGATTGAACAAATTTATGAAGCGACGAAGCATTTAAATATACCGATTTTCATAGGTATTGCTCCGCTAGCTAGCGGAGGGAACGCTGAATATCTGCACAATGAAGTTCCAGGTATTCGGTTGTCTGATGAAGTGAGGGAACGCATGAGTGGACTCAAGGGTCCAGAAGGGCGCGCAATGGGCGTTGAGATTGCCAAAGAGCTGCTGGATGCAGCAATGCCTTTCTTTAATGGCATCTATCTGATGACCCCTTTTCTGGCCTATGAGATGTGCGTTGACCTTACGAAGTATGTATGGGAAAAGTCGAATCGGCATGATTTCCACTTGTACCCACTTTCAAAATGAATTAAAATAGGGTAATGGATGTGATTAGAATGATTTGCAGTATGACCGGATTCGGACAAGCGAATCGTTCTTTTGCGGGATACAACGTGTTTATCGATGTGAAATCGGTCAATCATAGGTATAGTGAAGTGTCGATTCGATTGCCGAAGGAATGGGCGGCTTTTGAAGACGCTTTGAAGAAAACGGTGCTGCAAGCGGTGAAGAGAGGACGGGTAGACGTCTTCGTCACGGCGGAACGTGAAACGGCTTCCCCGAAGAGCGTAACGGTTAACTTTGCTTTGGCAGATGCTTATTTGCAGGCTGCTGAGCAGTTGAAGGTGCGCTATGGGTATACCGAGCAGGTCGAGCTCAAAGATTTATTGAAACTTCCGGATCTCATTCAGATGAAGGAGTCGCGTAAGGAACCTGATGAAGAGATTGAACAGGAACTATGCGCCTGCTTGCAGGAGGCCGTTGCCAGATTATCCGACATGCGGCTGCGGGAAGGAGCGTTTCTGGAGCAAGATATTCGCGAGCGCTTGGCGGAACTGAAGCGAATCCATGTCGAATTGGTAGCTTTAGCGCCTCAGGTGGTTCAAGACTATGCGGCTAAGATGACGAACAGAATTCAGTCACTTCTTCAGGAGCAAACGCCTGTGGATGAGCAGCGCCTAGCGACAGAAATTGCGATATTCGCAGACCGTTCGAATGTGGATGAGGAATTAACTCGACTGAAAAGTCATTTTGAGCAATGTGATCAATTGCTTACAGAGAAAGAGCCTGTTGGACGAAAGTTGGATTTCTTGATTCAAGAAATGAATCGAGAAGTGAACACGATCGGATCCAAGTCCAATCACTCGGAGCCTACGGCTAGAGTGATCACGATGAAAGCAGAGCTTGAGAAGATGCGCGAACAAATACAGAATATCGAGTGAAGCGGCATGGAGCTTCGCGAGGAGGAAGTCGTAATGGCTATCAAATTAATTAATATCGGGTTCGGCAACATCGTATCGGCGAACCGCATTATCTCGATCGTAAGTCCGGAATCGGCCCCGATCAAGAGGATCATTCAAGAAGCGCGTGATCGTCACATGCTGATTGACGCTACATATGGTAGAAGAACCCGTGCCGTTATTATCACTGACAGCGACCATGTGATTTTATCGGCAGTACAACCAGAGACGGTAGCGCATAGACTTTCCAACAAGGACGATGATCATGACGAGTAATACGAATACCCTTGAGCGTGAGAGAGGCATTCTGATTGTTTTATCCGGTCCTTCCGGTGTCGGCAAGGGAACCGTTTGCGCCGCGCTGCGCAAGTGTTCACCGGATATCGTGTACTCGGTATCGGCCACAACCCGTTCTCCTCGACAAGGGGAAGTGGATGGTGTGAACTATTTCTTCAAAACTCGGGAACAATTTCAACAGATGATCGAAACGGATGAAGTGTTGGAATGGGCCGAATACGTGGGTAATTTCTACGGCACGCCGAGACGTTTTGTTGAGGAAACGCTGCGCTCCGGTCAAGATGTCATCTTGGAAATCGAAGTGCAGGGTGCTCTGCAAGTTAAACAAAAGTTTTCCGAAGGTGTTTTCATTTTCTTGCTGCCGCCTTCCCTAGATGAGCTTGAGAATCGCATTGTAACGCGTGGTACGGAAACGGATGAAGTCATTCGCAGCCGCATGTCAGTGGCTATGGACGAAATTCGCTTGATGGAGCACTATGACTATGCGATTGTGAATGACCATGTAGAAACGGCTTGTTCCAAAATACAAGCGATTCTCTTAGCAGAACATTGCAAAAAAGATCGGATGTATCCAAAAATCGTACAATGGATGGATGAGGTGAATTGAATGCTATACCCTTCAATTGATAAACTGCTTGATATCGTAGATAGCAAGTATTCACTAGTTGTAGCTGCTTCCAAAAGAGCAAGATCTTTGCGTGATGGCGCTAAATCAAATTTGAAAGGCCAAAAGGCCCACAAACATGTTGGCGTTGCGCTAGAAGAACTTTACGGTAACTATATCGGTTACGAGAAACTTGAGACGACAGAGACAGAGAAATATCAGAAGAAATAAATTGGTTTACCCAACAACCCTAGTGGTTGTTATTTTTTTCTCAAATTGTGCGTAGAAAGGGGATACCTATGAGTGTACTGCATGGCAAAACGATTGTGCTCGGCGTATGCGGAGGCATTGCCGCTTATAAGGCTGCTGCGTTAACAAGTAAACTGACACAAGCCGGTGCAACTGTTCGTGTTATTATGACCAAATCGGCCGTTCAATTCGTAGCGCCGTTAACGTTTCAAACGCTGTCTCGTCATCATGTTTTTGTGGATACCTTTGATGAGAAAGACCCTTCGGTTGTATCGCATATCAACTTGGCGGATAGTGCTGACCTCGTGCTTGTTGCGCCTGCAACAGCGAATATGATCGGCAAGTTAGCGCTTGGTCTCGGTGATGATATGCTCAGTACGACGCTGCTTGCAACCATGGCACCGATATGGGTAGCGCCTGCGATGAACGTGCATATGTATGCGAATCCAGCGGTACAGCATAATATGCAGACGCTGTTGAGCCGTGGTGTGCGTTTTATCGAGCCGGGTGAAGGCCAGTTGGCTTGCGGTTACGTTGGAAAAGGACGGCTTGCTGAACCTGAGGAGATTCTTGCTGCGATTGAGCAGCACTTTAAGGGAAATGCTAGGCGCTTAGAAGGACAACGTGTCCTTGTAACTGCTGGAGGCACCGTTGAACGCATTGATCCGGTACGGTACATTACGAATGACTCCTCCGGCAAAATGGGCTACGCTATCGCTGAAGAAGCGGTGCGTATGGGAGCCAAGGTGACGTTGATATCAGGCCCATCCGCTTTATGCGCACCTGAGGGCGTTCAGCTAATCAATGTTCAGTCTGCCTTGGATATGAGAGAGGCCGTGCTAGCTCGTTTAGATGAAAGCAACCTCATTGTTAAGGCAGCTGCGGTTGCCGATTACCGCCCAGCTGTTATTTCAGAGCAAAAGATCAAAAAGAAGTCGGATTCGCTAACGCTGGAGCTGATTAAAAATCCGGATATTTTACAGGAAATAGGTATGCTCAAAAAGCATCAGTTCGTCATCGGGTTTGCTGCGGAGACGGAGCGTTTGGACGAGCATGCGATGGACAAGCTAAACCGTAAAAACTGTGATCTCATCGTTGGCAATGATGTGTCACAGGAAGGTGCGGGCTTTAGCGGAGATACGAATGTGGTGCGGTTTTATGATCGTAATGGGCTCGTAGAGGCCCTGCCTATACAGAGTAAGAAAGATGTGGCACGTAGACTGCTAGGGCTTGCGGCGGATCGTATGCATACCGCAGCGGGGGAATCCTGATGTACGCCAAAGTCATTGTCGATGTCCCAGCGAAACAAACGAATCGGGCATTCGACTATGAAGTACCCGCATCCCTGAGCAAATGGGTTGAAGTGGGCAGTCGCGTTGGCGTGCCTTTCGGCCCTCGGGTACTGCAAGGCTTTGTTGTCGAACTGCATGAGGAAACACAGGTGGATGTGACTCGCATTAAGGCGATTCAGAACGTCCTGGACTTGGTTCCTCCGCTCACGGAGGAACTTGTGAGTCTGGGGCGGTGGGTCAGCCGCATGTACTTATGCCATGAAGTTACGGCACTCCAGGCGATGCTGCCTGCTGCGCTTAAAGCGAAATATGAACGTGCGATTGGGGTCGGAGAGGAGTCTGGCGAGCAATCGCTGCTGGACATGTCGGATCTCCAAGAGATAGTTAGTTTCGTAAAGTCCAAAGGCTCAGTCTCGATGGATGCTTTGATGGAGCGTTTTGCAAGTGACGGCGCCCTCATTAAACAACTGCTGAGCGCCGGTATCCTGACAGAAGTGCAAGTGGTCAAAGACCGAATGAATACCAAGAAAGCATTGACCGTTTTCCCTCCAGTTGGAGGCAGTGGATTGGAAGAGGCTTTGGCCGAGCTACCCGCCAGAGCTAACAAACAGCAGGATGTGCTGCGTTACTTGATGGAGCATCCACACGCGATTCGGCTTACGGAGCTGATGGAAACAGTGGAGGTCGGCGCTAGCACAGTCAAAAGCTTGGCGGATCGCGGGTGGATTGAACTGCGCGAGGTCGAAGTCATGCGCGACCCCTATGCGGGTCGGGCTTTCACGCGGACGAAGCCGCTTCCCTTAACGGAAGAGCAGAGCAGTGTCTTCGCGGAAATTCGGGATGCTGTAGCGGAAGAACGGAATGAGGTATTTCTGCTGCATGGGGTTACGGGTAGCGGTAAAACCGAAGTGTATTTACAATCCATTCAGCAGTGCTTGGACATGGATAAAGAAGCGATTGTACTTGTTCCTGAAATATCTCTGACGCCACAAATGGTAGAACGATTTAAAGGGCGGTTTGGCGATTTGGTCGCCGTCCTGCACAGTCGGTTATCGAATGGCGAGCGGTATGACGAATGGCGTAAAATTATGCGCAAGCAAGTGAAGGTTGTAATCGGCGCTCGTTCGGCGATTTTTGCTCCTTTTACGAGAATTGGTCTTATTATCATTGATGAAGAGCACGAATCTTCTTATAAGCAGGAGGAGAGCCCTAAATATCACACCCGCGATGTGGCGGTTCAAAGAGCAAAGCAGCAAAACGCCGTCGTTGTGCTCGGTTCTGCAACTCCCTCTCTTGAAAGTATAGAGAAGACAAGGCGACGCCGCGACAGGGAGAAACCTCCCTTTCGGTTGTTGACGATGCGGGAACGCGTGGCCAGCCGACCAATGCCCCCAGTAGCTATTGTCGATATGCGTGAGGAGCTAAAAAATGGAAATCGCTCTATGTTCAGCCGTTCCTTGTATAAAGCGATCGAAGATCGGTTACAAAAGAAAGAACAGATTGTTTTACTGCTGAATCGGCGCGGATATGCGACGTTCGTTATGTGCCGTACATGCGGTTTCGTCTCGCAATGTCCGCATTGTGATATTTCACTTACCTATCATCAAAGCTCGCGCATGCTGCGTTGTCATTATTGCGGCTATGCGGAGCGAGAGGTTACGCAGTGTCCTAGCTGCCAGTCGGAGCATATTCGTCATTTTGGTACAGGAACACAGCGTGTTGAAGAGGAGCTTAGTAAGATTTTCCCCGGGATTCGGGTCATCCGCATGGATGTCGATACCACGACGGAGAAAGGTTCACATGAAAAATGGCTGACGATGTTTCGCGAGAAGCAGGCGGATGTGCTGCTTGGCACGCAGATGGTAGCCAAAGGGCTGGATTTTCCCGACGTGACCTTAGTGGGGGTTATCGCAGCGGATACGGTGCTTAATCTGCCGGATTTCCGTTCAGCGGAGCGGACTTTCCAGTTGTTAACACAGGTTGCAGGCCGGGCGGGTCGTCATGAAAAGCAAGGGGAAGTGTTCGTCCAGACATACACGCCCGAACATTATAGTGTGCAATATGCAAGCAAGCACGATTATATCGCTTTTGCGAACCATGAGCTTGATATACGTGCAAATTTAGGCTATCCGCCTTATCAGCGGTTGATTCTGGTTACTTTTTCGCATGAGCAGGTTCCGCTCTTGGTACGTTCTGCGGAGGCTTTTGTAACGAGATTGAAAGAGATTGCCCATACGTATCGGGCCCAGCAGGTTGATTTATTTACGAACACGTTGCCCGCAGATCAATCTTTTCAAATGGACGTGTTAGGACCTGTTGCATCGCCGATTTCACGAATCAAAGATAGATATCGATTCCAATGCGTGGTAAAATATCGGGGGGAAGATCAGGCTGCAGAGATCGTTGCTAAAGCAGTGGCTTGGTTTGAAGAGCGCTCAGCGAAAGAAAAGCTGCTGATTAGCGTGGATGTTGACCCGCAATATTTGATGTAATGAACCCCAAATAGAGAAGACTTCAAAGGTAGGTGCACATTATGGCTATTCGTATTATTGTTAAAGATCCAGATCCAGTGCTTCGTGAGAAAGCCGTCACGGTTACAAAATTTAATTCCAATCTGCATAAACTTCTGAATGATATGGCAGACACGATGTATGAAGCGGAGGGCGTGGGTCTTGCTGCCCCGCAAATCGGTATTCTTAAACGCGTTATCGTCATGGATTGCGGAGAAGAACACGGCGGATTGATTGAAATGGTCAATCCTGAGGTAGTCACTTCCAGCGGTGAACAATTGGGGCCGGAAGGCTGCTTAAGTATTCCCGGACTTCGCGGCGATGTACTTCGGCCGCTCCATGTTACGGCCAAAGGTCAAGATCGTGATGGAAATCCGATTGAAGTGACGGGTACGGATTTGCTGGCTCGCTGCATTTTCCATGAAATTGATCACTTGAACGGTGTTCTGTTTACGGATCTTGCAACCAAAACGTATACGGCTGAAGAAGAGGAAGATTCCGAGTGAACATTATTTTCATGGGCACGCCGGATTTCGCAGTACCCTCCTTGCGTCTGCTCTTGGAGGAAGGCTATAACGTGACGACGGTTGTCACACAGCCGGACCGGCCGAAAGGACGCAAGCGCGTTCTGACGCCGCCTCCGGTTAAGGTGGAAGCCGAAAAGCATGGGATTCCGGTGCTTCAGCCGGAGAAATTGCGTCAAGCGGACTCGGTTGAGCTTTTGAGACAATTAAAACCGGATTTGATTGTGACAGCCGCTTACGGACAGATCTTGCCTAAAGCGGTTTTGGACTTGCCGCAGTACGGGTGTATTAACATCCATGCTTCGCTGCTGCCCAAATACCGAGGCGGAGCGCCGATTCATCACGCTGTTATTCGTGGTGAAGCCGTAACTGGCGTGACGATTATGTACATGGCCGTAGGTCTTGATACCGGCGATATGATTTCAAAGGTGGAGCTTCCGATCGAAGATACGGATACGACGGGTTCATTATTTGAAAAGCTAAGTATTGCCGGTGCTGATCTACTTAAGCGTACATTGCCTGATTTATTGGCAGGACGTATTCAAGCGGTTGCACAAAATGAGGCAGATGCCATTTATTCTCCGAATATCCGCAGGGAGGACGAGTTGATCGATTGGTCGCGTTCTGCCGCCCAGCTTTGGAATCAAGTGCGCGGCTTAAACCCTTTCCCCGGCGCTTACACGCTCTGGAACGGGGAAGTTATGAAAGTGTGGGCTAGCGCGAATCCGAAAAGTTCTTCGGAGCCAAGAAGCCGAAGCTTCTCCGAAATCAGCGGAGACGCACCTGTTCCTGGAACTGTACTTGGCAGTAGTGAGCAGGGCATTGAAGTGATGACGGGTGAAGGTACGCTGTGGTTGACTGAGATCCAACCTTCAGGCAAAAAGGCGATGCCCGTGTCAGAGTTCGTACGAGGTGTGCAAATCCCTGCTGGTACGGTATTCGGACACAGTAACTAAAGCAACCATGGATAAACGACTTCGTCGTCCCTTTGGGGCGAACGCGTTTGTCAAGGTTGATGCGAAGCTAAAGTATACACCGTATACTTTCTATTCAACTTAAAAATGAGGTATTCGATTTGTCAACGCAAAAACCAAATCGTCCGCAAAACGGACTAATAAAACCGCAGGGGGCCGGCAAGCCCTCTGCTCCAAAATCATCCTCAGGCGCTGCGAAGAGCAGCGCTGTTAAGCATTCTGCCCGTGATGCGGCGCTGGATGTGTTGATTCGGGTTGAAGAAAATCAATCGTACAGCAATTTGCTGCTGAATCAGGTATTGCAAAAGCATGCCCTCGAACGTGCCGATGCTGGACTTGCAACGGAGCTTGTTTATGGGACCATCGGACGGAAAAATACGATCGATTTCTTTTTGGAGCGTTTCGTCAGCAAGGGGCTCGCGAAGCTCGAGCCCTGGGTGAGATGCTTGCTGCGGCTGAGCTTCTATCAGCTGCATTATTTGGACCGCATCCCCGACCATGCGGTCGTGAGCGAAGCGGTCAATATCGCGAAGCGCCGAGGCCACCAAGGCATCTCGGGCATGGTCAACGGCGTGCTGCGCGCAGTCATCCGCAGCAAAGCTGAGCTCACGCTGCCGGCTGCGCTCGGCGACGTGAAGCGCATCGCGCTGAGCCATTCCCATCCGGAATGGCTCGTGCGCCGATGGATCCGTCAGCTGGGTGCCGAGCTGACGGAACAGATCTGTGCGGCGAACAATGAGCCGCCGCACGTCAGCATTCGCGCGAACGCGAGGCGCCGCAGTCGCTTGGAGCTGCTGGAGCAGCTCCAAGGCAGCGGCCTCAGCGCGGAAGCGTCAGAGCTGGCCCCGGCCGGCATCCTTGTGCAGGGGGCCGGGAACATGGCGTTAGTACCCGGCTTCCAGCATGGGGACTTCTCGATTCAAGACGAGAGCTCGATGCTCGTCGCCGAAGCTCTAGATCCGCGTCCAGGCATGACAGTGCTGGACTGCTGCGCCGCCCCTGGCGGCAAGACCGCGCACATCGCCGAGAAAATGGACGATGTGGGCAAGATCTGGGCTTGTGATCTGCACGAGCACAAGCAGAAGCTGATCGCAGATCAAGCGGAGCGTCTGGGACTGACGTCGATCCAGACGCTGGTGATGGATGCTGCGATGCTGGACGAACATTTTGCGGCGGAGTCATTTGACCGCATCCTGCTCGATGCGCCCTGCTCGGGCCTTGGGGTCATTCGCCGCAAGCCTGACCTGAAGTGGGCGAAGCAGGAGGCGGAGATCGACGCGATTAGCGAGCTGCAGCATGCTATTCTGAGCAAAGTGCATAGGCTGCTCAAGCCGGGCGGCGTGCTGGTCTACAGCACGTGCACGATTGAGCATGCGGAGAACGCGGGCATGGTTGAGCGCTTCCTCGCCGAGCATAGCGAGTTCGAGCTAGCGCCGCTGCCGGCGGATGTTTTCGCAAGTATTGACCCTGCGGCTGCCGCAGCCGGTATGGTGCAAATCCTGCCACAGCAGTTCCATTCCGACGGGTTCTTCATCGCACGGCTGCGCAAACGTGTATAGCTTGTCGCGCGCATGCTGCGCAACGGTTCTTTTGGTTTAACTGTATTTACTTGGGTGCAAACTGCATTTTGTACAGCAAAAATGACCTAATCTCAGAGTAAATTAAGTCTGATTCAACTGCACTTTTTACAGTTAATTTCCTCAAAAAGGGCTAAGTATTCGATTTAGCTGCACTTTTTGCAGGTAATGCTTGGGTGGTCTAGGTTGGTGTTGACGGTTATTCGGCCACGTAAATGCCCTATCGTCCGCAGCTGCTGACCACGGGGACGTGTGTTCGTTCCCGCTTTGTGATAAAATAACATACGATTAGCAAAAAATCAGGACAAATAACAACAGGTTGTGATAAATGTGGGAAATAAGCCTTATGAGAAAGATAAACCGTTTGTATATGATTTGAATTGGGATGAATGGCAAAGCTGGGTGAAAGAGAACGGCGAGTCTTCTTTTCGTGCCGGGCAAATTTTCGATTGGCTTTATATTAAGCGGGTATTCAGCTTCGATGAAATGTCGAACTTGCCGAAGTCGCTGCGTGACAAACTGAAGGATCAGTTTGAGTTCGTTACGCTTTCCGAAATTGCCAAGTATCAGTCGCAGGACGGTACGGTCAAGTTTTTATTTGAATTGGAAGATAAGAATGCCATTGAAACAGTTGTCATGAAGCACAACTACGGCAACAGTATTTGCGTAACAACGCAGGTAGGGTGCCGAGTAGGTTGTACATTTTGTGCATCTACGTTGGGCGGCTTGAAGCGGGATTTGAGACCGGGTGAGATTGTGGCCCAAGTTGTTAAAGCTCAGAAATTGCTGGATGAGACAGAGGAGCGAATCTCTTCCATCGTGATTATGGGTATTGGCGAGCCTTTTGAAAATTATGAAGCGACCATGAATTTCCTTCGTGTCATGATTCACCCCAAAGGTCTGAACATCGGACAGCGCCATATCACGGTTTCGACGAGTGGTATTGTGCCGAACATTTATAAGTTCGCCGATGAGAATTTGCAAGTCAATCTGGCGATATCTATTCATGCGCCGAATGATTCGCTCAGATCCAAGCTGATGCCTGTCAATCGTAGATTCCCATTCGTAGATTTAATTGAAGCTTGTAAATATTACATTGCCAAAACCGGCAGACGAATTACGTTTGAATATGCCCTTATGGGGGAAGTAAATGACCAGCCTGAACATGCAGAGGAACTAGCGCAAGTGCTGAAGGATATGCCGCTTAGCCACGTGAACCTGATTCCTGTGAATTTCGTGGCCGAACGGGATTTCAAACGTACGCCTAGGGATGATATTTTCACTTTCCAGCGTATTCTTGAGAAGGGCAAAATTAATGCCACCATACGTCGTGAACAAGGTAGTGACATTGCTGCTGCCTGCGGACAACTGCGCGCGAAGCATATGGAGAACAAGTAATGAGGTGAAATCCGGATGAAGATGGTAAGCCGTACCGATATTGGCAAAGTCCGTTTAGTGAATGAGGACCGAGCCGCCATCCATCATGATCTCAATGGCCTATCTTTGGCTATTGTGGCTGATGGCATGGGGGGACATCAAGCTGGTGATATCGCCAGCCAAATGGCCATCGAAATGATTGCAGATCAGCTGCAATCGATCCATTGGGGAATGTCTGTGGAAGCTTGTAAGCAAGTGCTGAAGGAAGCCATTGAAAAGGCAAATGAGAAAATTTATGAATTCGCCTCAGGCCAAGAAAGTTATCATGGTATGGGCACGACGGTTGTTGCCATTATTGCTTCGCAAGAGCTTCTTATTATTGGACATATCGGTGACAGTCGCGCTTACAAGATCACCGATGAATCGATCACACAACTAACGGAAGATCATTCTTTGGTGTATGAGCTTGTCAAGAACGGGCAGATTACCATCGAAGAGGCCGATCATCACCCTAGACGTAACTGGATTACTCGCGCACTCGGCACAGAGCCGGGCGTAGAGGTGGATCTCTATGAGTACGCGTGGCGTCCGGGTGATATCGTTCTGATCTGTACGGATGGTTTAAGCGGATTGGTGGATTCCGGCGACATTTTACGAATTGTCAACTCACATGAACGTATGGAAGATGCAGCGGAACAGTTGATTCAAAGCGCGCTTGATGAAGGTGGAGACGATAATGTGACGGTCGTTTTACTTGCGCACGATCATGATTCGGACGAAAAAAGGGGTGATGGGAATTGATCGGTAGAAAGCTTGGAGGCCGCTATGAAATCTTAGATCGCATTGGCGGAGGCGGCATGGCTTTAGTCTACAAAGGGCATGATCTATTATTAAATCGTAAAGTGGCTGTGAAAGTACTGCGCCAGCAGTATGTGCACGATGAAGAATTCATTCGTCGTTTCCGTAGAGAAGCTCAAGCAGCCGCTTCACTTTCTCATCCTAATGTCGTCAGTATTTATGACGTCGGACAAGAAGAAGACGTGCATTATATTGTGATGGAATACATAGAAGGCACGACCTTGAATGATGTCATCAAAGAGAGAGCACCGCTGCAGGTCGAAGATGCGGTTCACTACGCGAGTCAGATTGCAGATGCCCTCGATCACGCCCACCATAATGAAATCATTCATCGGGATATCAAACCGCACAATATTTTGATCGGCAAAAACGGCCGTGTTAAAGTGACGGATTTCGGTATCGCACGGGCTGCCACGTCTTCCACCATAACGCAAACCGGATCAGTTGTCGGTTCTGTGCACTATTTCTCACCGGAACATGCCAAAGGGACGAATACAGGGGAGAAATCCGATTTGTATTCTTTGGGTATCGTGATGTATCAAATGCTGACAGCTCGGCTGCCTTTTCTCGGTGAGAGCCCGATTTCTGTAGCTTTGAAGCATTTGCAGGAAGATGTGGAAGAACCGCGTAAAGTGAATCCTCTCATTCCGCAAAGCGTGGAAAACATTATTTTGAGAGCCATGCGCAAAAAGCCTGAAGAACGCTACCAGTCAGCGAAGCTAATGATGGCAGATCTCGATACCTGTTTGAATCCGGATCGCCGGAATGAAGCGAAGGTAGCTTTCTGGGATGCGGATGGGATGGATGAAGAGCGTACCTTAGTGATGCCTGCGATTCGCGCCGACCAACTCGGACAGTTCGAGGATGATGATGAGCCCGAGAAACCTGCTTGGCGGGAAGAACCTGCTCCTTCCAAAGGGAAAGGGTGGATTAAGCCGTTAATTTGGATCGTCGTTCTGTTAATGGTGCTCGGCGCTATGTGGTATATGGTCGGGTACGTGAAAGGGATGTTTGCGATTGAAACCGTCGAGGTTCCCAATGTGGCAGGCAAACCGTTGATTCAAGCTCAAGCTGAATTGACGGCGGTTAGACTCAGCTCCACGGTTGAATATGATTTGGAGAGCAAGCTGGCTAAAGACATTGTCATTCGTCAAGATCCTACGGGGATGAGAATGAATGTGGGCACCAAAGTGACGCTGTATGTTAGTAAGGGTACGCCCAAAATCAAGATGGAAAATTATGCAGGGCAACCATTTAAGGATGTTAAGCTGAAGCTGCAAGCCCTCGGCATCAAGGATGAGCAGATTACGATTACACAAGAGACGAATGATGGTGCTCCAGATTTGATTTTGAAGCAATCCCCTCTGGCTGGCGAAGAGTTTGAGCTCGACAAAGCGGTAATTGCATTTACCGTCAGCAAAGCCAAAGAAACGTTCAAAATGCCGGATCTCGTCGGAATGACGGAAGCAGAAGCTAAGGCCCAACTCACAAAGCTGAATCTTAAGCTCCCTGTGAATGGCGTTACTCGTGAGAAAAGCTACAAAGTCGCGAAAGGGAAGGTTGTTAAACAGTTTCCTTTTGAAAAAAACCAGGATGTATCCGTTGGCTCTGAGATTTCTTTGATCATTAGCGACGGATTGCCGGAGGATGCCGGACAGCTTACGGTAAGTATTGCTGTTAAACCAACGACGGAGGGCAAAGATTCCGAATTCAAAATTGTCGTAAGCGATGCCCAGTATGAGAACTTCGAGTACAAAACAGAAAAAGTATCGAAGCCTCAGAATATGGATGTCAAAGTCATTGTTTCTCCAGATAAGAAAGCTGTCATCTTGATTAAAGAAGGAGATAACTTGGTCAACTCCATTACTCGCACCTATCAAGACTACTTGGATCAAAAAAATGGAAAAACAGTATCACCTAGTCCTTCCACGTCACCATCGCCAACGCCTAAACAGCAAAGCAATGGACCGGCTATTCCGGTTGGCGGCACTGGAAATGGGCAAACAGGCGGCACTGTCGCTAAACCACCTGCTGGAGGCACACCGTAATGCCGCAAGGATATATCGTAAAAGCGCTGAGCGGCTATTATTACGTGTTGCCTGAGGAGGCCGATCTCCGTGAAGCCAAGACGGTTACTTGCCGCGGAAGAGGCGTTTTCAAAAACAGAAACATAACCCCCCTTGTAGGAGATCGCGTTATGTACGCGGAAACGGAGAATGGGGAAGGGACCGTTACGGAAATCCTTCCACGCACTTCGGAGCTCATACGACCTCCAATCGCCAATGTAAACGTGGTTGTGCTCGTTTTTTCGGTGACAGAGCCTGTTCTCAATTTGCAGTTGTTAGATAAATTTCTGGTCCATATTGAAAATACGGGCATTGATGTTTTGTTATGTTTCACGAAAAGTGATTTATTAACAGAAGATGATGAATCTTCCGTTCCCAAAGAAATGACGGTTGCTGAGTTGGAGCTGATTACGAAGCTCTATGAGGGAATCGGTTATACGGTAGTGAAGACGAGTTCTAAGCTGCAGGAAGGTGTGGAAGCGATTCTGCATCATTTGGACGGAGCCGTCAGTGTTTTTGCTGGACAATCTGGTGTGGGTAAGTCTTCCTTGCTTAACGCGATGATTAGTGGTCTTAATCTGGAGACGAATGCCATTTCTCAGAGATTAGGCAGAGGAAAGCATACAACACGTCATGTTGAGCTGATGCCGCTCACGAATGGCGGCCTTGTAGCCGATACGCCGGGGTTCAGCCAGTTAGACTTTATGGAAGTCGAAGCGGAGGGCCTTAGCAGCTGCTTTAAGGAGTTTGCCGCGATAGCGGAGGGCTGTAGGTTTAGAGGCTGCTTGCATCTGCATGAGCCGGATTGCAAGGTTCGTGATGCGGTAGCCGAGGGGACGATTGCAGCTTCTCGTTATGATCATTACTTGCTGTTTTTAACTGAAATCAAGGATCGGAAGAGGAGGTATTAGGACGGATGGTATACGTAGCACCTTCTATTTTATCAGCCAACTTCGCTAAACTTGGGGAAGAGATTAAGGATGCGGAGCTTGGCGGAGCCGACTGGATCCATGTGGATGTCATGGACGGCCATTTCGTACCCAATATCACAATTGGTCCACTTGTTGTTGAAGCGATACGCCCAGTGACCAAGCTGCCGCTTGATGTTCATTTGATGATTGAGCAGCCAGATCGCTATATACCTGATTTTGTAAAAGCGGGTGCCGATTTGATATCCGTCCATGTAGAGGCTTGTACGCATCTGCATCGGACGCTTCATCTTATTAAGCAAAGCGGGGTCAAAGCGGGGGTTGTGCTGAATCCTGCAACCCCGATTTCACTAATTGAGCATGTACTCGATGAGCAGTTGGATCTTGTGCTTATAATGACGGTCAATCCTGGATTCGGCGGACAGGCTTTCATTCCTGGCATGCTGAGCAAAATTCGCGCACTGCGTGAGCAAGCGAATGCTAAGGGATTGGACGGGCTTCATATTGAGGTGGACGGCGGTATTAACGAGGTGACGGCTCGCCAGGTGGTGGAGGCTGGAGCCAATGTGTTGGTTGCCGGTAATGCTGTGTTCGGGCAGTCCGATCGTGCCGAGGCTATCAGGCGAATACGCGGGTAGAGGGGGAACGAAGGACGATGAGATTTCTCTGGTTATTGGTGTACAGTCTGCTTTGTGCAATCCTCTTGGCGTGTTTCTCAAATATACATGATGTCTCGAAGTATATATTCTCGCTTGGCGCCTTGTATGTAGGGATGCGATTTTTCCGTCGGTTTGAGCAGATTGGGTTTCGTATTTGGTTCATCGTTATTGCTGTTCTCTTCTATTTTATTTTCAGTTTAATTTATGCGCTTTACACGCAACTGGGCATAACTGCCCCATAGCCGCATACATATAGTTACAAGAGTGAAGCGCTCTTGTAGCTTTTTTTGTTTTCTGGAAGCGAGCGAATTGTGGGAGAAAGTAAAAATAGAAGGCACTTTTTCACGGTCCGGGCATATACTGTTGTAACGATGCTAAGGAGCAGTCATGCAACTTGTGAAGCATATGCTTACGACGTAAGTTTCTTCTGAAAACTTGAAGTCTGTGCTCATGAAGTCAGTTTTCTGCCTTCCTCTAAGCGCGGTCGCTCATCTTCGTAAGACCTCGGTAGAGGTTTATCTCACGAAAACTCTAAGCGAATGCTCATGAAGTCTGTTTTCTGACGAAAACTCTAAGGAGGGGTAGAGAATGAAGTTCTACACAATCAAACTACCAAGATTTTTGGGTGGATTCGTGAAAGCCGTACTTAATACGTTTAGTAAAAACTAGGCTAACACATACTTACTCCATTTCCCCAGAAATGCAAAAAAAGCACCGATAAGGTGCTTTTTGTCTTTCACATAAGAATATGCGCAGCTACAAATTAAACGCGAGCCACTTTTCCGGATTTCAACGCACGAGTACTTACGTAAACCCGTTTTGGTTTGCCATCAACGAGGATGCGAACCTTTTGAACGTTAACTCCCCAAGTACGCTTGTTTTTATTGTTAGCGTGGGACACGTGATTTCCTGAAGAAGGACTTTTACCTGTAATGAAACATTTGCGGGACATGTTTGACACCTCCTTGGGCAGTATACAAAGCAGCCTGGGTGGCAAGCCTAAGCTTGACATGACAGCTTTCCATAATTTTAGACATTGTTAGGTTTGTTGCGATTCAAAATATAACCAGCAAAAACACACTTAAATATAATAGCATAGCAAAAGGAGCCTAGTCAACGAATTACCTGCACTTTTGCCGTTTATTTATTCAGTATGTTATAGTACAATGAAGATTAGCCCACATTCCAAGTACATAGAAATTGACTTATAAAGTCGAATTTGCTAAAGCAAAACAGGAAAGGGAATGCTTACAAAGTTAGTCTTGCTAAAGCGAAACTTGAAGGAGTTGTTAGATAATGCCAATTGAACTCACAACCGAGTACGGAAAAGTGTATATTACCAATGAAGTGATTTCAACACTGGCGGGATCCGCTGCGTTAGATTGTTATGGACTTGTTGGCATGGCAACGAGAAAGCAACTGAAAGACGGAATAGCTGAATTGCTAGGCCGGGACAATTTAAGCCGCGGCGTCGAAGTCCGCCATGAAAACGGGCGACTCGAAATTGATCTTTATATTATTGTCAGCTATGGAACGAAAATATCCGTAGTCGCAGGTAATGTCCAAACGAAAGTCAAATATATTTTGAATGACGTAGTAGGGCTTCATGTGGACGATGTGAACATTTTTGTTCAAGGCGTTCGTGTAGCCAAGTAAAAGCCCGATAACCAGGAAGGGGAATCACTTTGAGTAAGCGCTTTATTTCAATAAATGGAAATGACTTCACTGCCATGGTCTTGGCGGGTGCGGATAACCTTCGCAGAAATGTAGATAAGGTTAATGGATTGAACGTTTTTCCTGTACCCGACGGAGATACCGGCACCAACATGAATTTGACACTCACTGCGGGTTGTGAGGAACTTAAAAAGAAGCCATCCTCCCATATTGGGAAAGCAGCTGATGCATTGTCCAAAGGTTTACTGATGGGCGCAAGAGGTAACTCAGGGGTTATTTTGTCACAGCTGTTTCGCGGTTTCGCGAAGCATGTGCATGATCTTGAGCATGTAAATGTACAGCAATTCGCGGGCGCTCTGCAGCAAGGCGTAGAGACAGCTTACAAAGCTGTTGTGAAGCCGGTGGAAGGAACAATTTTGACGGTATCGAAAGAAGCAGCTAAGCACGCCACACAGTATCGACGTGGAAGCGACCTGCTTGATCTCATGCAGGAGGTTCTGGGCAAAGCGAAGGAAGCCCTCGCTAGAACGCCTGAGCAGCTTGCTGTGCTCAAACAGGTCGGTGTGGTAGATGCAGGCGGACAAGGGCTTGTATGTGTCTATGAAGGCTTTGTAGCGGCGTTAAGCGGCGGTCTGGTTCAAGTGAACGATGACTATGCTACGATGGATACAACACTTGGTTCGGTTTCACTCGTTCCCGGCATGAACCTAGCGAAGGAAGTGCACGCACATCTTCCCGCACAGGCACATTTGGCCACGGAAGACATCGAATTCGGATACTGCACAGAATTTATGCTGACGATTGCTCCAGGCAAGGTCAAAGGACTTGTTTTCGATGAAGGCACGTTCCGTGATCAACTGAGCAAGTTGGGGGATTCGCTGCTGGTTGTAGCCGATGACGAGTTAGTGAAGGTTCATATTCACGCCGAATACCCGGGGGAAGTGATGAACCAAGCCATGAATTACGGTGCTCTGAGCCGTATCAAAATTGAAAATATGCGCGATCAGCATTCACATATATTGGAAGATATGACCGAAGGGTACGAAGCTCCTGTTTCTACCACGGCCACAGCTGTAACGCCAAGCAAGCCGTATGGTTTCGTTGCAGTTGCTCTAGGTGATGGCATTACCGATATTTTATCTAGCGTAGGCGTCGATGTCGTACTGTCTGGTGGTCAGACGATGAACCCAAGCACTGAGGATATTGTGAATGCGGTTAACAGTATTGACGCAGACACCATTTATGTGCTGCCCAACAATTCCAATATTATTTTGGCTGCGCAGCAAGCCACCCAACTGGTAGACAACAAAACACTGATTGTGATTCCATCTAAATCGATTCCGCAGGGTCTTGCAGCCATTCTGGCGTTCCAAGAGAAGGCGGATGCCAAAACAAATACGGAGGCCATGAGTGAATCGCTTCGACGTGTAAAATCGGGCCAAGTTACTTACGCTGTACGCGATACGAACATGGACGGTATTGACATCAAACAGGGCCATTTTATTGGCATTCAAGATGGGCGCATTGTATCTTCACAGCCGAGTCTCCTGGATGCTTGTAAGAAGCTGCTGGAGGAAATGATTGAAGAAAGCAGTGAAATTGTCACTATCCTCACTGGAGAAGATGCGGTCGATGCAGAGACGCAGGAGCTAGAGGCGTTCATTCAAGCGGCTTATCCCGAAATAGAAATTGAGCTCCATCCTGGCGGACAGCCTTTGTATGCGTACCTGTTTTCCGTTGAATAGCAGTGGAGTAAATTCGTGAAATGGAGTGAGCCCTGTTGACAAACATTCGTATCGTAACGGACAGCACGGCCGACATACCTTTGGCACTCAGACAAGAACTTAACATCGAGATGGTGCCTCTCAAGATCCATTTTGGAGATGAAGAATATTTAGATACGGTGACGCTGCAGTCTGAGGAGTTTTATCCGAAGCTGGCCTCGTCACCTCACTTTCCCCGAACGTCACAGCCGTCTCCTGCTGAGTTTCTGGACCTGTATCAGAGCTTGCTTGAAAAGCCGGATACGGAGGTTATCTCGATTCATTTGGCATCAGTGCTGAGCGGAACGTACCAGTCAGCGCTGCTGGCTTCCACGATGCTGGAGGACTCGTCAGGCAAGGTTCATGTGTTCGATTCCTGCTCGGCTTCCTATGGGATTGGCGCTCTTGCTGTAGCTGCTGCCAGAGCAGCTAAGTCGGGGCAAAGTGTCGATGAGATTTTAGAGCTTGTACGAACGATGAGAGAGAACTTTTACATATACTTCCTCGTAGATACGCTAGAATTTTTGCAAAAAGGCGGAAGAATCGGCAAAGCATCTGCTCTTTTCGGTTCTTTGCTAAACATAAAGCCCATTCTTTCTCTGGATCGAGCGGGCGAAGTGGCTGCGATTGATAAGGTTCGCGGTCACAAAAAAGCGGTTGCGCGAATACTTGAGCTGTTGGCGGCGGATGTACCCGGTAAGACAATCCGCAGTTTACACATTGCTCATGCAAACAATTTGGAAGGTGCGGAGCAGCTGCGCGCAGCCATCATGCAGCAATTTGTTGTGGAGCATGTGGACTACATTACACTGGGGCCTGTTATTGGCGCACACGCTGGACCAGGCACCATCGCAGCGTTCGCGAGTACGGTGTAAAATATGGATTTGAATCAATTTGAAGTACGCGAAGTCCATGGAGTGGGCGCTCAGAAGGCACTTGAGCTCAACTCCATGGGCATTTTTACGGTTATGGATTTACTGGAATATGTGCCATTCCGGTATGAGGATTACACGGTGCGTGATTTAGCTAGTGTGAAGGACGGCGACCGCGTCACTGTGAAGGGGTATATCATCGGAGAGCCGGTGCTGCAGCGCTACAGCGGCAAATCCCGACTATCCTGCAAGGTGATGGTCGATGAGTTCCTGCTGACGGCGGTGTGGTTTAACCGCCACTTCTTGAAGGACCGCTTGCGGCCGCAGCAGGAGATTATACTCACCGGCAAATGGGACGGCAAGCGCAGGCAAATGAGCGTGTCCGATTCGGAGTTTCCCGGACAAGGCGATTCCAATACCGGCACTATACAGCCGGTGTATTCGGTTGTAGGCTCTGTTACGCAGAAGTGGATGCGTAAGGTCATTCAGCAGGCGCTGACGCAGTACAGCGCCATGATCAGTGAAGTGCTGCCGGCTGGTATTACCGGCAGGTATGGGTTTATGCCGCGCAGCAGGGCGCTAGCGGTCATCCACACGCCGAGCGGCGTGGAGGAAGGCAAGCAGGCGCGCAGGCGCATGGTCTATGAGGAGCTGTTCCTATTCCAGCTCAAGCTGCAGGCTTACCGCGCTGTGACGCGCAGCCGTGCGGACGGGCTCCAGCAGCAGGTGGACTTGCCTGCTGTCCGCGCCTTCGTGCGCGCGCTCCCCTTCCAGCTGACGGAGTCGCAGAAGAAGGTCGTAGGCGAGATCCTGCACGATATGCAGGAGCCGTACGCCATGAACCGACTGCTGCAAGGCGATGTCGGTGCGGGGAAGACGATCGTCGCGGCCATAGGCCTCTACGCGACGGTAAAGGCTGGCTACCAAGGCGCGCTGATGGTGCCGACGGAGATTCTGGCTGAGCAGCATATGCGCTCGCTGAGCGGCCTGTTCGAGCCCTACGGGCTGCAGGTTGCGCTGCTGACAGGCAGCTCTACCGATCGCCAGCGGCGGGATCTGCTGGCCTCCTTGCAGATGGGCATGATCGACGTGCTGGTCGGCACGCATGCCCTTATCCAGGAGGACGTCTACTTCCGCCAGCTAGGGCTTGTCGTGACGGACGAGCAGCACCGCTTCGGGGTGAACCAGCGCAGCATCTTGCGGCGCAAGGGCATGAACCCCGACGTGCTGACGATGACGGCGACGCCGATTCCGCGCACGCTGGCGATTACGGCCTTCGGCGACATGGACGTTTCGACGCTGCGTGAGCTGCCGAAGGGGCGTAAGCCGATCAAGACGTACGCGGTTCAGCATGCGATGCTGGAGCGTGTGCTCGGCTTCATTCAACGCGAGGTTGCCGCAGGGCGGCAGGCCTATATCATTTGTCCGCTCATCGAAGAGTCGGACAAGCTGGACGTGCAGAATGCCATCGACGTCCACATTCAGCTGCAGCAGCATTTTCCGCACATGCGGATCGGCCTGCTGCACGGGCGAATGAGCGCGCAGGAGAAGGAAGCGATCATGCGCGCATTCAAGGAAGGCACCGTGGAGGCGCTCGTGTCGACCACGGTGATCGAGGTTGGCGTGGACGTGCCGAACGCCACGCTGATGGTGATCTACGACGCCGACCGCTTCGGCCTGTCGCAGCTGCATCAGCTGCGCGGGCGGGTGGGCCGCGGCGAGCACCAGTCCTTCTGTGTGCTCATCGCCGACCCGAAGACGGAGGTCGGCAAGGAGCGCATGAAGGCGATGACCGAAACGACCGACGGCTTCGAGATTGCCCGGCGCGATCTAGAGCTGCGCGGGCCGGGGGACTTCTTCGGTACGAAGCAGAGCGGGCTGCCGGAGTTCCGGATCGCCGATATGATGGCGGACTTTGAAGTCATGGAGCAGGCGCGCGATGATGCGGCTGAGCTTGTCGGTGACTCGTCCTTCTGGACGGGCGCCTCATTCATGCCGCTGAGGGCCTACTTGCAGCGCTCTCATATTTTTGACAGCGAAGTGTTGGACTAATCAGACTTATAACTAAAATAATCAAAAACGCTAGGATGGACTGATGACACTGTCAGTCGCTGATCCTAGCGTTTTTGTACTATTTTATCCTTTACCACACCTGAGAATGTTAATTATATCCTGATTAAGGTTAGTTTTGTACCTGTCTATTACAGCACAGGCTTGGTAGACTAAAGTTGTGAAGTTTAAAGAGATTGTTTAAAAAGCCCACTTTGATAACGAAGTCATTCCTGGAAGCATCTCGGTATCGAATCTTGAACGAAACCGGGAAGTCCGGTACTCACATCTCGCTCCGTTCCTCCTTCTCCGGACTTCGGGAGGGCCTTCTCGGTTCTGAAAGTGGACTTTTTAAACACGCATTTAATTCGAAAGGTGTGTAGCTGATGACAAGCAATCATCCGATTATTCAAGAACGTACAGAGCGTACGCAGTGGTTTCTGCAGGATCGATTCGGTATGTTTATTCATTGGGGGCTGTATGCCATTCCAGCTAGAGGAGAATGGGTGCGCAGCGTCGAGCGTATCTCGGTAGAGGACTATCAAACGTATTTTGATGAATTCGATCCTGTCCGTTATGATCCTAAGGCGTGGGCGCGTGCGGCGAAACAAGCGGGTATGAAATATGCGGTATTGACAGCGAAGCATCATGACGGGTTTTGTTTATTTGATAGCGCTCTCACTGAGTATAAGTCAACGAATACACGGGCCGGGCGAGATTTGGTTCGCGAATTTATTGAAGCGTTTCGGGCGGAAGGCTTAAAGGTAGGGCTCTATTATTCGTTAATCGATTGGCATCATGAGGATTATCCGGCTTATGGGGATCGCATTCATCCGATGCGGGATAATGAGAGCTATACAAGAAATCCGGAGACGTTCGATCGGTACCTTCAGTATATGCATGGGCAAGTAAGAGAGTTGCTGACGAACTATGGTAAGTTGGATGTGATGTGGTTTGACTTCTCTTACGATCGCATGAAGGGGGAGACATGGAAAGCAACCGAGCTGATGGCGATGATTCGATCTCTGCAGCCACTTATCATCGTAGACAACCGATTGGACGCAAGCGGTGAAGAAGGCGGAACTATTTTCACTAAAAATCCGCTCAGCTATTCGGGTGACTTTGCTTCACCGGAACAGATCATTCCGCCGCAAGGCGTGACAGATGACGAGGGAAATTCACTTCCATGGGAAGCTTGTATCACGCTGAATAATAACTGGGGGTACGCAGCTCAAGATTTCCAATATAAATCTTCCACTACCCTTATTCGGAAGTTGGTAGAGTGCGTTAGCAAAAATGGGAATCTGCTTTTGAATGTGGGTCCGAATGCGCTCGGCGAGATTCCGAAGGAGTCGCTCGACATTTTGGCAGAGATCGGCGATTGGGTTCAGAAAAATGGGGACAGCATCTACGGCTGCGGGCAAGCCTACTTACCGAAACCGGAGTGGGGCAGGTATACCCAAAAGGGTAATCTGCTGTATGCCCACTTGTTTGAGGAAAGCGTAGGCCCTATTAACTTAAACGGGTTGGCTGGTAAGGTGAAGAAAGCAAGGTTGCTATCTGACGGTTCCGAGCTCTTCCTAAGCCGTCCTTGGAATGCCGCCCAGTATCCGGACGATGCGTTCATTAGTTTCGCTAGACCTGAGCACTCCAGCTATCCGCTGCCGGATCAAAGAGCTACGGTCGTGGAGTTGGAGTTACTCTAAGAAGGAAATAAATTAACATTTGACCGTGTCCGCATTCGCTTTTAAGATGATAGTAGAGTCTTACTATTTTTTTGGAAACGAAGGTGTATGGAACTTTGACTTATTTCCTCTGTTATTTACTGCTGATGAATATCGTTACGTTCATAGAAATGGGACACGACAAGGGACAAGCCAAAAAAGGCGGGCGTAGAGTGCCTGAAAAACGTCTTTTTATATTGGCTGCCCTCGGTGGCGGGATTGGCGGGTGGCTTGGTATGCGGGTTTGGCGCCATAAGACAAAACATACCTCATTCGTCATTGGCATACCGCTGCTTGTTGCGCTAAATTGTATATGCGTTATTCTGATAGCGATTTATATGTAGCATGGCTTAAATAGACAAACAGTCACCGGCAGCGGCGGCTGTTTTCTTTTTTTATACAAAGCCATGAGTCAAGTTTGCGCGTTTTCACTCATAAGATAGGAACATGACAGGTATCGGAGGTGCGAACATTGAGTTACCAGCATTATGGCATCGATCCTGCGCTCGTGGAGCGCGTAAAGTTCAAGATGAAAAATCCGGAAATCAAGGAACGCATGAAGATGCTGCTGCAGGGCGTTACGAAGGCTGATTTGCAAGATTATACAAAGGTTACGCGCCTAATAGGGCTTGCTGCCGGCATTCTCGGCGAGAAGCTGAGCGGGAGCCAAACAAACCAAATTCTCGAGTTTATCCTAGCCCAAAAGATTGATCCAAACAATGCCTTTCACTTGATTAAACTATGGTCCATGTTTCGATAAGCGAACAGAAAGCGCCACCAGCAAGGTCGATGCCCGTTAGCCTTTTGCATGGCTGGCATCGATTACTTAAACAGACTAACGTTTCCCAAACGGGGTTCCTTGATGAAAAGGGCCCTTTTTTGTTTCCAAAAAAATTCACTTGCATAACGAATACGTGTTCGGTATATAATAAGTAACACGAATATATGTTCGCATATGGTGGTGGGAATATGAAAGTTAGTTCAAGTTCAAGAATTGAGACAGAAGAGGATGTTCAAATTATTAAGGAATACACGCTGCTGCCCATTTTGCTCGATATGCTAGCAAGGGACATGGAGGAGCTCAAGGTTTATAAGGATAAAATCGTGTACAATCATATTCTTTTTTATCTCAGAGAGGTTGAAATGGCTATTTATCCGGAATTACAAAGTATTAAGAGCCAGATGAAGAAACGAGATATTAAAGTTATCCATACCGAAATGAATGCCTTAGGCATTAACGTAGAGTACAAAGTCCGAGGCTACATTCATCATTTCACGATGCTTCGCAGCTTGGTCAAGGCTGAGCTTATGACCACGCTCATGAATATGCGGGGGGGATTGCGGTGAGCAAAGATCGCTACGGCGGGGAACGAACGATCTTCCTAGCGGATTGTCAGAGCTTCTATGCCAGTGTGGAGAAAGCGGGTCATCCGGGCTTGGAGGATAAACCGGTTGCTGTTGCAGGAGACCCTGCTCTGAGATCGGGTATCATTCTAGCCGCCTGCCCCGTGGCCAAGAAATACGGCGTATCCACAGCCGAACGGTTGGGCGAAGCGCTTAAGAAGTGTCCTGAGCTGATCGTGATGCGTCCACACATGCAGCATTACATTGATGTTTCGCTGCAGATTACCAAGATTTACGAAGAGTTTACCGATCTTGTTGAAATTTTCAGTATTGATGAGCAGTTCCTTGATGTTACGGCGAGTTTATCTATGTTCGGTGATCCGATCACGATTGCGAAAACCATTCAGCTAAAGGTGCTCAGTCAAACGGGGGTAAAGGTTCGCATAGGGATTAGTTCTAATAAAATACTAGCGAAGATTGCGACCGATATTTGGGCTAAAAAGAATGAAAGTGGCATATTCACGCTGCACCCATCAGACGTGGAGAAATACTTGTGGGAGCAGCCTGTAAGTAAAATGTTTGGCGTCGGTTCGCGGATGACCGCGCATTTTGCCAAGCTGGGTATGTATACGATCGGCCACGTGGCAAAAACGCCGCTGCCGCAGCTCAAGAACAAATTTCGCGCACGCTTCGGCAAGCAGTCGGACATTCACGCCGAAGTGATGTGGCGAACAGCGAATGGGCTCGATGATAGTCCGGTCACGCCCGGTACGTTTGATACGCCTCCGAAGTCCGTAGGCCATATGATGACATTGCCGAGGGATTATGCGGACTCCTCTGAAGTAGATACCATCCTGCTCGAGCTTACGGAAGAGGTGTGCCGCGACTGTAGGCGCAAAGGCTATATGGCTTCAATTGTTACTGTAAGCTGTATGTGCAGTCCTTTCGACGCCCCGACAGGCTTTTCGCGTCAAATGAAGATGCCTGATCCTACGAATCATACAAGTACGGTGTTTCAAGCTGTGAAAAAGCTTTTCTACAAGTTCTGGGACACCATGCCGGTGCGTCGCGCCGGTGTCATGCTGAGCCAGTTAGTAGATGATGACACTTATCAGCTTACCCTCTTCGAGGATCAGATCAAGGCGCGAGCGCTTGAGAAAGTGACGGACAGTATCAAAGACCGATTCGGCAACGCGGCGATTGTTCGTGCTTCCTCGCTCACAACAGCCGGCCAAGCGCAGAACAGGGCGCTCAAAATCGGAGGGCATTATAAATGAGCAAAAAATTGGAAAAAAACGGCCTGTGGGAATCCAGCAGGATGATGCTGCCGCAGCATCGAGAGGCTTTTCAAAACCAACGCAGTGATAGACCTGCTCCGGCCAACCGTCCCACAGCGGAAGACATTGGGATTATGCGAGATTATGTCTTGCTGCCGCTCATGCACGGGATGATCAAGAAAAAAGCCGGTGAAATCGAGAGATCCTCCGAAACGCTCCGAATGCTTTATGCCCGAGTCGCTCATGCGCTTGCTGCGAATATACAAACCGACTTAAGCGAAATTAAAACCAAGATGATGCAGCGAAGCATTCAATTATTTGAAGAGGAAAAGAATGACCGCGCCATTCACTATCGCTATGTATGTCGTGGGCATGAAGATGCGCTTATCATAGCTAAAGATTACATGCGTGCTGAAATTAGCGTGCGAACAGCACGGTACATTGACCATCTGGTAGCAATTGTGTATAATGCTCCGAAAGTTGATGAACAGAAAACGTAGAACGAGAGAAGCTCAGGACAATAGTAAGACGAAGACTAGAAGCCCGATGGAGAAATCTTCCTCGGGCTTTCGCGAATTGACGTGAGTAATTCTTTTTCTCATAATGGAGGAAGAGTGTTTCAGCAACTAATAGAGTTATTTCTTATGTGGGAGAACCATGCAAAGGAGAAGATGGGGACAGATGTGCGGACGCTATACGATCACCGTGACGTTAGAGGAGCTTATGCTGCATTATGATATTTATTACAAATATCCTGGAAGATACAGCCCCAAATATAATGTAGCACCTGGACAGCAAGTTATGGCTATCGTCCATGACGGGGAAAAGAATAAGCTTGGCGAGCTGCGTTGGGGGCTCGTTCCTGAGTGGGCGAAGGACGAGAAGCTAGGCTACCAGATGCTCAATGCACGAGCTGAGACACTCGCGGACAAGCCTGCCTTCCGCAAGCCGTTTGAGCGTAAGCGCTGCCTGATTCCGGCAGACTCCTTCTACGACTGGAAAGGGACGGGCAAACACAAGCAGCCGATGCGTATTATGCTGCGCAGCAGAGGCATCTTTAGTATGGCAGGGCTGTACGACACATGGACATCTCCAGATGGCACGCGCATTTCTACCTGCACTGTCATTACAACGGAAGCGAACGAACTGATGGCGGATATTCATGAGCGTATGCCGGTCATTTTGCCGAGGGAGATGGAGGCGGTCTGGTTGGATCGCGGCATCACAAACACCGATACGCTACGACCATTATTGCAACCGTATCCGACTGACCAAATGTTTGCATACCCAGTGTCGAGCCGGGTGGGTAATGTGCGTAACGACGATGAGATATGTATAGAGCCGTTAAGCCTCCTCCTGTAGAGGCAGAATTGTAAGAACAGAATGGGAGAGTTAACGACATGAAAACACGCATGGCAATAAGCATCACACTCATATTCGTTATTGTGTTTGGTGTGAATGGCTACATAGGGTGGCACGGCCGGGTCTTTCTATCGGACCAACTAGGTTCTTGGTTTCATCCTTGGCTATATTGGATTGTCTTCTGGATTGTTGCCTTATCGTATTTATTAGCATGGGTAAGCTCGCGGGTGGTGCCTGCCGGCGTGTCCCGACTACTGAAAATTATCGGCTCCTACTGGTTTGCCATCATGCAATTTGGTATTCTACTGCTGCCGTTGACTGATTTGGCGATAGGCGTGTTCCATCTGGCATCCGTTCCTTCAAATACATACGTTCCGATTCTCGGTTGGATAAATGTAGGGATCATACTCGTTGCTATGATTCGTGGTTCATATAATGCACGGAGCCCTGTTATACGCAGATATGACATTACGGTTCCCAAAAGAGCGGGAGACTGGGAGCAGCTTCGCATCGCGGTAGCCTCCGACATCCATCTGGGTTCAATTGTCGGGAACCGTCATCTGCGTAAGCTTGTAGAGCAAGTCAATGGTTTGAAACCAGACTTGATTCTTTTGCCGGGGGATGTCATAGACGATGATATTAAGCCATTTATCCGCTACAATATGGGTAAAACAATGCGAGAACTCCAGGCTCCACTAGGGATTTATGCTGTGCTCGGTAATCACGAATACATTGGCGGACATATTCCTGCCTTCGTGGAACAAATGAAGCAGATCGGCATTCGTGTACTCATGGACGAAACCGTTCATATCAAGGAACGGCTTTACATTGTTGGTAGAAAAGACAAAGCGGCCGAGCGAACGCCAGATGGACGTAAGGCGCTGGCTGCATTGCTGGAGGGCGCGGATCTCAGACAACCTATAATCGTGATGGACCATCAACCCTACCACCTAGACAAAGCAGCCGATGCTGGTGCGGATGTGATGCTTTCAGGTCATACACATAGAGGCCAAATGGCGCCTAATCACCTTATAACAAGAAGGCTCTTTGAGCTAGATTGGGGCTACTTGCGAAAAGGCAACCTTCATGCTATCGTTTCCTCAGGTTTTGGTACGTGGGGACCACCCATTCGTCTAGGCAGTCGGTCAGAAATAATTGAACTCACCATTCATTTTAAAAGTAACGAGAGAGAAGAGGGTTAAGCAGCATGCAAGAGGCAGACAGAAAACAAATTACACCCATAGAACTAGCTGCAGCAATGATGCAGTTTACAATGAAAAGCATAGAAAATAGTTGGGACACAATTAAACCGGTCGTTGCGGCCTACCTAAAAGAGCCCATATTATCCGAGTCTAAAGAAGACGAATTATTAAGGGAGATATATATAGCAGCTTTAGCGTTGGAGATTTACTGCATTCCCCATGCTTTCGATGCAGACGTTGCGCGTCTCGTCAGCTTAGGGATGGGTGAAGTGATGGGTTCAGATAACTTATCTGAGCATCACTTATCGGAATCCATCAGTCAGCACTATCTTCCGTGTTTGGAAGCAGTCAACGCAACTGCTCCCACGGACCCGGCGCTAGCACTTGTCGAAGAAGCTGCGACAATCCTCTACGATCGACTCGAGCTTCCACTCAAGCCAGCCGATCGGGTAAACAGCCTGTTGTGGGTCAAGCTATTTCCCTTTCTTGTCCAGCTAGTTGGGAAATGGCCGATCCTATTTACTAAATTCGAAGTTAAGCAAGAGTCCTTTGAAATAACAGAACATAATTAAAGAATCAACATGCCCAAGTCAACGGAAATGTTATATCCTCTTGACTTAAAGGTAATGATTACGAATAATAGAAGAGGAATCAATTATGAGCAGGTTAGAAGCATTTGCTATCATACTGCTTGGCGGAGGTAGAATTGAGTATGGCAGCACACAAAAGAGTTACCGTGTATGTACTATCCGGCTTTCTCGGAAGCGGTAAAACCACCTTATTAACGAAGGCGATTGATCATTTTACCGAAGCGGGACGTAAGCCCGCGGTTATCATGAACGAGATTGGTGAAGTTAATCTGGATGGGCAGTTAATTGCCAATGAAGTCCCGATGTCCGAGCTGCTGGGGGGCTGCATTTGTTGTTCGAGCCGAGGTGATCTTGCGACGGCGCTCAAGGAACTTGTAACTGAGGAGCAGCCTGACCTGATTTTCATAGAATCGACAGGTATCGCTAATCCAATGGAAATCATCGATGAAGTAACAGATGCTTCGCTTATACTTCCGGTAGAGCTCAAAGCCGTCATCACCGTAGTAGATGGACCGCAACTTCTGGAGCTAAGTCGGACAAGTCGAGGCAAGACCTACCGGCTTATGCAGGAACAAATCCGTTGCGCGAACTTACTTTTACTGAACAAGGCAGACCTGCTACAGGAAGCGGCGCTTCAGGAAGTAGATGTTCTTGTACGCGAGTGGAATCCATATGCATCTGTACACTACACCGTCTTTAGCCAAATCGATATGAGACTCATCGAAATGCTGGAAGAAGAGCAAGGTCAGAAACAGCACCTTAACTCAAATCATAATGATACTTATAATAACGTGCAGCACAAAGCCGACCATCATTATGAAGACCATCGTGAAGATCAACATGACGCCAACCATGATCATGACGTCCACAACGCCACCCATTCGTCTGAGGATCATGAGCCGCATGAATCTCACGATAATCTGCATCATGACCATGAACACGCGCATGAAAGTCACCATCATCATTCTCACAATCATGTGATGGCGTATACGTACTTTTTTGAGCGGGCAGTTGATAGCAACGCATTCGAAGAATTTGTTAGTAAGCTACCACAAGAGGTCTACCGTGCTAAAGGGATTCTCAGTTTTTCCGATACCTCCAGCCGGTTCTTATTCCAATACGCCTACAGAGAAATGGATTTCGTCAAAATCACTCCCAAAGGCGATGTGCCGGACGTTGCCGTGTTTATAGGAGAGAATTTCTCTAAAGACGCAGTCCGATCAGAATTGCTCAAACTGGAATCCCTTTCCGAAATAGCTGCAAAATAAGTAATTCAATGCGAACAGAGTCCCAGCGATCTAGCTGAGGATTCTTTTTTTTATATAGTATAGTAACACACGGGTTGGATATGGCCTAAGCGGCCACTGTAGCCACTATCCCTTTGGCTCAGATAGCAGGGGGAGTGGAGTGATTAGCATTACTTGGTACGTGGGGCATGCCTCTCCTCTAACAGGGGAACCACTATGATCACTAGTAAATTAAACAATTTAAGAAAATTAAGCGCACATGGGCGTATTTTTGGGATTGAAAAAGCTTGATTTGGCATGAGGTGCTGTACATAAGTGGGTCAAATGCAGAAAGATGGGGGCTTCGTGTAAAGTTAGGTTTATCTTGTAGCAAAACTCATCTAGGTACTGTTGTAGATGCTTTTGGCCAATGCCATGGAAAGTGTTGTTAATAGATTTACCAGCCTGTGCAGCGAATGCAAGGAGAACGCGAAATCTTTTGGAACTAAAGCGTCCAGTAATAAATTCGATGCTGCTTATATGTGATTCGATATGTTGTTGGGTGAAATCCAATGTTGCGGAGCGTTGAAAAAGCCTTTCTTTTACATGTATTTTGGGAACAAGTTTGAGTTTGATATAGGAAGGTTCGCCCTGACTGTTAAGGGAGGAGCCTGCTAGAAGATAGTGTTCCTGCGGATGGTTGCGGAAGTAAGGATTATACGGCTTTCCATAGACGGCTGAGTTTACTTGGACGATACCCGAGAGTAATGTGCCTTGGTCTGCTGTACTTATGGCGTGACGAATTTTGTGGAGGATGAGCCAGGCTGTTTTGTAGGTGACACTAATAATCTTGGAGAGCGCGACAGCATTTGTGCCCTGTTCCGTACGCGATATCAGAAAAATTGCTGTAAGCCATTTATGTAAAGGCGTGCGACTGCCTGCCATTATAGTTCCAGCTGTAAGGGATGTTTGGTGATGGCATTGAAGGCATTCATAAAGAGGGAGTCGGCGTGTACTAGTTAGGTAAGCATGCGAATACCCACAGTGAGGACAAGAAAAACCGGAGGGCCATTTCGTCGAAAAAAAGTAATCTATACAGGCTTTCTCAGTGGGGAATTGCTGCTGAAACTGCTCTAGGGTGCTTGGTAAATGATTGTTCGTCTCCATTATGACACCTCTATCCGAGAAACATTAGAACATTTGTTCTTATTTTATTATATCGAATATTCGTTCGTATATCAACTCTAATTCATACTTTTCTTTTATTTTTGCAAATATTTAAGGTATAGCAATTTAGGACAGTAACAATTAGTCATAAGGTAGGCTGAAAACGGGTACTGGGGATTATGGAGGTTAGTCTGGAGATTAAATGAAAGCCTCAGCAAAGAGCGTTTAATCTTATGGGTTTGGGTATATGATCAATAGGAGGATTTTGGTTCGTGGTAAGACTCATTTTTAAAAAATCCGTGATTAAAATAATATTTTAAAGTATGAGATTCATAAATTCGATCGGATCTGAGCAGCGATTTAGGACAAAGAATTCGGTGGATATATAAACATAATGAGTGATGGGGATAGTGTCTATATACGAGTTTGAAGTTGATTTATAGGCAAGGATATTTCCTTTTTATGGAATATTCATGAAGGGTAAGGTATAAGGTAAGAAGTAAAAGTAATAAGTGAGAAGTGAGGAATGAGGAATGAGGAGTAGAGTGTGAGCTATGACTGAATGCATTTGGATAAATAAAGAACAATAAAAAAATTAGAATTAAGAACATGATGGAACTGGAGCTATTGAATTTTAATTGAAAAGCAGCAAGATGAAGAAAAACCGTCAAGGATCATGAAGAGTGGTCCTGACGGTTTTTTGGTTTGGTTATCGTTAGTTGTGCTGACTAGTTGAGCTCTTTGAGCGGTTCGAAGTTTGGGTATATATACGGTGATTCGGGGGTTGCGGTTTTTTCGATTTGGGTTGCTTTTATGGTGAAGATGTCGTTTCCGTTGTAACTGCCGTTTTGGATGGTGCCTGTGACTTTGACCCACATGTCTTTGGGGTAGCTTTGAGCGGTCGGGAAGTCAATCATGACTCCGTAAGGGGTAGCATCAGCGGAACAGCAGCTTACAGCAAAGCGTCCGACGACGAATTGGCTTTTTGACATGTTCTCTTCGCGGTAGACGAAGCCGGTGAGTTCGATTTTTTTACCTATGAAGTTGTTTTTGAAAAGGTCAATGGACGAAAGGATTTCCATATAAATTTCTGGCTTTACGACGATGGTGTCTTTTTTGTAGAGGATCATGCCGATTTTGGAAAAATCTTCATCCCACTCGTTATCAGCGTGGAACATCTTTTGGAGCTCGGTATCGGATTTAGCGATTGTTGGAGTCTCAATACCAGAAGCAGGAACAGGTCTGATAGCTGAGCTATTGTTCACAGGTGGAACTGTTGTGGGACTTGGAGCAGCCGCAGTTGACTGGTTGGACGTATTCACACCTGTTGAGGCGCTATTGTCTGTGATCAGGTCTGTATTTTGTTTGGCTATACTAGATTTAGCAGCAGAGAGATTCATCCCTTTGGCAGCTACCATAGCACTACTTAATGCTGTATTAGGCAGCAGAAAGCCGATTAACAACGGCAGAATCAGCAGTCCGTAAGCAACTGTATTGCGAAAGGTTGAGCGAGAAACTGGTTGTTCACATTCGCAGGCAACGGGTTTGCCCCAGTAAGCACGCAGTGCCATATAGCCTTGAAAGCAGGCAATGATGTAAAGGATAACGGAAGCGATTTTGACATAAATCATCATACGCGGAGCTATGTAGTATTGAAGGGCATCTGTCTTGGTGAGGATTACGATGTAGCTGGAAAAACCAAGCAAAATTAACGTACGAAAGAAATAATGGAAGCTAATTAATCGGACTTCGCTCATGTCAATTCCTCCTAGATTGTATGACTTTAAAAGTAAGAAAAGCGTTCCAAAAGCAGTGAACAACCCAGCACGGTGATAAGAATTAATGCCGAAAGCAGGAGTACGAATTTTGATTTGAAAACGGAAAGCATCATAAGTGTGCTTTTGAAATCAAGCATAGGCCCGAGAACCAAGAAAGTAAGCAGTGAACCAGACGTAAATGATGTTTGAAAAGATGAAGCGACAAAAGCGTCTGATGTGGAACATAGAGAAAGAATATAGGCGAAGCCCATCATAAACAAGTGGGAACTGATAGGGCCCTGACCAATGGCAAGCAGGCTTTCGCGCTGCATAAAAACTTGAATCAGTGCGGTGAGCAGGGAGCCAAAGACGAGATATTTGCCCATTTCGAAAAACTCATCAGAAGCATGAACGAAAAATGTATTTAATTTACTGGATATTCCACCACCCTGGTGCTGATGCCCCTCCAACGCTTCTTCACTGGAAAAGTTGGCGCGGCTTATACGAAGCGGATTACTTTTGATAAAGCGGTAGAGGATGAGTCCGATTATTATGGCAACGGCAAAAGCCAGCCCCATGCGGGAATAGGCGATAGCGGGATGATTTCGGAAAGCCATGAAGGTAGCCGCGAATACAATAGGGTTAATGATAGGTCCGGTTACAATGAAAACGACTGCGATATAGACGGGCATTCCTTTGAGTATTAGTCTTCGAACGACAGGAATCATGCCGCATTCACACATTGGGAATAGAATGCCTAAAACACAGGCGAACAGGATGCCGAGAATAGGGTTCTTGGGAATGAAGCGACGTATGGTTTGCTCGGATACGAACGTTTGGAGCAAGGATGAAAGCAATACACCTAGTAAAATAAAGGGAATAGCTTCTAATAGGATGCTGATAAACAAGGTTTTGAAAGTTTGAATGCGTTCGGTCGTTAGCAGAGAAAGTGTAGGCATGTCATTGTTTAGAAAGATAAGCACAATTAAAAGGAAGCAGATGGCGAATATAACATGCATGCTCGCTCGAAACACAGTAGTAGGCATTGATGAAGGCTCCTTAATCATAATTATTACTATTGTAACCTATGATGAATGAAAGGGGAATAGGACAACTTTGTTAAAGACGAGATGTTCATCTACTTGACGCAAGAGGTCCATTTGCTGCACTATGTTAATAGAACAATTTACGACAGAGGGGTAATGCAAGTGGGCACTCATACGCATACGATTGACGAGATGCTAAGGGCTATGGCTCAGCAAGGATGGAGAATTACTGAGCAGCGCAGGAGCTTAGCAACGTTATTCGCTGAATCCGGAAGTTATTTGTCACCAAAAGACGTTTATGAATACATGAAAGTTAAATATCCTGGTGTGAGTTTCGATACTGTCTACCGTAATCTTCGATTGTTGAGTGAGATGGGTGTTCTGGAGCAGTTTCACTTGGCGGATGGCTTGAAATTCAAGGCGAGTTGTTTGTCCCATCATCATCACCATATGATCTGTATCAGTTGTGAAAAGACGGTCACCTTCGAGTTCTGTCCGATGAAGCTTGTGAAGGATTTGCCGGAAAGTTTTGAAATTCAAAGCCATCGTTTTGAGATATTTGGATATTGCTCAGATTGTAAGTCGGGCATCCCTACCTCTTCAGAGCTGCACTAAAAAAGTCGAGGAAAGTAAAAGCAGTCTGCTTGAGGTGAACTCAGCGGAACTGCTTTTTTTTGTATATGCATTGTTTTTATAGTTGAAATTCTGTTAATCGCTTTTGCCAGTCATCTTCGAGAGTTTTCGCATCCAGGTCCATTCCTATGAGGACGAGATAAGGCGTTCCTTGGAAATTGGTCTGCTGCCAGTTCGTGCGTTTGCCTGCGAATTGCATAACAAAGGATTCGTGCTTAGCGCCAATAATCAAATAACCTTTCGCGCGAAGTAGTAGGGAGCCCCATTTTGCTAAATAACGTTCCACAAAGCGCTGAGACACGGCAAGGTCATCATCCATGGGGATTGTAATGGTCTGAATACGTGAGAACGATGGGGTATTTTTGGATGTCTCGCTTGGCGGCTGTGCAGGTTTAATAGCTTTAACTTGAAACTTTTTGTTGAAACTGGGCGAGACGGTGGATTGTAATCCTTGTGGACTGAGAGTGCCGAAGATAAGCTCTAGATCAAATTGACTATGTGCAGTTGGAAGTAATAAGGAGCGTTCATTGAATTTGCGAATTGTTTTTTCGATGGATCTCTGTTGTTTATCAGTAATTAAGTCGATTTTGTTCAGAATAAGAAGATCCGCAACTTCCATCTGTCTGCGAAGTGTATGGACAAGCTCTCGGTCCGAGGCGAAAATACTGTTATATTCAAGCACGTTTTCGGCGTCAAGTATGGTGATGACTTTATGCAGTTTCACATGAGGAAGTAGTGCTGGCTCCGTCAATGCATCGACGATTTCCTCTGGGTTGGCTACACCGGTTAATTCAATGAGAATGACGTCAGGCTTGCGTACTAAAAGTTGTTTAATGGAATCACTAATATCACTTTTCTTGCTACAGCAGATGCAGCCATCGAGCAGTTTGGCCATGTTAACATCAGGTGAGGCTTTTTGGAGGAGATGGCCGTCTACATCTTGTTTCCCAAGCTCATTCATAAGAACAGCCGGGCTCAGGTTAAAGGAGGCAGCTTCTTGAAGCATGCGGATGAGCAGTGTTGTTTTGCCGCTGCCTAGAAATCCACTCAGTACGATAACGGGAACTTTGCTCAAAACAAGGACTCCTTCGTCATGGGATTAAAAAGTAATTATTACGAATTGAATTGTAGTATAAAAAAGGGCAGGCCGCAAGATGGTTATACTAATTTTCTCCCTTTAGTGCTTAGGAGACTATGTTATAATAAAGCCAACTTGAAGAACTCGGAGGTACCCTTTGACGATGAAGTATGTAGCCTAACTTTTTCTGCTAAAACGAAAATGTTCGTTTGATAGGCAGACTCTACGATTGTGCAGGTAGAGCGAGTGGGATACGTATGTCTAAAGGGGCTGACTCTTTCGGGGGTTGCTGTTCTTTGCATACAAAAATCATGACTTGTTCTTCCTGACCGTAGGCGATTGCTTGCGGTTTTTTGTATTTGAATTTAAGGAGGAAATGAGTCTATGACTTTACTAATAAAAGCAATGAATGTGATGAAGGAATTTGCGGGGAAACCACTTTTTGAACAAGTGCAGTTGGAAGTGAATGCAGGGGAGCGGATCGCGATCTATGGACGCAATGGCATAGGAAAGACGACGCTGCTTCGTCTGTTGGCCGGCACACTGGAGCTGGATAAAGGCAGCGTGGAACGCAGGCTGCCGCTCGATCAGTGGGGATGGATGGGGCAGCAGACGGAGGCTGATGAGGCGGTGTCTACACACGCCTATGTCGAGGAAGGCTGCCCAGAGCACTGCGCTGCGAAGCGCCGCTTGAAGGAGCTGGAGGCGCGGATGCAGGACGCGGCTGCTCCTTGCATGGAGAGTCTGCTAGCCGACTATCAGGAGGCAGCAGAGCGATACATGGGGCTGGATGGCTACCACTGGGAAACCCAAGTGGAGCGCAAGCTGTTGCAGCTCGGCCTCGGCCGTGAGCTGTGGGATCAGCCTCTCGGCCTGCTGAGCGGCGGGCAGAAGACGCGCGCCCAGTTGGCGCGTCTGATGGTGCGCGAGCCGCAGCTGCTGCTGCTCGACGAGCCGACCAACCACCTCGACGCGGCGTCGCTCGAATGGCTCGAAGTGTGGCTTCGAGCCTATCCGGGCACCGTCGTATTCGTTTCCCACGATCGCCATTTCATGGATCGTGTGGCGACTTGCCTGGTCGAGCTGACGCCTACAGGCAGCCGAAAATACCGGGGCGGGTATACGGAATATACCCGCCAAAAAGAACTAGAGCTGCGTACGCAGGAGCAGCTCTACCGCAAGCAGCAGCTTCTGCGGGAGCAGCTGGAGGAGAGCATTCGCACGTATCGGCAGTGGTTCCATCAGGGCGAGAAAAACGCCCGGGTAGCTGAAGTGCCGATACAGCGCGGGTACTTTCAGGCGCGAGCCGGCACGCATGTCTCGCGGATGAACGCGAAGATGAAGGAGTTGGAGCGCCTGGAGGGGGACCGCGTGGAGAAGCCGCGGGAAGCGGCGCACCTGAAGGTGAAGTTGAGCGCGAGCGACTTCGCTTCACGCTCGCTTGTGAGCCTGGAGCGGGCCGCGTTCCGATACGGCGAACGCGAGTTGTTCGCTGAGTTGAGCCTCAGCGTGGACCGCGGGGACCGTTTGGCCGTGCTCGGCCCCAATGGCTCAGGCAAAACGACGCTGCTAAAGCTGCTCGTCGGTGAACTGCAGCCCGCTGCCGGCAAGGTGCGGCAGCACCCGCAGACGTCGATCGGCTACTTCTCGCAAGAGCTCGAACATCTCGACGACGGCGAGACACTACTGGACAGCTTGCTGGCGCTGTCTGCCATGACGCAGACCCAAGCCCGCACGATTCTAGGCTGCTTCCTCTTCTCCGGCGATGAGGTGCGCAAGCGCATCGGTGATTTAAGCATGGGCGAGCGCTGCAGGCTCGCCTTCCTCAAGCTTTACTTCAGTGGCGCGAACTTGTTGGTGCTGGATGAGCCGACGAATTACTTGGATATTGATTCGCGGGAAAGGATTGAACAGGCGCTGCTTCGCTATCCCGGCGCCATGGTCATCGTCTCGCACGACCGCTTCTTCATTCATAAGCTGGCGACAAAGCTATTGTGGCTGAGCGCGGAGCGCAGCCCAATCGCTTTCTCCGGCACTTACGATGAGTATGCGGAGGCGAGTTTGGCGAGTGAGAGCTCGCCGGAGCTGCTAGCGCGAGCCAACGAACGACGCCAGCTGGAGCTAACGCTGGCGCAGCTCATGAGTGAGGGGGCGTGGAGCCCCGAGAACGCCCCTGCGCAGATTCAGATCATCCGAGACATCAAGACGAGGCTCTCGGAGCTGCAAGAATAAGCGCGTGTAAAAAGAATAAGCCGGGTGCGCACCTCAGGATGCGCTTTCCGGTTTATTTGCTTTTTGCGACGTGAAGCAGCTCAGGTACGGTTACAAACGTGTAACCAGCTGCTTTGAGCTTACTAATCAACGGTCCGATAGCCTGTACCGTACCCGACAAATCCTGACTGTCAGCACCTCCGGAGTGCTGAAGGATGATAGAACCAGGCTTCGTTTGCTGCATGATATTATTCAGCACCTGATCGGAGTTCAGCGATTTCCAGTCAAGGGAATCGACATTCCAGTTCACGATCAAATAATGGTGGTCAGCGATCCATCTGACCTGCTCTTCGTTAATCGCGCCATACGGCGGGCGGATTAGCTTAGGTGCATAGCCGATCAAGCCTTGCAGCACACTCTCTGTGCTCATAATCTGACTCTGGAATTTGTCCACCGTCAGCTTCGGCAGGTTCGCATGACTGTAGGAATGATTCCCAATAATATGGCCTTCTTTGACAATCCGCCTAATCATATCCGGGTGGGCGTTAGCTTGAGAACCAAGTACGAAAAAGGTTGCTTTGACTTGGCTCGCTTTAAGCGCATCAAGCACTTTTGGCGTAAATCGGGTGTCAGGCCCGTCATCAAAGGTTAACGCTATTTTCTTTTCCTGAGCAGAGCCGCGTACCTTGAAGGTATCGGGATATTTTACGACCAGTTGAGAGAGTGTAAGCTTTTTCTGAGAAATTCTAACTTGGCCTTGATTTTTTTGAACAGGAACAGAAGGTTTCTTAGAAGATTCTGGATGCACTGCTGCTTTTTTTGGGCTAGGTTTGGGTGAAGGTTTGGGTGTTAAAGCAGCAGGTGTTGCTTCTGGTTGAGCTGAAGACGTGGGTGTTCCAGCAGAGAGTGGACTATTCATGCTCCTCGGACTTGCAAGTGGCTCAGTATCAATTTCGTCGTTGCTGGCACTAGAATCTGTTGTTAAATCTTGTTCTTCTACATGAGAATTTTGTGTAGAGCGTTGATCGTAATAAGACTTATTTTTTGACACACCGCAGCCTGTCGCTAGCAAGCCTGCGATGGCGATGGACCAAAGCCATTTGGTCATGGCAATCCCCTCCGAGCATTATGAATATGCTCTAGCTTTTGTTAAGAAGGGACATCCTATCCAGTGAAAATAACGGTATCAATAGACACAATACCCTGCAAGAAATATCCCGTACGTTGTAGCCGCAGCTAATTGACATGAACTATTTTGGATCATGGACCGTCTTTACATATACCCAAGCAGTACTTGCAGCAAGAAAGGAGAGGATTGAGTTCATGAAAGCCTTGATAAGCAACAACAAATTAGTTGTACTGCTGGTTTTTCTGCTGTGTGCAGGTTGCTTTCATGAGGAAGCCTCAACTCCGTCTCCGAATCTAATGACTTCTCGAACTCAAAAAAATGACAATGATTTTTCCGTCGTTGCAGGTGAAAAAATTGGCATTCAAGATCAAGTTCAACCTATACACTTAACACCAACCAAAGCAATTTCATTCGTGGATGAGCTTCATGGATATGGTGTCGCTTCGGGCAGCCGCGATCTTCAATTCTTGAAATCCAGCGACGGTGGAATAACCTGGCGGGCTCTGAGTAGATTGCCTCAAACGATCATGCCGAGCGCGATTTCTTTTTTTGATTCTCTAACGGGTTGGCTGCTTGCCGGTGAATCGTCTGATGAAAAATCAGAACTTCGATTAACCTTAGACGGTGGTCAAACATGGGAGGTAATCGCGCAGGACTTACCTGGATTAGAGACTAGGGGAGAAGAGCCGTTTTTTCGCTTTTTTGACCGACATCGAGGGTTGATTGCGTTCCAGAGTGGTAAAGTCATGATGCTCCTTCGCACACAAGATGGGGGTTTGACTTGGTCCGCATCAAGCCGCATCTCAATGCCAATAGAAGAGAAGGGCGTGTTTACGTTCCGTTCAGCCATTGAGGGTTGGTTTATTGGGCCCAGTAAGAAGGATAAAGAAGTATCGATGCTGTATCATATGACAGACGGGGAGACATGGCAAGAAACAGGCAGGCTGCCGAGTTTTCTTACGCCGCAGGCCATTTCTTTTACTGATTCAAAAAATGGGTTCATACTCTTGCATACGAATCCTCAAAATAATGAGAAAACATGGCAATTCCTTCGGACATTTGATGGAGGCAAAACGTGGAACCAACACGAATTTCCTAGCACATTCCAGCCGCTGGCTGCGAGTTTACAATTAAGTTTTCCTACAGCGACTAGTGGCTGGCTTTTGGATGCTAGGGATTTGTGGCGAACGACAGACGGAGGGATGAACTGGCGATTGCTAACGCCATAAACCTCTTATATGATTTTCTGATAGGTAACAATATCGAGAAATTGGCCCCATTTAAAGCCAACCTCACGGAAATGTGCGCACTGTGTATAGCCATTTTTCGTAAACATATGAATACTAGGTTTATTATCCGCGCAAATTGTAGAGATCAGAGCGTGGAAGCCGCGCTCTTTGGCGACCGTTTCTATGTACTGAATGGCTGCCGAGCCCAATCCTTTGCCCGTGCATTCTGGATGCAAATAGATCGTCACTTCCCCGGTGGTATCATAGGCTTGCTTTTTCTTATGCGGCATGACTTGCACATATCCTTGAAGGCTCCCGTCCCAAGTTATCACATAAGTTTGGTAACGCGGGTTTGGATGAATAACACTCTCCGTAAATTCTGAGATCTCTACAGGGTCTGTGTGAAAAGAAACAGTCGTATGCATGACAAAATGATTGTAAATATCCATCAGAAGGGGAATATCAGACTCTTCTAATTTTTTAAATGATAAGGTAGACATGGTGTAAGCTCCTCGCTGTGAGATTTAGACAACACATTCCAAATATGTTCCACGGAAGAAGCTGAAATCCTTTTTAAAAAGGACAATTCGAAATAGACAACTAACCATATTCCATGTATCTTAGATATATTGTCTTACTATTCATAAAAGATAAAGTTGAGCCATCGGAAATAGGGGGAGTCACATGTCGGGCAATTCAAGCTACATTCTCGTGATCGTCATTGGCGTAATCGTACTCGCTGGTCTTACATTCATGAATCTTCGCAAAATAAGCAGATCTACTGCGGATCTGACCCAGCTCAAAAGAAGAACACTTCTCTGGAGCGAAATATCACTTGCGCTTTTTGTTCTGCAATTTTTCTTCCGTGATCGTGAAGGAGGGTTCCTGCTATTCTTTGGAATTCTCACCCTATTTACAGGAGCGCATTATCTCGGTGTATTGTATTATTCACGAAAAAGAAGCAACTAAAGGCGAAGAAGCTCTCCTCAGTAGTTTCTACTACGAAAGGAAAGCTTCTATTTATATTCCTGATTTTTTACAATTTAAAATCATGCCTGTTATTCGTTCCAACTCGATGGGTGCGTTTTTGTCGGCGTCTTCCATTTTTGATACCATTTCTTCTTTTTCTTCTTCTCCATTAACGTTCTTAATTGCAGCATGACCAGCTTGGCCCTGTCTTCATCCGCATATTTGTTGCGCAAACGTTCAAAAATTGTGTGATCTTGCATAGGATACCTTCTTTTCTGACTGTAAGATGAATGCGAAATAAACAGAATGTATGTTCTTGTTTCTATCATATCACATGAGGTGTGTAAGAGGGAATACAAGGTTTTGAAAATCATTTAGGAGTATAATAATGAAGGAGACTATGTATGGATAGATTGTTGAAATTTTTATATTCGATTTACTTCAACTGTATATTTTCACTTTAAAGATGGGAAACTGTGGCGGATTGCCTATAGGATTACTGATAAGGAATCGTCATTTGAGTATTACTCAGAAATAAGAAAAGAACTAGGACTAGCCTACGGCAAACCTAATTCTGAAGGATCTGTATTTACGAGTGAAAAGCAAGCGAGACGATCCGTGCTCAATTAAAAGGAAAGAGTAAGGATGCAGGTAATGAAATCATTTACAATGGAATTACAAGTGGTGATATGTTTATAAGGGCGGATTGGGAAAAAGAAGATCACACTATCAATATGACGCTTAGTAATAGTGGGACAACAAAGAAGAATAAAACATTTATAGATATATCAATAAGAAAAAATGGCATAGAATTTACTGGTTCTAAATAAAAAAAGCCGCACTTAGCGGCTTTTTTTTCATTTAATCGTTTTGATGTGGCGCCGAGCTCCATTTAAAACAAATCTGCAGATTAAGGAAAAGCTGTATCATGTCAACATTCCTAGCATAGTATGTAGGAAGGTGGTGATGATAAATGACATTTACACTTGCAGACTGGATGATGTACACGATGTGGGCGATATTTGGATTAATGATCATTGATTTTCTAGTCGCCTTTTTCCAATCATTTTGGAAAGGCTCGTTTGACCCAACTTTTGTATTAGGTTATTTAAAAGATGTCCTATATATTGTCCTGCCATTAGAGATTGTTTTATCCTTGATTCCAACAGATCCAACGGGGTGGACTCTTGTTATTTTTTATTTCGTTGGAGGTATCGCTGCAATTCTCAAGTATGTATTGGACATTAAAAGAAAATTTCAATAAATAAGACTGTGGCCTTCCTTCATGGGAGGCCTATGGTTTTCATAGAATAATACAAACCGTCTTAAAGGAAGTGAGTCCATGAAGAGATATCAGTGGATCAAGTGGCGAACATTCATCCTATGGGTCGCAGCGCTCGTCTTAACCGGCATGCTGTTATGGGCAGGAGGACCGACATCTTGGAATATCGCATTGACTATTATCGGTATTGTGATGCAGCTGCTCTTTGCCATCATGTTCATGATTGTCCAGTTCGTAGCACTTTTCTGGTTCCTAGCTCGTGGACGCACGTATTGGATTCTGCCTGGAGAGACTGGGGCCACTTGGGAGGACTACCGGGGCAACCCCGAAATCGTCGAGAATGCCAAACGGATCGTCACCCTGCTGAAAGGCGTAAAGGAGTTCAAGGAAATGGGTGGTGAGGCGATCAGAGGCTTGCTGCTTTGCGGTCCTCCTGGCACTGGTAAGTCCTACCTGGCTCAGGTGATCGCTAACGAAGCGCAGGTGCCTTTTGCTTATGCCTCGGCTCCCAGCTTTCAAAACATGTTCTTCGGCGTCGGCAACTTGAAGGTAATGGGCCTCTACAAGAAGACTCGGAAGCTGGCGACTGTGTACGGCGCCTGCATCATCTTTATCGACGAGATTGACGCGATCGGGATGAGTCGCCAGGCGGGAGCAGGAGCAGCAGGAGGAATGTTCGGCATGGGCGGCGGCTCTGGCCTGCTAAACGAGCTGCTCTTACAGATGGACCCGCCGAACATCGACAACTCCAAGATTTCCAAGATGCTTCGGTCGCTGGGGCTGCGTCGCAAGAAAGCAGAGCGGCCGGCGGTGCTGACAGTCGCTGCGACCAACCTGCCCGATGTACTCGACCCTGCACTGCTCCGGCCTGGCCGCTTCGACAGGCAGCTCTGGGTCGATACCCCCGACTATGATGGTCGGGTGGATGTCTTCCAATACTATCTCCGGAAGGTGAAGCGGGACTCAACGCTAACTCCGGAAGCTGCAGCGCTCGATACGGTCGGTTACAGCCCTGCGCAGATCAAACATATTGTCAACGAATCGCTTGTTATCGCCCACCAACGGGGAGCCCAGGAAGCCAGTTACGAGGACTTCCGTGCTGCCATGGAAACCTATGAGTGGGGACTCAAACAGCCGCTCCGCTCCATGAGAGACGACGAGAAGCGGAATGTCGCCTACCATGAGGCCGGTCATGCAGTGGCCCAGTACCTATTGAAGCCTCACGACCGGGTCTGGAAAGTGACAATCATCCGCCGGGGCGGCGCGCTCGGTCTCGCTGCCACCAAGCCGACGCATGAACGGTATAACCGAAGCGATAGTGAGATATTAGCGGAGATTCAAGTCTGTCTGGCAGCCCGGGCAGTGGAAGAGGTGTTCTTAGGGAAGAAATTAAACGGTGTCACCTCCGACCTGCAGCAAGCTACAGAAATGGCCGGCGCCTACCTTGGTATGGTCGGTATGGGCGATGAGCTTTTCAGTTGGCTTGCGACGGGTTCTCGGGCTGATGCACTTAAGGCACTTCGGCCAAAGATTAACGAGCTTCTGAAGGATCAGATGCTCCAAGTAAAGAAATTAGTAAGGGAACACGTCGACTTCGTCCACGCCATTGCATCGGAGCTGCTAAAGCAAGGCGATCTAACCGGCGAGGAGATTGAGCAGATCTATGTACGGCTGTATGGCCGTAGTCGGCCAGAGGCAATTGAGGTAAAACCCCAGGCGGTTATCGATTCCCTGGCACAAGTTGCTCAGGAACAGCGGCCGGAGGAGGACGCCAACGAAACGAAGGATTCCGAATAAACTTTCGATTTATCTTTTTCTTTTTAGTACAGCTGAATAACACTATCTAATAAGAAGCGTACAGAAATAAACCCTTATAGAAAAATAAGGGTTTTTAGCAATCTGTGTTATAAAATAATAACGGCGACCGCTTGCGCGATCGCCTCATGGGAGAGGAGAAACCGGACGAAGAACTTATGGGGAAACGTAAGTCTTCTCCGCGGTTGTCTACGACATTCTCTGATGTCGATAGTTCAAGGATGACCGTTTTACGGGAAATTTATACATCACGGGGATAAATTTTTTGTGTCCGATTAGAGCTTGTGGTACGATAGCAAAAGAATGAGCCAGCTAGAAGGGAAATACGTAAGATGAGAGTGATTTCAGGCACCGCCAAAGGCAGGCCGTTAAAAGCTGTACCCGGTACCAGCACGCGGCCAACAACGGATAAAGTGAAAGAAGCGATCTTCAGTATGATTGGTCCTTATTTTGATGGAGGTCAGGTACTTGATCTATTCGCAGGTACAGGCGGACTCGGGATTGAAGCGCTCAGCCGCGGGATGGCTAAGGCTGTCTTCATAGATATCGAGAAGAAAAGCATCGACACGATTGGGCATAATTTAGTAACCGCAGGTCTCAAGGACCAAGCTGAGATCTACCGAACGGATGCTGCTCGTGCATTGAAAGCATTAGCGAAGCGGGAGCAGCAATTTGAACTCGTTTTCCTCGATCCTCCGTACAAAATGAAATTTATCGCGGAGCTGATAAGTACGATGGAAGAGCAGTCGATCGTTTCATTGAATGCCACGATAGTTGTGGAACACGATGCTAAGGATGTTCTCGAAGATACCATCGGAGGATTTAAGCAGCAGCGAAGATCCGACTACGGAGATACCGCTGTCACGATTTACAAAGGATCAGCAGAATAAATATGAGCAAGTTTTTAAGGAGATGAACAGCATGATGAGGCAAGAACACGGTATTACAGTTGCCGTTTATCCAGGCAGTTTTGATCCTGTTACACACGGCCATCTTGACATTATACATAGAGCGGCAAAAGTGTTTGATAAGTTGATTGTAGCTGTACTGAATAACACTTCCAAGAATCCTCTATTCACATTGGAAGAACGGATGGAGCTCATTAGGAAGGTGACCAAGGATCTGCCGAATGTAGAGGTGGATGGTTTTAGAGATTTAATGGTTAATTATATGAAAGCTCGCAATGTGCGTCTAATTGTTCGTGGACTTCGAGCGGTCTCAGACTTTGAGTATGAATTGCAGATGGCTTCTACGAATCACAAGCTGAATCCAGATGTAGAAACTTTCTTTATGACTTCGAAACCTCAGTTTTCGTACTTGAGCTCAAGTATTGTGAAGGAGATTGCTAAGTTTCACGGGCCAGTGGAAGATCTAGTTCCGGCTGAGGTGGAAGAAGCGTTGAAGAAGAAATTCCCTCGAATCTAATGGAATTACGAATCAATAGTTTTCTTTTTGAAAGTTCTCAGGACCGTTGAAATTATCATCATCAAAGTGAATAATAGAAGGAACTGCGTCAGCATAGGTCCCCACAGGCCCCATGCCGATTCGCCGTTCAGTGGAAAGGCAGCCGTAGGATATTCGCTTTTGGTTTTGTCTAACCATAGAAAGCTAGGCTCAGAATCCAACAAAAGCAGCTGCAGCGGCTTCCAAAGCAGAACAGTTACTACCAACGCAAGTACAGCGTGAAGAGCACGGGACTGAAAGAAGAACAGATAACGAGCATCTGTTTTTTGATGAAAGCCTGCTACTTGCGCGTGGGCAGACAAGCCTCCCCAGCCAAGAAAAGCGCTTAGGAGCGCCATTTGCGGAAGTAAGGAGAGGCCTTGTGCTTGGCTAAAAGCATAAGCGCCCAGATGAATTTCCAGAATCCCCTTGAGCCACTGAGGAGTGGTATCGGTGTGGACATTCATAAAAGCAAGTAAATAGTGTGTGACGGGTCGAAATACATCCGTAAGATGAGTTATGTTAACTACATTAATCAGTACGGAAAAGATCATCATATAACCGCCAATTAGCATTAAAGTTTGCACAGAAGAGGTTACCGAATCCCCTAGGAGCTTACCGAACGGACGTCCATCGTGTAAATAAGCTTGGCGCATCGTTGATAAGGAGAGTTTCAAGACGGAAGCGGATGATTGATTATTAGGCCGCAAGGTGGCTATTTGGAGTTCTTCGGAATCAGCTAAAGGCTGCAGTGCTTTTTTGGAATTTCTCATCAGGAAGCCTGTTAAAATAGCGGAGGCATAATGGACGACCGCAAGTATGAAGCCCAGCTTTGCGCTGTGCAGAAAGCCGACGCCTACGACCATAATTAGGAATAAGGGGCTGCACAAATGGGACAGTGCCGTTAATCGTTCTGTTTCTGTTTGGGAGATGAGGTTTTTTTCCCTCAGAGTAGCTGTAATTTTGGCTCCGGTAGGAAATCCTACTATAAGACCTGAAGCTAGCGCCCACCCACTTACACCGGGAAGGCGGAATACAATCCTCGTCAGCGGCTCTAAAAGAATGCCTACTCCTTGAATAACACCAAAACCGATTAACAGCTCGGTCATAATGAGAAAAGGCATGAGTGCCGGAAATACAAGCTTCCACCAAATTGTAAGTCCCTCGAGCGAAGACTGAAATGCCTTGTCCGGGAATAAAATGACAGACACGACTACAAGGGCAGCCAAAGACCCCAGTACCAGCGTTGTGAGTTTGGAGTTGGATCTTACATTCTTGGGCTGCATCATATCACCTCGTCCTTTAAACATGCTTCAATTGTACGCTAGAGCATGCGGGTTTAGACCAAGCTTTCGCTTGGAGGTAAGGCAAGAGACATCTACTTGTATAAGGCATCAGGAAGGGGAACCTGCATGGAGAACGAAGAAGAGAGTACGATTCGTACATGGTCGAATGATTCGTATCGATATCCGAAAAGATCGGCGACTAGGCGCTATTTAATATCCGCGATTGTCGGAGTTGTCATTGTTTATTTGTTGTTTTTTGTAAGACTTCCATTTTTTATATTCATGCCAGGGACTGCGGAAGAAATTAAACCGATGGTGACGATCCCCAAAGGCTCTGATGACGAAAAAGGGACGCTGATGTTAACCACAGTACGAGTTGCCGATGCCAACATGGTCAATTATTTAATTGGACTCGTACATCCGTATGAAGAGATTCAGCCCAAAACGAGTGTTTTGCGTAAAGGTGAGTCGGAACAAGAGTATTCACAGCGCCAAGAGTATGTTATGTTGACATCCCAAGCAAGTGCTCTTCAAGCGGCCTATAAGCAAGCCAAAATCCCCTTTCATATCAATCATGAAGGGGTTATGGTACTCCAGACGTTGCCTGGCCTATCGGGAGAAAAGGTTCTCAAACCAGGAGATGTGCTTTTAAAAGCTGGAGATAAAGAAGTGAAGGTCGCGCAAGATTTACTGGACTCACTTAAAGGTAAAAAAGCGGGGGATACAATTTCTATCACGTATTCGAGGAAAAAAGTCGAACAGCAAGCTACGCTGACGCTTGGTGCTCTTCCTAAGCAGGAAGGCGAGCAAGGCGAACCGCGGGCAGGTATTGGCGTTGTACCAGCGGATATGCAGGCTGTAAAAGCGGACCAGGAGGATCAACAAGTATCCATTAAGGCTGGTGAGATTGGCGGTCCTTCGGCGGGATTAATGTTCTCCTTAGAGATTTACAATCAACTAGTGCCAAATGATATTACCAAGGGTTATCGCATTGCGGGGACAGGAACGATTGAAAGCGACGGCACTGTAGGTCCAATTGGCGGTATTCAGCATAAGATCATTGCCGCGGATCGGGAAAAGGCCGATTATTTCTTTGCACCAAAAGATGTTACTTATAAAGATGGTACCAAAATCGAGAATTACACAGCAGCTGTCGAGAGAGCCAATCAAATTAAGACCAAAATGAAAATTGTCGAAATCGGCACAATGGAAGAAGCACTCAAATTTCTAGCAGCATTGCCTCCGAAATAAGCTAGATCTAGTAAAAATAATATAATTTAAATTGACAAAAGGCATTCAAACTGGATATAATAATCTTTGTTTGTTTGGGGTGAAAAACACATGCAAATTCGTTTTAGAGAGCTATCTCTTAAAGGGCAGGTTCATATGACCGAAGAATTGGCCTTGACCGATCCGTTTGAAGGACGTCAAGATATCCTTGGTCATGGTCCCGTACACGTTGATCTTCAAGCCGTGTATGAAGATGGAGCAGCAAAAGTTAACGGTACGTTAACGCTAGACTTGGAGTTAATTTGTTCACGATGCTTATCGCACACTAACCAAACAATCGAACTTCCTTTTGAGGAAGTCTTCATGCAAAAACCAGAAGAAGAAGATCCAGATCTAGACGAGGATATTCATTTAGTGGTTGGAGATAAAGTCGATTTGGAGCCTTACGTTGTAGAAAATGTAGTGGTCGGTTTACCGTACATACCACTTTGTGACGAAGCGTGCAAAGGTCTCTGTCCTGTGTGCGGAGAGAATCGCAATCAACGCGATTGCGGCTGTAAGCAGGAGAAGATTGATCCTAGGCTTGCAGGTCTCGCGGACTTTTTTAACAAAGAATAAGGCATCATTGAAATTCGTATAAGGAGGTGTTTTGAATATGGCAGTACCTCAAAGAAGAACGTCCAAAACTCGTCGCGACAAGCGCCGTACTCACTTTAAATTGGAAGTTCCAGGCATGGTGAAATGTGAACAATGTGGAGAACTGAAGCTAGCACACCGTGTGTGCAAGTCTTGCGGAACTTACAAAGGTAGAGAGATCGTAAAAGCATAAGATTGGACATAGTACTTCATCCTAGTGTGAGGTGCTATTTTTTTTGCTTTCTTTTTGGCTATAAATTTAATATACTACAGTTTAGTATCTGGTAATAAGATGAGATCTCACGAGATAAGGTGGTGCTCGCCATCGAACGCCTTCCTAAACGACAAAGGCAGCAGCAATTGCTTCAAGCCATTGAAGCTAATCCTTTTATGACAGACGAGGAACTGATGCGAACGTTTCAGGTCAGTATCCAAACCGTCCGCTTGGATCGGTTGGAGCTCGGCATTCCTGAGCTGCGGGAACGAATGAAGCATATGGCGGTCAAAACGTATGATCATGTACGCTCACTGCCAATTGATGAAATTATTGGAGAAGTGATTGATTTACAGCTGGATCAAAGCGGTATCTCGATTTTTGAAATTAAAGAAGATCATGTTTTCTCAAGAACCAAAATTGCAAGAGGACATCATATTTTCTCGCAAGCGAACTCCCTGGCGGTTGCCGTCATCGACGATCCCATAGCTTTAACAGCTTCTGCAGACATACGTTTTATTCGTTCTGTAAAGCTCGGAGAGAAATGTATCGCCAAAGCCTATGTGCGTTCCGTTTCCAAAGGGAAAGCAAGAGTCGAGGTGTTTTCATATGTTGGCGATGAAACGGTTTTTCGAGGCAACTTTGTGATCTTTCATTCGAAGAAAGAGCAACATCTAGATAGGGAGGACAAGCTGCATGCGAATCGCGATTGATGCAATGGGTGGCGACAATGCTCCTAAAATCGTAGTCGAAGGTGCACTCGCAGCGGCCAAAGAATGGAAGGATGTACATATCATTCTGGTCGGTAACAGCGCCGCGATTGAAGCGCATCTCACAGAAAGGCCAGCGAACTTAACTATCCATCACACGGAAGAAGTCATTGAAGCAGAGGATGAGCCTGTTAAGGCTGTTCGTCGCAAAAAAGACGCTTCCATGGTGGTAGCAGGAAGGCTGGTACGTGAGAAGGAAGCAGAAGCCATGATTTCTGCAGGAAATACAGGTGCTTTGATGACGACTGGATTGCTAGTCGTAGGAAGAATTCCAGGGATCGAGCGTCCGGCACTAGCACCCATGATTCCAACTATGGATGGAAACGGAGTTCTTGCGCTCGATCTGGGAGCAAATATGGATGCAACAGCCGAACAGCTGATTCAATACGCCATTATGGGCAGTATTTATCGCTCCAAAGTTCACGGTATTGCCAAGCCTCGTGTGGGCCTGCTGAATGTCGGTACAGAAGCGACCAAAGGGAATGAATTAACGAAAACGGCATATCCTTTAATGGAACAAGCCCCTATTCATTTTGTGGGGAATGTCGAATCTTCTCAAGTGCTTCGTGCCAAATGCGACGTCATCGTGTGCGATGGATTCGCTGGGAATATTATGCTGAAATCATTGGAAGGCGCTGCGTCTACCATTTTCTCAGCACTGAAACAAGAGTTCACCAAAACCATTTTTACTAAACTTGCAGCGGCTGTCTTGAAACCAGGACTTACACAATTCCGCAAAAAGTTGGATTATAATGAACATGGGGCGGCCCCGTTTTTGGGTATTGATGGATTAGTCCTAAAAAGCCATGGCTCCTCCGATGCGAATGCTATTAAGAATGCAGTTCGTCAAGCGAGAATTGCCTTGCAAAATGATTTGGTTGGCACGATATCTGCCGAAATTAGCCACGGGAAGAGAGATATAACAACATGAATTTAATACCAGTTGGGGTACTCGGAACGGGTAAATATGTACCAGAACGAATTTTAACAAATCAAGAATTGGAAACCATGGTCGAAACGAATGATGAGTGGATCGTGACCAGAACGGGTATACGTGAAAGAAGAATAGCCTCCGAAGGACAAGCTACGTCTGATCTTTGTTATGAAGCCGCACTGATTGCTCTGACTAATGCAGGGATTACGGCAGACCAACTTGATTTGATTATAGTAGCAACGATTACACCTGATATGGCATTCCCTTCAACGGCATGTATTCTCCAAGAGAAGCTGGGAGCCAAAAAAGCAGCAGCTTTTGACTTGTCAGCAGCTTGTTCAGGCTTTGTATATGGGCTAGCTAATGCCTCTAACTTCATTGCCACAGGTACATATAAACACGCACTTATCATTGGCGCTGATTGCTTATCCAAAATTACTGACTATACAGACCGAAACACATGCATTCTTTTTGGCGATGGCGCTGGAGCCGTTGTTATTGGGGAAGTGCCTGAACATAGAGGTTTCAAATCGTTTGAGTTGGGTGCTGACGGTACAGGAGGTCCGCTTCTAAAAATTGAAGGTGGCGGGTCGCGTAATCCTTCCTCGCAAACCTCCATTGACCAACGTTTGCACTACATCTACATGGCCGGAGCTGAAGTCTTCAAATTTGCCGTCCGGATCATGGGCAATGCCGCTGATGAAGCGCTGCGCAAAGCAGGCTGGGAAAAAACAGACATCGATCTGCTCGTACCGCACCAAGCGAATATGAGAATCATTCAAGCATCTTTAAATCGTCTAGAACTGACAGATGACAAATGCATGATCAACCTAGACAAGTACGGCAATATGTCCGCGGCCTCTATCCCAGTAGCTCTCGCTGAAGCGGTTGAGCAGGGAAGATTGAATGAAGGCGATCGTCTTGTACTAGTCGGCTTCGGCGGCGGTCTTACTTGGGGCGCAGCTGCTTTGGTTTGGTAGTTCGTTACTGCCTGCACTATCCCCAAGGCTCAGGTGTTTAGAAAGAGACCATTCTTTTCTCTTTTCCACTGAGCCCGGGGTTACGCTGGATAAAGTACACGATCGATTGTAAGTCTTACAGCTGAGATTAGTTTTCCGATGAGGCTATTGGCGCTATCCCTAAGGCTCAGGTGTCTAGAGAAGGGCCATTCTTTTCTTATTTTGCACTGAACCCGATGGTTACGCAGGAAAATTGCACGTTTGACTGCAAAACTTTCAGCTGATAAGAGTTTTCCGTATGAAGCTATTGGTGCTATCCCTTAGGCTCAGGTCCTAGAAAAAGACTATTTTTTTCTTTTCCTCTGAACCCGATGGTTACGCAGGAAATTTGTGCGGTTGACTGCAAAACTTTCAGTTGATAAGAGTTTTCCGTGTAAAGCTTATTGGCGCTATCCCTAAGGCTCTGGTGTCTAGAAAAAGACAATTCTTTTCTTATTTTCTAGCGAACCCGATGGTTACGCGGGAAAAACACACGATTGACTGTAAGTTTTGCGACTGATAAAAGTTTTCCAAGTGATGCTATTGACACTATCCCTGAGGCTCAGTGAAGCAAAAAAACCTCTCTTTTCTTCTTTTTCGCTGAACCTAAGGGTTACGCTGGAAACTGCACGACTGACTGTAAGTTTCGACTGATAAAAGTTTTCTGGTGATGCTTTGGCAGTCTGAGTAAATAATTTGGGTGGAGACTGTTAGAGTTACTGAAGAATTGAAGAATTGAAGAATTGAAGAATTAAAGAACTGAGGAACTGAAGAATTGAAGAACTGAAGAACTGAAGAACTGAAGAACTGAAGAACTGAGGAACTGAGGAACTGAGGAACTGAGGAACTGAGGAACTGAGGAACTGAGGAACTGAGGAACTGAGGAACTGAGCTAAGGGGATAGTGTCAATAAGGGGGATGGAAAAAAAGGTCGTCCGTCGAAAAAATGGAATTTTAAGTAAAGCTTTATATTTAATTACTGAAAATTATCGTGGAAGGGGATCCTTTTCTCGTATGGGTAAAATAGCTTTTGTATTTCCTGGTCAAGGCTCGCAGTCCGTGGGTATGGGACAAGATTTATACACGAATCATCCTGCTGCTAGAGCATATTTTGAGCGCGCTAACGAAGCGCTAGGCTTTTCGTTATCTGATCTGATCTTCCAAGGTCCAGAGGACCAATTGAAGATCACCTATCACACGCAGCCTGCACTGCTGACAACAAGCATCGCTTGTTTGGAAGCGTTCAAGGCTGCGGGCATTAAGCCAGACTATGTCGCCGGACATAGTCTCGGTGAATACAGCGCGCTGGTCGCGGCGGGCGTGCTCGCGTTTGAAGACGCGGTCCGCACGGTGCGGGCCCGCGGCGAGTTCATGGAACAGGCCGTCCCTGGCGGCCTGGGTGCGATGGCAGCCGTGCTGGGAGCCGAGCGCGAAGCGCTTGCGGAGCTATGCGCGGCTATCACAAGCGGCGGCTCCGTCGTGGAGCTCGCCAATGTGAACTGCCCGGGACAGATCGTCGTCTCGGGCAGTAAAGAAGGTGTTGCAGCGGTTGTAGAACGCTGTAAAGAAGCCGGAGCGAAGCGTGCCATACCGCTCGAAGTGAGCGGGCCTTTTCACTCTTCACTCATGAAACCAGCCTCGCAGCGCCTCGCAGAGGTGCTCGCGTCGATCGAGATGAGTGATGCAGCCGTGCCCGTTGTGGCCAACGTAACGGCTCGTCCTGTCACGCAGCCTGGCGATATCCGCGGGCTGCTTGTTGAGCAAGTGTACTCTCCAGTATTGTGGGAGGACACCATTGTTTATCTGATAGGCCAAGGCGTCGATACGTTTATTGAGCTTGGCTCGGGAACGGTTCTCGCCGGTCTGATTAAAAAGGTAGACAAAACGGTGAAGACCGTGTCAATCGGCAGCCTAGAAGCTTTGGAGAAGTATATGCAGGAGGTACACAATCATGTTAACGGGTAAGGTAGCACTGGTAACAGGGGCATCTCGAGGTATTGGCCGAGCGATTGCTTTACATTTGGCTGAACATGGGGCTGATGTTGTTGTGAACTATGCAGGAAGTGAAGCCGCTGCTGGAGAAGTTGTTGAGCAGATTGAAGCGATGGGACGTAAAGCGATTAAGCTGCGTGCCGACGTAAGCAGTTTTCAAGAAGCTGATGATTTAGTGAAGCAAACGCTAGAAACTTTTGGTAAAATTGATATTCTTGTGAATAATGCTGGCATAACAAGAGACAATTTAATCATGCGGATGAAGGAAGAAGAGTTCGATCAAGTCATCGCTACGAATCTCAAAGGTGTGTTTAACTGTGTAAAAGCCGTTACCCGCCCGATGATGAAACAGCGTTTCGGTCGAATTATTAATATATCTTCTGTAGTGGGTGTGCTCGGTAACCCGGGTCAGGCCAACTATGTAGCAGCAAAAGCAGGCGTTATTGGCTTAACCAAAGCGACTGCGAGAGAACTATCTTCTCGAGGCATTACGGTGAATGCTGTAGCGCCAGGTTTCATTGAAACCGATATGACGGACAAGTTGTCATCCGAGATGCGAGAGCAAATGTTGAAGCAAATTCCACTGGAGCGCCTTGGCCAACCTGAGGAAATTGCAAAGGTTGTTCGCTTCCTAGCATCGGACGATGCGTCCTACATGACAGGCCAAACACTCCATGTGGATGGCGGCATGTACATGTAAGTTTTACCAGAAAGAGAATCTCAAAATTGACTACTGGCAATCTGTCAGAGATTCTCGTATAATACCAAAGAGGAGGTGAACCGGATGTCCGACGTATTGGATCGTGTTAAACGAATTGTTGTCGATCGTCTAGGGGTTGATGAAGCTGAAGTCACCCTCGAAGCATCTTTCAAAGAAGATCTAGGTGCTGATTCTCTCGATGTAGTTGAATTAGTAATGGAATTAGAAGATGAGTTCGATTTAGAAATTTCCGATGAAGATGCCGAGAAGATTACGACTGTAGGAGAAGTTACGAATTACATAAAATCTCATACGTAATAGTCTACCGAGTCCCGTTTCTAATCAAGACGGGACTTTCTCTCCATTTTCAAACAATAAAAAATGATGCTCTACTACATAGAAGGTGGTACAAATGAACAGAGTTGTAATTACAGGTATGGGCGTAGTTACTGCCCTTGGTCAAGATTTAGAAACGTTTTGGGGCAATCTGACTTCTGGTAAATCCGGAATCAGCTTGATCGAGAATTTTGATGTAAGCGAGTATCCGACTCGTATTGCTGCTGAGGTTAAAGATTTTAATATTGAGAATTATGTAGATCGTAAAGATTCACGTCGGATGGACCGTTTCGTTCAATTCGCTGTAGCTGGTGCGATTAATGCGCTAAAAGACGCGAACTTGAATGTGAAGGAAGATACGGATCCTGAACGTGTGGGCGTATCGGTCGGATCAGGAATTGGCGGTTTGAATACGTGGGAAGAACAGCATAGAATTCTTTTGGAGAAGGGGCCGAAACGCGTATCTCCCTTCTTTATTCCGATGATGATTGCGAATATGGCGTCTGGACAAGTTTCAATGATTACTGGGGCAAAAGGACCGAACTCCACGGCTGTAACTGCCTGTGCAACAGGTACTCACTCCATCGGTGATTCGTTCAAAATGATTCAACGTGGTGATGCCGACGTAATGATTTGCGGCGGTGCTGAGGCAACGATTACACCGATTGGTGTAGCTGGCTTTTGTGCTTTGCGTGCCATGTCAACTCGTAATGAAGAGCCTCACTTGGCTAGCCGCCCGTTTGATACAGACCGCGATGGTTTTGTCATGGGCGAAGGAGCTGGCGTGATGATTTTGGAATCGCTCGAACATGCTCAGAAGCGTGGGGCACGCATTTATGCCGAAGTGATTGGTTATGGGATGAGCGGTGATGCTTATCACATGACAGATCCAGATCCGGACGGGGCAGCACGTTGTATGGTCAAAGCGATTAAAGACGCAGGCATTAGCCCAGAGTCAATTTCTTACATCAATGCTCATGGAACTTCTACGTCAGTAGGAGATAGGTCAGAAACTACGGCTATTAAGAAAGCTTTAGGCGAACACGCCTACAAAGTAGCTGTCAGCTCGACGAAATCAATGACGGGCCATTTACTTGGCGCTGCAGGCGGTGTAGAAGCTGTTATCTGTGGTTTAACCATTTCTAATAGCTTGATTGCACCAACAATCAATTTGGTCAACCAAGACCCTGAGTGTGATTTGGATTATGTGCCAAACACAGCTCGTGAAGCAAAGGTAGACATTGCGATGTCGAACTCATTTGGATTTGGTGGACATAATGCAACGATTATCTTGAAAAGGTTTGAAGCATAATTTGCCTTCCTACGAAGAAAGATAACGGAATATCATTCTCTCTGGGTGGTGAATAAAGGCAATGAACCGTGATATTAAAGAACTGCAGCAGCGAATAGGGATTACATTTCGGAAAAAAGAGCTGCTTCAGCAAGCTTTTACCCATTCTTCTTATGTCAATGAGCACCGTATTGCTGGGCATAAAGATAACGAGCGTCTGGAGTTTCTTGGGGATGCTGTCCTTGAACTAACGGTTTCGGAATTCTTATATGATTCTTATCCAGGGCGTTCAGAAGGTGAATTGACGAAGCTCAGGGCGTCTATCGTTTGTGAGCCGTCACTCGTTACGTTCGCTGAAGATTTGGATTTCGGTGCTTTTGTATTACTCGGTAAAGGAGAGGAGTTAACTGGAGGGCGTTCTCGCCCGGCGCTCCTTGCCGACGTTTTCGAGTCCTTTGTTGGAGCTTTATACCTTGATCAAGGCTTGGATATCGTAAAAGGTTTTCTCAAAAAGCACGTTTTCGCAAAAATCTCCAGTGAAGGTAAGCTGCTGATTATTGATTACAAAACTCTATTGCAGGAGCATACTCAACATCACAACATGGGTTCATTGGAATACCGCATTGTGAATGAACGAGGGCCAGCTCATGAACGTGAGTTTGTAGCTGAAGTGCACATGGATGCCGACCTTCTGGGAACCGGAGCAGGACGTTCCAAGAAAGAAGCGGAACAGCAGGCTGCTGCTGGGGCCTTGTCGAAATTGAATGTGACCGTTCAGCGGTAATGCATATGGCTTAAAGGGGCGGCTGCGGCCGCCTTTTTGTTTTTTTCTCTTATTTTTATAAGGGATATGTTACAATAATTTCTGAGGTGAGACCATGTTTTTGAAACGGATTGAATTATCCGGGTTTAAGTCTTTCGCAGACCGTACGGAACTGGAATTTGTACGCGGTATTACCGCAGTTGTAGGTCCTAACGGCAGTGGAAAAAGCAATATTTCGGACGGTATCCGCTGGGTGTTAGGTGAGCAAAGTGCGAAGTCCTTGCGTGGCGGTAAAATGGAAGATGTTATTTTTGCAGGCAGTGATGCGCGCCGTGCAGTCAATTATGGGGAAGTCTCGCTGACGCTTGATAATACGTCGCAATCGCTTCCACTAGACTTCAATGAAGTGACGGTTACTCGTAGAGTGCATCGCAGTGGGGAAAGTGAGTATTTAATTAATAAGCAGCCCTGCCGCCTGAAAGATATAACGGAATTGTTCATGGACACAGGGATAGGGAAAGAAGCTTATTCCATTATTGGACAAGGTCGTATTGAAGAAATTCTAAGTACGAAATCCGAAGATCGTCGAGGGATCTTTGAAGAAGCTTCGGGGATTGTTAAATATAAATCGCGTAAACGTGAAGCTGAGAAGAAATTGAGTGACACCGAGCAAAATTTGCTGCGGATTCACGACTTGGTTTCTGAGCTTGAGGATCAAATCGAACCGCTTCGCGAGCAGTCTGAGAAGGCGATTCGTTACAAAGAGCTTCGGGAGACGCTCAAAAGCAGTGAGATTGCTATGTATGTACATCAGATTGATCAGATTTACATTTCATGGAATGATTCGAAGCAGCTGCTAGAGAAGCTAGTCAAGGAACAAACAGAGCTTTCGACAATCGTAAATCAACATGATGCGCACTTGGAGAAGCATCGATGGGAAACTCGCAGGTTAGAGGAGGAGCTGGAAAAGCTTCAAGAAAGTTTACTCCAACTAAGTGAAGATTTCGAGAAGTGCGAAGGGCATGGCGAAGTGCTCAAAGAGCGTAATAAGAATTACGTGGCTAATCATCAGCAGCTAAGCACTACTATCGCTCTGCAAGAGCAGCGTAAAATAGATAAAGAAGATGAGCTGAGCCAGCAGCGTGAGAAAATCATTCAAATTGGCGCCCAGCTATTTGAGTTTCAAGCGAAGCTGACCGCGGAAGAACAACGGTTACTTGGGGTTAACGGCGGTATCAGCTCCTCGCCTGAAGATCAGTTGAAGGGCGAATTGCTGGAAACACTGAACCGAATGGCTCAGGCGAGGAACGAGATACGTTACGCTGAGCAGCAAACGGAAAGTATCGGTCGCCGTTTGGAAAGGCTTGATGAAGAACGTCAGAAGTGGGCGGAACAACGAGAGAAGATTTCGATCCGTAAGCAAGAGTTGACGGCTAAATTGGAACAAACGGTTAGTGAAATTGAGAATGAACGACAAAGGTATGTGCAGTTAACCCAAAGCTTGAAAAGTAAGCAAGGGTTGCTCGATGAAGCACAAGGCATGGTCCGTAAATGGGAGCAGAAACTAGATGCGTTGACTTCCCGCCGCGACACGATGAAAGAGATGGCCAACGATTACGATGGCTTCATGCAGGGTGTTAAAGAAGTTCTTAAAGCGAAGAGCCGTAAGGATTTGCGTGGTATTCGCGGGGCCGTAGCCGAGCTTGTTAAGGTGCCTGCAGACGTTGAGATTGCGATTGAGACAGCGCTCGGCGGCGCCTTGCAAAATATCGTTGTCGAGACCGAAGCGGATGGGCGTGAAGCTATTGCCTTCTTGAAGCGCCGTCAAATGGGACGAGCTACGTTCCTGCCTATGAATGTTATACGCGGACGCTCGATTTCTGACAATGAGCTTAGTTCTTTGAAATCTTCTAAAGGTTTTGTCGGCCTTGCTGTTGATCTTGTCTCATTTGAGTCCACCTACCAGAACATCTTCTCAAGCCTGCTTGGGAACGTTGTTGTAGCACAGAGTCTAGAAGATGCGAATCATATTGCTGCTAAAGCACAGTATCGCTATCGGGTTGTGACGCTGGAAGGTGACGTCGTGAACCCTGGCGGTTCGATGACAGGCGGAAGCTTGCAGAAGAAATCAACGAATCTGCTTGGGCGTCAACGTCAAATTGAGGAGCTGGATCAGGAGATCAAAACTTCTGAGCAGCAGCTCAGCGGTTTGCGCAGCCAATCCAGCGTGATGAAGCGCGAGATTACGGATGATATGATGACGATTGAACAGCTCCGTCAGCAGGGTGAACAAAAACGTATCACCGAGCAGCAAATTCGAGCAGAATTGAATCCACTTGAGTCTGAAAGCCGCACGGTTGAAGAACAACTAGCGCTGGATAGTCAAGATCGAGGTTCGCTGCTTCAAGAGCAGGCCGATCTTGGACGGAAGAAAGTCGAGTCCGAAGCAGCGCTGGCTGAACTGCAGGAAGAAGAAGCTTCCTTACAGCAAGCGATTCGCGATGCCGAGCACTCCCGTAAAGCGAGTGAGTCGGAGAAGGAAGAACTGCAAAGCCAGTTGACGGATTTGAAAGTCAAGGTGGCCTCCATTTCGCAAGAGAAACAGTCACTCCAAGATCAGCAGCGACGACTGCAGCAGGATCTCGGCGAAGCTGAGCGGGAAATGGAAATGAACCGCGGTCTCCTTAAGCAATTGGAGCAAGATATGGCAGCGCTTGATCAAGAGACTGTACTACAAGTTGAATTACTTAATGATCTCAAAATCAGGAAGCAGCAATGCTCAGAAAACATTGATTTCAAACGTGCTGAGCGAACGGATTGGTTACATAAGCTCGAGCAAGAAGAGAATGAGACCCGGACGCAACGTATTCAGCTGAAACAGGTTGAAGAGAGTTTGCATCAAACTGAAGTTCGTGTGACTCGATTGGATGTTGAGCTAGAAAACCTGTTGAAGAAGCTAGGGGAAGAATATGAGCTTAGCTATGAGTTAGCAAAAGAGCGCTATCCAGTTCCTGAAGATATCCAAGGTACACAGGGCAAAGTGCGTGAACTTAAACGCGAAATCGCTTCGCTTGGTGATGTGAACCTCGGTGCTATTGAAGAATATGCGCGGGTTTCTGAGCGCTATGAATTTTTAGACTCCCAGAAAAACGATTTGATCGAAGCGAAAACAACGCTTTATCAGGTCATCCGTGAAATGGATCAAGAAATGTCCAAACGATTTAAGACCACCTTTGATGCGATTCGCTCGCACTTTGGCGTTGTATTTGCTAAATTGTTTGGCGGCGGCCGTGCGGATTTGATTCTGTCTGAGCCGGAGAATATGCTGGATACAGGTATTGAGATCGTTGCACAACCGCCTGGCAAAAAGCTCCAAAATCTTCAACTTCTTTCCGGTGGAGAGCGCGCTCTCACAGCGATTGCGCTGCTGTTCTCGATCATCCGCGTTAAACCGGTTCCATTCTGCGTACTAGATGAGGTAGAAGCTGCTTTGGATGAAGCGAACGTATCTCGTTTTGCCGAATACTTGCGTGAGTTCTCTGAAATGACGCAATTTATCGTGGTTACGCACCGTAAGGGGACGATGGAGGAAGCGGATGTGCTGTATGGGGTAACGATGCAAGAGGGCGGTGTTTCCAAGCTCGTTTCCGTTCGTTTAGAGGATGAAGAAGCCGCAATGTCCGCATCATAATTAGGTTGAATGTTATTTTATTAGGAGGAACCATGAGCTTTTTTAAACGATTAAAGGAAAGTATTTCCAACAAGGCCGAAGCGGTCACGAATAAGTTCAAAGAAGGACTTACGAAAACGAGAGACGCCTTCGTCGATCGTGTGGATGATTTATTTAGCCGCCGCAAGAAGATAGATGAAGATTTTTATGAGGAGCTTGAAGAAATTCTAATTGGCGCTGATGTAGGTGTGAATACAGTGCTTAAGCTAATCGATCAGCTTCGTGCTGAAGTAAAAAAACGCAAAATTGAAGATCCCGCGGAGCTGCAACCGATCCTATCCGAAAAGTTGATTGAACTATTAAAAGGTGACGCTGATGCAGGACTGAAGTTAAATCCAAATGGATTATCCGTCATTTTGTTTGTTGGTGTGAATGGCGTTGGGAAGACAACGACAATCGGTAAAATGGCACACATGTTTAAATCTCAAGGAAAAAAAGTGTTAATGGCTGCAGGAGATACATTTCGTGCAGGTGCAATTGAGCAGTTGGAAACTTGGGGCGAGCGTGTGGGTGTGGATGTGATTAAACAGCATTCAGGCTCCGATCCTGCCGCCGTCATGTTTGATGCGGTGCAGGCAGCGAAAACGCGTGGTGTAGACATCTTATTGTGCGATACAGCAGGTCGTTTGCAAAATAAAGTGAATCTGATGGAGGAATTGAATAAGATCTATCGCGTTATCCAGCGCGAAGTTCCAGATGCTCCTCACGAGGTTATTCTCGTTTTAGATGCTACGACGGGACAAAATGCACTCAGCCAAGCCAAGCTTTTCGGTGACAAAACAGGTCTTACGGGGTTGGTGCTTTCCAAGCTTGACGGTACGGCCAAAGGCGGTATCGTTGTTGCGATCCGTCAAGAGTTATCACTTCCTGTGAAGTTCGTTGGACTCGGTGAGAAAATGGATGATCTTCAGCCTTTTGATTCCGAGCAATTCGTTCATGCCCTCTTTGGCAAATGGATCGGCGAGCAAAAGGAAGAGAATGCTTAATAAATGCTTCTTGTTGCGTGAAAAATTCTCCTCAGCCGTTAGTCGGTTAGAGGAGGATTTTTTTGTTCTTTAACTGACAAGGTCAAATGCTTGACATTCATCTTGGAATTCAGTATGATAGGTTCTGTTGTGCTGCTGTCAAGTGTGCAACCTTTACGGAGGTGGAACATGTCTATCGATCAAATGCTTGAGAAAACGAATCGCGTTAACTTGCTATTTGATTTCTATGAACCGCTGTTGACCGATAAACAAAGAACGTTCCTCCAACTTTATTTTCATGATGATTACTCACTCGGAGAAATCGCTGAGAATTTTGAAATAAGCCGCCAGGCGGTTTATGAACATATTAAACGTGCAGAGTCAACTCTTCAGGATTATGAAAGCAAATTGCAACTGGTACATAAGCACGAACAACGCATGAAGCTGCGTGCGGAATTGGTTCAGGTGCTTGAAGTTTGCGAACCAGAGCTAAAGAGGAAAACGACGGAGCTTTTTGATACAATAGTAGGGATCGATTAAAACATAGAAAGTTCAGAAGCAGGAGGTGAAGCGCATGGCATTTGAAGGATTGGCAAGCCGGTTACAGAACGTTTTCGGTAAGCTGAGAAGCAAAGGTAAGCTGACGGAAGAAGATGTAGGCGAAGCGCTTCGCGAAGTACGATTGGCGCTGCTTGAAGCGGACGTTAACTTTAAAGTAGTCAAAGACTTTATTGCTAAAGTGAAGGAACAATCCATCGGACAAGAAGTATTGAAATCCTTCACACCAGGCATGGTCGTAATCGATATCGTGAACAAAGAGCTAACAGCACTTATGGGCGGTACACAAAGTAAGTTAGTTCGTTCGAATCGACCGCCAACGATCATCATGATGGCAGGCTTGCAAGGGGCAGGTAAGACAACAACCTCTGGTAAGCTAGCGAAAATGCTCCTTAAACAAAACCATAGACCGCTTCTTGTAGCTTGTGACATTTATCGTCCTGCTGCGATCAAACAGCTGCAGGTTCTTGGAGAACAGCTCAATGTTCCGGTATTTTCACTTGGGGATCAAGTGAATCCTGTTGATATTGCTAAAGCAGGACTTCAGCATGCCAAAGATAACGGTAATGATTACGTCATTATCGATACCGCTGGTCGTTTGCACATTGATGAAAATCTGATGGACGAGCTGAAAAATGTTCGAACTGCTGTTGAACCGGATGAAATCTTGCTCGTTGTCGATGCGATGACCGGGCAGGATGCAGTCAATGTTGCAGAAAGCTTCCATCAACAGCTTGAACTTACGGGTGTTGTACTGACCAAGCTGGATGGCGATACCCGCGGTGGCGCGGCATTATCAGTTAAAGCTGTTACAGGTTGCCCAATTAAGTTCGTGGCTAGCGGCGAGAAAATGGATGCTCTAGAACCATTCTTCCCTGATCGTATGGCCTCAAGAATACTTGGTATGGGCGATATGCTTTCCTTGATTGAGAAGGCGCAAGCCGGTATCGACATGGACAAGGCGAAAGAGATGGAGCGCAAAATGCGCAACGCCGAATTCACCTTCGAGGATTTCCTTGATCAAATGGAGCAAGTGAAGAAGATGGGACCACTGGATCAAATTCTTGAAATGCTGCCAGGAGCTAATAAGATCAAGGGCATGAAAGATATGAAGGTTGACGACAAACAAATGGCACGTGTTGAAGCTATCGTGAAGTCGATGACCACCGAAGAGAAACGCAAGCCGGAACTTCTCAATGCGAACCGTCGTAAACGGATTGCTCAGGGCAGCGGCAACTCGGTGCAAGAGGTCAACCGTTTCATCAAGCAGTTTGACGATATGCGCAAAATGATGAAGCAATTTTCCGGCATGATGGGACCTAAAGGTGCCAAAGGAATGAAGAAGCTAGGCAAGGGATTTAAATTCCCCTTTTAAATAAGCATTTTATTCTAAGTAGGAGGTGATTTTTCATGGCAGTACGTATTCGTCTTAAACGTGTAGGCGCTCATAAAGCTCCTTTTTACCGTGTGGTGGTTTCGGATTCCCGTTCCCCGCGTGATGGTCGTTTTATCGAAGAAATCGGTACTTATAACCCAATTGCTGAACCAGCAGCTGTAACTCTTGATGAGGAGAAAGCGCTGAAATGGCTTCAAACTGGCGCTCAACCGTCCGATACAGTTCGCAGCCTGTTCTCAAAAGCAGGTCTGATGACTAAGTTTCACGAGCTGAAATTACAGAAGTAATCTGTTATCTTTCGGAGGGTGGGTTCATGAAGGATCTTATCACCGTTATTGCTAAGGCTCTTGTCGATCATCCGGAAGAAGTACGTGTCGCTGTGGTGGAGAAAGATGACAAGATCGAGTACAGGCTTTCTGTCCACCCCGACGATGTCGGTAAAGTGATTGGTAAGCAAGGCAAGATTGCAAAGTCGCTCCGCACAGTTGTCACGTCGGCAGCAGTGAAAGAGACGAAACGGGTAGCCGTTGAAATCGTTTCATAAGAAACTAGGTTAGGATTTAGTTCCTAACCTTTTTCTTGTATGGTTTTGAAGGTAAATTAATGTGGAGGTTGGGCAAGCGCATATGAGCGAAAAACTTGTGACAGTTGGTCGAATTGTGAATAGCCATGGTATTCGTGGAGAACTAAAAGTGGTTCCGGAAACTGATTTTCCCGAGCGTTTTGATAAAGGAAACGCATTGATTATTGTAGATTCTCAAAATAAGCAAACGCCGGTGACGGTGCAAACCTCCCGCTTACATAAAAATATGTTTATCTTGCAGTTTGACCAATTTTCTAATATTAATGAAGTTGAGAAATTCAAAGGCTCGCTTCTCAAGATTGAAGCTAAGGATCAACAGCCTCTTGAAGAGGGAGAATATTATTACCACGAGATCATTGGCTGTAAGGTGGTTACGGAAGAAGGCCAGGAGTTAGGGCTTGTTTCTGAGGTGTTGACACCGGGAGCTAATGACGTATGGGTTGTTTCTTTGCCGAAAGGCAAACAGTTGCTGCTTCCAGTCATCGATGATGTGATACTCGATGTGGATATTGCCAACAAAACGATTCGTATTCATCTGATGGAAGGATTAATGGAATGAGAATCGATGTATTGACCTTATTTCCGGAAATGTTCGATGGCGTGTTTTCGTCCAGCATTTTAGGGAAAGCGCGTGACAAAGGAATTGTTGCTCTCAACACGGTTAATTTTCGAGATTATTCCAATAATAAACACAATACGGTGGATGATTACCCTTATGGTGGAGGTGGAGGGATGGTTCTTAAGCCAGAGCCGATATTTGCTGCTGTTGAGAATCTGCCCATACATCAAGAAGATGGACAAGACCCGGTGAAGCCGCGAGTGATTCTCATGTGTCCACAAGGGGAGACGTTCACGCAAAAGAAAGCGGAGGAGCTGTCTAATGAACAGCATCTCGTGTTTATTTGTGGTCATTATGAAGGCTATGATGAGCGCATTAGGCAATATCTAGTGACGGATGAGCTGTCCATCGGTGATTATGTATTAACTGGCGGCGAGTTACCCGCTATGGTCGTTATAGACAGCGTCGTGAGGTTGCTGCCTGGAGTGCTCGGCAATGAGATGTCAGCGGTGACAGATTCGTTTTCCACAGGCTTGCTGGAGTATCCCCACTATACGAGGCCTGCTAAGTTTAGAGACTGGGACGTTCCGGAGATGCTGTTATCAGGGCATCATGAAAATGTGAAGCGTTGGCGCCGCAAGGAGTCTCTGTTCCGAACACTAGAACGCCGTCCTGATTTGCTTGAAGGAAGAGAACTATCCAAAGAGGAAAAAGCTTGGGTGGTTGAATGGAACGGTCGGAAACAAGAGGAGTAAGTCCCCCAAAAACTTCTCTATTGAATTTCTTTCCTGTCTATGATAATATATATTCTGTTGTGAATTTTTCAACAGTTCGAGTCTGGTGGTCCTCTACGCATAACAACTAAGAACGACTATGCCAATAAGCGGAATGAACACCTGTGTGGAAGGAGGGAGTCAACTATGAATCTTATTCAAGAGATTACGAAAGAGCAACTCCGTACGGATATTCCTAATTTCCGTCCAGGAGACACACTTAAAGTACACGTAAAAGTTATCGAGGGTACACGTGAGCGTATTCAGCTGTTCGAAGGTGTTGTTATTAAACGCCACGGCGGTGGAATCAGCGAAACGTTTACAGTTCGTAAAATTTCTTACGGTGTGGGTGTGGAAAGAACTTTCCCATTCCATTCTCCGAAGATTGACAAGATTGAAGTGGCTCGCCGTGGTAAAGTTCGTCGTGCGAAACTTTATTATCTGCGTGGTCTTCGTGGTAAAGCAGCAAGAATTAAAGAAATTCGATAAGAAAACGGGGGGCTTGTTCAGGCAAGTCTCCTTTTCATTTTCATGGTACATAATAGATATAAACCAAAACTGGAAAAGAGGCAATCAGTGATGGAACACAATAATCAAGAACAGCCTTACATAGAGCCGGATAAAACGACAGAAACGACTCCCGTTAAAACAGCGAAAAGCGAAACATGGGAATGGATTAAAGCGTTAGTGATCGCGGGTGTGCTCGTGATTATCATTCGTTGGTTCTTGTTCTCTCCTTTTATTGTAGATGGAGATTCCATGCGTCCGAACTTTCAAACAGGTGAACGACTCATCGTCAATAAAATTGTTTATGATATTCGCTCACCCAAACGCGGAGAAGTTATTGTTTTCCATGCACCGGAAGGTAAGGATTACATTAAACGGGTAATTGCTCTTCCAGGTGAGACCGTAAAGGTTACGGGTGACAAAGTGTTCATTAATGGTCAAGAGATTGATCAGCCTTATATCAAGGATGCGATTGAGCAGGCGAAAAAAGAAGGACATGCCTATAATACGTTATCAGATTTTCAAGAGAAAAAAGTGCCAGATGGTGAAATATTCGCAATGGGAGATAACCGTGGTAACTCCAAAGACAGCCGAGCGATTGGCTTCATACCTTACAACAAAATTGTAGGCCGTGCGGAAGTCATTTTTTGGCCAGTGAGCAAAATTAGTTTCATACATTTTTGAGGTGAAGAAGAATGACCATTCAATGGTTTCCCGGTCACATGACCAAGGCTCGAAGACAGATTGAAGAAAAGCTTAAGCTGATTGATGTTGTGATCGAGCTCTTGGATGCCCGCATACCGCTCTCCAGTCGGAACCCGATGGTTGATGAGATTTTGAAAGATAAACCGCGATTGGTACTACTCAATAAGAATGACCTGGCAGATCCGCAGGTAACGGCAGATTGGGTTAAGTATTTTGCTGATCAGGGCCTGCCAGCATTGCCGATTGATGCAGCAACCGGAACGCACGTCAAAGAAATTTTGCCGCGTGTTAAGCAGCTTTGGGCACATAAAATTGAACGGCAGCTTAGCAAAGGGATTAATCCCCGTGCCGTAAGGGCGCTCATTGTAGGTATCCCGAACGTTGGAAAATCGACGCTGATTAATCAGCTGGCAGGTAAGAAGATTGCAGCAACTGGAGATAAGCCTGGTGTTACGAAGGGGCAGCAATGGATTAAAGTTGGAACCGAAATGGACTTGCTCGATACACCAGGTATTTTGTGGCCAAAATTCGAAGACCAAATGGTTGGAATGAGATTGGCAGCAACGGGCGCCATTAAAGAAGAGCTGCTGCATTTAGATGAGATTGCACTCTTTATCGTTAAATACATGGTTCAGAATTATGGGGCTGGTATTCAAGAACGATTTGGGGTTCAAGATCTTCCTGAGGATTTGGACGACATACAAGAAATGGTCAAAGTCATGGAAGCTATCGGTCGTAAGCGTGGAGCGATTGTGAGCGGGGGCAGAGTGGATTTGGACAAAGCCTCTTTAATCATTATTCGTGAGCTTAGGGCAGGCAAGATGGGACGCATTTCTTTGGAGAAGCCCTTAGATAAAGGGTAGTTAGGTTAGTTATTAATGAAGGAAACGGTCACTTTTGGACTCAGCTGATCAAGCGGGTCGGGGGGTGGCTTTTTCTTTTTTACTAGGAGAATGTGAAAAAAATGGGTGTGGCTTGATTAAACACCAATCCTTTATAATGAGGAGATGGAAAGGGGCGAAAGCCATTGTTAGAGCATGAAAAACAACTTTGGGAGCAAGGTTTTACTCTAATCGCGGGTATTGATGAGGTGGGCAGAGGCTGTTTATTTGGGGATGTAGTCGCGGCTGCGGTTATACTTCCGACGGGATATGTACTGGAGGGTGTGGACGACTCCAAAAAACTTTCAGAAAAGAAGCGAGATATCTTCTATGATCAGATCATGACTGAGGCTTTAGCTGTTGGTGTAGGCATTGTGGACGTGGGTAGAATTGAAGCGATCAATATAAAACAGGCGGCCAGGCTTGCTATGAAGCAAGCAGTGGAGCAGTTAAACATAGCACCTGATTTTCTTCTTGTGGATGCGGAGAACATTGATGTGGACATACAACAATCCGCGATCATTCATGGAGATGCACTTAGTCAATCTATTGCGGCCGCATCGATTATTGCGAAGGTTACTCGAGATCGTATGTGTGTGGATTGGGATGAGCAGTTTCCCGAATACGGACTTGCTATACATAAAGGATATGCAACAAAGCACCATAGAGAAATGCTTTTGCGCTATGGTCCTACACCGCTGCATCGGAAATTATTTATACGTAAAGTGATGGCGCAATTGGAAGAGAAAGAGATTGTGCTCGAGTCTGAACAGTTGGAATTAGATCTCATGTAACTTCTTATTGTAACGAAAAGGCAACTAGCCGCCGATAATATACATAAGTGTTTAGGAAGATTTGAGGTGAGCGCCATGAATATTAGTGGTTTAATTCGCAGTTTAGTCGGTGATTTAACAGCATCTGAAAGTAAGGTGCTTGAATTAAAAGTAGGACAAATTGTTAAAGGTGTCGTGCTTCAGTTGCTAAGTGACCAAGAAGCATTGATTAATATTGGCGGTGTGCAGGTGCGGGCCAAATTGGAAACTCCCCTTAAGCAAGGGGATGTTACGATGCTGCAAGTGCAGCCGGAATCTAGTGGGGGTCAAATCCTGCTCAAGCCACTAACGGCGTCAGATGTACAAATTGCAGATGATTCGCTCAGTGAGCTGTTAAAGGCATTCACGATTAAAGATACGGCTGGAAATCGTCAAATGGTACAGCAGATGCAGCAGGAAGGCGTTCCAGTATCAAAGGAGAATGTGAAAGCTTTTGAGGCTGTAATGCGCAGCGTGCCTGAGGGAGTTAATAAGGATGAATGGGCACAGGTAGCTGTACTTGCCTTTAAAAAGGGATTGCCGCTTACAGAGGCGACTGTGGGAGCTTTGAGACAGGTTACCACAGGGCCACCTGTTGGTAAGGTGCTGGAGCAGCTAGAGCAGCAGGCCACTGCTTTGCTTGAGCAAGATCCAGCACACCCGGCGGCGGATACCGCTAAGCAGGTGGTAACGCTGCTCAAGGAGCTGCGTGCTTCCGCCGCAGCTACGTGGCCTGCGCGGCCGCAGGAGGCGTCGGCCGCGGAAGTGGCTGCTGCGCCAGCTGCTCCGCAGGCTGGCGGTAGTGCTAAGGCGGCTCCCGCAGGGGCGCCGCCTGTGGTTTCCTCCGGCAGCGCGCCTGGGGCCGCTGCCATTACGGCTCCGCCCGCTGCTGCTGCGGGCGCGGAGCTTCCCGCGGCGGCGGCGCCGCGCGCGGAGACCGCTTCCGCCGACTCGGCGCAGCCGGCGGCGGGGCCGCAGGCCGCCCGCACAGCGGGGGCGGCCTCGCCAAAGGCTCAGTCGCACAGCGCTGAGCCTGCAAAAGGCGAACCGCCCGCGGCGGGTTCGCAGGTACAACCAGAGCCGCCTGCGAAGCAGAAGGCGGCGGCAACAGAGGCGCAGCAGCGCAGCGCTGCGGCAGGCGTGCCAGAGGCTGATCCAGAGCCAAACTGGATCAGCCGCATGCTCAAAGCCGTAGGCGTAGAGCACGAGTCTCATCTAGCGGCGAAGCTAGATGAGCGCGCAGACGCTATCCTACGGGGGCGCAACAACACTGACGATCTGCTGCCTAATCTGATCGCCACGGCATCCCAGCAGGACGACTCCGTCAAGCCTGCTGCTGATACACTGAAGAGTCTGCTGCTGCAGCTTACAGCCTCTGATGACACGCCAGCGCCGCTCAAAGAGGCGGCGCAGCAAGCCATTGGGCAAATTACAGGGCAACAGCTCATGTTGACTGGCGACAAGAGCTCTATGTTTGCCCATATGACATTGTTTGTCCCCTTCATGGATGGCACTGGCCAGCAATCTGCCGCCATTCACATCCAATCCCGCAAAGGAAAGCGCGGGGAAGTAGACGCGAGCAATTGTCGATTACTGTTCGACCTGCAAATGAAAGTAATGGGCAATACTTTGCTCGATGTGCACGTCGTTAATAAAATCGTTTCGTTGAACATCCACAATGATCATCCAGCATTAGCTCCTTTAATGGAGGAGTCCAAAGAAGAAATAACAGCAGCCATGAATAAAGCGGGTTATCAATTTATCTCATTAAAATGCTCGCCATATCCGCTGCCGCCTGTTGTGGAGAATGAAGCTTCCAAACAAGGGCCATCTGATGGTAGAGTAGATCTTCGAGCGCTCTATCAGCCAAAAGCCTACAAAGGGGTGGATTTCCGAGCATGACTAAGCATAGGAATGCATCCGAGGAGTCGCAACCGACTCCTCTTAAGAAGGCTGTAGCGTTACGCTACTCACCTGAAGCCCAGAAAGCCCCAACCCTCATTGCGAAAGGGAAAGGGCATATGGCCGAAGCCATTCTTCAGAAAGCCAAGGAGAATGGGATACCCATTCAAGAGGATTCCTCATTGGTTGAAGTGCTGTCTAAGCTGGAGTTGGATCAAGAAATCCCCCCGGAACTGTATCAATTGGTCGCTGAGGTATTAAGTTTTATCTATCGTTCAGATAACCGAATGAGATCGTCGAGGAATAATGGATGACGAAACTTCGTAAAGATGACCGGAAGCAGTTGGGGAAGCTTGGCGAAGAGTTGGCTGAAGTGTTTCTTTGTGAGCGTGATTACCGAATTGTGGAACGTAATTGGCGCTGTCGTACTGGCGAGCTTGATATTATTGCAGAGAAAGCCAATAAGTTAATTTTTGTTGAGGTCAGAACAAGGCGCCCTTCAGGGCGTTTTGGCTCAGCCAAAGAATCCGTCGATTATCGCAAGCAGTTGAAAGTCAAAGAGACGGCACAATTTTACTTGCATCGATTTCAAAAATATGAACAGTCCATTCAATTTGATGTGATCACTGTAGAACTATCCGTGGATGGAGCAGCACCTCATATTGAACACATACAAGGGGCGTTTTGAGTATCGCTTGTCGAGAAGACAACGAGTCAAAAGGCTCTTTTTTTTGAGTAATAACATAAATAGATTGCTGAACGTGGGTGTGCTGTACTTCAGATTTCAATCTCTTCAATACGCTGCTTTTTATCCAGATTACGATATTGGATCGCCTCTGCCAGATGCTGTGGCTGGATGCTGTCACACTCCTCAAGATCAGCGATGGTCAGGGCCAGCCTCAGGATGCGATCATGGGCTCTTGCACTAAGTCCCAAAGCTTCAAAAGAGGCACTAAGCAGTTGATCACCTTCTGGTGTTAGATGACAAATCTGTCTCATCCGCTTACCGCTCAATTCATTATTGTATTGGATGCCAGATCCTGCATAGCGTTGTTGTTGTCTTTGATGTGCGCGCATAACTTGCATTAGCATTTCTTTTGAAGACAAGTGATTGGTTCGTTCCTTGAGTTGTGTGTAACTTGGTTTAGGTACTTCGACATGAAGATCGATGCGATCAAGTAGAGGGCCTGATATTTTAGAGCGATAATGAACAATTTTTGCTGGACTGCAAATGCAAGCATTAGCTTCAGTTTCGGCTCCATAATACCCGCAAGGACATGGATTCATGGCGGCAGCCAATATAAAGTGAGAGGGGAATGTGTAAACCGCTCTTGCTCTTGCTATTGTAACATGACGGTCCTCGAGCGGCTGTCTAAGTACTTCGAGGGCAGTTCTCGTGAATTCAGGCAGTTCATCTAGAAAAAGAATGCCGCGATGAGATAAGCTAACTTCTCCAGGTTTGGGTATTGTTCCGCCTCCGACAAGTCCGGCGGCTGAAATCGTATGATGCGGGGCTCTAAAAGATCTTGTTCGCATGAGAGATGAGCGATCAGTAAGCTTTCCTGAGGCACTGTATATCTTCGTGACTTCTAAAGCTTCTTTGTCAGACATAGGCGGCAAAATCGAGGGCATGCGCTTCACAAGCATCGTTTTGCCCGTTCCGGGAGGACCGATTAAAAGAATATTATGCATCCCGGCCGCAGCGATCATCATGGCACGCTTCACTTGGTGCTGTCCGTTGACATCGGCATAATCCTCGACAAAGTTCTGTTCTTCGGCAGAAATTGTCGAAACTTCACCGCATTCATAATTAATGCCATTAAATATATATTTATATTGAGATTGCTTGTTCCATGACTTGAAATCAGAAAGGTTAGTTATCGCGCACACCTCAATACCTTCTATTAAAGCAGCTTCAGGAGCATTCGCGAGGGGAAGGCAGACGCGTTTAATCCCTAGCTTTTTAGCGGCATGCGCCATAGAAAGAACACCCGGAATGGGGCGAAGAGAACCATCCAAAGCAAGTTCGCCTAGAAACAAAGTGTGCAGAAAGCTGTCTATTGGCACTTGACCGGTTGTAATCAGAATTCCTACAGCAATGGCTAAATCAAAAGATGAGCCTTCTTTACGTAAATCTGCTGGTGCGAGATTGACCGTAATCCGATCCATGGGAAATGTGTACCCACAATTTTTGATGGAGGAGCGCACTCTTTCAACGGATTCTCGAATAGCCGAATCGGGGAGACCAACCAAGTTAATTTGGGGTAAGCCACTTGAGATATCAACCTCTACTTCGATCGTTTGTCCTTCTATTCCCTGCAAGCAAGCGCTCATGACTTTGCCATACATGAAAAAAACACCTTCCTCTCTATAGTTACGCAGCCGTTTCGAGCTGTCATAAAGTGGGATAAAAGGTGCTTCCTTATTGATCCGTTTTATACTTTATCCTAATTGTATACGATAATGGTAAAAATACGCAATCCGGAAATGATCACCGCGTACGTTTTAAAAATGCACGGCTTGCACATACTGGAACTAGAGGTGATGATATGCAGGAGAAACCGTATTTTTGTCCCAATTGTCGTTCTAATCGAATCAAGTTCAGTGTAATCACTAGTTACTCTCAGTCGTTTTTGAAGGATGCTTTATCAGGAAATATTACGGAATTCAAGGATCCTAACGCAATACCAGAGCCAGAACCTACGATTCAATGCTTGGTGTGCAGTTTCACGGGTAATGAGCTTCGCTTCATTAAACAGGCGGAGCGTGAACCGCGGATGAATACACCAACAACGCCGCTCTATTAAAAAAGTCGAAACTAGACGTATTTTTCAGCTTATTGAAAATGCGTCTTTTTTTATGTTGAAAGTGATAGCTAAAGTTTTTCAGCCTGAAAGGAAAGTTTGAACGCATTAACGAAAAAAATAAGGAAACTGTCGAAAATTAGTGATACAATGGTTAGGGCTTGTGAAGAAGTGTGATACTAATTCCGGCAGCAAGATTTATTTCGTGCACTACACAAATAGGAAATTACACTTTTTCCATGTATAGCACGTTTAGAAAGTCCATACTGATAGGAGGATTTTAGGAAATGAATATCCATGAGTATCAAGGCAAAGAAGTCCTGAGACAGTACGGAGTCAACGTTCCTAACGGAAAAGTTGCTTTTACCGTTGACGAAGCTGTTGAAGCAGCGAAAGAACTCGGAACATCCGTCGTTGTAGTTAAGGCGCAAATTCATGCCGGAGGTCGCGGGAAAGCTGGCGGCGTTAAGGTAGCCAAAAGCCTCGATGAAGTTCGTACATATGCTAGCGAAATTCTGGGTAAAGTTCTTGTCACTCACCAAACAGGTCCTGAAGGCAAAGAAGTTAAACGTCTTTTGATCGAAGAAGGCTGTGACATTAAGAAAGAATATTATGTTGGTGTTGTTGTTGACCGTGCTACAGGCAGCGTCGTTTTGATGGCATCTGAAGAGGGCGGTACGGAGATTGAAGAGGTTGCTGAGCATTCTCCTGAGAAAATCTTCAAAGAAGTTGTGGATCCTGCGATTGGTCTACAAGCTTTCCAAGCCCGCAGACTTGCTTACTCCATCAACATTCCTAACGAGCTTGTTAACAAAGCGGTTAAATTCATGCTAGCTCTTTATAAAGCATTCGTAGAGAAAGACGCGTCCATTGCCGAAATCAACCCACTAGTTGTTACTGGTTCTGGCGACGTTATGGCTCTTGATGCTAAATTGAACTTTGATTCCAACGCTCTTTTCCGTCACAAAGATATCGTTGAACTTCGTGATCTTGAAGAAGAAGATGCGAAAGAAATTCAAGCTTCTAAATTTGACCTGAGCTACATTGCTCTTGATGGTAATATCGGTTGTATGGTTAACGGTGCTGGACTTGCTATGGCCACTATGGACATTATCAAGCACTACGGCGGAGACCCAGCTAACTTCCTAGACGTAGGGGGCGGTGCTACGAAAGAGAAAGTAACCGAAGCTTTCAAAATCATTTTGTCCGATGAGCAAGTTAAAGGGATTTTCGTTAACATCTTCGGTGGCATTATGCGTTGTGATGTAATTGCTGAAGGTGTAGTAGCTGCTGCCAGAGAGCTTGGACTTTCCCGTCCGCTTGTTGTTCGTCTTGAAGGAACAAACGTTGAACTTGGCAAAAAGATTCTTAACGAATCCGGCTTGAACATTGTTGCTGCTGACTCCATGGCAGATGGCGCACAAAAAATCGTTGCATTAGTTAAATAATAATTAAACCCGAGCGGTTTCAAATAATATAGGGGATGTGAACAAAAGATCATGAGTATTTTGGTTAACAAACATACAAAAGTCATTACTCAAGGGATTACCGGCGCTACGGGTTTGTTTCATACCAAAGGCGGTCTGGAATACGGCACACAAATGGTTGGTGGCGTAACCCCAGGTAAAGGCGGAACAAAAGTAGATATCACATTGGAAAACGGTGAGCTTGTTCAACTTCCAGTTTTCAACACCGTTATCGAAGCTAAAAATGCAACTGGTGCTACGGCATCCGTTATCTATGTACCACCAGCTTTTGCTGCAGAGTCAATCATTGAAGCTATCGAGGCTGAACTTGATCTGGTTATCTGTATCACAGAAGGTATTCCTGTTCTTGATATGGTTAACGTGAAACGTTACCTGGAAGGCAAGAAAACCGTTCTAATCGGGCCTAACTGTCCGGGAGTAATTACACCAGGCGAGTGCAAAATCGGTATTATGCCGGGTTACATTCATACGCCAGGTCACGTAGGTGTAGTTTCCCGTTCCGGGACATTAACTTACGAGGCAGTTCACCAATTGACAACGCGCGGCATTGGACAATCCTCTGCTGTAGGTATCGGTGGAGACCCTGTTAAAGGCTCCGAGTTCATCGATATCCTTAAACGTTTTAACGATGATCCTGATACGTATGCTGTCATCATGATTGGTGAAATCGGCGGTACGGCAGAAGAAGAAGCGGCTGAATGGGTTGCTGCGAACATGACGAAGCCAGTTGTAGGCTTTATCGGTGGTAAAACAGCTCCTCCAGGAAAACGTATGGGTCATGCGGGCGCAATTATTTCCGGTGGTAAAGGAACAGCAGCTGAGAAAGTTGCAACTATGGAAAGATGTGGTATCCGCGTAGCGGCAACACCATCCGAAATGGGTTCCACACTTGTAAGCGTGCTTGAAGAAAAAGGCATGTTGGATAAAGTCATCACAAAAAAATAGTTTCTTCTAACGAAGGTAAGCAACCTTCCATCTCCCTGATTCAGGGATTTGGGAGGTTTTTTGTTTTTCTTGGCTTTGCAATTATTTGTTATTCGAGAAGGGAGTGTATATACTTATGGATAATCGTTTCATTTTGTTTGGCCTTCACGAGCTCGAGGGCGTTGGTTGGAAAACCATTCTTCAGCTTCTAAGTCGCTTTCCTGATCTGCATGTGTTGTTTGAGCTTTCAGCTGCAGCAATTGCCTCTAAAGGTATACGGACTTCCATTGCTGAACAAATTGCCACGCGTTTTACACCGGCTTTTATTGAGCAAAAGCTACAATTATATAAGAAGCAATCCATTCAAATTCTCACGCTTTTGGATGAGGACTACCCTTCGATTCTAAAAGAAATTGCGCAGCCTCCCTGGGTGTTATATGTAAAAGGAAATGTCTCATTATTGAATGGGCGTCTCCTTGGTATAGTAGGAACACGTACCCCTACGCTTTATGGAAAGAAGATTGCTGAGGAATGGGCAGCTGCCCTTTCAAGAGCAGGATTCGGTATCGTAAGCGGATTGGCTAGAGGGATTGACAGCAAGGCTCATATTGGCGCATTGCAAGGTAAATCCAAAACGGTAGCTGTTCTTGGATGTGCGATTAATCAAATTTATCCGCGTGAGAATGCATTATTATATCGAAATATAGAACAAGAGGGTGCCATCATTTCTGAATATCCCATTGGCACGGGCATGAGACCAGGTATGTTTCCGCAGAGGAATCGTATCATAGCAGGATTGACATTAGGAGTTATGGTTGTGGAAGCAGCAGAAGATAGCGGATCACTGATTACAGTTGAGTTTGCGGTGGATGAATCAAGAGATGTATTCGCCGTTCCTGGTCCTATTGACTCAAATCAAAGTAGTGGTGTCCACAAGCTTCTAAAGGATGGTGCTAAACTGGTTACCCGTGTTGAGGAGATTGTAGAAGATTATAAACATATGTTAAGCGCTGAAGACCAGGGGGCCATGAAGAAGCCTTTGCCGACATTTTCGCTTACAGATGAGGAGGGCGAAATCGTTCGAAAGTTGTCGAATGAGCCCGTCTCCATTGATGCTTTGTTGGAGGACAGTCAATTTACGTTTGGACATTTGCATGCAGTTCTGTTATCTTTGGTAATGAAAAAGGCGATTAAACAGCTTCCGGGTTCTACTTACATACTAGCATAGGCTAATACGAAGCTTTTCTTCTCGCCAATAGACTTTACCTTGAAACCAAGAGGGGAGGAAGGACGATCCATGGCGGATTCTTTAGTCATAGTTGAGTCACCAGCAAAAGCCAAAACCATTGGCAAATATTTGGGAAGTAAATTTATCGTAAAAGCCTCGATGGGTCATATTCGCGACCTTCCGAAAAGCCAAATTGGCGTAGAAGTGGATCGTAACTTTGAGCCTAAATACATAACAATCCGCGGTAAAGGTTCTATACTTAAAGAATTAAAAGACGCGAGTAAAAAAGTAAAAAAAATATATCTGGCGGCGGATCCGGATCGTGAGGGTGAAGCGATTGCCTGGCACTTAGCTCATTATTTGGATGTAGGTCCCGAAGAGCTCTGCCGTGTTGTATTTAACGAAATAACGAAGGATGCAGTAAAGGATGCCTTCAAAACACCGCGTCGAATTAATCAAGATCTCGTTAACGCTCAGCAAGCTCGGCGCATTTTGGATCGACTTGTTGGTTATAAAATCAGTCCTTTACTTTGGAAAAAAGTAAAAAAGGGATTATCTGCAGGGCGTGTACAGTCGGTAGCAGTTAAATTGATACAAGACAGAGAGAATGAGATCAAAGCCTTCGAACCAGAAGAATATTGGTCGATTACCGTTGTCTTGGACGCTGGTAAAACCGTGTTCGAAGCAAAGTATCACAGCATTAACGGTGAGAAAAAGGAACTGCATTCGCAAGAGGATGTCGATCTGATTTTAACCGCGATGGGCAGTGATGCTTTTACAGTGAAAGAAGTGAAAGAGAAAGAACGTCAGCGTAATCCTTCTCCTCCTTTCATTACAAGCTCTATGCAGCAGGAAGCGGCGAGAAAACTTAATTTCCGTGCATCAAAGACAATGTCTGTCGCACAGCAATTATATGAAGGAATAGATTTAGGAAAAGAAGGTACGGTTGGTTTGATTACCTATATGCGTACCGATTCAACCCGTATTTCGCCGGTTGCCCAAGAGGAAGCCAAAGATTTTATCTTTAATAAATATGGCCCAGCCTTCTACCCAGAGACACCGCGCCAATACACGAAGAAAAATGCGAATGCCCAAGACGCGCATGAAGGTATTCGGCCTACATCTGTGCTTCGAGAACCTGATCAAATGAAGGCATTTTTAAGTAAAGATCAATATCGTCTGTACAAGCTGGTATGGGATCGTTTCGTAGCTAGTCAAATGGCTTCAGCCGTCTTGGATACAATGACCATTGATTTAACTGCTGGAGAAACTGTATTTAGAGCGAATGGATCTAAGATGAAGTTTGCAGGATTTATGAAAGTTTATGTCGAGAGCAATGATGACGGAACGACAGAAGAGGACAAATTGCTGCCGCCTCTGACTAAGGGTGATTCTTTGCAAAAGCAAAGCGTGGATCCGAAGCAGCACTTTACTCAACCGCCTCCAAGGTATACAGAAGCGCGTTTAGTTAGGGCTTTAGAGGAAATGGGCATTGGTCGTCCGAGTACGTATGCACCGACTCTTGAGACGATTCAGAAACGTGGCTATGTTGCAATCGAAGAGAAGAAATTCGTACCTACGGAGCTTGGTGAATTAGTTATTCAATTGATGCAGGAGTTTTTTCCTGAAATTCTCGATATCGAGTTCACGGCTCATATGGAAGAGGAGCTAGACTTTGTCGAAGAGGGAAAAGAGGACTGGGTTCGAGTTCTGGATACATTCTACACCTCCTTTGAAAAGCGGCTAATTTTCGCTGAAGAGGAAATGAAGGAAATCGAAATCCAGGATGAAATTTCGGATGAGATTTGCGAGAAATGCGGTAAACATCTTGTTTATAAAATGGGGCGTTTCGGTAAGTTTCTGGCATGTTCAGGATTCCCTGATTGTCGCAATACGAAACCGATCATTAAAGATATTGGTGTTACTTGTCCTACTTGTCACACTGGGAAAATTGTCGAACGCAGGAGCAAAAAGGGGCGAGTTTTCTATGGTTGCGATCAGTATCCAACCTGTGACTTTGTCTCATGGGATAAACCGGTCAATAAGCCATGTCCTGTATGCAGCTCGATGATGATCGAGAAAAGAAGCAAGAATGGCGTGAATATTCAATGTACCGTGTGTGATCATAAAGAAGAAGTTAGTGACGATAATTCAGATGATATGAAAGATTAGAGGTGTCTGATTTTGCCAGAATATCAAAGAGTAACAGTCATCGGTGCAGGATTGGCTGGAAGTGAAGCCGCCTGGCAAATTGCTCGTCAGGGTGTGCCTGTTACTTTATACGAAATGCGTAATGTCCGTAAAACTCCAGCACATATAACAGATCAATTTGCTGAACTAGTCTGTAGTAACTCACTACGTTCGAATGGTCTTACCAACGCTGTCGGAGTACTGAAAGAAGAAATGAGACGAATGGATTCGCTCATTCTATCTTGTGCAGATGAGCATGCTGTACCGGCAGGAGGCGCGTTAGCTGTTGACCGCGATGGGTTCTCTCAAGCAGTTACAACGACGCTTCGCAACCATCCGCTCATAGAAGTTCGCAATGAGGAAGTTCAAACCTTGCCTGAAGGCATAACAGTCGTTGCATCAGGTCCATTGACATCACCAGCACTTTCTGCTGGCCTCAAAGAGCTTATGGGCGAGGAGTACTTGTACTTTTATGATGCAGCAGCTCCGATCGTGGAGAAGGACTCCATTGATATGAATAAGGTGTATTTGGCTTCCCGTTATGACAAAGGAGAAGCAGCTTACCTTAACTGTCCTATGACAGAAGAAGAGTTTAATGTTTTCTATGAAGCTTTAATAACTGCAGAGGTTGCTGAGCTGAAGGAATTCGAGAAAGAAATTTATTTCGAAGGGTGTATGCCCTTAGAAGTCATGGCGAAACGCGGTAGACAAACGGTACTGTTCGGGCCAATGAAACCAGTCGGTTTAATAAACCCACATACAGGTAAGATGCCGCATGCTGTCGTTCAACTCCGTCAAGATAATGCAGCGGGAACCTTGTATAACTTAGTCGGCTTCCAAACCCATTTGAAATGGGGAGAGCAGAAACGGGTATTATCTTTGATTCCAGGGTTAGAGCAAGCGGAGTTCGTACGCTATGGTGTTATGCATCGTAACACGTTTATTAACTCTCCGAAGCTTCTTGAACCTACTTATCAATTTAAACGTCGTGAAAATCTGTTTTTTGCAGGTCAAATGACGGGTGTAGAAGGATATGTGGAATCTGCGGCTTCCGGTCTGATAGCAGGAATGAATGCGGGGCGTTTAGCTAAAGGGCAGCCTTGTTTGGTTGTTCCGGAGGAAACGACTCTTGGGAGTATGGCACATTACATCACGACAGCTGACTTTAAACATTTTCAGCCGATGAATGCTAATTTTGGTTTGCTTCCACAATTACCCGAACGAATTCGTAACAAAAAAGAGAAATACGAGAAGCTGGCTAATCGAGCTTTAGAGAGTATTCAGAATTTTAAGAAAACATTTGCGGAGTAGGTTGTAATTGGACTCTTTGCTATGTTACTATAATTATGTTTTGTAGCATTTTTCATTCGTTTCCTCATACATTTACCTCTAGATGCGGTCATTTCTCGAATTGACCTCGCTAGAGGTTTATCTCATTTATGAGACCGAAACCAACGTATAGAGTAACTTTCATGGTGTATGATTCCATTTGAGAGGTGAGAAGAGATGGATCCTAATCAAGCTACGTTTCATGCGACAACAATCTTTGCCATTCGTCATCAAGGTAAGGGAGCTATTGCTGGAGATGGGCAAGTGACATTTGGCAACAGCATGATTATGAAAAGCACGGCCAAAAAAGTTCGGCGTTTACATAGAGGGAAAGTCATCGCTGGTTTTGCTGGTTCTGTTGCCGATGCGATTACACTTTTTGAGAAATTCGAAGGCAAGCTAGAAGAGCACCATGGTAATTTGCAGCGTGCTGCGGTAGAACTTACGAAAGACTGGCGTCAGGATCGCGTCCTGCGACGGCTTGAAGCCATGATGATCGTTATGGATTCAACTGGTTTACTGTTGCTCTCGGGAAATGGTGAAGTTATTGAGCCTGATGACGGTATTTTGGCTATTGGGTCTGGTGGCAGCTTTGCATTAGCTGCTGGAAGAGCGTTGCATCGCCATGCGTCGTCGCTAAGTGCAAAGGAAATAGCCCATGCTGCCCTAACAACTGCAGCTGAAATATGTGTGTTTACGAATCATAATATTATTGTGGAAGAAATTGAATAGTTAACGATTGAAAAGTTAATGCTTACGATGCAAGTTTTCCTACGGAAAACTCAGTTTACGCTTACGATGTTAGTTTTGCTAAAGCAAAACTTTTAGGAGGGTACAAAATGGCAAACAGCTCCCTTACACCTAAACAAATTGTCCAAGAATTGGATCGATACATAGTAGGTCAGAAAAAAGCGAAGAAATCAGTTGCTATTGCTCTGCGAAACCGTTATCGGAGAAATCTCGTAGATGAGGCTATGCGGGATGAAATTGTTCCGAAGAATATACTCATGATCGGGCCTACCGGCGTTGGAAAGACTGAAATTGCGCGCAGACTAGCTAAGTTGGTTGGCGCACCATTCATTAAGATAGAGGCCACCAAATTCACAGAAGTCGGCTATGTTGGTCGCGATGTGGAGTCAATGGTACGTGATTTGATCGAAACTTCCGTTCGTATGGTTAAGGCTGAGCGGATGGAAAAGGTGAAAGACCGAGCGGAGAAGCTCGCTAACGAGCGTCTAGTTAACTTGCTGGCGCCAAGTCCTGCGCGTTCCAAAACACAGCGTAATCCTCTTGAGATGCTATTTGGTGGGCAGAACCAACCGGATCAAGAAGAAAGTGCTCCAGACCCTTCACTTGCCGCAAAAAGGGCTCAAATCGCTGAGCAATTGACTAATGGTAAATTAGAGAATGAAGTTGTAGAAATCGAAGTGGAAGACTCTTCGCCATCGATGATGGATATGCTGGCTGGTCAGGGCAATGAACAAGCTGGCATGAATATGCAGGAGATGTTCGGCAATCTTCTCCCGAAGAAAATGAAGAAACGTAAGCTGCTTGTTAAGGAAGCAAGGAAAGTGTTAGCTCAAGAAGAAGCGCAAAGATTGATTGACATGGATGAAGTGATCCAGGAATCTATAACTCGCGCGGAACAATCGGGTATTATTTTTATTGATGAAATCGATAAGATCGCTAGTAATAGCCGCGGCGGAAGCGGACCCGACATCTCTCGGGAAGGTGTTCAGCGAGACATTTTACCGATTGTAGAGGGATCTACGGTTGTAACTAAATATGGGCCCGTGAAGACGGATTATGTCTTATTTATTGGTGCAGGTGCTTTCCATATTGCTAAGCCTTCTGATTTAATTCCAGAGCTTCAGGGAAGGTTTCCAATTCGAGTGGAATTAAGTAACTTGACCTTGGAAGACTTTGTTTCTATTTTAAAAGAACCCAAAAATGCTTTAACAAAACAATATACAGCATTGTTGCAAACGGAAGGTATAACGGTTGAGTTTGCGGACGAAGCTATTTATGAAATTGCTCGTATCGCGGTTGAAGTTAATCAGAATACTGAGAATATTGGTGCTCGGCGATTACACACCATTTTAGAAAAATTGCTGGAGGATTTATCCTTCGAAGCGCCTGAGATTACATTGGAGTCCATTGTTATTAACCCGGAATATGTTCGTGAGAAACTCAGTGATATTGTACAAAACCGAGATTTAAGTCAATATATCTTATAATAAAGAACTATCGCATGGTTAAGTAAGTAGGAGGCAGTTAAATGAGTTTATTAAATAAAACAAGAAGGCTAAATCGCTTGCTGCAAAAAGAAGCTGGCAACGCAGTTAGCTTTATGGATATGGCCGAAGTGCTGCGTGATATTGTTATTGCGAATATCTACGTCGTCAGCCGCAAAGGCAAAATTTTAGGTTATGCAGTAACGAATGATCCTGTTTCACCGGAAATGAATCAGACCATATTAATTGAACTCAGGTTTCCGTTGGAGTCGAACAATCTGCTTCTGAAGATTGAGGAAACATCATCAACAGCAGAACCAGACAGTCCGTATTTCTATTACACGGAGCAAATGAAAGACATGTTTCCATACACGCATACAACTTTAGTGCCAATTATTGGCGGGGGCTATCGTTTGGGAACGCTCATATTAAGTCGCAGTGAAGGAACTTTCATTGATGATGATTTAGTTCTGGCTGAATATGGATCTACCGTTATTGCAATGGAAATATTAAGAGAACGTGCGGAAGAAATTGAGGAAGAAGCTAGAAGTAAAGCTGTCGTTCAAGTTGCGATAGGTTCCTTATCTTTCAGTGAAATGGAAGCTGTGGAACACATTTTTGAAGAATTAGATGGTAAGGAAGGTCTATTGGTAGCGAGTAAAATTGCTGATCGGGTAGGCATTACTCGTTCTGTTATTGTTAACGCACTTCGCAAACTTGAAAGTGCCGGAGTTATTGAAACTCGTTCGCTTGGTATGAAGGGCACTTATATCCGTATTTTAAATGAGCAATTAATACAAAGTATCGAGCAATTAAAAACGAAACTCTAGATAAACACATAGAAAAGCCCTGTCTTGTAAAAGATAGGGCTTTTTTCTTATTGTAAGTTATCGTAATTTCTTAGATGATAGGAAAGGTTACCGAATGTTTTACATATTTCTACAATAAGGACCATTTCAAATTATTTTATGAAAATAATGTCGAAATAAGAAGGAATCGATAAATACAATGTTGAAGTATAAGTCGAATATTCTATAGACGGGGGTAACATAATGTCTTTGATAGACAAACCAAGTTGGAACTTGATGGAGCGATCGCTGGATGCATCGACTCTAAGACAAAAGGTTGTAGCAAACAACGTAGCCAATGCGGATACACCCTTCTTTAAGCGTTCGGATGTCGTGTTCGAAGAACTTTTACAAGGTCAGATGAATTCATCAACACCCTCTATAGAAGGTTATCGGACAGACCCTAGGCATTTCTTAATAGGAAAATCCACAAATCTGCCAAATTCAGAAATAAAAACAGATGAATCGACAGCGATTAACAACAATATGAACAATGTCGATATGGATTACGAAATGTCGTTAATGGCCAAAAACCAACTTAAATACAATGCAATGATTCAACAAATGAATAGCGAATTCAAAAAAATGCGCACAGTCTTAGGAGGGAAGTAATAACCAATGAGGTTAACCAATGGATTTGACATCAGCTCTTCGGCACTGACTGCTCAGCGATTAAGAATGGATGTTGTCTCTTCTAATATAGCGAATGCGGATACAACACGTGCTAAGTTCATAGATGGGAAATGGGTTCCCTATACAAGGAAGTTAGTTGCTTTTGAAACGAAGTCGCAGCCAAGCTTTGCACAGTCGCTTAAATCAGCTATGGCCGATGGTACTGGTGAAGGTGTGCGGGTGAATAAAATTTTTGAAGATAAGTCACCTTTGAAGCAAGTATATAACCCAACTCATCCAGATGCGGATGCGAATGGATTCGTTTATATGCCCAATGTCGATGTGCTTAAAGAAATGGTCGATATGATCTCTGCGACTAGATCTTATGAAGCGAACGTAACCGCCCTTAATGCAAGTAAATCAATGATAACCAAAGCTTTGGAGATTGGTAGATAACCAGTACAGGAGGTTGCATCATGATTGACAAAATAAGTTACAGTCCACTAAACATCATGAGTTCCATTCAACCAAAGGATAACTCCGGTGAAGGGGCTGCTGATCTTGGTAAAAGATTCGGTTCGTTCCTGAATGACGCCATATCAAACTTAAACACGCAACAACAGCAAGTGGACAACTTGAATCAGAGTTTCATCAAAGGTGAGCTTTCCGATGTTCATCAACTGACAATAGCTTCTGAGAAAGCATCGCTTGGACTTGAGTTGACTGTACAAGTCAGAAACAAAGTCCTTGAAGCTTACCAAGAAATGATGAGAATGCAGCTGTGATTGACTTAGATGCTGCTAAATTTTGGTTCGATGAGGTGACAGAGTGAACGAGAACCTGCTCCAGTACTGGGAAAAGGTGAAGCAATATTGGAATCGTTATAGTAGAACTACCAAAATCACTTTTATAGCAACGGTTGTCCTACTGATTCTTACTGCTGCAATTATAAGTATTAATTTATCAAAAACGGAGTATTCACTCGCATTTACGGAATTGCAGCCAAGTGATGCTTCAGCCATCAAGTCCTATCTAGATACCGCAAAGATACCGTATCATCTTAGTGCTGATGGTAAAAGTATCGAAGTACCAACAAGCGAAGTAGCAAATGTAAAGCTTGGTGTTGAGTCCCAAGGTTTAAATAAAAACGGCTCTTTAGGCTTTGGTGCGTTTAGCAACAGCAGTTCATTTGGCATTACAGACAACGAATTCAAAGTGAAATACTTGAACGCAATACAAGGCGAGCTTCAACAGTTGATTAACGCTAATCAAGCAATCGCCAGTTCCAAAGTTCTCATCTCTCTTCCAGAAGAAGGACCTTTCTTACAGCAACAGCAAGAAAAAGCAACGGCATCTGTAGTCGTGCAAACGAAGCAGGGCTATACCTTAGATCAAGCAAAGGTTGATACGATTTATAATTTAGTATCGCACAGTGTTAAAAATCTCCCACTAGAGAATATTACGATCTCAGACCAGTATGGACAGAGTCTTGTATCTTCGAAGGTGGGCGGTACGTCATCCACGAGTTTAGTCACTAGTCAAGCGGATATTAATAACCAGTTCCGAAATGATTTACAGAAGAATATCAATACGATGCTGGGTACGATGTTTGGCCGTGACAAAGTGAATGTAAGTGTATTCTCAACAATGAATTTTGACCAAAAGAAAAGCAAAGAGCAGCTTGTCAGCGCTCCGAATCAGGTGGATCAAAAAGGGTTGGAGATTTCCCTGCAGGAAGCAAGTGAATCGTATCAGAACAATGGTGCTGATACAGGCGGTGTACCTGGTACAGGTACTACAGATGTTCCAGGCTATCCGGGGGCTGCCAGCTCAGGCAAGTCTAATTCAGAAAAAAATAATAAGACTGTCAATTATGAAGTCAACCGAATTACGAACGATATTATTTCTACGCCTTATGTTGTAAAAGACTTAAGTATTAATGTGGGGATTGAGCCTCCGATTAAAGATGATCCCAACTCATTGACAGCTGAGACCAAGGCTGCAGTGCAAAGTGCACTAGTAAACATCGTAAGAACTGCATTAGCCGATAATAAGGTTACATATACAGACGCAGATTTACAGAAAAAAGTTACGGTATTCGCACATTCTTTTGCAAGACCAGCGGACACACTCGCATCGAAAACAACAACGTACTTAACGTATGCAGGTTTAGCTCTAGCGGCGCTTGCAATTGGATTAATTGCAGGGTTCGCAATTAGAAAACGAAGAAAAGCTGCGCAGCAACAATTGGAACAAGAAATGAATATAGCGGCAGGTAAAGCAGAGCTTCCAACGATTGATATCGAAAATGTTACTAATGACAATCAAGTACGCAAGCAGTTAGAGACTCTTGCCAAAAAGCGACCAGAGGACTTTGTTAATTTGCTTCGTACTTGGTTAGTAGACGAATAGAGGTGCACTTGTATGGCCAAAGCTGCTCTGCAAGGGTTAACCGGACGACAAAAGGCAGCCATTCTTTTGATCAGTTTAGGCCCTGAGGTGTCTGCTCAAATATTTAAGCATTTGCGAGAAGAAGAAATCGAGCAGTTAACGCTAGAGATTGCGAATGTTAGAAAAGTAGATTCTTATGAAAAAGAATCTATTTTATCTGAATTTCATCAAATCTGTTTAGCTCAAGAGTTTATTTCTCAAGGTGGTATTGCTTACGCCAAGGATATTTTGGAAAAGGCATTGGGATCACAAAAAGCGCTTGATATCATCAATAGGTTGACAGCAACTCTGCAAGTGAGACCTTTTGATTTTGCAAGAAAAGCAGATCCTGCACAAATCCTTAACTTCATTCAAAATGAGAATTCTCAGACAATCGCTTTGGTATTGTCGTATTTGCAAGCAGATCAAGCTTCGATCATCTTGTCATCACTACCACAGGAAAAGCAAGCTGATGTTGCTAAGCGTATTGCACTCATGGATAGTACCTCACCTGAAGTCATTAGCCAGGTTGAACGCGTTCTTGAACAAAAACTATCGTCAACTGTGACTCAGGATTACACAAATGCAGGTGGTATTGCTTCCATCGTTCAAATTCTGAATGGTGTCGATCGGGGTACAGAGCGTACTATTCTCGATTCTCTCGAAATTCAGGATCCGGAACTTGCGGAAGAAATTAAGAAACGGATGTTTGTCTTCGAAGATATCGTCAATATCGACAATCGTTCCATTCAACGAATTATTCGCGACATTGAGAATGCGGATTTACAGCTTGCCCTTAAAGTTGCAAGCGAAGAAGTTCGCGATGCCTTGTTCAAGAATATGTCCAAACGTATGGCGGATACCTTTAAGGAAGAAATGGAATTTATGGGACCCGTACGTTTACGTGATGTTGAAGAAGCTCAAACCCGGATTGTTGCAACGATTCGCCGCTTAGAAGAATCTGGTGAAATCATCATCGCACGTGGTGGAGGAGATGATATTATTGTCTAATGTCATTAAATCATTTGCTTATTTTCCGTTAGATGATAAGAAAATAGTAGAAACGATTTCACCACTTGAATTATTACGTGCTGGTATGTTAACAGATGATGCAAATCAATTGACTCCTGAACAGCAGCAAGAACTGACAGAAGCTACAAGTATGAAGGAGCAGATCCTTCAGGATGCTGAGGCTTTTGCCCACGAACAAATCGACCAGGCTATGCAGGAGTGCGCAGCGCTTCGAGAACAAACTCACGCAGAAATAACGAGTTGGTGGGAGAGCCGCCGTGCTGAAGATGAAGAGCACATCGCGCTTTCCAGACAATCAGGATTTGATGAGGGTTACGAACAAGGGATTGTTCAAGCCGAAGAAAATCTCCGCCAAGAACACGGTGAGATGTTATCAGAGGCTCGAGCCATTTTGGAACAAGCTTACAAGCTTAAGCAGCAAATCATTCAAGAATCAGAACCTTTCTTAATTGAACTTAGTACTTCCATTGCTGAGAAAGTGATTGGGCGCCAATTAACTTTAAATCCAGAATGGGTTATTGAAATAATTCAGATGGTACTTTCACGTAGAAGAGAAAAAGGAATTATCGCGCTTTGTGTAGCACCTTCACAGTTTGCGTATATCCAAGATGCACGCGAAGAGTTACTAACTTCCATTGATTCACAAGCTGAATTACAAATTATCCCGGACTCTACAGTACAAGACCGTGGTTGTGTGATACGTTCCTCATTTGGAAGCATTGATGCCAGAATTGACACTCAGTTAAAAGAGATTAAGTCGGCGCTAAGACAATTGGCAACTCAAAGTGAGGTGTCCGAGTTATGAGCAGCAAGCTGCCAAATGCTGATAAATACAAGGAGCATCTGCATACGATTGATCCAATTCGAGTGAACGGTAAAGTAACGCAGGTAATTGGGCTGACAGTTGAGTCAGAAGGTCCTGATGTGAGCATTGGCGATCTTTGCTACATATATCCGCACAAGTCAAACAAGCCGCTAAAAGCTGAAGTCGTTGGATTTCGCAGCAACAAAGTAGTTCTGATGCCACTCGGTGATTTGGATGCAATTGGTCCTGGATGCGATGTCGTAGGTACCGGAAAGCCGCTTACTGTCCAAGTTGGCCATGAGCTGCTTGGTAAAGTTTTAGACGGTTTGGGACAACCCTTAGATGGTTCATTCCTCCCGTCTAGAATGGCGCAATATTCAACGAATAATGTGCCCGGGAACCCGCTTACACGTCCACGTGTTCTGAATCCAATTTCGGTTGGTGTTCGCTGTATAGATGGATTATTAACAATTGGCAAGGGACAGCGTGTCGGTATTTTCGCAGGTTCTGGTGTAGGTAAAAGTACGTTGATGGGGATGATTGCACGTAATACATCCGCTGATGTCAACGTAATTGCTCTTATTGGCGAGCGTGGTAGAGAGGTTCTAGACTTTATTGAAAGAGATTTAGGTCCTGAAGGACTTGCTAGATCCGTTGTGATTGTTGCAACTTCAGATCAACCCGCTTTGATTAGAATCAAAGGTGCGATGATTGCAACTAGCATTGCTGAGTATTTTCGAGATCGCGGCTTAAATGTCATGATGATGATGGATTCAGTCACTCGCTTTGCTATGGCGCAGCGTGAAGTCGGGCTTGCCGTTGGAGAACCTCCAGCCACACGCGGTTATACGCCTTCGGTTTTTGCAATGCTTCCGCGGCTTCTAGAGCGTTCAGGTACGGGACCAAAGGGCTCCATTACCGCTTTTTATACTGTACTTGTAGATGGGGACGACATGAATGAGCCTATCGCTGATGCTGTGCGAGGTATTTTGGATGGTCATATTGTACTTAATCGCAGCATTGCTAATAAGGGTCATTACCCAGCCATCGATGTTTTATCCAGTGTAAGCCGAGTCATGAAAGAAATTGTTCCTACTGAACACATGGAAGCAGCTGATCAATTGAAGCGACTTCTTTCTATATATAAAGATTCGGAAGATCTTATCAATATAGGGGCATACCAAAAAGGTTCTAACCCAAATATTGATATCGCTATGGATAATATCGAGGCAATATGGGATTTCACGAAGCAAAAAACGTCTGAAAAGTTAACATTTGAAGAAGCTCAAGAACGTTTGATTCATGAATTTTATAAGGGATGAGGCTCCTGAATGAATTTTCGTTATTCTTTCCAGCAAATTGTCGATTTGAAAAACAATGAACGAACACAGGCAGAGTGGATATTGTCTGAGGCAATGGGGCAACTAAGGAACGAAGAGACGAGCTTGCATGGGTTGTTTGAGCAAAAAGATAGCCTCCATAACGAAATGGCTAGTGTATCTAGCAGTTCGGTATCCATTTCCAAGATGCTGTTGATGCAAAACTACATGAATCATGTTGATCAGCAAATCGCACGCAAGCATTTGGATGTGCAGCAAGCACAGCATGTCGTGCTCAAAAAGCAGGAACATCTTTCGGAAAGAATGATTGATGAGAAAGTTTGGTCGAAGGCAAGAGAGAAGGCATACAACCAATTTCAATCTTTTGTCGCCAAAAAAGAGCAAGAAGCTCTAGATGAGATGGCTACTAACCGTTTCAGACGACTAACGTATTGAGGAAGGCAAAGGAGGGAAGAGGAGATGGCCGATACAAGCATAGAGGGTGCATCTTATAGTGCACTGGAACGATTTCTGATATGGTTTGTCATCCCCTTTGTGTTTACGGCAGTTTTGCTCTTCGTGCTGTTGTCAATTTTTGATTATGATATCAAGAGCAGTATTCAGAAGGCGCTGCACAATACACCAGTCATTGGAACAATCGTCCCTGCTCCCAAAGAAAAAGCAGTAGTGACGAGTGATGGTAAAGCACCGACTTTTGAGCAAAGCAACAAGATGAAAGATGAAGAGATTACGCAGCTAAACGCAAGAATTGCTGAACTTCAAACAGCTTTGCAAAAAGCCGATTCGACAACCGAGCAGAAGGATCTTTCACTGAAAGATGCTCAGGCGAAGTTAACTGATTTGGAAGAGAAGCTGAAGAATAAAACGCAAACCGAAGAAGAATACAATAATCAAATTACTCAACTTGCGAATATGTATGCAAAAATGAATCCAAGTAAAGCTGCCCCTATCATTGAAGCTTTGACACCTAAAGAAATGGTTCTTGTGTTTTCAATGATGAAAGCAGATAGTCGTGGTGCGATTCTAGAAAAGATGACCCCGACTAAAGCGGCTGAGGCTTCCATTGGAGTTAAGGATGTTGTTCCTGTGCGCGATAAACAAATTGCTGCCTTGCAAGAGAGATTGGCAACTAATGGAGCGACGAAGACCACAACATCCGTAAGCAAAACAGATTTAGGGCAAACTTTTGCCAACATGACACCGAAAAGTGCTTCCAACGTCCTTCTGGAAATGAATAAATCTAACCCTGATAAAGTGTTAGCTATTCTCAGTGGGATGGATAATGCTTCTCGTTCTAAAGTAATGTCATCATTATCAGACGCAAATAAAGAAATCGCAGCTTCAATTTCAGCTAAACTTGTTCAGTAATGTCATTGATTTCACGAAGGGAGGTGAAAAAAATGGACGTACAAATGCCAACAGTACCTGCTGGAAACAATGCTGCTTCAACAGCAACAGGTAAAGCAAGTACGACTGAAACGGCTACCAAGGATACTTCTTTTAATCAAGTATTAGATGGTCAAATTGTTCAAGATAATGCTTCTGGTGATGCAAATGCTTCCGATCCAGCTCTTTCTCTGAACATGCTGCTTCAAATGCTTCAAAGCTTGGTTTTGCCCCTTCAAGGCGCTGTTGTACAGCAGGTCGAGCAAGGAAAGGGAGATCAACCTCTACCAGAAATGCTTTTGGAGGCAATGAACAGCAACCCTAAGCTAGCTGAACAATTATTACAAGATCAGAACGTGAAGAAGTGGTTCGAAGATGCTCAGCAATTGTTAAGCACACTTGGTGATGCACAATCTAACGCGGCTTTCACACTACCGAATGGGTTGAATCTTCAGCCAGCTGATACATTAAACTTACAAGCCCAGAATACTTTGCTTACACTGACTACTTTGACTAAACAGCAGCCTGACAATCCTATTTTGAAGTTTTTGAACCAGGACTTACTTAGCACGATTGAGCCTTTGCTTCCAGAGTTAATGGCGACATTGAAGGGACCAACATCAATAACCGAAGCAGCAACGAAATCACTCAAGGCTACTGAAGGTTTGGTAGAAGAAAGTAAGAGTGATACCACATCTGTTAACAGAGCAAGTCATGTTAAAAAGGCAAATAAGTTAGGTGTTGAGCAGAAAACTGATGGAGATTCATTTACCCTAGTGCAACCATCAAAGTCAAAGCTTGAGCTTTTAGCAATCAAGAATGTACTTCACGCACCAGTTGTCGAGTCTACTACAGCGTCCGAAGAATCTTTTGCAGCCCTCGTTGATTTACCGACTGAAGAAGCTCCAGCAACGAATAACATCGTTACGATCGGTGATTTGCAGAAAGCGCAACAAGCTGCTATTCCAGTTGATAAAACGCCAACAGCAACAATCGATGCGGCAAATTTTACAGAAGAAATGACAGAGCATGTGTTGAAGAACTTGAAGATAACGATGGCTGGCGGTTTTTCTGAAGCTAAACTATCTTTATTTCCTAAAAATCTCGGTCATATTGATGTAAGAATATCGATGCAGGATGGACAACTGATAGCTCAATTTGCTGCAGATTCCTTAGCTGGTAAGCAGATGCTGGAAAGTCAACTTCCGCAGTTACGACAAGCTCTTCAAACACAAGGTTTGCAAGTTGAGAAGCTTGAGGTTACTCAAAATCAAAACATGCAATCCAGTATGTTTCAAGATCAACGTCAGCAGCAAACATTTAGTCAATCTCAGCGTCAAAGTAAAAATGCTTCAGGAAACTATGATGAAGATTCAATTGACTTTACTCAAGAAATAGAAAATGTAGCTCAAGTACGAACTGCAGTAAATGGTAACTCCTTCGATGTTATTGCCTAAAAAAGCAATCTATGTGATTCAGCTGGAGGTGAAAGTGTGGCTACAACCCCGATATCAGGTAATGTTACCGATTTGATCAATACCGGAAATAAAGCAAAATCGAAAGAGAAAGACAACAATACGTTAGGCAAAGATGATTTCCTTAAAATCTTGATTACACAACTTCAAAATCAAGATCCGACGCAACCTTTACAAGATAAAGAGTTCATTGCACAAATGGCGCAATTCACATCCGTAGAGCAACTGACCAATATGGCTGGTGAAATGAAGCTAATGCGTCAATCTCTTGGTTTTGTTTCAGGCTTGATTGGGAAATCGATCACATGGACGGATATCGACTCATCTGGAGCATCTGTTGAAAAGTCTGGTGTTATTGATTCCATTACATTCAAAGACGGAAATCAATATGCCAATGTGAAGGGAGAGGAAATTTCTCTTGACAAGCTCAAGAAAATTGAGAATGTCGGAGAAACCAAATGACAGAGAGAATATCCATAGGGCAGCTTTATCCTAATGCGGTTTCTCCAGCGTCTACGAGACGAACACCTGTACAGCAACCGGCATCCAATTCCGGTATTCCAACTTTCCAGAAACTTCTTCAGGAGCAATTTGTTCGTTTCAGTCATCATGCAGAGGTTAGACTGAAAGAGAGAGACATTCAATTAAAGCCAGAGCAATTGGATAAGCTGAACCAAGCAATCGACAAGGCTGCTGCTAAAGGTGCTAAGGATGCTCTTATGATTTTAGGTGGAAATGCTTTAATTGTTAATGTTCCTAACCGAACTGTTGTGACGGCGCTTGATGGAAATGCAATGAATGAACATGTTTTTACACAAATAGATAGTGCCATTATTATTTCTTAACCATCAGGCTCGACCGTGCAGGAAGCCTGGAGCTGTGGAGCGATTGAAGCAGCTCATTATATTTATATCCGATTAGGAGGCCTATTAGATGTTAAGATCTTTGTACTCAGGCGTTTCAGGTATGCGTGGTTTTCAAACGAAATTAGATGTTATCGGCAATAATATCGCAAACGTAAATACCATCGGATTCAAAGGCAGCCGTGTTATGTTCAAAGATATCCTTAGTCAAACCGTTGCTGGTGTTAGTGCTGCTGATGAGAACCGCGGTGGTGTGAATGCTCAGCAAGTAGGTTTAGGTGTAAGTTTAGCTGCCATTGATACTGTACATACGGCTGGAAGTGCAATGACAACGAATGTCCCTACTGATTTGCGTGTTAACGGGGATGGATTCTTTGCAGTAGGTACTACCGAGCAGGTGGATGCACCTTACTTGACAAGAGCAGGTAACTTTACTTTAGATCCAACCAGAAACCTGGTAAATGCGGAAGGACTTCATGTTATGGGTGCTGATGGTGCCGGTCCAATTGTGCTTCCTGATGACATTGTTTCATTCTCGATTGCACAAAACGGCGATATCATTGGTGTTAACACGACAGGAGCAACGGTTGCTACAGGTCAGAAAGTTGGCGTCGTTAAAGTCATTAACCCTGCAGGTCTTGAGAAAATTGGTGGGAATTTGTATCGAATGACAGCCAATGCGAATCCAGAAGGTGCAATTGAAGTTGGGGCACCAGGCAATCCAGAAACGGGAACAGGGACACTGATCTCAGGACAACTGGAAATGTCGAACGTTGACTTAACAGGTGAATTCACCGAAATGATTATCGCTCAGCGTGGTTTCCAAGCGAATTCTCGGATTATCACGACATCGGATGAAGTACTTCAAGAAGTCGTTAATCTTAAACATTAATTTTAAGTTGATGTGAAAGAGGGGAGCTAGTCTCCCCTTATCCTGATACAGGAGGAGAAACATGATTTCTCTCACTCGTTTAAACGGTAAAGCCATTATCCTGAACGCCATACTGATCGAACTTATTGAAGAGACTCCAGACACTATGATCACGTTGACTACAGGTAAGAAAATCACAGTACTCGAAAAGGCAGAGGTTGTGGTAAGCTTAGTGCGGACCTACATGCAGGAGATTGGCTCAGTGCGAGCGACAATAAAGTCCAGGGATGCGGAGGGTTCGTAAGTGTTTAAGAACAAAATTTTCATACTCATTGTCTCCATTCTAATTGCAATTACTCTGATTTTGACGGCTGCCTTCGTATTGTGGAACTTTATGGAGAAAAATAATCGATCCAAAGACCCTGCGGTTCAAGCTCAGGAAGCTGTTGCAAGCGTGAAGCCAACGAAAGCGCCTTCTGCGGAAGCTAAAAAGGCTAACACTGCAATTATTAAAGATATTTTGACGAATTTGTCTGGCAGTCAGAACTTCATTAAAATCAGCTTCGCTTTTGAATTAGAAAATTCAAAAGGTAAGGCAGAATTTGATAGTTTGCTGGACTCAGCGGTTAAAGGAACAATCGTACAAGCGCTTGGAGATTTGACAAAAGATCAAATTGAAGGAAGCAAGGGTTCCGACAGTTTAATCTCTACGTTAATGAACAAATTAAATCCGCTGTTACATGAGGGTAAAATTAAGCAAATATGGATAACCGATAAAGTACTTCAATAACTCGCTTTTGATTTTGCTTAAAGGAGGTGACTCGAATGGTTGATGTTCTGTCGCAAAATGAGATCGATGCCTTGCTAGCTGCTTTGTCCTCAGGCGAAATGGATGCGGATGAACTTAAAAAAGAGGAAACGCAGAAGAAGGTAAGGGCCTATGACTTTAAGAGAGCGGTACGTTTCTCAAAGGATCATATTCGTAGCTTAACCCGGATTCACGAAAACTTTGCACGATTTTTAACAACATATTTTTCAGCTCAGCTCCGTACGTTCGTACAGATTAGTGTAGTCCAGGTTGAACAACTGCCCTACGACGAATTTATTCGTTCGATCCCGAAAATGACCATTTTGAACATCTTTGAAGCGGAGCCTTTAGAGGGTCGAATGGTGCTTGAGGTTCATCCCAATGTCGCATTTGCTATGTTGGATCGTTTGTTGGGCGGTGCGGGTACGACCCCAACCAAAATTAATGCTTTAACTGAGATTGAAACGATTGTGATGGAACGTATTTTTAGCAGAGCATTCGATAGTTTACAAGAGGCATGGAAGACTGTCATTGATATTCAACCTCGTTTAGAGGCCCTTGAAACAAATCCGCAGTTCATGCAGATTGTTTCACCTAATGAAACCATTGCGTTAATATCGCTAAGTACCAAAATCGGTGATACAACAGGGATGATCAACTTGTGTATCCCTCATGTGGTTATTGAACCGATTATGCCTCGACTTTCTGTGCATCACTGGTTTGTCTCCCAGAAGAAGACGAGAGCACCTGAAGAAGTGGAAGCACTTCAATCGCGCTTGGAAAAAACCAAGCTGCCTCTCATTGCAGAATTGGGATCGTCCGAAATTTCAATACGCGATTTCCTTGGCTTAGTGCCCGGCGATGTAATCCCGCTGCATAAATCCGTCGAAGATTCGCTTCAAGTCAAAGTGGGCGAGAAGCTGAAATATCTCGGAAGCCCCGGTACCTTAAAAGGGAAGATGGCTGTACAAATTACAGAAATCGTAAACGAAGGAGAAGAAGATTATGACGAATAACAGAGATTATTTGTCCCAGGAAGAGATCGATGCTTTGTTGAGACAGTCATCGGACGATAGTTCAGCCTCTTCTTTTAACGGGCCTCCTAAAGTTGAAGACTATTTATCTCCCCTAGAACAGGATGCACTTGGTGAAATTGGTAATATCACTTTCGGTAGTGCAGCCACAGCGCTTTCGACATTGCTTGGAAAGAAAGTAGACATTACGACACCTAAGGTTTCTATTATCGGTAAAGAAGAATTGGAAGAGCAGTTTCCAAGACCTCATGTAGCGGTTCATGTGAATTATGTTGATGGTTTTGATGGTATTAATCTGCTTGTCATTAAAACACGTGATGCCCAGGTCATTGCTGATTTAATGATGGGCGGTGATGGTACTGGCGGTGATGAAAATCTTAGTGAAATTCATATCAGTGCTGTACAAGAAGCCATGAATCAGATGATGGGATCTTCTGCTACGTCCATGTCTACCATCTTTAATCGATTTGTCAATATCTCGCCTCCAGGAATCGACATATTAAATTTGTCGAAAGGAGAAGGAAAACTACCCGACGAGGACGTATTTATAAAGATATCGTTCCGACTAGCCATTGGCGATCTTATTGATTCTAACATCATGCAATTATTACCTGTTCCTTTCGCCAAAGAAATGGTATCGATTCTCATGGGTGGTGATTCTGACTCTTCAATGGAGGCTGCACCAGCGGCTCAAGCACCGACTCCGTCACCAGTACCTGCACAGGAAGCTCATATACCGCCTCCAGCCGCTCCTAGTCCTATGTACGAGCAGCCTATGTACCAACAACAGCAGCCAGTGTATGAACAACCGATGTATCAACAGCCACCAATGGGACAGCCGATGTATCCGCCACAGCAACCCATGTACCCGCCACAGCAACCCATGTATCAGCAGCCTCCGGCAGCTTATGGTGGGATGCCCAATCGGAATGTGAATGTTCAACCCGTACAATTCGGGAATTTACAATCGGGTTCAATGGCGCAGGCTGATGATACAAACCTTAATTTACTACTAGATATACCTCTTAAGGTAACAGTAGAATTAGGCAGAACGCACAAGGTGATTAAAGACATCTTAGAACTTTCCCAGGGATCGATTATTGAATTGGATAAGCTGGCAGGTGAGCCTGTTGATATCTTAGTAAATAACAAGTTGATTGCCAAAGGCGAAGTTGTCGTCATCGATGAAAACTTTGGGGTTCGTGTTACAGACATTGTTAACCAGTGGGAACGAATTCAAAAGTTACAATAATTTAAATTTAGGGGGATTTTACTCATGGCTAACCGTATTCTAATTGTTGATGATGCTGCATTTATGAGAATGATGATTCGTGATATTTTATCTAAAAATGGTTACGAGGTTTGTGGAGAAGCGAATGATGGTGCTCAAGCCATCGAAAAGTACAAAGAATTGAAACCAGATTTAATTACAATGGATATTACGATGCCTGAGATGGACGGCATTCAAGCATTGAAAGAAATCAAAAAAATTGAACCTACTGCAAAGGTCATTATGTGTTCCGCGATGGGGCAGCAAGCTATGGTTATTGATGCCATTCAAGCAGGGGCAAAAGACTTTATTGTTAAACCATTTCAGGCAGACCGTGTTATCGAAGCGATTAAAAAGACTCTGGGTTAAACCGTCAACGTTCGGTTGAGTCTTACATAAACCGAAAGGGTTGTGACTATGAGAAGACTCCAATCGAAACGACTGATTACTGCCATATTAAGTGTAGTCGCAATGTTATATACCAAATCCATTAGCTTTGCTGAAACAGAGCCAGGACAAGGTCTTCCAACATCGGATTTTCCGACTACTGACTCATTTAATTCGTTTGGCATGATTGTTAAGGTCATTTTCTTTCTTGTATTAATTATTCTCTTATTCTTTGTGCTTATGAAGTACATAGCTAAGAAAAACAAAGGTACTATGTTCGGGAACTCAATTCGTTCTTTAGGTGGAGTTCCCCTCGGACAAAATAAATCGATTCAAATTGTTGAAATTGGTCATTCGCTCTTCGTGGTTGGCGTCGGTGAGAACATTCAGTTGTTGGATAAGATCAATGACGCCGATGAAGTTGCGTATATCTCGGAATTGCTTACTTCTTCAGAGGATGATCGCGTGGGCTTTGGTGCAATAAGTAAGTGGATAAGCAAACTTCCTGTTAGAAAGAAAGAGATCGAGGAAGAAGTAGAAATTACTTCATCCTTTCAACAAGTATTTCACGATAGGCTGCAGCGAGTATCAAACCGTAATAAAGATGCTCACGAATGGCTTTCTGATCAAAAACAAACAGATCGGTTGAATGATGAATGAAAAGAAATAAATTAGTTCTTACGCTTCTGATTGTTATGATTTCAGTGTTCCTCTTATCGCTGACAGCTTCGGCTGCTGAAACAGATCCAAACAATCCGATCCCTGGGTTAAATGTGAATATTGGGACTAGTGGCGCTGCCGGTGGATCTTCTAACACAGTTACCTTATTGCTCCTATTAACCGTATTAAGTCTTGCACCATCGTTTCTTATTTTAATGACTAGTTTCACAAGAATTGTCATCGTGCTTGGATTCGTTCGAACATCCCTTGGAACCCAGCAGATGCCGCCTAATCAGGTTTTAATCGGACTAGCTCTGTTTTTAACCTTTTTTATTATGTCTCCTACTTTGGGAGAGGTTAACCAGACAGCTTTGCAGCCTTATCTGAAGGGTGAAATTAATCAGACCCAGGCTTTTGAGAAAGCGTCCTTACCAATGAAGAAGTTTATGTTCAAACATACACGTCAGAAGGATCTAAAGTTGTTCTTAGACTATACCAAAGCTAAGGCACCTACAGGCGTAGAAGATATACCGATTACTTCATTAGTCCCGGCATACGCAATAAGTGAACTGAAATCAGCTTTCCAGATGGGATTCATGATTTTTATCCCGTTTCTGGTCATAGATATGGTTGTATCCAGTACCTTAATGGCAATGGGAATGATGATGTTACCGCCTGTTATGATTTCACTCCCTTTTAAAATTCTACTTTTCATACTTGTAGATGGTTGGTATCTTGTGGTGAGATCATTACTCCTAAGCTATGGTTAAGGATCAAGATATCGGAGGTTTCTAAATGGGCTCGGAATTTGTAATACGGATTGCTGGTGAGGCTGTTTATACTGTGCTTAAAGCAAGTGCACCCATGCTTATTATAGGGCTTGTCGTTGGTCTGATCATAAGTATTTTTCAAGCAACAACGCAGATTCAAGAACAAACCTTGGCGTTTGTTCCCAAAATTGTGGCGGTTCTGCTGTCTATTTTAATATTTGGACCTTGGATCATGAATACATTGGTTGACTTTACTTTTAATTTACTCAACAACCTTTACAAATTCGTTGGATAGGTTGTGAGCGAAATGACATACTTTTTCCAAGTTATCCCTATCTTTCTGCTTATTTTTTGTCGAATTACATCGTTCTTTGTCGTAGTCCCAATTCTTTCTTCAAGAAATGTTCCAATGATGTTCAAAATCGGACTTTCCGTATTCATCTCGTTAATCATTTTTGCGACTATGGGGTTGGATAAGCCCATTCCCATGGATGGTGAATACATTCTATTGATCATTCGTGAAATGCTTGTTGGCGTTTTACTTGGTTTTCTGGCCTATATCTTTTTTACGGTTGTCCAGACAGCCGGCTCTTTTATGGATATGCAAATCGGCTTCAGTATGGCGAGTGTGATTGATCCTCTAACGGGGGCTTCAAGCCCAATGTTAGGTAACCTTAAATATATGATCGCCGTGCTGCTTTTTCTTTCTTTTGATGGGCACCATTATTTGATCAGAGCGATTATTGACAGCTACCGTTGGATACCGCTGGACAATCAACTGTTCACCCGCATCTATGATGGACAAATTTCGAATTTCTTGTTTCAATCGCTTTCCAAAATGTTTTATCTCTCGTTTCAACTCGCTGCTCCTATCATAGCAGCCCTTTTTTTGACAGATTTAGGGTTAGGACTCTTAACAAGGGTTGCTCCGCAATTCAATATTTTCGTTATAGGCGCACCTTTGAAAATGATCCTTGGCTTTTTTCTGCTGGTCATTATTTTCCCAGAATTAATATCTCAATTTCAAAATTTATTTGCAACCATTTTTGATTACATGGAGAAGTTGCTTCAACTGATTAGCGGCACACAGCAACCATCACCTAAGTAGGAGGTAAGCCGTGTCCCAAACATTACGATTGAAGCTCGATTTACAATGGTTTGCTGGGGAAAAGACGGAATCTGCTACAGCAAAGAAGAGGCAGGACGCTCGTAAGAAGGGTCAAGTTGCGAAGAGTATGGACTTACCCGCGGCATTTATTTTACTCTTTTCATTTCTATCGTTCCTCATGTTCGGTGGTTATATGAAAGAGAAGATTGTAAACATCTTTCGAAACGTGTATGAGAATCAACTGACGATGGACATCACAGCCGCAAACGTTCAGGTATTATTCGTGGATTTAGTCCAACAAGGGTTAATCATTTTAGCTCCTATCTTTATCCTTGTTGTTTTAGTTGCTTTTATTGGAAATTATGCACAAATTGGTTTTATGTTTATTGGCGATCCCCTGATGATGAAGTTTAACAAGATCAATCCGATCGAGGGCTTCAAGCGAATTTTTTCGCTGCGAACCGTGATGGATTTTCTTAAGTCAACAATGAAGATGTTAATTATCGGTTATGTCGTGTACACGACATTAATAGGGGAAAAAGCTAAACTGCTAGGACTTGGCCATGCTCCATTGGAGAGTACATTTTCATTTATTGCCTCGGTCACCCTAAAACTAGGGATCAAAATTGGAGCGATTTTAATTGTCCTTGCCATTTTTGATTTCATATATCAAAAGTATGAGTACGAGAAAAGTCTCAAAATGTCCAAACAGGATATTAAGGATGAGTATAAGAAGAGTGAAGGGGATCCACTTATCAAAGGAAAGATTCGCGCAAAGCAGCGCCAGATGGCCATGCAGCGCATGATGCAGGAAGTCCCCAAAGCTGATGTTATTATTACCAATCCAACCCACTTTGCAGTTGCTTTGAAATATGATTCGAACAATATGCAAGCCCCGACAGTTATTGCTAAGGGCGCGGATTATGTTGCTTTAAAGATTAAAGAAGTTGCGAAGAAAAACGGTATTATGACGATGGAAAATAAACCGCTTGCTCGAGCGATCTTTGCACAGGTGGAAATTGGTGACTCGATTCCGGCTGAGCTGTTCCAGGCTGTCGCAGAAGTATTGGCTTATGTATATAAAGTGAAGGGCAAAACGAACTAATGAGGAGGGGGGTACAATCAGATGAAGATCAAAGATTTATTGGTTCTTATAGGCATTATCGGTATTGTATTAATGATGATTGTACCGGTTCCAATCCCTTTGCTGGACTTTCTTTTAATTATTAATATATCGATTGCCTTAATGATTATTTTGGTTGCTATGAATACAAAAGAAGCTCTTCAGTTCTCCATCTTCCCTTCTTTACTACTGATTACGACATTGTTTCGGTTGGCGTTAAACGTCTCAACTACGCGGAACATTTTGTCGCATGCAGAAGCAGGCGACGTGGTCAGAACTTTTGGTTCTTTCGTTGCTCAAGGCAATATCGTCGTGGGATTCGTCGTGTTTCTCATCCTTGTCTTGGTACAATTCATCGTAATTACCAAAGGTTCTGAGCGCGTTGCCGAGGTTGCAGCGAGATTTACTCTCGATGCGATGCCGGGAAAACAAATGAGTATTGACGCAGATTTGAATGCAGGCTTAATCAACGAGGTCCAGGCTCGTGAACGTAGACAAAAGATTGAACGAGAAGCTGATTTCTACGGAGCTATGGATGGTGCAAGTAAGTTTGTGAAAGGGGATGCCATTGCCGGCATCATCATCCTCGTCATTAATTTGATTGGTGGCTTTATTATTGGGATGACGATGAAAGGAATGTCTTTTTCTCAGGCACTTGAAACCTTCTCGATATTAACCATTGGTGATGGACTCGTTAGTCAAATTCCAGCCCTGTTAATTTCAACTGCTGCTGGTATTATCGTAACACGCGCATCATCTGAAGGTAATTTAGGTCACGATATAACGAAACAATTAACTGCACAACCGAAGCTTCTTTATATTGTTGCTGGTACCCTCATGGTGCTTGGTTTATTCACACCAATTCACTGGTTCACTACGTTTCCGATTGCCGGATTGCTAATTTTCGCAGCTTTTAAAATGCAAAAGAATTTGGAGCGCGAAGCGATCAAAGAAGAACAATTGGTGGAGGAGCAGCAAATCGAGGAAGTGCGGAGTCCTGAAAGTGTCATTTCCTTGTTACAAGTCGATCCCATTGAGTTTGAGTTCGGTTATGGTTTAATTCCTCTTGCTGATACTCAACAAGGCGGAGATTTGCTAGATCGGATTATCTTGATTCGCCGACAATGTGCGCTTGAGCTTGGGGTTGTCGTACCCGTTATTCGCATCCGTGACAATATTCAATTACGACCGAATGAGTATATCATCAAAATAAAAGGCAATACGGTTGCACGCGGCGAACTACTTCTTAATCACTACCTAGCCATGAGTCCTGGTATTGATGATGATTCAATAGCAGGTATAGAAACGACTGAGCCTGCCTTTGGATTGCCTGCTATATGGATAGATGAAGTGACCAAAGAAAGAGCGGAGTTATCTGGCTACACAGTCGTTGATCCTCCTTCCGTAGTGGCTACACATTTAACCGAAATTATTAAGAAACATACACATGAACTTCTAGGTCGTCAAGAAACTAAAGCACTTATCGATAATGTTCGCGAGTCGTATCCAGCACTTGTTGATGATCTTATTCCTTCTGTGTTATCAGTGGGGGACGTTCAGAAGGTATTGGCTAAGTTACTGCGTGAGAAAATTTCTGTACGTGACTTGGTAACGATTTTGGAAACTCTTGCTGATTATGGTTCTTATACAAAAGATCCTGAGATATTGACTGAATATGTTAGACAATCATTATCGAGACAAATTACTCAGCAGTTTACTTCTTTAGGTGATTCCCTAAAAGTGATTACAGTTGGTCCATCTGTGGAAAAGAAAATTGCCGACTCTGTTCAGCAATCAGATCAAGGAAGCTACTTAGCCCTTGACCCATCCTCTTCACAAATTATTTATCATCGTGTCAGTGAGCAAGTTACTAAATTAATTCAATCCGGACAACAACCCGTAATTTTAACTTCACCAACGATTCGGATGTATTTAAGACAATTGCTTGAGAGAACTTTGCAAGATATTCCTGTATTATCCTACAGCGAATTAGAGCCTAGCGTTGAAATTCAGAGTATGGGGGTAGTCAATTTATGAGAGTAAAAAGATACGTTGTCGATTCCATGCCAGACGCTTTGCAAAAAATTCGCACGGATTTAGGTAAGGATGCGGTAATCCTCAATACCAAGGAAATTCGCACCGGTGGTTTTCTTGGTCTATTCGGTAAGAAAAAGATTGAAGTTATCGCTGCAATTGATGGAGCAAACACGAATTCAGGAGGGGCCGCTCAGCGGTTTACACCTCAGCCTCAACAGCAGAAAGTCATGAGTCAAGTTCAACCTGCGAGAGCTCAATCGCATCTATCTGATTTTCCTGAAGTCCCAGATGTGATTGCTCCTGTTTCAATCCAAAAAGAACCAGTTACCGTTAGCGCAGGTGTTGAGACGCAACAGAGTTTTGCTTCGCAGCAGTCTTACTCTCCCGTTTCGGTAAATGCACCTAATAGAGTCATTCTCAAAGATGAGCACCTCATGGAGGAGCTCAAACAAATGAAGGAAATGATGAGAAAGCTTACTCATGCATCCGAGGTGTCAAATCTCCCTGAACCTTTACAGAAGATCGAACAACGTTTATTTGACCAAGAAGTAGATCCTACGTTAGTTCGTCAAATTATGGATGAAGCTGTGGCCGATTTTCAGCTTGCAGATGAGCCTGTAACAGATGAGTCAGCTCTTCAAGTGGTGCGATCCAAGCTAGGGCAGGTGCTTCAGTCCAATCGAAGCAAACAAATTTCACCACAAACACGCGTTGTACATTTCGTAGGCCCAACAGGAGTTGGAAAAACGACAACCATTGCCAAGCTAGCAGCAGAGCAAGTGTTGAAGTATCAACGTAAGGTTGGATTTATTACTTCAGACACGTATCGAATTGCGGCAATTGAACAGTTGAAAACATATGGAACAATCTTGAATGTACCCCTTGAAGTTGTTTTCTCACCGCAGGATTTAGCGAAAGCATTTCATAATCTTGAAGAATGTGATGTCATTTTCATGGATACGGCTGGACGCAATTTTCGAAATGAAATGTATGTTTCGGAGCTTAACTCTTTGTTAAAGACACAAGGAAATAGTGAGACTATTCTAGTACTGAGCTTAACAACGAAGTATCGGGACATGAGAGCGATTACGAACAATTTTAATAAGTTTAAGCTAGACAAAGTATTATTCACCAAAATGGATGAAACAGACTCCTACGGTGCGATTTTAAATGTTGTTCACGAGTTCTCACTGCAGCTTTCGTATGTTACAAACGGTCAAAGCGTACCCGATGATATTACGGAAATGAATGAGTGGCAAATCATTGATTTGTTATTGGAGGAACCTAGAGCATGAAGGATCAAGCAGAAGGGTTGCGGAACCTGGTACAAATACAGAATGAAAAAGGCACAAAAGCAACCAGGATTATTACCGTGACTAGCGGAAAGGGAGGCGTAGGTAAATCAAATTTTACGCTAAACTTTGCTTTAACGCTTCAGTCCCAAGGTTATAAGGTACTTGTCTTTGATGCAGATATTGGGCTTGCCAACATTGATGTGCTGATGGGGATTTCCTCCAAATACAATTTGTATCACTTGTTGAAAAAGGAAAAAACGATCTGGGAAATTATCCAGAAAGGCTACAATGATTTAGATTTTATAGCAGGTGGATCTGGGTTTAACGATTTACTTCGCTTAACCGATGATGAATTGAACTACTTTGCCGAGCAAGTCATGCAGCTTAACGGGTATGTTGATTTTATTATTTTTGACACAGGGGCCGGATTGTCCAAAGAAACGTTGAAGTTTATTCTCGCCGCTGAAGAAGCTTTTGTTGTCACAACGCCTGAGCCTACTTCCATAACAGATGCATATGCCATTATTAAAATGGTTAACTCAATGGGACATGACGTTTCTTTTAAACTAGTAATTAACCGAGTAACCGATGCAAAGGAAGGCAAGCACACGGCTGATAAAATTTCTTTAGTCGCAAAACAATTTCTGGATATCCAGATCCCTACATTAGGATTCGTTGACGATGACGCAGCTGTATCTAAGGCGGTTAAAAAGCAAATACCTTTTACTGTTGCTTTTCCGAATTCGGCCGCATCACGAAGTCTTCAATTATTAGTCGATAATTATCTTAATGGTTATCGAGTAATCGACACACCTACTTCCGGTGTCAAAGGCTTTTTAAATAAAATGATGAAACTTTTAAAATAGGATTTTCGCAAATCGTGTCGAATATGCACATAAGAGGGAGGGAAGCAGCTTGGCACCATATAACATTCTTGTCGTAGACGACTCCGTCTTTATGCGAAAAATTATAAGCGATTTGATCTCAGATAATCCTCAGTACAAAGTCATAGGAACAGCAAAAAATGGTCAAGAAGCTATTGAACAAGTGAAGCTATTGCGCCCCGATGCCATTACGATGGATGTGGAAATGCCAATAATGAACGGTTTGGATGCTTTACAGCGAATCATGACCGAACAACCAACACCCGTCATTATGTTAAGTTCCTTAACCCAAGAGGGTGCATCTGAAACGATTAAAGCACTCGAGTGGGGAGCCGTCGACTTTATTCGAAAGCCGTCAGGCTCCATATCCCTTGACCTATATAAAGTAAAACAACTTCTACACGAGAAGCTGCATATGGCAGTTCGAACTAAGTTACGGCCGGTACAGCAGCAGCCTGTGCCTCCGCGGGTTATTCAACCGTTAATAGCCAAGAGTAATGCCAGTTCGATAAAAGCACCCGATACTAAACTTGCTGCAAAGCCTGGTTCAACGCATTTCGATCATCTAGTAGCTATTGGTACTTCAACTGGAGGGCCTCGCGCTTTACATCAGGTGATCTCTCATATTCCAGCAGGTTTTCCTGCGCCGATCTTAATTGTTCAACATATGCCGCCTAATTTCACCAAATCATTAGCCCAACGTCTGAATGACATTTCTCAGATACAAGTAGTCGAGGCTGCGGAAGGGGATGTGCTCCAAACGGCAACAGCTTATGTAGCACCGGGAGGATGGCATATGGTCATCTACAAGGATACGGACAAAACGTACAAAATTCGCTTGACCAAAGAAGAACCTCGTTCTGGCCACCGCCCTTCGGTGGATGTCATGTTTGAGTCCTTGCTTGGAATGAGTGAGTTGAAGCGGCACATCGTCTTGATGACCGGCATGGGGAGCGATGGAGCTAAAGGTATGCTCTCATTAAAGCAATCCGGCGTATCAACAACCATTGCCGAGTGCGAAGAAACTTGTGTCGTATACGGGATGCCAAGAGCTGCTGTAGAGATCCAAGCTGCGATGCATGTTTTGCCACAGCAGGATATTGCAAGTCGATTAGCTCAATGCGTACTTAATTAAATGAAATTTAGTAAACAGGTTACATAATGATTCTATTGGAGGTGTGTGGTTTTGGAACTTAGTCAATATTTATCCATGTTTATCGATGAATCGAAAGAGCATTTGCAATCTTTGAATGAGAACTTACTTAGTTTAGAAAGCAATCCCCAGGATATTAGTATTGTTCATAACATTTTCCGCTCTGCTCATACGTTGAAAGGGATGTCCGCAACAATGGGCTTTGAAGATATCGCTGCCCTAACGCACGAGATGGAAAATGTGTTGGACTTGGTACGTAACAGTAAAATTGAAATGAACCCATTCATTTTTGACTGCATTTTCAAAAGTCTTGATTCATTGGAATCTATGGTCGAAGATATTATTCAAGGTGGTACAGGAAAAGCGGATGTTTCACCAATCGTCGTTGCTCTTCGTTCCATCGTGACAGGTGACTATAGAACCGCACAAGCTCCGGCTGTGACAGCTGCGAAGGAACCAGCAAAAGGTATCGAAGTTGATGAGTTTCAATTTTCTATTCTTCAACAATCGATTGACTCGGGATTCCTTGTTTTCTATATCGAAGTAAGTGTTAATGAGAATTGTGTACTTAAGGCAGCAAGGGCATACATGGTGTTCGATGCACTGGAGAGAATGGGCGAAATCGTAAAAGCGACGCCATCCGTACAAGAAATCGAACAAGAGAAATTTGATCGTTCCTTCTCGCTTTATTTTATTTCTAAGGTTGATCAAGTAACGTTAGAGAAAGAAATTTTGAACGTTTCCGAAATCCAATCAGCCGTCATTATCACAGTTGATTCAGAATCACTAGCCGAATTATCCCGTCCAAGAACTGAAGTTGAGGCGGCAAGACAAGAAATAGCTGCAGCAGTTGCAGAAGCGATTGCACCAGCTGTATCTGGTGAAGCCATACATAATGTTGAGCCTGTTGCAGCTGCAGCTAAACCAGCAGCAGGTGGGGCTCCTGTTGCAAGTCGTACCATTCGTGTTGATATTGAGCGCTTAGATGCGCTCATGAATCTGTTCAGCGAACTATTAATTGATCGAGTACGTTTAGAACAACTTGCTAGCGAGGTTAAACGTAATGATCTGACTGAAACAGTTGAGCATATGTCAAGGGTTAGCAGTGATTTGCAAAATATTGTATTGAAGCTCCGCATGGTACCAGTAGATTCGGTATTTAATCGTTTCCCACGGATGATAAGGGATTTGGCTAAATCGCTAGACAAGAAAGTAGATCTGGTCATAACTGGTGCAGAAACGGAATTAGATCGGACCGTCATTGATGAAATTGGTGATCCGCTTGTACATTTGCTTCGTAATGCTGTGGATCATGGTATTGAGTCAATCAGCGATCGACTGGCTGCTGGCAAAAGTGAGCAAGGTACCATTCAGTTGCGTGCTTTCCATAGCGGCAATCATGTCTTTATAGAAATTGAAGAAGATGGTAGAGGGATTTATAGAGAAAAAGTATTGAAGACTGCACTCAAGAATGCCCTTGTAACAGCTGAACAAGCAGCGAAGTTAAGTGATTTGGAAGTATACAACTTATTGTTCGCATCTGGTTTTAGTACGGCTGAGAAAATTTCTGATATTTCTGGACGAGGCGTAGGTCTAGATGTTGTGAAGACGAAGATTCAAATGTTGGGCGGACATGTCCAAGTTGATTCCAAACCAGGTTTTGGAAGTAAGTTCTCTGTCCAATTACCACTGACACTGTCTATTATTTCCGCCATGCTTGTGCGTCTTGGCAGCGAAAAATATGCGATACCGTTGTCATCCATTGTTGAAACTTCAGCGATTCAGAAGCAACAGATTCGAAACATTCACGGGAACAAAATGGTGGAGTATCGTAATACGGTTATTCCTCTTGTATCGCTCAGTACATTGTTTAATGTACCTGATTTCAACGAGGATCTTGAGGAAGAGACTGAGATTGTTGTTGTACGCAAAGGGGACAAACAAGTTGCTTTGATGGTAGACGAATTTATTGGTCAGCAAGAAATTGTTCTCAAGACTTTAGGTAAATATTTATCCGGTCTATTTGCAATATCCGGTGCAACGATTCTAGGAGATGGACAAGTTGCATTGATCATTGATCCGAATGCATTGATTAAATAATTACATACTTTTAGGGAGGTTTTCACAATGGGAGAAGAGAAAAAGGTAATCGTCTTCGCACTTGGAACGGAAGAGTACGGCGTGGAAGTTGAGAAAGTTAGAACGATCGAAAGAATGCAGCCAATGACTCGCGTACCTAAAGCACCCGCATTTATTAAAGGCGTTATTAATCTTCGCGGTGTTGTTATTCCTATTATCGATCTTCGCTCAAGGTTCGGACTTGAAGAGCAAGCTAATTCAGATGCTACTCGTATTATCATCGTATCTGCAGGTGACTTTGAAGTTGGTCTTATCGTAGATTCTGCGAATGATGTTATTGATCTGGACACAGACAATATTGATAATCCACCAGAAATTGTGGGTGGTATCAAAGCCAAGTATCTGGATGGTATCGCGCGTGTCGGTGAACAAAGATTACTTGTTTTGCTGAATTTAGAGCAAGTCTTGGATCGTGATGAAATTCAACAGTTAGAAAGAGTAGAGGAATAGCTTGTGGATGTGTTTAGTCGTTTAGAGGATTTTCAAATGGACGTTCTCAAGGAAGTAGGTAACATAGGTGCAGGGCATGCAGCTACTGCCCTATCTACTTTGCTGGATAAGCCGATTGATATGCTTGTTCCAAAGGTAAGAATGCTTCCTTTCGAAGAAATCTGCGAAAGTGTTGGCGGTGCAGAGACGGTGGTTCTTGCTATCTTCTTGCGAGTGGATGGTGACGCACCTGGAAATATGTTTTTTATCCTTGATTTAGATGCTGCCAAAAATATGCTTAGGGATTTGATTGGGCTAAATATCGAAAATCAGGAAGAGTATTCAGAACTGGAATTATCTGCTCTGAATGAAATAGGGAATATTCTAGCCGGTTCTTATTTATCTTCTCTTGCTGATTTTACGAATTTGAATATGCAGCCTACTGTCCCTGCGTTAGCCATTGACATGGCTGGTGCCATCTTAAGCTATGGATTATTGCAATTTGGCCAAATGGGAGATCAAGCCCTTCTCATTGATACCAAATTTATGGAAGGGGAAAATGAAGTACAAGGGCATTTCTTCTTAATTCCTGATCCGGAATCGTTTGGTAAAATATTTTCGGCATTAGGGGTAGAGTCTCCATGACGTTAGATAATTTAATTAAAGTAGGAATGGCTGACCTGAATGTTGCTCACCAGACAGGTGTATTGAAGACAACGGGGCTGGGTTCGTGTGTGGGTGTCACCTTATATGATAGCCGCGTAAAAGTGGCAGGTATGGCTCATGTGATGCTGCCTTCCTCCGAGATAGCTCGTGAAGGTTCGCTGAATATTGCTAAATACGCGGATACGGCTATTCCTGAGTTAATCTCCAGAATGGAAAAGCTAGGAGCTACTGTGAATAGGCTGGAAGCTAAGCTTGCTGGCGGTGCTCAAATGTTTGCATTTGCAGGAAATAATGATACGATGAGAATTGGTCCAAGAAATGTAGAATCTTGTAAAGAAATGTTGAATAAATACAAAATTCCGATTCGTGCTGAGGATACCGGGGCTAATTACGGTCGAACAATAGAATTTCATAGTGAAACCGGCATCCTGGTTATTCGAAGTGTCCAATTAGGAGTAAAGGAAATTTGATGATGATTGGAACCATTCGAATTAATGTCATCGTAGCATCATTGGCGGGCTTATTTACATTTGCCTTATCGATCGGCAATAATTTATTTCTTTCTACTTGTCTTAAAAGTGCATACAGCTTTCTTATTTTATTCGTTCTGACATTTGGTTTTAGATGGGTGTTGGGTGTAATGATAGGAGCTGAACATGCTGCAGGCGGAGCATCTTATGCGAATTCCGCAACAGAATCATCCGTTGGTCAATCATTGGATTTGACTACACCTGATGAGGATGAGGAAACACGCGAGATGATGAAGGCTAACCTGGGCAGTAATAACTCTTTACTATCTAACGAAATGCAATTTTCACCACTGAATCCACCTAAGCTAGTCACCAAGAATAATTTGGACCCTGAACAACTGGCGGGTGCCTTAAGGCGAATGTCTGAAGACTAAGGATGGTGAAACATAGATCATGATCGAGCAAAAGCAATCACAACTAGTTAACATCGAGCTATGGAAGCAATGGAAGGAGCAGGGCTTGGTTCCCGCTAAGCAGTCGCTTATCGAGAGTTACTTGCCCTTAGTCGATTATGTTTCCGGACGTATGGCAATAGGACTTCCCAAAAGTGTTTCGAGAGAGGATCTATCGAGCTTTGGTGTGATGGGCCTTATCGATGCTGTGGAGAAATTTGACTATTCACGGGGACTACAATTCGAGACCTATGCTTCTTGGAGAATTCGTGGTTCTATTATTGATGGACTTCGGCAAGGGGATTGGGTTCCTCGATCTGTGAGAGAAAAGGCCAAGAAGGTCGAAGATGCTTACCAGAAGCTAGAGCAGCAGTATCTACGTTCCGTTACGGATGCTGAGATCAGCGACTATTTACAAATTAGTGAGCAAGATTTTCAGCAGATGCTTCAGGATATTTCGATTACAACCGTTTGTTCGATTGATGATCCCATCCGAGAGGAAGATTCGGAAACGCGTATTTCATTACTTGTCGACGAAAAAGCCAAGAACCCGGAGTTTCAAGTTAATGAGTTTTATTTGAAGGAGTCATTGGCCAAGGCTATTGAACGATTAACAGAGAAAGAGAGAACGGTTGTCTCGTTATTCTATTTCGAAGAGCTCTCCTTAAGTGAAATTGCTGAGGTTATGTGCTTGTCTCCTTCTCGTATTTCCCAATTACATTCAAAAGCAATTCTTCGACTTAAAGGCGTACTAGGTCGATTTAAGACGCAATTATTTCAAGATACATAAACATACAATCAGAAGGTAATGAAAGGTGGTTTGTCTATGCTTGAGAGGAACATGCCTTTGGATTTTTACATTAGTATTTCCATCTCGGATGACAAATTAACAGCTTATTTGTTAATTAACAATGCTGATGACGATTTTCAAGTAACGGCAGGACAATTGGAAGAGTTAGTTCAAACGAATCACATCGTTCACGGTTTAAATCGACCTTTACTTGCTCAAATAGCTGCAAATCCGAAACCTTTTTATCATCAAAAAGTTGCAATTGCAACGGGGACCAAGGCAATAGAAGGCCAAAGCGGCTATATTAAATTTATTTTTGATTTTGATGAGGATGAAAAAAAACCGCTGGAGCTGGACGACGGCAGGGTAAATTATAAAGAAGTTGTATCCCTTCATAATGTTAGAAAAGGGCAGCTTATCGGACAGCGTTTTCTGGCAACGGAAGGCACACCGGGAAGAGCGGTTACAGGCGAGACCCTTTTTACTAAAGCAGGGAAAGAAGCTAGATTTAAATTAGGTAAGAATGTGGTAACAGACGCTGAACAAATGGGCCTTTATTCTACAATTGATGGCATGGTGGTAAGAACAGATCGTGACAAAATTAATGTGTTTCCTGTCTATGAAGTAAATGGAAATGTTGATTATAATATTGGGAATATTGATTTTATTGGTACAGTGGTTATTCGTGGAAATGTTCTTCCTGGTTTTAAAATCCGTGCAGCAGGAGATATTCGTGTCACTGGTGGCGTGGAAGCCGCAGAGCTTGAAGCTGAAGGTTCAATTGATATTAGTGCAGGCATTGTTGGGCAGAATAAAGCACATGTCAAAGCTGGAAAGAATGTAAAAAGTTCTTTCATTCAAGATGCTGTTGTTGAAGTTAGTGGAGAATTAACGGTTTCTCAGAGTATTATGCATTCAACGATTAGAGCAGGCAAGGCTGTAAATTGTAGCGGTTCCAAAGGACTCATTGTTGGAGGCACCATACAAGCCGGGGAGCGTGTTACTGCGAGGACGATAGGGAATTCGATGTCAACGGCTACAGTTGTTGAAGTTGGCGTTCTACCAGAGCTTCGTAATGAAATGATTGATCTACGCAACCAATTGAAAGTATACATGGAAAATATGGATAAAACGGATAAAGCGCTTACGTTATTAAATCAATTAGCTGCAGCAGGTCAACTAGGTCCGGATAAAGTGGCCATGCGAATCAAGTTGACTCATACGAAAAAGCAAGCGTTAGAAGAGCAAAATACCATTAAAGAACGTATACTTGAGATTGAGAAATCGTTAGAAGACTCCGACAAAGCGAAAGTAGAAGTATTATCTACTATTTACGGGGGAACGAAGATTGTCATTGGCCGGTATACGAAATTTATCAAGGATCCAACAAACCGTATGACGTTCCGTTTAAGTGAAGGCGATATTTCTATGAGTGCCTATGTGTAAGTGAAGGAGAGGGTAAGCGATGAGTTTTAAAGCCATCGATTTACAGTTCGCTGTACACAAAAACGATGAAGCGGGCATCCGTCAAAATCAGCTTATGCAGAAACCGCGGCAGGACGAAACGGTCTTGGAGAATCAAGCTGCTCAAACAACGGAGAAGGATCGCCATCGCAGCAGCAAGCTTGAAGAGAGTGTTCGTACAGATATCAAGGATCATGGCGACCAGCGTCAGCAGTCTAACAAGGGTAAGGCAAGGAACAAAGGCAAAACAGTTTCCGCATCATCTGAAGGCAGCTATCAGCCAGATCATCCGTATAAAGGGCATCATATTGATTTATCCTTATAACTAGTTATCTCTCATATAGAAAAAGGTGAACCCAATGGCTATGCAGCCGTGGATGTATGTCGTACTTTTAGGACTTGTTTTGATTGTTTATGCACGTTTCCTGCCTAAGGAGCAAGCGTCTGCGTCCACAAAGAACAACGTAGTCCAAGAGATCGAGGAAACCATCGAGCATTTCGCTGCTGAGATGGATGAACAAAATCAAACGCTGCTCAATCTGTTCTCCGAAACGAAACAAGATTACGAGAAAGAGCTTGCTAAGCTTGCTGGCAGACTGGAATCATTGGAAAAGCAAAAGCATGAACTGTCGCAGGAATTAACGAAAGTGCATGTCAATCATCAAATGAATCAAGGAACAAATGCGGTAACTGACGTGTTATCTGATGATCAGCATGCTGTGTTTTCGGGAATACCTATGACTAATCCAGCTCATTTTGTTCAAGTCACATCTTCTGAACTTATTGCATCTTCTAAAGAACAATCCGTAGTAGACGAACCTACCTACACTGGATTGAGTATGAAGAGCAGATACAGTGAACTATTTTCATTGCATGATCAAGGAAAAGGCGTCGAAGCGATTGCTAAGAAGCTAGGCATGAATAAAGGCGAGGTCAGTCTAATCCTTCAATTATCCAGACAGGAGGAGAGGGCCCGTGTTTAAGAATAGGTCGTATGTTTTTGGAATTGGGACTGGAATTATTGTAGGAGCTTTACTTCTGCAAATTATGTCTGTACGGGCTAGTGCACCTAGTCAAACGGGCCTTACATTGGATGAAATGGATCCTCAGAAGTTAAAAGTCGAAGCTGCGAAGTACTACCAAGTATTCGATAAGAACACAAAAGTTTTTACGCAAACGGAGTTTGATGCAGCAGTATTGAAAAAGGTAAAAGAGGAAACAGACAAGTTGACAGCAGCTAAACCTCAGGAACAGCCCAAAGCAAATACACCAGAAGTTGCTCCGAAAATAATTATTTATGTACAGCCAAATCTTGATGCAACAGCTGTCAGTGAACTTCTCGTCAAATCCGGCATTATTTCGGATCGTAAAGCTTTCATTACGGAGCTTGATAAACAAGGTGGCAGCACCAAAATTCAAATCGGTTACCATGTTTTTGAAGGTGTTACGGATATACCCAAAGTCGTGGCCAATTTAATTACAGTTCAATAGATAGTCCGACAAATGGATCTTTAATATGGAGGTCTGTTTTTGTTGTTTCTATACATATACATGCCATTTGTAGGGCAAAATGTCTATCATGATAAAGGGTTGCATAGGCATTTCAGTTGTGGTATATTTATTCACGGTGTTAAAAACTCACGCCCGTCAATTTGCATAATGGTGCTTACTTCGGTAAGTTTTATGCAAAGATGCGACAGGCGGCGGATACCAAATAAACCATTTTAGAGGAGGGATTGGGGATGGCAGTTATCTCCATGAAACAGCTTTTAGAAGCTGGCGTACATTTCGGTCACCAAACACGTCGTTGGAACCCGAAAATGGACAAATACATCTTTACAGAAAGAAACGGTATTTACATTATCGATCTACAAAAAACGGTTAAAAAAGTTGAAGAAGCTTACAACTTTGTTAAATCCGTTTCTGAAGATAATGGTACGATTCTTTTCGTAGGAACGAAAAAACAAGCACAAGATTCCGTTGCTGAAGAAGCAGAACGTTGCGGAATGTACTTCATCAACCAACGTTGGTTGGGTGGTACACTAACAAACTTCCAAACAATTCAAAAACGTATTGACCGTTTGAAAACTCTTGAAAGATGGGAAGAGGACGGTACTTTCGAAGTTCTTCCTAAGAAAGAAGTTATCATTCTCCGTAAAGAGAAAGATCGTCTTGAGAAATTCTTGGGCGGAATCAAGAACATGAAAGGTCTGCCTAGCGCACTTTTCATTATCGACCCACGCAAAGAGCGTATTGCTGTTGCGGAAGCTCGCAAATTGGGTATCCCAATCGTTGGTATCGTTGATACAAACTGCGATCCGGACGAAATTGATTACGTGATTCCAGGTAACGATGATGCGATTCGTGCCGTTAAATTATTAACAGCAAAAATTGCTGATGCAGTTATCGAAGCACACCAAGGCGAGCAAACAACAGCTTAATCTATAGGATTGTGAAAAGGGTGGTTGGAAGGTGTAACAGCCTGTCACCACCCTTTTTTTAAAGAATCAACGGTATTACATACCAATAACAACTATCGGGAGGTTTCTTTCAATGGCAGTTACAGCAGCACAAGTGAAAGAGTTACGTGAAAAAACAGGCGCAGGAATGTTGGATTGTAAGAAAGCGCTTGAAGAAGCAAACGGTGATATCACCAAAGCAGGCGAATTGCTTCGCGAGAAAGGTCTTTCTGCAGCAGCTAACAAAGCAGGTCGCGTTGCTACAGAAGGCGCAGTAGAATCTTACATCCACGCTGGCGGTAAAGTTGGCGTACTTGTTGAGATCAACTGTGAAACTGACTTCGTTGGTAAAACAGAGCAATTCCGTACTTTCTGCAGAGATATCGCAATGCATATCGCAGCAGCAAACCCAACTTATGTACGTCGTGAAGAAGTGCCAACAGAAGCTTTGGAGAAAGAAAAAGAAATTCTTCGCAACCAAGCTTTGAATGAAGGCAAACCAGAGAAAATCATTGATAAAATGGTTGAAGGCCGTATTGGCAAATACTACGAAGAGTTCTGCTTAATGGAGCAGCAATTCGTTAAAGATCCAGACAAAACAATCGACCAATTATTGAATGAAAAAGTCGCAGCAATCGGCGAGAACATCTCCATTCGTCGTTTCGTACGTTTCGGCCTTGGTGAAGGTCTTGAGAAAAAACAAGAGAACTTTGCGGAAGAAGTTATGTCCCAAGTTAAACTATAATAGGCATTTAAAAAAGATGGAACACTTGGTGTTCCTTCTTTTTTAGCCAATAAGAGATCTGTTCAAGCATTGAAACGGAGGTTATACAAGTTGGGTCAACCTTTTTATAAAAGAATAGTGCTAAAATTGAGCGGCGAAGCTTTGGCAGGACAGCAGGGTTATGGCATTGATTCGGAAGTGATTACTTCCATTGCCCAACAGGTAAAGGATGTTGTGGAATTAAGTGTAGAAGTCGCTATCGTTGTAGGCGGTGGAAACATTTGGCGCGGTATTGCAGGCAGTGAGAAGGGGATGGATCGTGCGACAGCAGATTACATGGGTATGCTTGCAACTGTCATGAATTCATTGGCTCTGCAGGATGCATTGGAGAATCTGGATGTACCTACAAGAGTTCAATCTTCTATTACTATGCAGCAAGTGGCTGAACCATACATCCGTAGAAGAGCAATGCGTCACCTTGAAAAAGGGAGAGTTGTTATCTTCGCGGCAGGTACAGGGAATCCATACTTCTCAACAGATACTACAGCGGCTTTAAGAGCAGCTGAAATTGAAGCAGAAGTTATTCTTATGGCCAAAAATAAAGTGGATGGCGTATATTCAGCAGATCCATTCAAAGATCCAACAGCGAAGAAATTCGAGACGTTAACTTATATGGAAGTTATCAGTAACAATCTTGGTGTCATGGATTCCACCGCATCTTCCCTTTGTATGGATAACAACATCCCGTTAGTGGTGTTCAATATCACAGAAAAAGGGAATATCAAACGAGTGGTCCTTGGCGAGAAAATTGGGACTACAGTTAAAGGGAGTGTCTAAACCATGCCACAATCAGTAAAAAAGAATGCAGAAGATCGGATGGATAAAGCAATTGGCGCATTAAGAAGAGATTTAACTTCTCTTCGTGCAGGACGTGCTACGCCATCTTTATTAGATCGCATCCAAGTGGAATATTACGGAGCGATGACACCAGTGAATCAACTTGCGAATTTAACAACACCTGATTCACGTACTTTACTCATTCAACCATGGGACAAAAGTTCGATGACATCGATTGAGAAAGCGATTATGAAGTCTGACTTAGGTTTAACGCCATCTAACGACGGATTGGTTATTCGAATTGTTATTCCTGCTTTAACAGAAGAGCGTCGTAGTGATCTAGTGAAAATGACGAAGAAATTTGGCGAGGAAGCCAAGATCGCTATTCGTAACATCCGTCGTGATGCCAACGATGAGATTAAAAAGTTAGAAAAAGCAGGGATATCTGAAGATGAGTCCCGTAAACATCAAGAGGATATCCAAAAGTTTACGGATAAATTCGTAGCTGAAGTTGAGAAAGTTTTGGCTGCTAAAGAAAAAGAAATCATGGAAGTATAAGATAGATATGCCCCCGGGTATTCGCTGGGGGTTTTTCATCTTTCCCTAGTTGGGAGGAACAACTGTGCTCAAGCTAATTAAGAAATGGTTAGGAATTAATGGTAAGTCTGTTTCTTCAGCTATACCAGCTATCGAATTAGATAAAGTGCCAGCACATGTCGCTATCATTATGGACGGGAACGGTCGTTGGGCTAAGCAAAGAGGCTTGCCTCGTGTAGCAGGGCATCATTCCGGGATGAAAAATGTTAAGAAAATTACGATGGCTGCAAATGAGATCGGTGTTAAAGTGTTAACAATGTATGCTTTTTCAACGGAAAATTGGAAAAGACCGAAGGAAGAAGTCGAATTTCTGATGAAACTTCCTCAAGAATTTTTTCCTTTAGAAATTGAAGAGCTGATCGAAAACAATGTTCGTATCCGAATGACGGGTTGGAAAGAAGGCTTACCTGATTACACACTCAAAGCGATTGAGGGAGCTATCGAACGGACGAAAGATAATACAGGACTCATTCTGAACTTTGCCTTAAATTATGGTGGACGTAAAGAAATGATTGCTGGTGTTCAGGATATGATTCGTGATGTTCAAAATGGCAAACTACAAATAGAAGATTTGGATGAGGCAAGTTTTTCTTCCTATATGTTAACTTCGGATTTACCAGACCCAGATTTGTTAATTCGAACAAGTGGTGAGCTTAGACTTAGCAACTTTCTTCTTTGGCAATTAGCATATTCGGAGCTTTGGTTTACGGAGGCATACTGGCCGGAATTCACGGAATCATTATTTATGCAAGCAATTGCAGAATATCAGCGCCGCGGGAGAAGATACGGAGGTATCTAATCACTTCGTATGCTTCCGGCGCGTGTTCATCTAGGAGGATTCAACTTGAAGCAAAGGATCATCACGGGAGTCATTGCCGGGCTCGTTTTCATTACGTTATTAGTATTGGGTGGTTATTGGTACGCTGGGTTAATCGTGTTATTGTCAATTATCGGCTATCGTGAGTATATGCAAATGAATGGCTACACGAAGTATAGATTAACAGCGGCTATTGGTTTAATCTCTTTGTTATACTTAACGGTGCCGTGGGAGGCTTTTGGTGGTTCCCTTCCCGTTTCTTCGACCGCCATGATTTGGCTGACTATGTTTGTCTTGCTTTTCATTACAGTTGCTTCAAAAAATACGATTACAATCGATCAGGTTTCTGTTATTTTACTTGGTGTCATTTACATAGGTTTTGGATTCAATTATATGATTGCTGCACGCTTAATGGAGCATGGCTTATTTTGGTCAATCGTTGTGTTTGTATGTATTTGGGCTTCGGATTCAGGAGCTTATTTTGTCGGATCGAAGCTAGGAAAACATCTTCTATGGCCTCAAATCAGTCCTAAGAAGTCAATTGAGGGAGCCGTTGGTGGCGTCGTTATTTCGATGATTGCCGCACTTGCGTTCGCCTGGTATGCACCGGATTTACTGGGATTTGGCAAGGCATTGGTGCTTGGCTTTGTGATTGCTGTTGTTGGACAAATAGGAGACTTAATACAGTCGGCTTATAAACGAGTAAAAGGTATTAAAGATACGGGAACCTTACTTCCCGGGCATGGTGGTGTACTCGATCGTATGGATAGTTGGCTTATCGTATTTCCATTTATTCATTGGCTGGGAATTCTTACTCACTAATAGTCATAGGCGAGGTGGAATATGATGAAACGGATTGCCATTCTGGGTTCAACAGGGTCTATTGGTACACAAACCTTAGATATTGCCCAGCATGCCCCTGATAAATTTCAAATTGAAGCATTATCTGGCGGTTATAATAGTCAATTATTGATTGAACAGGTGAAAAAGTTTCACCCAAAAGTAGTATCCATAGCGACCAAGGAGCTAGCCGACGAAGTTTCCAAGAATGTTTCTTCATCGACCAAGGTGTTATATGGTGAAGAGGGATTAATGGAAGTTGCCGCATCAACAGATGCAGAACTGGTTGTAACAGCTTTGGTAGGGAGTCAGGGACTTAAGCCTACAATGGCCGCGATTGAAGCCGGCAAACACATTGGTCTTGCAAATAAAGAGACGTTAGTGAGTGCAGGCCATATTGTAAAGGATGCTATTCGTCGAAAAGGTGTGTCTTTACTGCCTATTGATAGTGAGCATTCGGCTATATTTCAATGTTTGAATGGTGAGAATCGCTCACAAATTTCGAGAATAACGCTTACTGCTTCTGGTGGTTCCTTTCGCGATCGATCGCGTGAAGAGTTAGAGGGAGTAACGGTCGAACAAGCCCTCCAACATCCGAATTGGTCGATGGGAGCCAAGATTACGATTGATTCCGCGACGATGGTCAATAAAGGTCTTGAGGTCATTGAGGCTCATTGGTTATTTGATCTCTCCTATGACCAAATAGATGTCCTCATTCATCCTGAAAGTGTCATTCATTCCTTTGTAGAGTTTGTTGATAATAGTGTTATTGCTCAACTTGGTAATCCGGATATGCGAGTTCCAATCCAATACGCATTAACTTATCCAGACAGATATCCGACGCCGACCAATCGACTAGATTTGGCTTCCATCGGAAAGCTTCATTTCCGTGAAATGGATTTCAATCGGTATCCGTGTTTACGTATGGCCTTTGAGAGCGGCAAACAGGGAGGTACTACACCTACTGTTTTTAATGCAGCGAACGAAATAGCTGTTGCACGCTTCCTCAAAGGTGAGATTAAGTTCTTGCAAATTGAACAGATCATCGAAGTTGTTTTGCAGAAACACGAATCCCATTCAAACCCTCATTTAGAAGTCATACATGAGCAGGATATTTGGGCAAGAGCCTTTGCATCATCCATCGTTTTTTAATTTCATGAGAGCTTAGGTCAGCGAGGTTGGCTCGGCTCTTTTTTCAATCTATCACCTAGGCGCTTTATAAAGTAAAGTCTAATTCAATCTCCCAGCTCGTATACTGTGCTAAAAGAGCATAGCTTGTATTCAGCAGTTCAATAATGGTAATCTAAGAACATGCTGTCCATAAGTGGATGCTTAAAAGGCAGGTTTTCAAACGAAAACGTTATGGTTTTTGCAAACATAGGTAAGTTTTCTGAAGAAAACTCGAAGGAGGAAATACGACTTGTCAGCCATAGAAGTTGGATTGAAGGTTATTTTGTTGTTTTTCGTTCTCGTTACGATTCATGAATGGGGTCATTTTTACTTTGCGAAACGTGCAGGCATCTTAGTTCGGGAATTTGCAATCGGTTTTGGACCCAAAATTTTCTCATATAAAAAAGGGGAAACTCGATATACCTTGCGTATTCTGCCAATTGGTGGATTTGTTCGCATGGCAGGGGAAGACCCGGAAATTGTCCAAGTGAACCCTGGACAAACGGTTGCCGTTAAATTAAATAAACAAGATCAAGTGTCATCTCTTTATCTTGATCAACTAGATCGACGCTCGAATGTGATCATTGGTGTCGTGGAACAAATTGATTTAGAGAGATCGCTTCAAGTATCACTTGATGTCGACGGAGAAAGAGTTACTTATCCCATTGATCCACAAGCGATGATGGTGACCAAAGGGACAGAAACACAGATTGCTCCATATGATCGTCAGTTTGGTTCGAAAACAGTTGGCCAGAGAGCAATTGCCATTGTGATGGGGCCTGTGATGAACTTCATACTCGCAATTGTGTTGTTCTTTATCGTTGTTATTATGTCGGGCGTATTTACGAACGTCAAACTAGATTCTGTGCTTGCAGGTAAGGCAGGTGAGAAATCTGGTCTCCACAAAGGGGATATCATTATATCAATTGATAATCAGCCGATTGGTGATGACCGCGAGAAGCTTGTCACCTCGATTCAATCATCTGCAGGAAAGCCGATGACCTGGGTTGTGGATCGTTCAGGTAATCCTATTACACTTCAAGTTACACCAGAAATGGAAGCAGGGGCTGGTAAGCTCGGTGTAGTCATTTCAGGGGATCGTAGAAGTGCAACTTTTAGTGAAGTGTTAACTGGCACTTACGAACAAGTTGTTGGAACAACAATTGGCATTGTGACTGGTTTACAGAAGCTTGTAATGCTGCAGTTTAAACTTGATGATCTAGGCGGACCTGTCCGTACAGCTCAAGTATCAGCTGAGTTTGCCAAAATGGGAATTACTTACTTAATCTCATGGGCAGCAACATTGAGCTTGTATCTAGGTATATTTAATCTCCTGCCTATTCCAGCTTTAGATGGAAGTCGACTTCTATTTATGGGTCTAGAGGCATTACGCGGGAAGCCAATTGATCCGAATCGAGAAAGTATGGTTCATTTTGTTGGTTTTGCATTGCTGATGCTTCTCATGGTGGCAGTTACTTACAATGATATTTTAAGATTAATTAAGGGATAGTCCTAATATTGTAGGAGGGTTTATGTCAAACGATAAACAGTTTGTTAAAGAGATTACACCACAGGGAGAGGATTTCTCCCGTTGGTACATAGACGTAATCAAGAAAGCTGATTTGATGAGCTATTCGCCAGTGCGCGGATGTATCGTATTTAAACCGGACGGCTATGAAATATGGGAAAACATTCAACGTGAACTCGATAGCAAATTCAAAGAAACGGGTCACCGGAACGCCTATTTCCCTTTATTTATTCCAGAAAGTTTTTTCCAGAAGGAAAAAGAACACGTGGAAGGCTTTAATCCAGAGCTTCCTTGGGTCACTGAAGCAGGTGGAGAGAAGCTCGAAGAGCGACTAGCTATTCGTCCAACTTCGGAAACGATGATTGGTCACATGTATTCAGAATGGATCAACTCCTATCGCGATCTTCCGCTTTTGATTAATCAATGGGCTAACGTAGTACGATGGGAGAAGCGGACACTGCCTTTCCTTCGTACTACGGAGTTCCTGTGGCAGGAAGGTCATACGGCTCATGAAGACGAGCAGGATGCTCGCCGTGAAACGATGCAGATGCTGGAAGTATACCGCGAATTTGCGGAAGATTTCTTAGCAATCCCTGTCATTGTTGGGCAGAAGACTCCTTCTGAGAAATTCGCGGGTGCTGTCGATACATTCTCTATCGAGGCAATGATGAAAGACGGGAAAGCGGTGCAAGCTGGCACCTCTCACTATCTGGGTACAAATTTTGCGGTCGCTTTCGATATCAAGTTCTTGGACCGTGAGAATCAGCATCAATTTGCCCATACGACTTCATGGGGTGTTAGTACTCGACTCATTGGTGCACTTATCATGGCTCATGGCGATGATCGTGGGTTGGTATTGCCTCCTAAAGTAGCCCCTACACAAGTCATCATGATTCCAATTGGTCCTCCAAAAACACGGGAACAAGTTATTGGGCGTGTTGACGAATTGTTTGCAGAGCTGAAGAAAGCAGGCGTCCGAGTTAAAGTGGATGACCGAGCTGACCAAAGCCCGGGTTGGAAATTTAATGAATATGAAATGCGCGGTGTACCTATCCGTGTTGAATTAGGTCCTCGTGACATGGAAAATGGACAAGTTGTTCTCGTTTCTCGCGTAAGCGGGGAGAAGAAAACCGTTCAGCAAGCAGACTTCGTTCAGGAAGTTCAAAATTTACTTGCTGAGATTCATCAGCAGATGTATGATAAAGCGAAGCAGTTCCGTGACGAGCATTACATTGCGGTAGATTCTATTGATGAGTTCAAATCATTCCTAGAGACCAAACGCGGATTTGCTTTGGCCGGCTGGTGCGGGTCTAACGTTTGTGAGGATCAAGTTAAGGAAGAGACGGGGGCAACAAGCCGAAATATTCCTTTCAATCCTTCAGAAACGAAATCAACATGTCTGGTTTGCGGCGATGCTGCTAAACATACGGTCGTTTTTGGCCGAAGTTATTAATTACAATCAAGGGCAAATGGAAGCAACAATTCCATTGCCCTTCGTATTTTTATGGGGAGGCTGTTCATGAGTAATTTGGCTGATAAACGGAATCGCTTTGAGCTTTTGATGCAGCAAGCCGAGATTCCAGCCGATATCGTGCGGTCATTTTTTGCGGAAGGCTACATCGAGCAAGTAGAAATTAGTCGCAAGAATCGCGAGTGGACCTTTTATTTGGTGAAAAATGAAATAGTGCCTCAAAACACTTACCGTTCATTTTGTAAAATGATCCAAGAGAAGTTTGCTCAAATTGCGAAGATTCGTTTTATTTGGAAATTTGAGCAATCAGAACCAGCGGCTTTGGTAGATGAATACTGGAGCCTGTTTATGGAATGGCTGCAGCGTGAAGTAGCATCGATTAATGGTTGGATGTCAAAAGCAAGGGTTGAGGTACAAGGTCACACGCTAACTCTCATCATGCTAGATCAGATTGGACTTGAACTTGCTAAAAAGAAAAATGTAGATATGTTCATACGGAACTTTTTTCATAACTTTTTTCAAACAGAATTAAACGTAAAGTATGCGGTTAGTGATTCTACCGAGATCGAAGCTGAGTACGAGAAATTTGCGAAGCAGCGCGAGCAAGGAGAGAAGACTTTTACCCAAGAGATCATGATGTCTATCGACATGGAAGAAGAAGCATCTTCATTACCAGATACGGATCTCAAGCTTGTCATGGGCATTGATATCAAAGAGGTACCGACGCCAATCAAGGACATTCAAGAAGAAGAGAAGAAAGTGGCAGTTCAGGGCACCGTATTTGGACTAGACGTCAAGGAATTGAGAAACGGGAACACGTTATATACATTTAACCTGACTGATTTTACCGATTCTTTGGCGATGAAGGTATTTGCGAAAACCAAAGATGATGTGAAAATTATGAGCTTGCTTGCGAATGGAACATGGATTAGAGCGCGAGGCAAGGTCGAGTATGATCGTTTCATGCAAATTCCTGAACTTGTCATGATTCCGAATGATTTGTATGAAGTTATGGCACCTAGGGATCGGATGGACGATGCAGCTGAGAAGCGCGTTGAGTTTCATTTGCACACGACCATGAGTACTATGGATGCTTTAACTCCTATTGATCAATATGTGAAAATGGCCGCTAAATGGGGACATAAAGCCATAGCGGTTACTGATCATAGTAACATTCAATGTTTCCCTGATGCAGGAAAAGCAGCCAAAAAGCACGGGATTAAAGTGATTTATGGTGTGGAAGCAAACGTTGTGAATGACTCTGTTCCTATTGTGTTGAATGGTAGAGATATGGATCTGAAGCAAGCCACATATGTGATATTCGACGTAGAGACAACGGGGCTTTCTGTTACCAATAACCGAATTATCGAGCTTGCTGGTGTTAAAATGCAGGACGGTAAAGAAATTGAGCGGTTTGCAACGTTCATTAATCCTCACGAGAAAATTCCTTATAACATTCAACAATTGACGAACATTAACGATGATATGGTAAAAGATGCGCCTGATATCGAAGAGGAGCTTCCTAAGTTTATTGAGTTTGTCGGTGATTGCGTTCTCGTAGCCCATAATGCACGATTTGATATGGGTTTCCTTCAAGCGAATTTGAAGCGTATGGGATTGCCGGAGGTTACGAACTCCGTACTGGATACCCTTGAGCTTGCTAGATTTTTATTCCCATCAATGAAGAACCATCGTTTGAATACCTTGTCGGATAAATTTAAAGTAGGCTTGGACAACCATCACCGAGCGATTGATGACTCTATTGCCTTAGGTTTTGTTTTGTATCATTTAATTAACGAGGCTAATGATCGACAAATAACGAATCTTGCTAAATTGAATGATTATGTAGGAAAAGATTTGTCTAATCAGCGCCCTTTCCATTGTTGTGTTTACGCGCTAAATGCCGTTGGGAAAAAGAACTTATTCAAACTTATATCCTTATCCCATACAACGTATTTACAGCGCTCCGCAACGATTCCCAAAAGTGTTCTAGTAGAGCACAGAGAAGGTCTTCTTATTACCTCCGGCTGTGAAAAAGGGGAATTCTTTGAAGCCGTTCTAAATAAATCAATCGAAGAATCCGAGCAAGTGGCCGAGTTCTATGACATTCTCGAGATTCAACCAGTGAGCTATAACATGCATCTGGTAGAGAAGGGTCTCGTGGGGAGTGTCGAAGATTTAGAGAATGCTGTACGACGTGTTTGTGAAATTGGTTATAAGACCGGCAAACCGGTTATTGCTACAGGGAATGCGCATTATCTGAATCCCCGTGAGAAAGTATGCAGAGATATTGCCATTAATGGAATTACCGGCTTTAGTCCACTGAAAGCCATGAAAAAACCGGATGCTCACTTCCGTACGACCAAAGAGATGCTGGAAGAATTCAAGTTTCTTGGTGAAGAAAAAGCACTTGAAGTTGTCGTGCGCAGTACGAATGATCTAGCAGATCGGTTCGAAGTCATTGAACTATTCCCGGATAAGCTGTTCACACCCATCATCGAAGGAGCAGACGAAGAAATTCGGACGACTTGTTATAATACTGCGAAGGCTATGTATGGAGATGAACTTCCGGAAGTCATTATAGCCAGGCTTGAGAAAGAGCTTGTTCCGATTATTAAGTTCGGTTTCTCTGCCAACTATTTGATTTCCGAACGTCTTGTGAAAAAGTCGAATGCGGATGGTTATCTCGTAGGTTCAAGGGGTTCCGTTGGTTCTTCCGTCGTTGCGATGATGTTAGGTATTTCAGAGGTTAATCCGCTGCCTCCTCATTATATATGCGTATCTTGTCAGCATAGTGAGTGGTTCCTGGACGGGAGTGTTCCGAGTGGATTCGATCTTCCGAACAAAGTTTGCCCGAATTGCGGGGGGAATTTAAAAGGTGACGGTCACGACATTCCGTTCGAGACGTTTCTAGGCTTTAAAGGGGACAAGGTTCCCGATATTGATTTGAACTTCTCTGGTGTTTATCAACCGATTGCGCATAATTTTACGAAAGAAATTTTTGGTGAGAAGAACGTATTCCGTGCGGGTACTATCGGTACTGTCGCCGAGAAGACGGCATTCGGATTCGTTAAGAAGTATGAAGAAGAGCAAGGCCAGAAATGGCGCGGTGCTGAGATTAGCCGACTAGCTGCGGGCTGTACAGGTGTGAAGAGAAGTACAGGTCAGCATCCCGGCGGTATTGTGGTTGTACCGGATTATATGGAAGTTGATGATATCACACCCGTACAATATCCAGCAGATGATAAGAATTCGGAATGGAAAACAACCCATTTTGATTATCATGCCTTTGACGCCAATTTGCTGAAACTTGATATTCTCGGACACGACGACCCGACGATGATGCGGATGCTGCAAGATTTAACGGGTGTTGATCCAACGACCATACCTATGAATGATCCGAAAGCGATGAGCATTTTCAATTCGACAGAAGCGATTGGAGTCAGACCAGATCAAATTCGATCCCCAGTAGCTACTTATGGTGTTCCGGAAATGGGAACCAAGTTCGTTCGTCAGATGCTTCAGGAAACACAGCCAAGTTCCTTTGCCGATTTACTGCAAATTTCCGGATTGTCACATGGAACGGGTGTTTGGCTTGGTAATGCACAGGAGTTAATTAAAAAAGGGATATGCAACATTAAGACGGTTATTGGTTGTCGGGATGATATCATGCTCTTCTTGATTTATAAGGCAGGAATGGATGCAGGTCTTGCTTTCAAAATTACCGAGAGTGTTCGTAAAGGTAAGGGGCTTACAGATGAATGGAAAGATGAGATGAAACGCTGTAATGTGCCAGCTTGGTATATTGAATCTTGTGAACGGATTGAATATATGTTTCCAAAGGCGCATGCTGCTGCTTACGTTATCTCTGCTGTTCGTACAGCTTACTTTAAGGTTTATCATCCGATTGCCTACTATGCGACTTATTTTAGTGTTCGTGCAGCTGACTTTGATCTAGAGCTTCTTTGCCAAGGATATGATGCCATTCTTAAAAAATTGATTGAGATTGAAGAGAAAGGCTTCCAGGCGCTACCGAAGGAGAAAGCGATGGTTTCCATTTTGGAAATGTCACTCGAAATGACGTCCCGTGGCTTCAGTTTCAAACCGATTGATATCTATCGTTCGGATGCAACGCGGTTTATTATCGATGGTACGTCACTTATCCCGCCATTTGCGGCAATGTCAGGTATCGGAGATAACGCAGCCAAAAATATTGCTGCTGCCAAAGAGGAGGGAGACTTCCTCTCCATCGAAGATTTCCAGAATCGATCCAAAGCCTCAAAGACGGTTATTGAGATGCTCAGCGCGATGGGATGCTTCCGCGGATTGCCTGAATCGAATCAATTGTCCTTATTCTAAGCTTTCGAAGTGAGTTTTTCTAAAGAAAAACTTTTAGCTGTCAAGTGAAAATGATTAACAAGTTTGCTATTGTAATGCAAAGATTGGTTATGGTATAATTTTTATTGGCAATAATGAGGATATCATCTTGTGATTAAAGAGTGGGGAAACCCACTCTTTACATTTTGATATAGGACTTTTCGGAATACGATAAAGGAAAGTCAATTTAGGAGGTACATTTATCTGTGGCTACACAAGCGCAAATCAAATCCGTCATTGAGGACATGCTGAAGGATTTCATGGAACAAAATGGATTTGAACTCGTGGATATTGAATATGTCAAAGAAGGCAGCAATTGGTTCCTTCGTGTCTATGCAGACAAGGAAGGCGGAATTGATATAGATGATTGCGGCCGCATCAGTGAATACTTAAGTGTTCAATTGGATGAAAAAGATCCCATTGCTGATGCCTATTTCTTGGAAGTTTCTTCACCAGGCGCGGAACGTCCGCTTAAGAAGACACAAGATTATCACAAGGCTGTGAATAGTCATGTATTTGTTACCACCTATGAACCGATAGACGGTTCCAAGGAATTTGAAGGTTTGCTGCTTTCCTTTGACGAGGAAGAACTCGTTATTGAAATTGGCAAAAAGAAAATTATTATCCCGTTCGCTAAAGTAGCAAGCGCTCGTCTAGCTATCGTTTTTTAGTGACCGTTACTTATTGAAAGGGGGGACTCAGTTCAAATGAACACGGATTTTATCGAAGCGCTGTCGGAAATTGAACGTGAGAAAGGTATCTCAAAGGAGTTACTTATCGATGCAATTGAAGCAGCGATGATTTCAAGTTATAAACGTAATTTCAACACCGCACAGAACGTGCGAGTTGATATCAATCGCCATACTGGCCTCATTAAGGTATATGCCCGTAAAACCGTAACTGAGGAAGTATTAGATCCAAGATTGGAAATTTCACTCCACGCTTCTCGTGAAATTAATCCGAATTACCAATTGGAAGATATCGTTGAAATTGAAGTGACTCCTCGTGATTTCGGACGTATTGCTGCTCAAACTGCCAAACAAGTGGTGACTCAGCGTATTCGTGAAGCCGAGCGTGGCTTGATTTATAATGCTTTTATCGACAAAGAAGAAGATATCGTTACAGGTATCCTTCAACGCCAAGATCAACGTAACATTTATGTGGACTTGGGTAAAGTTGAGGCTGTGCTGCCTTTGACTGAATTGATGCCTACTGATAAGTTCAAACAAGGCGATCGGATAAAGGCGTATATCACGAAAGTGGAAAATACTACGAAAGGACCGCAAATCATTTTATCAAGAACACATCCAGGGCTGTTGAAGCGTCTTTTTGAACTGGAAGTGCCTGAGATCTTTGATGGTGTGGTCGAGATTCGTTCGGTTGCGCGTGAAGCCGGTTTCCGATCCAAAATTGCTGTTCATTCCCGCAACGCTGAAGTTGATCCAGTAGGATCCTGTGTAGGACCTAAAGGATTACGTGTTCAAACGATTGTAAGCGAACTGCGCGGCGAGAAAATAGACATCGTACGTTGGATGGAAAGCGTGGAAGAATACGTAGCCAATGCGCTTAGCCCTTCCAAAGTGCTTGAAGTGCAAATTCATGAAAATGAAAAAATGGCGCGTGTCATTGTACCTGACTATCAGCTTTCTCTGGCTATTGGAATCAAAGGGCAAAATGCTCGTCTTGCTGCCAAATTGACAGGTTGGAAAATAGACATCAAAAGTGAAACACAAGCCGAACAAGAATATGGCCGAGTGAAAACTTATTCCGAAGAAATGCATCAAGATTCTGTGAGTGTCGATTAAGTTTTTGTTTGGAGCAAGGGGTGATCGGAATGAAGCAGAGAAAAATCCCTCTGAGAAAATGCGTGGCCTGCCAGGAAATGATGCCGAAGAGGGACTTGATCCGCATCGTCAAAACGCCTGAAGATGAAATTCTCATAGATCTTAAAGGGAAAAAATCTGGGCGCGGTGCCTACCTGTGCGGTAAAGTTTCTTGTTTTAAATTGGCGAAGAAAAGTAAAGCCCTGGATAGAGCCCTTAAGCATGCCGTTGGTGCCGATATTTATGACCAATTGGAGCAAGATTTCATTCGTGTTGAAGATGAGTTCCTCTCTTCTAAAGAGGAGGAGTCTGAAGATGAATCCTAAATTTCTATCCCAATTGGGTTTGGCGATGCGGGCAGGGAAGCTAGTTACCGGTGATGAGGGTGTGTTTAAAGCGATTCGCTCGGGAGAAGCCAAACTTGTCATTATGGCGGAGGATGCATCCGCTAATACACGTAAGAAATTTCAAGACAAATGCCAATTCTATGGGATTAAACTCATGGAAATAGGTACGAAGTATGAATTGGGCCGCAGCATTGGGAAAGAAATGCGTGTCACCATAGGTGTATTGGACGGAGGCTTCGCGCAGATGCTGCAGAAGAGTCAAGATAATCCTGCGGAGGTGAAACATATTGACCAATAAACAAGACAATAAAGATAAGACTCGCGTTTACGAATACGCAAAGCAACTCAATATGAGCAGCAAAGAAATTATTACCATCCTCAAACGTCTGAATATTCCTGTTAACAATCATATGAGTGTAATGGAAAATGACGCAGTGAGCAGTGTAGAAAAGTTTTTTCGTGATATTAAAGCCAATGCGGCTGCCAAACGAGCAGCTACGGACGGAGGAAATGTGAGTTCATCTACGACGAATCAGAATCCTGCAACGCAGGCTCCAGCACAAGAGAATAAAGGTGCAGCAACACCGGCTTCGAAGCCAGTTGCTTCAGAACCAACGAACAGCACGACTACCAATGGTGCAGTAACAGCACCTCAAGGACAATCTACGCCTAATACGGCTAGTCGTCCAGCACAACAAGGACGCGATCAACGACCAAGTGGTCAAGGATCATCGCAAGGCGGACAACGTCCAAACAGTCAAGGCCAAGGTGGACAACGTACAGGTTATCAAGGTTCCAATCCAGGTGGGCAGCGTCCTAGCGGCCAAGGCTCTAGCCAAGGTGGACAACGTACGGGCTATCAAGGTTCCAATCCAGGTGGACAGCGTCCAAGTGGCCAAGGCTCTAGCCAAGGTGGGCAACGTACGGGTTATCAAGGTTCCAATCCAGGTGGACAGCGTCCTAGTGGTTCCACTGGCGGCTACAATAGCCAACGTCCAAGCGGCGGTCAAGGCTACAGCCAAGGTCAAGGCCAAGGCGGAGCTCCTCGCAGTAATAGTAACTATGCAGGATCCCGTCCAAGTCAGGGGACTGGTGGACCGGGAGCTGGTGGTGGACAAAGCGCGAATAGCGGCCGTCCGCAAAATGCAGGCCCGAACCGCAGTGCTGGTCCAAACCGTCAGTCTAAACCGTTTGATAACCGCAACAATAATCAAAGCGGAAGACCTGTCATTCAAGAAGCAAAGCCGCAGTTCCACGTAGGAGCAACAGCAGCTGAATTGGATGATGCAGCAGCAAAAGCGGGTGTAATTACAACTAAGAAATCAAAACCAACACCTAAGCGTTTCGATGATAACCGTTCCGGCGGAAATCGCGGGCCTGGTGGACAAAACAGAGGCAATCAACGCGGTAACAATAGAGGCAGATACCAACAGGAAACTGTTAAAAAAGAAAAAATTGACAACACACCTAAGAAAATCATCGTTCGTGGCAGTATGACCGTTGGTGAAACAGCGAAATTACTTCACAAAGATGCTTCTGAAGTAATTAAGAAGCTTTTGTTCTTGGGTACAATGGCAACAATCAACCAAGAGCTTGATTTGGAAGCCATTCAATTGATTGCATCCGAGTTTGGTGTTGAGGTTGAAATTAAGATTAAAGTCGAAGAAGACAATTTCGAGACTTTCGAAGAAATTGACGATGAGGCTGATCTGATTGAGCGTCCACCAGTTGTTACGATCATGGGTCACGTCGATCATGGTAAAACGACTTTACTTGATGCTATTCGTAAAACCAGTGTAACCGAGGGTGAAGCAGGCGGTATTACGCAGCACATCGGTGCTTACCAAGTTGAAGTTAACCAAAAGAAAATCACTTTCTTGGATACGCCTGGTCACGAAGCTTTTACAACCATGCGTGCCCGCGGTGCACAAGTAACCGATATTACAATTATCGTTGTTGCTGCTGATGACGGCGTAATGCCACAAACCGTTGAAGCTATTAACCATGCTAAAGCGGCAGGTGTTCCGATCATTGTAGCAGTTAACAAGATTGATAAAGAAGGCGCAAATCCAGATCAAATCAAACAAGCACTTACTGCTTATGAGTTGGTTCCGGAAGAGTGGGGCGGAGATACGATTTTCTGCGAAATTTCCGCAAAACAACGGATTGGACTTGAAAATCTACTTGAGATGATTCTGCTTGTTGCGGAAGTTCAAGAGTATAAGGCTAACCCGAACAAACGTGCTAGAGCGACTGTAATCGAAGCCGAGTTGGATAAAGGTCGTGGTCCAGTTGCCAGAATCCTGATTCAACATGGTACTTTGAAAGTCGGAGATAGCTTCGTAGCTGGCGTGTGCTTCGGCCGCGTGAGAGCGATGGTGAATGATAAAGGTAAACGTTTGAAAGAAGCGGGTCCTTCAACACCAGTTGAAATCACAGGTCTTACAGAAGTACCACAAGCTGGAGATCCATTCCTTGCTTATGAAGATGAGCGTAAGGCAAGAGACATTGCAGATCGTCGTTCCATTGCACTACGACAATCCGAGATGACGGCGAATTCACGCGTTACGTTGGATGACCTCTTTAAACACATTAAAGACGGCGAAATCAAAGAGCTGAATGTAATCATCAAAGGTGACGTTCAAGGTTCTGTTGAAGCCCTGAAAAGCTCCCTTGAGAAGATCGAAGTGGAAGGCGTTCGCGTCAAAATTCTTCACAACGGTGTTGGTGCTGTTACGGAGTCTGATATTATTCTGGCTTCTGCATCTAACGCGATTATTATCGGTTTCAACGTTCGTCCTGAACCTGCAGCGAAAGCAACAGCAGATCAAGAGAAAGTTGATATCCGTCTGCATAACATTATCTACAACGTAATTGAAGAAATCGAGCAAGCTATGAAGGGCATGTTGGATCCTATCTTTAAAGAAGTTGTACTTGGTCAAGCAGAAGTACGTAATGTGTTCAAAATTACGGGCTCAGGTACAATTGCTGGATGTATGATTATCTCAGGCAAAATTGCTCGTAATGCACAAACACGCTTGATCCGCAGCGGTATTGTCGTGCACGAAGGTAAAATTGACTCCCTGAAACGATTCAAGGATGACCAAAAAGAAGTGGCACAAGGTTATGAATGTGGTATATCTCTTGAGCGTTATCATGATATTAAAGAGGGCGACATTATTGAAGCCTTCATCATGGAGTCCGTTGAGAGGTGATGACAAATGGCTAGAGTTCGTGTAGGTCGAGTTGGCGAACAAATCAAGAAAGAATTAAGCCAGATCGTTCAGTCCGAATTGAAAGATCCGCGCATTGGTTTCTTGACCGTAACTGGTGTAGAAGTAACGAACGATTTATCCTTAGCTCGCGTTTTTCTTAGCGTAATGGGCACAGAAGAAGAGAAAGCTGCAACGCTTAAGGCGCTTTCTGTAGGTTCTGGATATATTCGTTCGGAATTAGGCAAACGAATTCGTTTACGTAAAATTCCAGAGCTGCAATTTAAGTTCGATGCTTCTATTGATTATGGGAGTCATATCGATAACTTATTGCACAAGCTTAATCAGGAAGGAAATTCAAGCGTATGAGCAGTGGAATGAACCATGCCACCGAATACAGCCAGCAGCTGGCAGCAGCAGCTACGTTTATCGAGCAGCATGATGATTTCCTGGTGGTATCTCACATCCAACCGGATGGGGATGCCGCCAGTTCTACGTATGCAACCGGTTGGATTCTTAAACAACTGGGAAAATCCTTTACAATGATCAATGAGGGCGCTATGCCCTCTAAATTTTCCTATTTATGGGGAAGTGATCAAGTACTTGATTATGGCAAAGAAGTTCCTGATAGACTTTATCAAACCATCATAAGTGTAGATTGTGCTGATTTCTCCAGAATGGGTAGGATCAGCACTCTTTTTGATGACCAAGCACGGCTGCTCAATGTTGATCACCATCCAACGAACGATAGATTTGGTTCGTGCCATTTGATTAAACATGATGCCGCTGCAACCGTTCAAATTTTGTATGATTTAGCCATACATATGAAACTTGTACCGAGTTTGGAGTTTGGTGATTGCATTTACACGGGCTTGCTGACAGACACAGGTGGTTTTCGGTATTCGAATACCTCGCCTGAGGTTATGCAAATTGGAGCAACACTGTTATCACTGGGTGTTCAGGGCTCTGTCATAGCTGAGCAAGTGTTGGAAAGAGTCACCTATTCGCAAATAGTACTTCTGCAGAGAGCTTTATCTACACTTTCATTTGCAAATGATCGTAAATTAGCCTGGCTCGCTGTTTCTCTGGCAGATTTGGAGTTAACAGGTGCATCAAGTGACGATCTGGATGGGCTTGTCAATTATCCGCGTAATGTGGAAGGCGTGGAAGTGGGCATGCTATTTAAAGAGAAAGCAGTCGGTGTCATTAAAGTAAGTCTCCGCTCATCAGGACTTGTTGACGTTGCTGCGATTGCGCAATCACTTGGCGGTGGCGGCCATGTTCGTGCTTCAGGCTGTACAATCCAAGGTACGCTAGAGGAAGCAGTAGCCAAAATGGTTCAGGAAGTAGGGAACGAACTCATATGACGTTAGAAGGCATTTTGCCTGTATGGAAACCAGCGGGCTTCACTTCTCATGATGTTGTTGCCAAGGTTAGAGGTATCCTTGGGATCAAACGCATCGGCCACACGGGAACGCTCGACCCGCAAGTAACCGGGGTTTTGCCATTATGTATAGGTAGAGCAACTCGAATGGTTGAGTACATTCAGGATCTGCCTAAGGAGTATGAAGCTGTTCTTCGAATCGGTCTTTCAACCGATACGGAGGATATGACGGGTACTGTGTTGGAAGAAGTTTCACAAGTGACTTTGGATGAAATGAGAGTACGTGAGGTTCTTCATTCTTTTGTCGGAGAAATCGAACAGGTTCCACCGATGTTCTCTGCAGTGAAGATTGATGGGAAACGACTCTATGAATTAGCCCGTGAAGGCAAGGAAGTAGAGCGAAAGTCACGTAAAGTGACGATTCATAAGCTAGATATTCTTCATATGGACCTACAGCAAAAACATCCAGAGATTCAATTTCGTGCTTCTTGCTCCAAAGGAACCTATATAAGAACCTTGTGTGTGGATATTGGCAAGGCTCTCGGATATCCGGCGGTGATGAAAAGTTTAATTCGTACATCGACTGGCAGTATTCGCCAAGAGCAGTGCTTAACATTTGAACAGATTGAACAAATGAAGGTTCAAGGATTACTGCAGGCGCATATGATTCCTATGGATCAGGCGATTTCACATATCCCATTCATTGAACTATCTGCCGGGGAAGCTGTACATGCATTACAGGGGAAGAAAATTGCTATGACTGCGAATCGGACGGCTCATGCTGATGCATCACAAACCATTTTCAGGGCTTATTCGCCTGATGAACGTTTTCTTGGTTTGTATGAATGGAACAGTGATAGTCAAGTCCTGATCCCTGCCAAAGTTTTCCTCTAATTATAACGTCACGGGACAGGTTGAAATGGGTAGGTGAAATGAATTTATGCGCATAATTCCAATATCATACCCCATTAATATGGATGATTTGGACCTAATAGTGGGAGAGCAAGTAGTGGCAATTGGTGATTTCGATGGTGTACATTTGGGACATCAGGAAGTCATTGGACGTGCCCTTCGCACGGCTAAGAACCTTGGGCTGAAGGCGTCAATCATGACCTTTCATCCACATCCTCGAGCAGTAATGGGTCAAGATAAATATTTGGATCTAATAACTCCGATGAGTAAGAAAATGAAGATGTTTGAATCGCTGGGTGTGAATCATGCCTACATTGTTACCTTTGATGCCTCTTTAATGCGGTTATCCCCGGAACATTTCGTGGATCAAGTATTGGATCGACTTGGTGTTGAAAGTGTCATATGTGGTTTTGATTTTACGTTTGGCTTTCAAGGTAAAGGTACCCCGGATTCGCTCTGTGAGTTGAGTCACGGGAAATTTTCTGTAGAAGTGGTGAGACCCTTTCATATGGATGGCGAAAAAGTTAGCAGTACACTCATTCGTGAATCATTACAGCAAGGGGACATAGACACAGTTACTAGACTTCTTGGGCGTCCCTATAGTATAAGCGGCATCGTTGTGGATGGAGAGAAGCGTGGGAGAACACTTGGCTTTCCTACAGCTAATATTCAACTGGATGAGTCTTACGTCATCCCTACCAATGGTGTTTATGCGATTAAAGCTTCTGTTAAAGGGGAAACCTATAATGGGGTTATGAATATTGGTGTAAAGCCTACCTTTACAACTGGAGAATTGAAGCCCTCATTCGAAGCTCATTTATTTGATTTTTCCGAACAAATTTATGGAGAGCGTATGAATGTTGAGCTAATAGCTTTCCTACGACCAGAGCGGAAATTCTCCTCCCTAGACGATTTGGTAACTCAAATTAAACTTGACGTCGAATCAGCTAAGAGCAAATTATAACGTTTCAGTTGAAACAAGCATTTACTTCTACTGTGCGATTATGATATACTGAATAACGTTGCCAAAAGGATGTATACCTTCTGGCATGAACCTTAGCTTGGACATACGCTATCATCGGCGATTTCTGGGCTATCGGGGATACAATAGAATTTAGGAGATGAACAATCATGGCATTAACTCAAGAGCGTAAAACACAACTGATTCAAACTCACAAGGTACATGATACCGATACGGGTTCACCTGAGGTACAAGTAGCAATCCTTACAGAAAACATTGTCAACCTGACAAATCATCTGCGGACTCACAAGAAAGATCATCATTCCCGTCGTGGTTTGCTCAAAATGGTTGGTCAACGCCGTAAGCTGCTAGCATATGTGAAGAACAAAGATGTGAGCCGTTACAGTGCTTTGATCGAAAAGCTTGGTTTGCGTCGATAAAACCGACAATGAGAAGCAACCTGTTGCTCCTTTGCTGGGCTTGATAAAGCTTTGGCGAAGAAAGGCAACGAGGTTGCTTTTTCTTGTATTTTTAAAACGGAAAAAGAAGGAAATACTAGACATTACGCAGAAATAGTGGATGGCTCCAACGTTAGGCAATTTTTGAGTACATATGGAGCATAATATAAAAGGTTTCTGAACCTTACTTTCTGTGCATGTTTATCAAACACATATGAATTGAATAGAACAATTCCTTAGGAGGATGTTATGGAGAAAAGGGTACAAATGGAACTTGGCGGTAAACCGTTCATTCTTGAAACGGGCAGATTGGCCAAACAAGCCAATGCAGCTGTAACTGTCCGTTATGGCGATACGGTTGTGTTGAGTACAGTAACAGCTTCAAGCGGACCGAAAGATCTGGATTTCTTTCCGTTAACGGTTAATTATGAAGAAAGATTGTATTCCGTTGGTAAAATTCCAGGTGGTTTTATTAAACGTGAAGGACGTCCAAGTGAGAAAGCGATCCTTGCGAGCCGTTTAACGGATCGTCCGATTCGCCCTCTTTTCCCTGAAGGCTTCCGTAATGACGTGCAAATCGTTTCTATTGTAATGAGCGTAGACCAAGAGTGTCCGCCAGAAATGGCAGCAATGATTGGTACTTCTGCTGCACTTGCAATCTCTGATGTTCCTTTCAATGGGCCTGTTGGTGGCGTGATTGTTGGACGAGTAGATGGGCAATTCGTTATTAATCCAACGGGTGAGACAGCAGAGAAAAGTGATCTTCACTTAACGGTTGCCGGCACCAAAGATGCGATTATGATGGTAGAAGCAGGCGCAAATGAAGTTTCAGAGGAAGTTGTGCTCGAAGCTATCATGTTCGGACACGATGAGATCCGTAAGATTGTTGCGGTGATTGAAGAATTGGTTGAACAAGCAGGTAAACCGAAAATGGAGGTTAAACTTCATACGGTTGATGCCGAGGTAAATCGTGCTGTTCGCGAATTTGCTCAAGCTAGATTAGTTGATGCGATTAAAATTCCTGAGAAGCATGCTAGACAAGAAGCAATCGATGTTGTGAATGCTGAAGCTGTGGAACATTTTACAGCCTTGTATGCAGAAACTCCTGGTTTACTAGGTGATGTGAAAGAAACACTTTATGATATCGTTAAAGAAGAAGTACGTCGTTTGATCACACATGATAAAGTGAGACCAGATGGACGTAAACCAGAAGAGATTCGTCCAATTGATTGTGATATTGATTTGTTACCGCGTACTCACGGTTCAGGCTTATTCACACGTGGACAAACACAAGCACTAAGTATCTGTACATTAGGCGCTTTAGGCGATGTTCAAATATTGGATGGCTTGGATCTTACTGAAACCAAACGTTTCATGCATCACTACAATTTCCCTCCGTTTTCCGTTGGGGAAGCAAGACCGCTTCGTCCACCAGGTCGTCGTGAAATTGGACATGGTGCATTAGGGGAGAGAGCCCTTGAGCCAATCATCCCTAATGAAGTTGAATTCCCTTACACAATTCGTCTCGTATCTGAAGTATTGGAATCGAACGGTTCAACATCCCAAGCTAGTATTTGTGCAAGTACACTTGCTCTTATGGATGCTGGTGTTCCGATTAAAGCACCGGTTGCTGGTATTGCGATGGGTCTGATCAAAGACGGAGATCACTTCTCCATTTTATCCGATATTCAGGGTATGGAAGATCATCTTGGTGATATGGACTTTAAAGTTGCCGGAACCGCTGAAGGAATTACAGCCCTGCAAATGGATATCAAAATCGATGGAATTGATCGCAGCATTCTACAGCAATCTTTGCAGCAAGCCAAAGAAGGCCGTTTGCACATTTTAGGTAAAATGGTATCTCGTATTTCAGAGCCTAAGAAGACTCTTTCCAAATACGCGCCTAAGATTCTTACGATGAACATCAACCCGGACAAAATCCGTGATGTTATTGGTGCAGGCGGTAAAATCATCAATAAAATTATTGAGGAAACCGGCGTGAAAATTGATATCGAACAAGATGGCCGTGTATTCATCGCTTCATCCAATCAAGAGATGAACGAAAAAGCACGTTCTATTATCGAAGGCATCGTTCGCGAGGTTATAGTGGGTGAAACTTACCTAGGAACCGTAAAACGCGTTGAGAAATTCGGAGCATTCGTAGAAATTTTGCCTGGTAAAGAAGGTTTAGTTCATATTTCACAGATCTCCACAGAGCGAGTAGCGAAAGTGGAAGACGTAGTGAACATTGGCGATCAAATCACCGTTAAAGTAACTGAGATTGACCAACAAGGAAGAGTTAATCTTTCTCGTAAAGCGACATTAACTTCGCAAGTCCAGGCTCAAACCTAAGCCGCGTGACTTGTGAAGTCCCTTTTAAATAGTTTTGGATAAAGAGTCAGATCAATCTGTCTCTTTTTTGCTGTTTAGATATACTGGACATGCCTCGTTCTACTCTTGTCCCTTCCTGCATAAAATCAGGACATAAGGAAGGGGGATCTGTGTATGCTCCACAAAAAATGGCTTCTGCTTGGAAGTTTTTTTGCTATGGTTCTGCTTACATTGGATGCAATCCCTAGCGTAGGAACTTACATTAATGCAGTGAAGAATAACCGAATTTCGTATCTAGCAGACTCCAATTGGTTGGACGAAGAAGCACTTCCGGTCTTTGCCTCTGCGACTTTGAATTCAACCGAACAAAAGAAGTTAAAGCAAAGCAATTTACTAGAAACGATTATGAAAGAAGCAGAAAAACGAAAAATTCCCCCTATCAATGCCAAACTTGATCCTGTTTGGAAAGCTGTTCCCGGTTACAACGGATTGGAAGTCGATGTTGAGGAAACGCTCAAGCTAGCAGAGCATCAATTAACGCCGAATAAAATAAATTATGTAATGAAAGAAGTGCAGCCTAGTATTCAATTAAACGATCTCGGTCCTAATCCGATATATAAAGGAAACCCCAAGAAGCCAATGGCGTCTTTCATGATCAATGTTGCTTGGGGAAATGAGAACTTACCTAGTATGCTTGAGACTTTGCGCAATGAAAATGTACATGCGACTTTCTTTCTGGATGGCTCGTGGTTGAAGAAGAACGTGGAAATGGCCAAAAAGATCCAAAGCGAAGGGCATGAAATATCTAATCACGCTTATTCGCACAAGGATATGAGAAGTATAACGCGCAGCAAAGCTGTTGAGGAAATTTCTAAAACAGAGGATCTGTTGAAGCAGCAGCTTGGTGTGAAGAACATGCTTTTTGCGCCTCCCTCGGGTTATTTTAATCAAGAAACGGTTCAAGTAGCTTCGGAATTCAATTTGCAAACTGTACTGTGGACTTTCGATACGATAGATTGGAAAAATCCAGGGTCTGAACGAATCCTTCAACGGTTATCGTCAAGCGTCGAGCCAGGTTCACTTATTTTGATGCATCCAACGACTTCATCCAAGGAAGCATTGCAAGGAATGATCCGTATCATTAAAAATAAAGGATTGACGATTGGCACTGTTTCTGAGCTTTTATCCTCTAAACGTGTTGCTGAAGCGGGTCAAATCGTGAAATAATTGATGAATCAGCTGGAAAGTTGAGTCGTTGGCACATTTTTGTTAGACTGAGTAAGTATAATTGGGGAAAAGGACTTTAGGTGCTACAATTCGAGGAGGAACCTTGGTGATCAAATATCGCTTACATAATGGCTTGAGAGTCGTCATGGAACAAATTCCTACGTTTCGATCGGTAACGTTCGGGATTTGGGTGAAGACGGGCTCGCGTAATGAGTCTCAAGATAATAACGGCATTTCGCATTTTATTGAACACATGTTGTTCAAGGGGACAGAGCGCCATTCAGCCAAAGATATCGCGGAGATATTTGATGGAATTGGTGGAAATGTGAATGCATTCACCTCCAAAGAGTATACATGCTATTATGCAAAGGTTCTCGATGATCATTTGCCTCTTGCTATGGATATGCTTTCGGACATGTTTTTCCATTCTGCATTTGATGAGAGTGAGTTAGAAAAAGAGAAGAACGTCATATATGAAGAGATCTCTATGTATGAAGATACACCGGATGATTTGGTTCATGATTTATTGGCCAAAGCTTCTTATGGCTCACATCCGCTGGGCTATACGATCCTTGGAACCCAAGACAATTTATCGAAAATGAAATCCGAAGATCTTCGTAACTATATGAAGCAATATTATAATACGGAAAATACGGTTCTTAGTATAGCTGGCAATATTGACGATAGTGTGCGCGAGCTTATTGAGAAGCATTTCGGTGAATTCGCTCAAACGGGTGTGGAAACAAGTTATAATGCACCGGATTTCCTTGGAGAATTGATTTTCCATTCGAAAAAAACGGAACAAAATCACATCTGTCTATCGCTCCCAGGTCTTTCACTTCAAGAAGAGAATTTATATCCGATGGTACTGCTCAATAACGCCATTGGAGGTGGAATGAGTTCTAGATTGTTCCAGGAGATTCGGGAGAAACGCGGGCTTGCTTATTCCGTCTATTCCTATCACTCCTCGCATATCGACAGCGGCATGTTCACGATTTATACTGGCACAGCACCGAAACAAACGGAAGAAGTGCTCAAAGTGACAATGGAACTGCTGCATGATATAGCTGTGAACGGAATGACGGATTCTGAACTCAAGAAAGGCAAGGAGCAGTTGAAAGGCAGCTTGATCCTTAGTTTGGAGAGTACCAGCAGCCGTATGAACCGATTCGGGAAAAATGAGCTTATGACTGGTAAGCATTACAGTCTCGACGAAATGATTGAGCGAATTGAAAGCGTTCAGATGGATGACATTCGTCAATTGACGAAAACACTATTCCGGGCACCTTTTGCTCTGTCAATGGTGGGGAATTCGGATGATGTCATTAAGGGCTTCAGGAGGGATCAGCTTGTCTCTCAATAACTTTGATGTCCAAATTAAACGGGTATCCGGACAGGAGGATATCCTCCTACCTCAGAAAATGTCCGCAGCTGCTAGCGGCTTCGATCTTCATGCCGCAGTGAGCGAGCCGGTAGTGCTTGGTCCTGGTGAGCGTCAACTCATCCCTACAGGCTTTGCACTCAGTATGCCGCCAGAGCTTGAAGCTCAGATCCGACCGCGGAGCGGGCTTGCCTACAAGCATGGCATCACAACGCTAAATTCGCCGGGAACGATTGATGCCGACTACCGCGGAGAAGTGAAAGTGCTGCTGATTAACCATGGGCAGGAGCCGTTCACCATTCAACGGAATGAGCGAATTGCGCAGATGGTTTTCCAGCTTGTGCCGCAGATTCAGCTGGGTGAGGTTTCGGAATTAACGGAGACAGAGCGAGGATCAGGTGGTTTCGGCCACACAGGACGGTAATAGATCTGCTACATATGTAAGCATAAACATCAGCCTCCCTTCTAATTGAAGGGGGGCTTTTTGTTTTCCAAGGAACTGAGCACGGAAAGTCACCCATCCTTAGGCGAACGCATACTATAACGTATCGAAACGGACCGAGGAAGGGGTGTAAGCGAGAATGCTCACTGGGATTTCGGTTGCTATTATGGGTGGAGACGCTCGGCAGCTTGAAGTAATTCAGAAATTTACTGAACTTGATGCTACGGTGACATTAATCGGCTTTGACAATCTAGGGAGGCAATTTAGCGGTGTATCCAATGCTAGACTCGATCCCCTGCTGTTTCAGACCGTTGATGTACTTATTTTACCAGCTGTAGGTACGGATGATTCGGGACAAGTGGAATCTATATTTTCGAGTGAAGAGATGAGGCTTACGGATGATCTTATTTCTTCACTGCCAAAGCATGCCAAAGTGTATACAGGAATGGCCAAAAGCTTTCTGAAAAAGCTTTGTGCTGCACATGGGATTGAGGTAGTGGAGTTATTCGAGCGTGATGATATCGCGATTTATAACTCCATTCCGACAGCCGAGGGAGCGCTAATGATGGCGATCCAGAACACTGATATTACGATCCACGGTTCAGTTAGCATGGTTTTAGGTTTTGGTCGTACAGGTTTTACAATGGCCAAAACTTTGCAGGGATTAGGGGCAACCGTGAAGGTTGGCGTGAGGAAACCGGAGCATTTTGCAAGGGCGTGGGAGATGGGTTTTCAGCCTTTTTATACAAAGGATCTGTACCCGGAAGTGGGGAATATTGACTTGCTTTTTAACACAATTCCGACTATGATAGTCACAGCGCAAGTTATTACTAATATCCCACATCGCGCGCTCATCATCGATTTGGCTTCTAAACCCGGTGGAACGGACTTCCGATTTGCCGAGAAAAGAGGCATCAAAGCGTTGCTAGCGCCCGGTTTACCTGGCATCGTCGCCCCCAAAACAGCTGGCCGCATCATGGCAAACACACTCAGTCAGCTGATCGTGGAAGACTTCAAAGACAGGAGCGATGTGGAATGAATTGGCAAGGGAAAACAGTCGGATATGCATTAACTGGTTCTCACTGTACGTTGGAAGAAGTCATGCCTCAGATTAAGAGATTTGTAGATGCGGGTGCTCGGGTCATTCCGATTGTATCGAATACAGTCATGACCACCGACACACGTTTCGGCAATTCAGCAGACTGGCAGCAACAAATAAAGGATATAACCGGAAACGAGATTATATCTACTATTGTAGCCGCTGAGCCTCTAGGTCCATCCAAGCTGCTTGATGTGATGGTTATTGCACCATGCACAGGGAACACGACTAGTAAGCTAGCAAACGCGATGACAGAGAGTCCAGTACTTATGGCTGCAAAAGCGCAAATGAGAAATTTGCGGCCGCTAGTTTTAGCGATTTCGACTAATGATGGGCTGGGTTTGAACGCGATGAATATCGCTAAGCTTCTCATTACCAAAAATATTTATTTTGTGCCCTATGGTCAAGATGCACCTGGAGCTAAGCCAAATTCGTTGGTAGCTCGGATGGACTTGATTATGGAAGCCTGTGAAGCTGCTCTTGAAGGTAAGCAATTGCAGCCCATGATTATTGAGAGATTTCAATACTAATTCATATACAACATCTTGAAGGGGAGAGTCCAGCTCATGTCGAACCAGAAGCTTTTTAACGTTGCAGTCGTAGGCGCTACAGGTGCAGTAGGAGAACAGATTATACGACTACTAGAAGAACGGAATTTCCCCATCAAGGAATTGAAACTACTTTCTTCCGCTCGTTCAGCGGGCGTAAAGCTTTCTTTCAAAGGTCAAGAAGTAACCGTTCAAGAAGCGACGCCGGAAAGTTTTCAAGGCGTTGAAATTGCTTTATTTAGCGCTGGTGGCGACGTTACGAAGGCATTAGCTCCTCACGCGGTTAAGGCGGGTACGATCTGTATCGACAATACAAGTGCATACCGCATGGATCCTGAAACACCACTTGTGGTGCCTGAGGTAAATGTCGAGAAAATTAACGAACACAAAGGTATTATTGCAAATCCGAATTGTTCTACAATTCAAATGGTAGCTGCACTCAAGCCACTATATGATCGTTATGGGATTTCCCGTATTATCGTGTCAACGTACCAAGCTGTTTCTGGAGCTGGTGCTAAAGCAATTAACGAAATGTTGAGACAATCGAAAGAAGTGCTTGAAGGAAATGATGCGAATCCGGATATTTTACCAGTCGGTTCTTTGCCAGTGAAACATCAAATCGCCTTCAATGCGATTCCGCAAATTGATAAATTCCTCGATAATGGTTTTACGAATGAAGAAATGAAAATGATTCTTGAAACGAAAAAGATTATGGGCGATGAGTCCATTGAAGTTACAGCTACATGCGTTCGTATTCCAGTTGTTTATGGACATTCTGAGTCTGTCTATGTTGAATTAAAAGAAGATTTCGACGTAGAAGAAGTGAAAACGTTACTTGCTAATGCTCCTGGTATTGTTCTTGTTGACAATCCGGCTGAGCAGCAATATCCGCTTGCTACAGATGCAGCAGGTAAACTGGAAACTTTCGTTGGTCGTGTACGCCGTGATTTGAGCAATCCGAAAGCGCTAAATATGTGGATTGTTTCTGACAACCTGCTAAAAGGCGCTGCATGGAATGCTGTACAAATTGCTGAATATATTGCTATAGAACAATAATCAGCAAGTATGACTGCGTTAATCATCATGCAGTGAATATGGGGGAAACTCATGCGAATCCTTGTACAAAAATTTGGGGGCACTTCACTTTCCACCGCTGATGCCAGAGAACACGTTATTGGACACATTCAAGACGCACTTATCAATCATTATAAATTGGTTGTTGTTGTATCCGCGATGGGAAGAAAAGGAGAACCCTATGCGACTGATACGCTCTTAGACCTCGTTCGAAAGAACGGGGAGGGGGTGCCAGCGCGGGAACTCGATATGTTAATGGGCTGCGGAGAGTTAATTTCTGCGGTACATTTGTGCAGCTTGTTACAAGCAACAGGTATTCGATCTACGGTTTTGACAGGTGGGCAAGCTGGTATTCTTACGAATGATGTTCACGGTAATGCCCAGATAGTAGCTATGCAGCCAAACCGGATCCTGGAATTGTTGGAGCAAGATATGGTTGTCATTGTTACCGGATTTCAAGGTAAAACAAGTCAAGACGAACTAACAACATTAGGGCGCGGGGGTAGTGATACTTCGGCGACTGCTCTTGGGGCTGCCCTAAAAGCTGAAATTGTAGATATTTTCACGGATGTCAACGGGATATTGACAGCGGATCCACGGATTGTTGAGGATGCTAAACCGCTGGTTCGCGTAAGCTTCGCTGAAATCTGCAATATGGCACATAATGGTGCAAAGGTTATACATCCACGCGCGGTAGAAGTAGCCATGCAGGCCAATATTCCGATTCGCGTGCGATCTACGTTTTCCAAAGAAGAAGGAACGTTGGTTACAGCGTCAGACAGTATCCCCACAGATATGAGTCAAGTGAAGGATCGATTCGTTACGGGAATTGCTCATTTTACGAACATCACTCAAATTCATGTTGCTGCAGTTGAAGGTCAATTCGATCTTCAGCTTCGTGTATTTAAAACGATGGCGCTGCATCAGATTAGTGTTGACTTTATTAACGTCAATCCATCGGGAGTTGTTTATACGGTATTCGATCATGAAGCGGAACGCGCTCTCAAATTGCTCAGAGGTCAAGGTTATGATCCTAAGGCTGTAAGTGGATGTGCGAAAGTTTCGGTGATCGGCGGCGGTATGAACGGAGTGCCAGGTATTATGGCGCAAATTGTTGAGGCATTAACGGTAGAGGACATACGTATCCTTCAATCAGCCGATTCAAATACAACGATTTGGGTACTTGTCCATGGTGTTGATATGATTAAATCTGTTAGGGCACTACATCATAAGTTCAATTTGTATAAGTGACAATGTGAGATTGAGGAGGTATAACTTTTGGATTTCGGAAGAGTAATTACAGCTATGGTGACTCCGTTTGATGAGAACTTACAAGTGAACTGGGAGCAAGTGGAACCATTAATTAACTATTTGATCGAAGAGCAGCAGTCGGATAGCCTTGTTATTTGTGGCACGACTGGTGAGGCACCAACATTGACAGACGATGAGAAGTTGAAGCTTATTGAGCTATCGGTTCGTTATGCCAGGGGGCGCTGTAAAATTATTGCAGGGACAGGAAGTTATGACACTCTGGACACTGTAGAATTTTCCCGAAAAGTGGAGAAACTTGGAGTCGATGCCTTACTGATCGTAGCTCCTTATTATAACCGCCCTTCCCAGGAAGGGTTGTACCAGCATTTTAAAGCAGTGGCTGATTCTGTTCAGGTATCAATTATGCTTTATAATGTACCGGGACGCACAGGTGTGAATTTGGATGCAGAGACAACAATTCGTCTATCCCAAATTCCGAATATCGTGGCTACCAAAGATTGCGCTAACACGGATCAATTAACACGTATACTTAATGATGCAGCTCCTAATTTCCTTGTGTACAGCGGGGATGACAGCAGTGCACTGCCTGCTCTAGCGGTAGGATGTCAGGGAATTATTAGTGTTGCTAGTCATGTGATTGGAAAAGAAATGCAATCTATGATAAAGTATTATTTAGAAGGTAACATTCAGCAAGCGGCAGAACTACATCGTAAGCTGCATCCTGTTTTTACTGGCATTTTCCGTGTACCGAGCCCTGCACCAATTAAGCATGCTCTCGCACTGAAAGGCATTCAAACTGGAGGCGTAAGACTTCCGTTAGTTCGTGTATCCGAGCAAGAAGGACAATTCATTCAATCACTTTTTGTATGATAACGCCTAATGAATCGGTGCTTCCGGCATCGGTTTTCTTTTTTTGGGGAATCTAAAGTAATCGGTATTAACTTGTATTTGTTGTTTTTTTTCATGTATAATGGTTGCAAGTGACTAGTTCGGTTTTTTCATTTAAAATTCGTCGTCCAATCTAAGAAGGAGGTATATTCTTGTCCAAAAAAAATATTGATAAACTTTTGATCTTCGCTCTTGGCGGCGTGGGCGAAATCGGAAAAAATATGTATTGCGTTCAGTATGCGAACGATATCATCGTCATTGATAGTGGTTTGAAATTTCCAGAGGAGGACATGCTTGGAATCGACATCGTCATTCCAGACATTGGATACCTAACGGAGAATCGGGATAAAGTACGCGGCATTATCATCACTCACGGCCACGAAGATCATATTGGCGGCTTACCTTATGTGCTTAAGCATCTTAACGTTCCACTTTATGCAACTAAGCTTACAATGGGACTTATCGAAGCAAAGCTGAAGGAAGCAAATTTACTCGGTACTACGAACCGGATCCTCATTAATTCGGAATCCGTTCTTTCCTTAGGTGTTCTTACTGCCTCTTTCTTCAAAACCAATCATAGTATTCCTGATTCTGTGGGTGTCGCTTTAGATACACCAGAAGGTGTTGTTGTTCATACAGGAGACTTTAAGTTCGATCAAACTCCTGTAAATGATCAATATGCGGACTTGCATCGTATGGCAGAGATTGGGAAGAAAGGCGTACTTGCCTTGCTTTCCGACAGCACAAATGCAGAACGTCCTGGTTACACAGGGTCTGAGCGCAGTGTTGGGGTTGAAATTGAAGAAGTGTTCCGTAAAGCTAAGCAAAGAGTTGTTATTGCGACGTTTGCATCCAATATTCACCGTGTTCAACAGGTGTTTGATGCAGCCGCAGCAACAAATCGCAAAGTAACGGTAATCGGTCGCAGTATGGTTAACGTGGTTTCGATTGCCAGCGAGTTAGGGTACTTGCACATTCCAGATGGCATGTTAATTGAGCCGGAGGAAGTTAACAAGCTTGCCGCTGATCGCGTTGTCATTCTTTCTACAGGTAGCCAAGGAGAGCCAATGTCTGCTCTTACAAGAATGGCACGTTCAACCCATCGTAAAATTGATATTTTACCTGGTGATACGGTCATTATTGCGGCAACTCCAATTCCGGGGAATGAGCGTTATGTAGGCCGTACCGTAGATGAGTTATTCCGTATTGGCGCTAATGTGATTTACGGTCCAGGTTCTGTTACTGGCGTACACGTATCTGGTCATGGTAGTCAAGAAGAATTGAAGTTAATGCTCAATCTTATGAAGCCTAAGTACTTTATTCCGATTCATGGCGAATATCGCATGCTGCGTCAACATGGCATCCTAGCCGAGTCTGTCGGCATTCCTAAAGAAGATATATTCATGTGCGATATCGGTGACACGGTAGAAATTCAAAATGGTGTTGCTCGCAAAGGATCTAAAGTTCAAAGCGGCAACATTCTGATTGATGGACTGGGTGTTGGAGATGTAGGCAACATTGTGTTGCGTGACCGTAAATTACTGTCTCAGGACGGAATCCTAGTGGTCGTAGTTACTCTCAGCAAACAAGATGGCAAAATTTTATCTGGACCAGATATTATTTCTCGCGGATTTGTGTATGTACGTGAATCTGAGGGTCTCTTGGAAGAAGCCAATCGTATCGTAACGAATACGTTAACGAAATTAATGAATGAAAATGTAAATGAGTGGGCATCTTTAAAAACAAACGTGAAAGATGTTCTCGGACGCTTTTTATATGAACAAACCAGAAGAAGACCGATGATCCTTCCTATTATCATGGAAGTCTAGGCTCGAACAAGTCACTTGAACCTATGCAATAGTAAAGCTCTCTCCATTACTGGAGGGAGCTTTTTTTCATGTGTTCGTAGGGTGCGAATGCATGAAAGTACGCAAATTTATTCATACTATGGGAGATTATGAACAGTACATGCAAAGTTTGCTAGCACAATACAGTTCAAGCTTACAAAGCTGTTTTTGCAAAAGCAAAACTCAAAGGGGGATTTTCAGTGGCAGCACCCACAGGACCGAAACAACAAGAACCGGAAATGGAAGAAGGTAAGAAAAACGCAGTCCTCGAAAACATTCAACAGTTAGGTCAAACTAATACGCTTTCTGGCGAATCTAATATTTTCTGCCTTACCATTATTGGACAAGTGGAAGGACATATTGTTCTCCCTCCCCAGAATAAAACGACCAAATATGAGCATCTAATTCCGCAATTAGTCGCCGCAGAACAGAATCCAAAGATTGAAGGCGTTATGATTATTTTAAATACGGTAGGGGGAGATGTAGAAGCAGGACTTGCTATAGCAGAGATGGTAGCTACACTATCGAAGCCTTCCATTGCTTTGGTACTAGGTGGCGGGCACAGCATTGGTGTTCCCATTGCAGTATCAGCGGACTACTCGATTATTGCCGAAACGGCAACGATGACGATTCACCCTATTCGATTAAATGGTTTAATTATTGGAGTTCCACAAACATTTGAATATTTGGATAAAATGCAGGAACGTGTTGTGCGTTTTGTTACGAAGCACTCAAATGTAACAGAAGAAAAGTTTAAAGAGTTAATGTTTAAAACCGGAGAGTTAACAAGAGATATTGGGACGACGGTTATTGGTATAGATGCCGTTAAATATGGCTTAATAGATCAAGTTGGCGGTATTGGTGATGCAATCCGAGAGCTTAATCAGCGTATAGAAATTAAGAAATCAGCAGCGAACGGAGGCATCGTACAATGATACATTACTCCGTTATACCTATGGATGTTATTTTTGAAGGCATGGAGACTTATGAACCGAAATTTATCGAAATCGATCAGGGTGGAGTCAAAATGCAAATTGAACCGATTAGTGGCTTTCAGGCACGAATTGTCAGGCTCTTTAGCTGTAATCCTCAGGATTATTTGAATAATCAATATGCCCCTGGAACTATTATTTCATATAGTCCTGTAGCAGAGGCAACTTTAACTTTCTAGCTTGACCTTCCTGTATCATCCCCCAAGTCAAATATGGTATAATGTGGACTTGGGGGTGGCAAGCGTGGCGAAACGCAAGAAAAAAGGTAAGGCTCTAAAAACAAGCTTGTTATTCGAGTTATATGGTATTCTCATTCTAATCTTCTCGGTCATTGCACTTGCTCATCAAGGGCATGTCGGGAATTCGTTGATTTACCTTTTTCGATTTTTTGTGGGAACGTGGTATTCACTTATACCGCTGATTTTCATATATGTGGCCTTATATGCGATGATCAAGAGAGCATGGCCACAGATGGTTACGCCCAAGAAAGCTGGCATACTGCTGTTCATTCTTGGACTACTAATAAAAAATCATATTGATTTGTTCGCTCAATTGTATCCTGATGGCGGTTTCACGTCTGGTAAAGTCATAGCGTCGACATGGAATGCCATGTTAGATGGTCTGCATCCAACAGAAGCAGGCAAATCGGCACTGGAATATGGCATTGGTGGCGGCATGATAGGCGCAATGCTATACAGTGTCCTTTACTTTCTGTTCGATTATTTGGGCGCTCGATTAATCCAATATGCGCTATTTGTCATGGGCTTTATCCTGGCAACAGGGATTTCTTACGTGGACGTTGGCAATATCGTGAAGGGTCGATTTAGTAATGTTGGCCAAAATTTTAAAGATAGAATGAAAGAGTGGCTGCAGGATCGCGAAACACGTCAGCCCCAAACAGTCTCCGCGGGTGCTAGTGCAACTAAGGCGAAGAAATCCTCTTATGTTCCTGTTGATGATGAATTCGATGAGGAGGTTTTCCAGCCTGTTAAGCGAGCGAAGAAAACACCACTTTTTATGGAGCTGCTTCGTCCTAATAAGGAAAGTCGGAAAAAGGCTGCAGTCGAGAATAATTCAGATGCTGATGAATTAAATGATTTAGATGCAGCAGATGAAACCGAGCAAGTTCTTTATAAGTCAAGCGCCAAGCAGGCTGCTGAATCAGATTCACCATCCACAGATCAACCAATCACACCTATTATTCGTGATTTTCAAGAGCAGGTTTTTCAAGAAGCACAGCAGGCAGTCAAGCATCCTGCGTCTTCCTCTACAGCACCGGCCTCTAAAGTACAGGGAGCAGGGGCTGTTGAAACGGATGAAGAGCCAGTTACGTTAGAATTTCAGGAGAATGTGCCGATTGTGCAGACACGGCCATATGAAATGCCTTCACTTGATTTATTAGCAAAACCTGCTGTTGGCAAAGGCAGCGAGATGGCAGACTATAAAGCGAATGCAAGGAAGCTCGAAGCCACCTTAGAGAGCTTTGGCGTTCGTGCAAAGGTGCTGGAGGTCGTCAGAGGCCCTGCCGTGACACGCTATGAGATACAGCCTGACGTGGGTGTTAAGGTCAGCCGAATCGTCTCCTTGACCGATGATATCGCGTTGGCGCTTGCTGCGAAGGATATTAGGATGGAAGCGCCGATTCCTGGTAAAGCTGCGATCGGCATCGAGGTGCCGAATCTGGAGGTTTCGATCGTAACCATGCGTGAAGTCATGGAAACATCCGCTTTTCAAGAATCCAGCTCGCGGCTATCGGTTGTACTTGGGCGTGATATTTCTGGACAACCAATCGTCGGAAATTTGGCAAGAATGCCTCACTTACTTGTAGCTGGAGCCACCGGTTCAGGTAAATCCGTCTGTATTAATGGAATTATTACGAGCATTTTGTATAAAGCAAAGCCTAATGAAGTGAAGTTTCTTATGATCGATCCGAAGATGGTTGAATTGAATGTCTACAATGGGATTCCACATCTACTGGCACCAGTTGTAACTGATCCTCGACGAGCTTCGTTAGCACTTAAGAAAGTCGTCGTTGAGATGGAAAAGCGTTATGAACTATTCTCGAAAAGCGGAACGCGAAATATTGAGGGCTACAACGCGATGTTGACAGAAAGCGGAACGGCTGTTCCTCTGCCATATTACGTGGTCATCGTGGACGAGTTAGCCGATTTAATGATGGTTGCTGCTAATGATGTGGAAGATTCAATCACCCGACTTGCTCAAATGGCACGCGCAGCGGGTATTCATTTGATTATTGCTACACAACGGCCATCCGTTGATGTTATTACGGGCGTGATTAAAGCGAATATTCCATCGCGTATCGCGTTTGGTGTTTCGTCTCAAGTAGACTCACGTACCATTTTAGATATGGTCGGCGCAGAGAAACTATTAGGCCGAGGAGACATGCTTTATTTGCCAGTAGGCGCGTCCAAACCTGTTCGTATCCAGGGTGCTTTTTTATCTGACCAAGAGGTTGAACATGTGGTTGGCTTTGTACGCACGCAGGAGCAGGCGAATTACCAAGAAGAAATGGTCCCGCATGTTGAAGAAATGCCGGAGCAGCAAAATGAATTTGAAGATGAGCTGTACGATCAGGCTGTTCAAATTGTATTGGAAGCCAAGCAAGCCTCTGTTTCCTTGCTGCAGCGACGTATGAGAGTCGGTTATACACGTGCGGCAAGGCTGGTTGACTCGATGGAAGCCAAAGGGGTCGTCGGCCCGTACGAAGGCAGTAAGCCTCGAGAAGTGCTGATGTCGATTGAACAATACCATCATAATCGAATCAGCTCCTAGATTTAAATATACGATTGGACGAGCACTCTCCTCAGGAGAGTGTTTTTTTTGCATAAACAGTGAGCTCCTTTCTCATAATAAGCAAGAAAAGGCTGTAATTTGAAAAGTGAGGTTGAGAAGGGGAATGAATAAACGATTAATTGTACTTACATTTTGTATTGTTTTCGTACTAGTTGTCGCTTTTCAGTTGAAAGGGAAGTTCAATCCACCTGCAGAAGAAACGTTTAGTAAAAATGAAGTGCGTTATGGAGCAACTGGAGCTGACGTCAACGAGCTGCAAGGTAGATTGAAGTTCATTGGTTTCTATAGCGGCAGCATAGACGGAGATTATGGGTATAAAACTTTATTGGCAGTGAAGCGATTCCAAGGTGAGTTTGGGATGAAAGTAGATGGCGTTGTAGGTCCCAAGACCAAGCTTAAACTTTGGGAAGCCACGAAGAATTGGAAGCCTACAGCACCAACTACAGCAGGTCAGGGAAGCGCTGGCAAAGAAACGGCAACTTCAAATCAAAAGCCAGCCAATTTGCTGCCATCTAATAACCTAGGCTTATCTGAGCAGGATATTAATCTGATGGCGAATGCAGTGCATGGAGAGGCTCGGGGAGAACCTTATATTGGTCAAGTAGCCGTAGCAGCTGTTATATTAAATCGTGTGAAGTCGGCAAGTTTTCCTAATACGGTTTCTGGTGTTATCTTTCAGCCTGGCGCTTTCACAGCCGTAGCAGATGGCCAAATTTGGCTAACACCAAACGAATCGACGAAAAAAGCTGTAAAAGATGCGCTGAATGGATGGGATCCTACGGGTGGTTGTATCTATTATTTCAACCCGGTAACGGCGACATCCAAATGGATTTGGAGCAGGCCGCAAGTGAAAAATATTGGGAAGCATATTTTCTGTAAATAATTTAGACATGGACAAGGAGAAGGAACCAGCGTTGGTTGCTTCTCCTCTTCGTATAGGAATATAATGGATTTATATCACCGATAAAGAAGGGAGACCGACCTTTGAAGCATATACAATTTGAGCGCACTACATGGAATCATATACGTTTACATGTGCTGCCGACAGATCGGTTTAAAACGTTTGCCATTTCAGTGTACATAGGCCGTCCTCTAGAGGAAGAAACGGTCACGAGTACCGCATTAACACCATTTGTACTTCGTAGAGGAACGGAATTACGCCCAGAAACGAAGCAATTTCGAGAATATTTAGATGATTTATATGGTGCAGGATTCGGTTTTGATATTTACAAACGGGGCGATTACCAAATTGTTCAGCTGCGTATGGATATCATCAATGACCGATTCGTGAAATCAGCACAATCTTTATTAAAACAGGGACTTGAATTCGTTGGAGAAACCTTGACAAAGCCAGCGCTCGAAGAGGGACATTTTCGTAACAAATATGTCGATGCTGAGAAGCAGACGCTTCAGAAGCGCATAGAATCAGTCATTAATGATAAAATTCGTTATGCGGCTGAACGTTGTATCGAAGAAATGTGCAGTGATGATCCTTATCGGCTTCACCCATTGGGTAAAATCGATGATTTGGACCCTATCAATGCCGAGCGCCTGTACGAACAATATAAACACTGGCTTCAAACGGCACCTATCGATATTTATGTCGTCGGGAATACGACTCTTTCTGAAGTAGAGGAAATTGTAAAGCAGGCATTCTCCATTGAACGTAAGGAGGATGTCGGATATGTAACATCTGCTCCGCGGGGGGCAACAGGAGATGTCAAAACAATCGTTGAACGCCTGGATGTTAATCAAGGGAAATTGAACATGGGATTGCGTACAAATATTTCGTATCGAGATGAGCAGTACCCAGTAGCTCTTATGTATAATGGCGTTCTGGGAGGTTACCCACACTCCAAATTGTTTACGAATGTTCGCGAGAAAGCGAGTCTGGCCTACTATGCCTCGTCTCGGTTTGATGGTCACAAAGGCATTCTGACAATTCAATCGGGGATTGAAATGGCGAATTATGAGAAAGCGGTTGATATCATTCGTAAGCAGCTGACTGCCATGGAGCAAGGTGAGATCAGTGATATTGAATGGAATCAAACCCGAGCCATGATTGCCAATCAACTGCGCGAAATTCAGGATTCCGCATTCGAATTAATTTCATTTGACTTTAATGCTATTTTATCTGGAAAAGAACGTACGGTTTCAGGTTTGATTGAATCTGTAGAGCAGGTAGATATTGCGGCAATTGCAGAAGCTGCCAAACGTGTTCAACTGGATACGATATACTTTTTGCGGGACCAGAAGGGAGAGTAGAAGATGCAGGTTATTCCTTATCCACACCTGGGTGAAACCATTTATCACGAGAAGCTTGATAATGGGCTAAATGTATTTGTTCTACCCAAAGATGGTTTCCAGAAAACCTATGCGACGTTTACGACGCAATTCGGATCTGTTGATAACTTTTTTCAAGTTGAAGGGAAAGAGGCAGTTCAAGTTCCGGATGGCATTGCTCATTTTCTAGAGCATAAAATGTTTGAAGAGCCTGAAGGTGATATATTCGCTACTTTCGCATCAAACGGCGCTTCGGCTAACGCTTTTACAAGCTTTGATCGTACAGCGTATTTATTTTCATCTACAGATCACTATTTAACAAATTTAACGACATTAATTAATTTTGTGCAAAATCCTTATTTTACAGATGAAAATGTAGAAAAGGAAAAAGGCATTATCGGTCAAGAGATCAAAATGTACGAGGATAATGCGGATTGGAGAAGCTATTATGGATTAATTGAATCTTTATATGCGAAGCACCCCATCCATATTGATATCGCTGGTACAGTAGAGTCCATTGCCGAAATCTCAAAAGAAACCTTGTATGAGTGCTACAATACATTCTATCACCCCAGCAATATGAGCTTGTTTGTCGTTGGAGGCGTAGATCCAGAAGAGGTTATTTCGTTAGTTAAAGGGAATCAAGCAGCCAAAACGTTTCCACCTCAAGGTCATATCCAACGATTTTTCCCGGAGGAACCATTAGAAGTGAAGGAAGCGCGCAGAGAAACATTACTGCCTGTTTCCATGCCAAAATGTTTAATCGGATTCAAGGAGCCTGCACCTTCTGTAAGTGGGAAAGACTTGCTAGCTAGAGAATTGACGACGAAATTAATGTTGGATGTTTTGTTCAGTTCAAGCTCTGATATTTATCAGGCGCTATATGATGAACAATTGATTTCTGATAATTTTGGTCATGAATATAATTGCAGTGAGGGATATGCTTTCTCCATTCTTGGCGGAGATACCAAAGATCCGGACCAACTTGTAGCACGCATACGCGAAGAGGTCGAGAAACGTAAGGATTCTGGACTCGATGAAGTCACCTTTGAGCGGAGTCGTAAGAAGAAAATTGGTAATTTCCTACGGATGATGAACTCACCGGAATCCATAGCGAATGAATTTACTAAATACCGTTTCAAAGACATTGATTTATTCGATATACTGCCTGTTTACGAGCAAATTACACTTGAAGATGTAAACCGTCGATTCCGGGAGCATTTTGATTGGAGCAGACTTGCTATCTCGATTGTTCAAAGTCGTAAGCCATCGTGACGTTCCATAAGCCATTCAGTGAACAAACGGTTCTTATTACAGGAGCTAGCCGGGGAATTGGTGCAGCCATTGCTGAGCGTTTTGCCGCGGTAGGCATGAATGTCGTTATTCACTACCGTGAGTCACATGAAGCTGCTAATGAAGTAGCCAGATCTTGCATGAAGCATGGCGCCAAGGTGTTAACCGTATCTGCGGATGTAAAATCTCGTGAGCAAATCAATAAGATGCAAGAAAAGCTGGAACAAAGAGACATGGTCCCTGATATTATCGTGAACAATGCGGGGATTTCTCACTTTAGTATGCTTTCTGATGTAAGCGAAGAAGACTGGGACCTGGTGATGAATGTGAATCTTAAAGGGGCCTTTCTTTGTACCCAAACATTCATGACTGCCATGGTTAAACAAAAGTATGGCCGTATTATTAACGTATCCTCCATATGGGGCATCTCAGGTGCCTCCTGTGAGGTTGTATACTCAACAGCTAAAGGTGGGTTGAATGCCTTTACGAAGGCGTTAGCGAAGGAGCTGGCTCCTTCTGGTGTGACGGTGAATGCCGTAGCGCCCGGTGCGGTACATACCGAAATGATGGCAGGATTTCAACCTGAGGAGCGGGAAGCGATCGCCAATGAAATTCCGGTAGGCCGTTTTGCTTTGCCTGATGAAGTTGCTTCGCTTGTATACTTTCTAGCACTGCCTGAATCCGGTTATATTACGGGTCAAATCATAAGTCCAAATGGTGGATGGTTAACCTGAGTACAGAGTAAGAAGTCTCGCGCATAATTTTGAGCTGGGAAGCGAATATTACGTATGTAATGACCATTTCTCATAACTCAAAGGAGGCTTCTTACAATGGCTACTGTACTTAAGGTATTTGATAAGTGGAAAGAGTTTTTGGCTGAGCGTGTGAGTCAGGCTGGACATGCGGGGATGAGTGAGGAAACCATTTCTAAGCTCGCTTTTCAAATCGGTGAATTTCTGGCTAATAAAGTGGATCCTGAAAATGAACAAGAGCGAGTGCTTAAAGAGCTGTGGGATGCAGGGGATGAGCAAGAAAAGCTCACAATTGCCCGCCTCATGGTAAAATTAGTAGACAAAGGTTAATAACCGTTTTACAATTCAATAGGGTACTATGTGAAAGCCTCCTCTTTCGGAGGCTTTTGCACGCTTTATAAGGATGAAAGGAATTGTAACTTCATGGTAATCAAACGTTTTGTGCTTACTTTATTGCTCTTATCTTTTATTTTAACGGGGTGTGGGAATCGTGGAATTCCAGCCATTAAGCAGGAGTTATTGGATAATAAATTATCTGTGCTAATGCTGACAGGAGCTAGTATGTCTGCGACTGCGAAGCAGTCGGTAGGGAATGCGCTTCAGCAGTGGAGAGATGCGAATTTTATAGCCTTCGATTGGATCAAGGATTTGAATCAATTGGATGAAAGCGTTATAGCAAAGTTGAAAGCAAGCAAATATGATTACATATATGTCATTGGTAATGAATTGTTTCCTTCTGCTAATGGAGTGATAGGACAAGGACTTTCGATGGGTAAATGGACTTTATTACAAAGTCAGCTTGATGCCAAAGGGATCACAAGTCAGGTAAATGATCAAGCTTCGTTCTTGCAAATTGATTCTCTTCAGATTGAGACCTTAAAAAATAAATGGATCCAAGATCTATTAGCACAAAATGTTGTCGTGGAATGGGTGACTCGAAGTGATCGTCCCATTCCTTCTGCTTGGGCACCTTCGGAGGAAGCGGACCATATTGTTTTGCTGGATAATAATGAACAGTGGTTTCAGCAGTTATCCTTCCAAACGAGGCAGCATCACTCCAGCACGATTATTTTCTATACACCAGTAGATGAGGCACAAGTACAGAAAGCTAAGTCTATCGGAGTATCGGTTGTGGATATTTCAGGAGCCGTGTCCGCTGAACTTAACTGGGCTCAAATTTTGGACAATCGTCTCGCTATGATGAAAACCAACTCTTGGAAAAAGGGCGGAACGATTTACAACGAACAAGAGCTTAAAGAACTAAAAATGAAATAAATTTGAGTATTTTCGCGCGATAAAAGAAGGACATTGACGGAAATTGTAGAAATTACTTGAATAGGTGTCGACTTGTTCGAGACAGATATGGCGATGAGGTGGAAAGATTGGACGTTAAAGAATGGTATATGGAGTACAAAATTCACAAAAACCGTCCCGGCTTATTAGGGGATATAGCTTCCTTGATGGGGATGCTGGATATTAATATTGTGACTATAAATGGGGTAGAAGATCGAACACGCGGTATGCTTCTACAAACCAATGATGAAGAAAAAATTGACTTAATGGGTAAAATGTTAAGAAAAGTAGATAATATTACTATTACCGCTCTTAGACCCCCAAAGCTTGTTGATATTTTGGCTGTCCGTCATGGTCGGTATATTGAGCGCGATTCGGATGATCGCAAAACTTTCCGTTTTACTCGTGATGAATTGGGGCTATTAGTTGACTTCCTTGGCGAGATTTTCAAGAGAGAAGGGAACCAAGTTGTTGGCCTTCGTGGAATGCCGCGAGTTGGTAAAACGGAGTCGATTATTGCAGGAAGTGTATGCGCAAACAAACGTTGGACTTTCGTTTCCTCTACGTTACTCAGACAAACCGTGCGCAGTCAACTGTCGGAAGATGAAATGACTCCAAATAATGTATATATTATTGATGGTATCGTTTCCACTATACGTTCCAATGAGAAACATTACAGCCTTTTGCAGGATATTATGGGTATGCCTTCTACCAAGGTTATCGAGCATCCGGATATATTTATTCGGGAGTCGGAATACACATATAATCACTTCGATTATATTATTGAACTGCGAAATAGCCCAGATGAAGAAATCAATTATGATTCATTTACGTATACGTCCGAACCTTTTTAGTGTCTGTAACGTCATTAATTAAAGAAGATTCTGCGGGGAGGTGACCATATGTCTGATCTAGGATACATTTTACGTAAAACACGCCAGGAAAAAAAGATCTCGCTTGATGATCTACAAGAAGTTACGAAAATTCGTAAACGTTACTTGGAAGCGATTGAGGAAGGAAACTACAAGGTTCTGCCAGGAAGCTTCTATGTACGTGCCTTTATTAAAAGCTACGCTGAAGCGGTGGGACTTGACCCTGCAGAAGTTCTGGGCATGTACCAAACGACGAATCCCTCCCCAGCTGTAGAGAAACCAGTTGTTGAAACGATTCGTAAAAATAGAACGAGTGTCCGTAATACCGAAAAATTGAGCCGCTGGGCTTCGGGTACGATGTTTGTCTGTTTCATTTTGCTTATATTCGGTATCGTATACTATTATACATACAAGAATTATAAGGGAACGCCAGCAGATCAAAATCCTTCCCAAACGCAATCTCCGAGAATCACAGATTCGACGAATCCAACGACTGGCACTGCTCCAAGTACGACAATGAATGCGTCCAGTGACGGTAAAGTGGCGCCTCTTGCGACTCCAACTCCAACACCGGCGCCGACACCAACGCCATCTGTTCAGGTTAAGTTTAGCAGCAGCGAGAAAGGTGTAGATAATTACACGATAACCGGTGCTTCCAATCTTAATATTCAAATGAAAATAACAGGTTCCTGTTGGATTCGTGTGGATTCTCTTACAGAGGCAGGCGGTAAAGAAATGCTTAGACAGAAGCTTTACAAAGCTGGTGACACGGACTCTTTTGATTTAACTGGTTCTGCGTATTTAAATGTAGGTGCAGCCAGTGCTTTGGAGCTTACTGTGAATGGTACGATCGTTCCTGTCGGGGATACACCAAACCCCAAGAGGGTACAGCTCAATTTGCAAAAAAACTAGCTTTTTGACGTTTCCTGCGCTTTCCCGGGTAATTAAAAATGCCAAGAGATATCCTAGGCCGAAGAGGCTTGGGATGTTTCTTTTTTTACGGCTTCTTGCTATAATGCTATTGTAATTTGATGGAAAGGATGTTTTGTCTAAGATGAGTTCAGAATGTTCGTTTGATATCGTATCCAAGGTGGATATGCAGGAACTAAACAACGCCATACAGCAGGCGGAAAAAGAGATCCTTACCCGCTTTGACTTTAAAGGTAGTAAAAGCAGCATTAAATTGGATAAGGACCAGCTTGTTGTCACCTCAGATGATGAGTTTAAGCTTCAGAATGTCCTTGATATTATGCACGCCAAGATGACCAAACGCGGTATCTCGATTAAGAATCTCGAGTACAGTAAAGTAGAACCAGCTGCTGGTTCCACCGTAAGGCAGAAAATTAGCATGAAACAAGGTGTCGATCAGGAGAACTCGAAAAAAATAAACATTCTTATTCGTGACTCCAAGCTTAAAGTTAAGACGCAAATCCAAGGTGACCAAATCCGGGTAACCGGGAAGAGTCGAGATGATTTACAAGCCGTTATTGCGCTCTTGCGTAAGGCAGAAATTCCTCTTGATTTACAATTTGTAAACTTGAAATAGGCATACATACGATGTTCTTTGGAGTGTCCCCCCCTACATATAGGGGGTTTTTACATTTTGACACCCTATAGGGCTTGTATTATACTGGTAGGGAGTGTTTTTTAGGACTATTGGAGGTTGTTTCTTTCATGACAGAAAAGGTTAAAGTAGTTACTCTCGGATGCGAAAAGAATTTGGTCGATTCCGAGATTATGTCAGGATTAATTCATGGCCGTGGTTTTCAGCTTGTTGATAACAAGGAAGATGCTACTGTCATTATCGTGAACACTTGCGGGTTCATTGATGCAGCGAAAGAAGAATCCGTTAATACAATTTTGGATATGGCAGAACTAAAGCAAACAGCGAATCTCAAGGCGCTAATCGTCTCAGGATGTCTTACGCAACGCTACAAAAAGCAGTTGATGGAAGAAATGCCAGAGATTGATGGCATCGTAGGTACCGGAGATTTCGATAAAATCAACCATATCGTAGATGAAGCGCTTCGCGGAAAGAAACCGGTTCTTGTTGGGAATCCGGTGTTTAATTATGATGCGGACCTGCCAAGACTCATGACTACTCCACGATATACAGCCTATGTGAAAATTGCTGAAGGCTGTGATAACGCTTGTACATTCTGCAGTATTCCAATTATGCGTGGAAGCTTCAAAAGCAGAAGCATGGAGTCCATCGTTGCGGAAGTAGCCAATCTTGCTGCACAGGGTGTTAAAGAAATTAGTCTAATCGCTCAGGATTCCACGAATTATGGAACAGATCTATATGATGGTTTCATGCTGCCGACCTTGCTGAATAAAGTGAGTGAAGTCGAAGGCATCGAATGGGTACGGCTGCACTATGCATACCCTGGATTCTTTAGTGATGAATTGATTGCTGTCATGGCATCTAATCCGAAGGTATGTAAGTACATCGATATGCCGCTTCAACACAGTGAAGATTCTATCCTCAAACGGATGCGCAGACCTGGCCGTCAGAAGGATACGCGTGAACTGGTTCGTAAAATTCGTGAAGCGATTCCTGATGTAGCCCTACGCACATCACTAATCGTAGGTTTCCCAGGCGAAACTGAACAAGATTTTGAGAACTTGAAACAATTTGTTCGCGATGTTCAGTTTGACCGTCTTGGTGTTTTTGCCTATTCCAAGGAAGATGATACGCCAGCAGCTCGTTTACCGGACCAAGTTCCTGATGATGTAAAAGAGTACCGCGCGAACGCGATTATGGAAATTCAGCGTGAAATCTCGAATCTGCGTGGCGGACGCCGCATCGGGCAGGAAATTGACGTGCTGATCGAAAGATACGATGGTAGAAGTGATGTATATATTGGGCGTTCCCAATTTGATGCTCCTGAGATTGATGGAGAAGTATTCGTGTCGAATGCGAAGCTTAACATAGGTGAACTAGCTAAAGTTCGCATTACCCACTCTTATGAGTTTGACTTATCTGGGGAGGTAATTGCATGAACCTAGCTAACCGCATCACCGTGGCGAGGATTTTATTAGTACCTATTATCATGTTTTTTCTGTTGATTAAGGTGAAATTCCCTCATATACGGATAGAGGAATTTAGCATAACGTATAATCAAATTATTGCTGCTTTAATTTTCATTATTGCAGCGAGTACAGATAGTTTAGATGGTTACATTGCCAGAAAACGTAATCTTGTAACTAACTTGGGCAAGCTGCTTGATCCTTTAGCGGATAAGCTGCTTGTTACGGCTGTGCTCGTCTCATTAGTGGAAATGGGCAAAGTAGATGCTTGGATTGTCATTGTCATTATCAGTAGAGAGTGGGCTGTCACAGGACTTCGCCAAATTGCTCTATTGGAAGGCACCGTGATGGCAGCTAGCAAATGGGGAAAAGCGAAGACGGCAGCTCAGATTACAGCCATCATTGCACTACTTATCAATAATTTTCCTTTTACGTTTCTGCACTTTCCTTTTGATGTTATAGCTAGTTGGGTAGCAGCAATTATTACCGTGTATTCAGGTGTAGAGTACTTTGTAAAAAATAAGCATGTCATAGATTTTTCAGAAAAAGCGCAATAGGGCAACCTATTGTGTTTTTTCTACCACATTAGGGATCTTTGGTCGTAGACCAAAGTCTCGCCGCATCAGGGATCTTTGGTTGGAGACCAAAATCCCAATATGAGGTCACTCATCTTTGAATGGCCGAGGGTAGAGGTTTTCTCATTTTAAGGAGGGAATTCGAAATGAAAGCTGAGATAATCGCAGTTGGAACGGAACTTTTACTAGGCCAAATTGTAAATACAAATGCTCAATTTCTCTCCAGAGAATGTGCTGCGCTTGGCGTAGATATGTATTTCCAAACTGTCGTTGGTGACAATGAACAGAGGTTGCTAGATAGCTTCAAATTAGCCGCTTCAAGGGCTGACGTGGTTATTTGTACAGGAGGTCTTGGACCTACGCAGGATGATTTGACGAAAGATGTGCTTGCTGCGTTTGTTGGCCGTGAATTGATTTTGCATGAGCCCTCTATGAAAATAATCACGGATATGTTCCAGTCACGCGGGATCCATATGGTGGAAAGCAATAGACGACAAGCGATGATGATAGAGGGAAGTGATCCTTTACATAACGAAACAGGACTTGCAGTTGGTAATGCATTTACATACGAAGGGACACATTTCATTCTGCTGCCTGGCCCGCCCAAAGAAATGAAGCCTATGTTCGCCAAGTATGCGGCCCCTTGGCTGCGTGCACGGATGACTAATGAGATTCCGCTATATTCCAAAATGCTTAAATTTGCCGGCATCGGTGAATCTAATTTGGAGCATCAATTACTTGATCTTATCCAAGCTCAAACGGACCCAACGATCGCTCCATATGCCAAAGAAAGCGAAGTGACGATTCGCTTAACAACACGTGCACAGACACCTTTGGAAGGTGAACGGAATCTTCAAGCGACTGAACTAGAGATTAGAAAGCGATTAGGAGAGCATCTCTATGCCGACCAAGATGTTCCCATCGAAACGATTGTGCTGCAATTGCTTGGCGAGAAGAAACAGACACTTGCTGTGGCCGAAAGCTGCACAGGCGGCATGCTAAGTGATTTGATTACTGCAGTGCCGGGGAGTTCCCAATCTTTTCTGGGAGGGATTATTTGTTATTCTAATGCCTTGAAGCATAAGCTGCTCGGCGTTCCAATGGATGTGCTGGAAGGGGAGGGTTCCCCAGGTGCTGTTAGCAGCGAGACAGCGACCCTCTTAGCGGAGCAATTGATTACTGTGACCGGAAGTGTCTTTGGACTATCAGTTACGGGTGTAGCGGGTCCAAGTCCGTCTGAAGGCAAGCCAGTAGGGCTTGTTTATATAGGTTTTGCTCAAAAAGACGTAGCAACAAGGGTTATTACTCTGCAGCTATCTGGTAATCGGGAGTCCATCAAGCATAGAGCGGCCAAAACCGCACTCTATCATTTATGGAAACAGTTGAAAGATAGCTAGAGTTCGCATATAATGAAACTAAGTGTTAACGGAAGAACCGTAACAAAGCGATAACTTTGTTGCGGTTTTTTGTTTGTTCGCTAAAAAGTCGAATGTATGTTCGAAAAAATGCTTGGCAAACACCTGAAAACAAGTTATCATATACCTATAATGATAGAAGAAGGAAGTGAGTGTTTTGTCAGATCGTCGCGCAGCACTTGATAATGCTTTACGTCAAATTGAGAAACAGTTCGGAAAAGGCTCCATTATGAAGCTTGGAGAATCTACACATATGCAAGTTGAAACGATTTCATCCGGCTCTCTTGCGCTTGATATCGCTCTTGGAATAGGTGGATTTCCACGCGGAAGAATTATTGAAGTATATGGACCCGAGTCTTCTGGTAAAACTACGGTAGCTCTGCATGCTATCGCAGAAGTACAGAAGAATGGTGGACAAGCAGCTTTTATCGATGCGGAGCACGCATTGGATCCTTCTTATGCAAGCAAGCTTGGTATTAATATAGATGAGCTTCTACTCTCTCAGCCGGATACCGGTGAACAAGCACTTGAGATCGCTGAAGCACTAGTGCGAAGTGGTGCTGTAGATATTATTGTTATTGACTCTGTAGCGGCATTAGTGCCTAAAGCAGAGATTGAAGGCGACATGGGTGATTCTCACGTGGGTCTGCAGGCTCGTTTGATGTCCCAAGCACTTCGTAAGCTGTCTGGTGCGATCAACAAGTCCAAGGTTATCGCGATTTTCATTAACCAATTGCGTGAAAAAGTTGGCGTCATGTTCGGTAACCCAGAGACAACACCTGGTGGCCGTGCACTTAAGTTCTATTCATCCGTTCGGCTAGATGTTCGTCGTGTGGAAACGATCAAGCAAGGTAATGATATGGTTGGTAACCGCACACGAATTAAAGTCGTTAAGAATAAAGTAGCTCCACCGTTCAAACAAGCGGAAGTGGATATTATGTACGGTGAAGGAATTTCACGCGAAGGCAGTATTATTGATATCGGAACAGAGATGGATATCGTTAATAAAAGCGGAGCTTGGTATTCGTATGAAGGCGAGCGTCTTGGTCAAGGCCGTGAGAATTCGAAGCAGTTTTTGAAAGATAACAAAAGTATCTCGGAAACGATTGAATTACGGATTCGAGAGAACAGTAATTTAATCAAAGCAATCCCTCTTAATGTTGACGAGGAAGATGATGAGTTAGAACCAGATTTCGAATAAGTTTAAATGATCATACATGAAAGCACCTTAAACCTTGTGTTAAGGTGCTTTTCTTCATTGAAGGAGTTGGTTAGTTTTGAATAGTGAAGAGCAACAACCTTTGTTAATCATCACCAAGGTTGAGAAACAGAAGCGTGGGAAGCATCGATACAATATATTTCTAAATGAAGAATACGCATTCTCCGTTCATGAAGATATTTTAATCAAGCATCGGTTAAATAAAGGGGAAACCATACATCTCAAAGAAATCGAAAGTATAACACTTGATGAGGAACAGAATATGGCCTATATAAAGGCAATAAGCATGATAGGCAGACGACCTCATTCATTAAGTGAAGTAAAACGTAAGCTGAAAGAAAAAGGATTCGAAGTGCCTATTATTGCATGGGCATGTGAGAAGCTAGTCCAGCAAAATTATATCAATGATGAGGAATTTGCGAAAATGTGGACAGATAATCGCATTATTTCGCAACGAAAAGGTCGTAATCTCATTCGACAGGAGCTACAACAAAGAGGCATTGATAAAGAATTAGTTAAAAATGCTATGGAGACTATCAATCCCGAAGATGAGTATACAGGGGCAATGAAGTTGGGCCAAACGAAATGGAAGCAAACCTCAGGCAAGACACTGGATCGTAAAAGAAAGACAGGAGCTTTTCTAATGCGGAGAGGTTATACGGGCTCTGTTGTTAACAAGGTTTTGGCGGTATTAAGCAGTGAATCGAGTGAGGAGGAATTTGAAATCTCAGATGACCACTTTGATTGTTAATGTCATTAATTATATGTTAAGTTAGTTAATGACATTAAGTGTTGTTTAGGTACTAGAAATACTTATTCTGTCATCTCAGGGACATTCGCTTGACAAGCTTCTTCGACAAAAGATAAAATAACAGTGTATATTTTCATAATGTATTCAAAATCATACTTAATTCATTGATTTTGAGGGGACAGATGTAGAAACCGCCAATTTTTACACTGTTGATTATGGATTATTAGCACTATAGTGCCTCTAACGCACGGTGCGCATTCATTTAAAAGCCATGCTCTTAATAAGTAGGGTATGTATGACTAGTCAAACAATTAAAAATCGGATTAAAAAACCGAAGGGAATCCCAGGCTAACACCTTGGAGAAACCAACGAGGAGGTGAACAAGATGATGCCATTCATCTGGATCGCGATCATTCTCATTGTTGGAGCTGCATGCTTAGGGATTGGTTATTTTATCCGTAAATCTCTTGCAGAAGCGAAAATTTCCAGTGCTGAAACAGCCGCTGAACAGATTAGAGAATCTGCAAAGAAGGAAGCAGAAGCACTGAAAAAAGAAACGGTTCTGGAAGCAAAGGACGAAGTGCATAAACTGAGGTCCGAAGCTGAAAAAGACATTCGTGAACGTCGAAATGAAATTCAACGACAAGAAAGACGATTGTTGCAAAAAGAGGAATCGCTGGATAAAAAATTAGAATCTCTCGAGCGTAAAGAAGAGCAAGTTGCCAACAAAGAGAAGCGGATCGAGGATACGCAATCACAAATTGATCAGCTTTATAAAAGCCAAGTTTCGGAGTTAGAGCGAATTTCTGGGCTTACAATGGATGAAGCTAAGAGTATCATTCTTACAAATGTAGAACAGGAAGTTCGTCACGAAACCGCACAGCTTATTAAAGAAATCGAACAGCAGGCCAAAGAAGAAGGCGATAAGAAAGCCCGTGAAATCATCACGCTCGCCATTCAACGTTGTGCTGCAGATCACGTTGCTGAAACAACCGTTTCAGTTGTATCATTGCCAAATGAAGAAATGAAAGGCCGCATCATCGGACGTGAAGGACGTAATATTCGCGCACTGGAAACATTGACGGGTATCGACCTTATTATTGATGATACGCCAGAAGCAGTTATTTTATCAGGATTTGATCCAATCCGACGCGAAATTGCTCGTACATCTTTAGAAAAGCTTGTTGCTGATGGACGTATTCATCCAGCACGCATAGAAGAGATGGTTGAGAAATCCCGTAAAGAAGTGGACGAACGTATCCGCGAATATGGGGAGCAAGCCACGTTTGAGGTTGGTGTACACGGATTGCATCCTGACTTGATCAAAATTTTGGGTCGTTTGAAATTCAGAACAAGTTACGGTCAAAACGTGTTGAAACATTCCATGGAAGTAGCTTATCTGGCTGGTCTGATGGCCGGGGAGCTCGGGGTAGACGTAACTTTGGCGAAACGTGCCGGGCTGCTTCATGACATCGGTAAGGCGCTAGACCACGAGGTTGAAGGATCTCATGTGGAAATCGGTGTTGAGATTGGTAAAAAGTATAAGGAGCATCCAGTCGTTATTAATAGTATTGCTTCGCATCACGGTGACGTGGAAGCAACCTCTGTTATTGCGATGTTAGTAGGAGCTGCAGATGCTTTATCCGCAGCAAGACCTGGAGCACGCAGAGAGACGCTTGAAACGTATATTAAACGTCTGGAGAAGCTTGAAGAAATTTCGGAATCCTTCGAAGGTGTTGAGAAATCATACGCCATTCAAGCAGGTCGCGAAGTACGCGTAATGGTTCAGCCGGAGAAAGTGGATGATACCGAGGCGTTCCGTCTAGCCCGCGATATTACGAAGAAAATCGAGAGTGAACTCGATTATCCAGGACATATTAAGGTTACGGTCATTCGTGAAACAAGGGCTGTTGAATACGCTAAATAAGATACCAAATGCGAAAAGTGGCTATTATAGCCACTTTTCCTTATTTTCAGGCTGGTCATTGAAATCATCAATTGCTCGCCTTTGCATCTAGTGTTTATAAAGGAGCTATAATTTGTTATGAAAATAGTATTTATTGGAGATATTGTAGGATCTGTTGGAAGAAAAGCGTTAAAAAATATTATGCCTAGATTAAAACAAGCTCATCCTCACGCAGTGTTCATTGCTAATGGTGAGAATGCTGCTGCAGGGAAAGGTATTACATCGGCTATTGCTAAAGAAATCTATGAGATGGGCATTCAGGCTCTGACGATGGGTAATCATACATGGGACCAGAAAGAGATTTTTGATTTCATTGATCGTGACGAGAAGATGGTTCGACCCGCTAACTTTCCTCCTGGAACACCGGGTAGAGGACATACGATCATTAAGGTCAAGGATCAGGAATTACTGATTATTAATTTGCAAGGACGCACATTCTTACCGCCGATTGATTGCCCATTTCGTAAAGTGGACGAAATTCTTGAAGCGGATAAGAAGAAACATAAATTTGTATTTGTCGATTTCCATGCGGAAGCAACCTCTGAGAAAATTGCAATGGGTTGGCATTTGGATGGTAAAGTGTCAGCAGTTGTCGGTACTCATACACATGTACAAACGAATGATAACCGTGTTTTGCCGCAAGGAACAGCTTATGTAACCGATGTAGGGATGGTAGGGCCGCGTGATGGTATTCTAGGCGTTGAACGTAATGCTGTACTGCAAAAGTTCAAAACACAGCTTCCAGTTCGATTCGTAACGGATGAAGGCAAATGGCATTTCCATGCTGTTGTAATTGAATTGAACGATCAGACAGGTTTGGCAAAAGGAATTAACCTTATCCGTTATGATGAAGATCAAGTTTTCATGGATTAGCAGATAATTCCAAATTTTGCGAACATTTAAATTGGATACGATAGCATGTTTGTGAAACCTTGAGAATATGATGGGTAATGGAATCTATCCATCATTCCCGAGGAGGTACTATTCATGGATGTATTAAAAGTTTCAGCAAAGTCCAATCCAAACTCCGTAGCAGGTGCATTGGCAGGTGTTTTGCGTGAGCGTGGAGCTGCTGAGCTCCAAGCTATAGGTGCAGGCGCCTTAAACCAAGCCATCAAAGCAGTAGCTATCGCAAGAGGATTTGTCGCGCCCAGTGGAGTTGACTTAATTTGTGTACCAGCCTTCACAGACATCGTGATTGACGGGGAAGATCGGACGGCCATTAAACTTATTGTAGAGCCAAGGTAATAAACCGTACCATACTAAATAACTAGCCTGTTTACCTAGTAGACAGGTTTTTCACAATTCCTATCAAACCTCTGCTTAGGGGTTTTTGTGTTGTTTAGAAGATGGTGTATAGGAGGCTGCTAGGATGAGAATAATGGATGGTCACTGCGATGCGCTTACGAAATTATATATGAACCCTAAGCTGGATTTCGATAAGGAAGAACAAGAGTTGGATGTTAGTTATCCAAGACTTAAGCAAGCGGGAGTAAAAGTTCAGTGCTTTGCCATCTACTTATCGGACTCCATTCAGCAGCCTACATTCGATCATATTTTGCAAATGGTTGATTTATTTCATCGAAAAATTATTCGTCATCCAGGAATGAAATTTATTCAGAATGTAGAAGACTGGCGAACGGTTGAAGCGGGGGAACAGATTGGAGCTATTCTTACTCTTGAAGGTTTAGATGCAATAGCTGGTAATATGACACATTTAAGGATTCTTCACCACCTTGGTGTTAGAAGTATTGGTTTGACTTGGAACTATGCAAATTGGGCAGCAGATGGTGTTATGGAGCCGCGTAAAAGTGGTTTTACAAGAAAAGGCAAGCTGATGTTAAAAGAATTAGAAACTATGGGTATAATAGCAGATGTATCACATTTATCAGTAACGGCGTTCTGGGAATTGGTTGAGGTATATGCTAAACCATTCATTGCATCCCATTCGAATGCTCAAAAAGTTTGTCCTCATCCAAGAAATTTATCAGATGAACAAATCAAAGCTATCATCCAGTGTCAAGGGCTGATCGGGATTACGTTCGTTCCTTATTTTGTAGATAGCACTAATTTAGCTGTTCCCATTACGACACTGCTAAAGCATATTGATCATGTTTGTTCATTGGGTGGGGAAGGGCATATTGGCTTCGGATCGGATTTTGATGGGATTGAGCAATGGATGAAAGGTTTGAGGCATGTCGGTCAATACGGAAATATAATAGAAGCTTTATGTAAAAACTATAAGGAAACACAAGTGGAGGCATTCCTCTATGGAAATTGGCGGAAATTCATGCTCACCAATCTTCCGAGATGAAAGTTGGGAATCATTCTAATATTGATATGGATTCGATCTAAAAACTCTATGTTTTAGAATCGTTTAAACCCCTTGCAATTTACTCTGTAAAGGCATAGAATTTGGATGACAGTGAAAGAAAATTTTTATAGCGTCATCTTAAATTACACAAATCAGCTTTTTTAGGTCTTCATGCAGCTACAATCAAAAGGAGTGGACGTACGGTGATTAGTCAGTTATCTTGGAAAATCGGAGGTCAGCAGGGTGAAGGGGTCGAAAGTACAGACCGCATTTTCTCTACTGCATTGAACCGTCTCGGTTACTATTTGTATGGGTACCGTCATTTCTCTTCACGGATTAAGGGGGGACATACAAATAACAAGATTCGCATCAGCACTAAACCGATTCGCGCAATTTCAGACGATTTGGACATTCTGGTCGCTTTCGACCAAGAAAGTATCGATTTTAACGCACACGAACTTCGTGATAACGGTGTTATTGTTGCAGATGCAAAGTTTAACCCCGTTTTACCTGAAGGAATTAAAGCACGTTTGTTTCCAGTTCCAATTACTGCGATTGCAGAAGAACTAGGAACTTCCCTATTTAAGAACATGGCCGCTTCAGGCGCTTCTTGGGCATTGCTCGGTTTGCCGCTTGACGTGTTTAATAAAGCTGTTGAAGAAGAATTTGGCCGTAAAGGCGCAGCTGTTGTAGAAAAAAATATTGAAGCTGTTCGTAAAGGTGCAGAATCCGTACTAGAATTAGCCGGTGGACCTATTGCTGACTTCCAATTGGAACCAGCTGACGGCAATCAAAAATTGTTCATGATCGGTAACGATGCCATCGCTCTTGGAGCTGTAGCTGCAGGTTGCCGCTTTATGCCAGCTTACCCAATTACACCAGCATCTGAAGTTATGGAATACTTGCAAAAAGCACTTCCTAAATTGGGTGGAACTGTTATCCAAACCGAAGATGAAATTGCAGCATGTACAATGGCTATCGGTGCAAACTACGCAGGTGCTCGTGCACTTACTGCTTCTGCAGGTCCTGGTCTATCTTTGATGATGGAAGCCATTGGTCTGGCGGGTATGACTGAAACGCCTGTTGTTATCGTAGATACACAACGTGGTGGTCCAAGTACGGGTCTTCCGACAAAACAAGAACAATCCGATTTGAATGCGATGGTATACGGTACACACGGTGAAATCCCGAAAATCGTTCTTTCCCCAAGCACGATTGAAGAGTGCTTCTATGATACGATTGAAGCTTTCAACCTTGCTGAGAAATATCAAGTTCCGGTCATTTTGATGACGGATCTGCAACTCTCCTTGGGTAAACAATCAGCAGAGATGCTAGATTACAACCGCATTGTGATTGACCGCGGAGCACTAGTATCAGATGTTCCTGAACAAGAAGCAAATCAATTGTTCAAACGTTATGAGTTCACGGAAAACGGTGTTTCACCGCGTGTGGTTCCTGGCGTGAAAAATGGTATTCATCATGTTACAGGTGTTGAGCATGACCAAACAGGTCGTCCTTCGGAAAGCACTGAAAACCGTCAACGTATGATGGATAAGCGTCTTGAGAAATTGAAACACATTCAAGTAACGGATGCCATTAAATTCGACGCACCTCATGAGAATCCAGATCTTCTGATTATCGGAATGGGTTCCACTGGTGGAACGATCGATGAAGCGAGAAGCCGCGTTGAACTGGAAGGAATTAAGACAAATCACGCTACAGTGCGTTTGATTCATCCGTTCCCTGCAGAGCAGTTGAGACCTCTTGTTGAAAAAGCAAAAACAGTTATCGTTGTTGAAAACAACGCAACTGGACAATTAGCAGATCAAATTAAACTGCATGTTGGTCATGCAGATAAAATTAAAAACGTTCTTAAATACAATGGTAACCCGTTCTTGCCAGCGGAAATTGAACAAAAATGTAAGGAGTTGACTTTAGCATGGCAACATTAAAAGACTTCCGTAACAATGTAAAGCCTAACTGGTGTCCAGGTTGCGGAGACTTCTCCGTACAAGCGGCCATTCAGCGTGCTGCAGCTAATGTTGGTTTAGAGCCTGAAGGTTTAGCAATCGTATCTGGTATCGGCTGTTCCGGTCGTATCTCTGGTTACATCAATGCTTATGGTTTCCACGGTATTCACGGTAGATCTTTGCCAATCGCACAAGGTGTGAAAATGGCTAACCGCGATTTGACAGTTATCGCTTCAGGCGGTGACGGCGACGGCTTCGCAATTGGTATGGGACATACTGTACATGCGATTCGTCGTAATATTGATGTAACTTATATCGTTATGGATAACCAAATCTACGGTTTGACGAAAGGTCAAGCATCCCCACGTAGTGCTGAAGGTTTCAAAACGAAAAGCGTTCCATCAGGTACAATTGAGTCTGCGATTTCACCTTTAGAAGTTGCGATGGCAGCCGGTGCTTCTTTCGTAGCACAATCGTTCTCCAGTAACTTGAAACAGTTAACGGCTGTTATCGAAGCTGGTTTGAATCACAAAGGCTTCTCTTTGATTAACGTATTTAGCCCATGCGTAACTTTCAATAAAGTAAATACGTATGACTGGTTCAAAGAAAACATCGTGGATCTGGATGAAATTCCTGACTATGATTATACAAACCGTGTGATGGCAATGACCAAAATCATGGAAACAAACTCCATGTTGACGGGTATTATCTATCAAAACAAAGAGAAAAAGAGCTATGAAGATTCCATTCCAAGCTTTGCTAAAGAAGGACTTTCGAAACAAGACCTTAAGCTTTCAGAAGCTGATTTCAGCAAAATGCTTACTGAATTCAAATAATAGTTACACCTTGAGGGCATATGGAGATTTTCCGTATGCCTTTTTTGCTGAGCGGCAATACTGGCTACTATTATAAAAGTTAAAGGATGGGTACTATGAAAACAGTTCCGGTAGGGGTTTCAGCTAGACACATACATCTATCTCCAGTTCATATCGACATTTTATTTGGTCAAGGATATGAATTGACGACGTTTAAGGATCTCTCACAACCCGGTCAATTTGCGGCTCAAGAAACGGTAACGATTGTTGGACCCAAAGGAAAGATCGAAAAGGTACGTATTCTTGGACCCGCACGTCCAAGTACACAAATCGAAGTATCGCGAACGGATGCTTTTTCTTTAGGGATAAATCCGCCGGTACGTGAATCCGGACACATTGAGCAAACTCCTGGGCTTCGTGTCATTGGTCCAAAGGGGGAAGTAGATCTGGAGCAAGGTGTAATAGTCGCGGCTAGACATATTCACTTCCATACTTCGGATGCAAAGAAATGGGGCATTCAAGATAAACAGCTTCTGCGTGTCAGAGTGAATGGAGAACGCCCATTGATTCTCGAAAATGTCATTGCGCGTGTATCTGATAACTATGCATTAGATATGCACATTGACACGGATGAGGGGAATGCTGCTGGTGTGAAAACTGGCGATTTCGCAGAACTAATAGATTAGTTCTGTATGTAAATATTCATACATATGCTAATTTCTTTTTGTACTATGTAGGCATGTGATGCTATAATAAAAGTTGCGTCAGTTTAACAGCAAAACTCAGTTAATGCTTACGAAGTAAGTTTTCTACGAAAACTCTCAGGAGGAAAGAAAGTGGCTAACCAAGTGAAATCCGACAAGGATTATTCCCAATATTTTCAGCCTCCTTCACTGACAGATGCAAAGAAGCGCGGAAAAGAAGAGATCGCCGTACACTATGACTTCACCATTCCTGAGGACATGCAGGAGTTCGGCAAAGATAAATATTATTTGATTCGCACTTACGGATGTCAGATGAATGAGCATGATACAGAAGTAATGAAAGGTTTACTCGAGCAAATGGGCTATCAAACGACAGAGGACAAGTACCAAGCAGATGTTATTCTGCTCAACACTTGTGCGATTCGGGAGAATGCCGAAGATAAGGTGTTCGGTGAGCTGGGCCATTTAAAGGCACTGAAAGCACAGAAACCAGGCCTGGTTCTTGGTGTTTGTGGTTGTATGTCGCAGGAAGAAGCAGTCGTGAATCGAATTATGCAAAAGCATGCTTTTGTAGATTTGATATTCGGAACGCACAATATTCATCGACTTCCGACTTTATTGAAGGATGCCTTCTATAATAAGGAAATGGTCGTTGAGGTATGGTCCAAAGAAGGTGATATCGTTGAGAATTTACCGAAAAAACGTGAAGGAATCCGTGCTTGGGTGAACATCATGTTCGGCTGCGATAAGTTCTGTACATACTGTATAGTCCCTTATACGCGGGGTAAAGAGAGAAGTCGAAGACCACAAGACGTGCTTGCTGAGGTTAGAGACTTGGCTCGTCAAGGGTTTCAGGAAATTACGCTGCTTGGACAGAATGTCAATGCCTATGGTAAAGATTTTGAGGATATTACGTATTCATTCGCTGATTTGATGGACGATATTCGTAAAATTGATGTACCGCGTATTCGCTTTACTACTTCGCATCCAAGAGATTTTGATGATCGCTTGATTGAAGTACTAGGTAAACGCGGTAATCTTGTAGAACATATTCATTTGCCAGTTCAATCGGGTAATACCGAGGTTCTGAAAAGAATGAGCAGAAAATATTCCAGAGATCATTATTTACAGCTGGCCGGTAAAATTAAAGAAACGATGCCCGATGTCGTTCTGACAACAGATATTATTGTTGGTTTTCCTGGCGAAACAGATGAACAGTTCGATGAGACCATGTCTCTTTATGAGGAGGTAGGCTTCGATTTCGCGTTTACATTTATTTATTCACCGCGAGAAGGTACGCCTGCTGCCGATATGGAAGACAATGTACCGATGGAAGTGAAGAAACAACGTCTTTATCGCTTGAATGAGTTAGTAAATAAACACAGTAAAGCGAGTAATGAGAGATTGTTAGGGCAGACCGTTGAAGTACTAGTTGAAGGCGAAAGTAAAAATAACGCTGATGTACTAGCTGGTCGCACTCGGACGAATAAATTGATTCATTTTACTGGTGATAAATCTTTAATTGGTCAAATGGTTGAAGTGGAAGTCACGCATGCACAAACTTGGATTTTGAAGGGTGAAATTGTAAACAAACCCATGAAAATATCCATTTAATTTGATGGTGAAATAGATAGGAGCGTGTTTAGAAGTGTCCCAATGTGATCATAATCATAACGATAATCAGCCTCATGCTTTTAAAGTAGAGGAGTTTACAAATACGGAAATGATCGTACGCGAAGATATTTTAACCAAAGCCAAGGAATTGGCTGAATTGTTAACGACTTCGAATGAGGTACAGTTTTATCAAAAGGCTGAGAAGCAAATCGCTACGAATCCTGATATCCAGGTTCTAATTAGTGCGATCAAAAAGAAACAGAAGGAAGTCGTTGCTTTCGAGACTTTCCAAAATGCTAAAATGATTGAGAAAATTGAGAATGAGATTGAAGTACTGCAGGATCAATTAGATGAGATTCCGATTGTGAATGAATTCAAGCAAACTCAAGATGATATCAACTATTTATTGCAGCTAGTTATGTCGGTCATTCGTGACACGATTTCGGATAAAATTAATGTAGAAGCAGGCACGGCGGAAGCTCCAACATCTTGCGATTAAGATAACATCCTTTGGGAAATAGAAAATCGCCCTCTACTCAGGCTTACCGCTTGAAATGAGTGGCGATTTTTTCCCAAAAGTGCAACTTATGAAATGAGTCTTTCTATCAGAAAGACGGAAGAAGACTTACTCGAAGGAGACATTGTCATGCTTACAGTTCGTAATTTAAGTAAAGTATATCCTCCGGACAATCAGGTACTTTCACAAGTGAGCTTTCAAGTTGATGAAGGCGAATTCATTGCGGTTATTGGTGGCAGTGGTAGCGGGAAAACCACGTTACTGCGCTGCATCAGTCATCAAGAGAAATGGACAAGCGGTCAGCTGATCTATAACTCCATTGATATATCGAAGCCAGGTCCATTCGAACGCTTCAAATTAGGTAGAGATTTCGCATTTCTTGAAGAAAAGCCTGCTTTGAATCGAAATAAAAGCGCTGTCAAGAATGTCATGATGGGCCGCGTCTATCAAACACCTTTGCGTATTTTGACTGGCATGACTTCAAGAGATGAGCACGTGGACAGCATGGATTATTTAGAAAAAGTGGGGTTGCTTGATAAGGGTGAGAAGAAAGTTGGTCAACTAAGCGGCGGCGAGCAGCAGCGTGTTGCTATTGCTAAAGCGCTAATACTTGGACCAAAGGTACTTGTCGCCGATGAACCTGTATCTGGCCTTGATCCTAAATCAACGGAATATATCTTGCAGGATTTGAAATCGCTTTGCAAAGATCGAAATATGAGCGTCATTGCTACGCTGCACCAAGTTGAACTAGCGGAGAGATATGCCACGCGTATTTGGGGACTTTCTGAAGGTAAAATTGTGCTGGATATCCCGGCTAGGTCACTCACCATGCGTGAAAAAAAGCTCATCTTTGGTGAAGTATGATCCAGGTCTTATTCGTTTGCTTAGGAAATATATGCCGTTCTCCCATGGCAGAAGCCGTTTTTCGTCATCAGGTTAAAAAAGCGGGTTTAGATGCTGTAATTGCTATTGATTCTGCCGGAACCGGAGATTGGCACATTGGACATCCGCCACATCAAGGAACTAGGGATATATTAGATCAGTATCAGATTAATCATGAGGGTCTAATAGCAAGGCAAGTTAGGTCCGATGACTTTGTACAATATACATATATCATCGCGATGGATCAGAGTAATGTAACGAATCTGGCAACGTTTGCGCCTGCGTTAGTAGAAGGTGAGAAACGAGCTGCCATTTATAAATTGCTAGATTTTGCACCTGATCGCACCGATAAAGATGTTCCAGACCCTTATTACACGGGTAACTTTCAAGAGGTGTATGAGATGGTAGAGGAGAGCTGCGAACGCTTACTAGCCTTTATTGTCGAGAAAGAGAATTTGTAAAATCTGTAAATGATCTCTTATGAAATGAAAAAAGCAAGGGCGAGAAAAGATTCTTTTCTTTTCACCTTTGCTTTTTTGTTGTGGAGGAGGTCTAAAATATCGTTATTCCGATGCGCTGCATATATTCAGATATGGCTTTGAGCATACTCGGATGGATGGGAATGATGATATCGGTTGGCCCAATTTCGAACAGCCCGCTGCGGTTATGGACGGTAGCTGCTTGGACATAAATGCGGAAGTAATCAGAACCGGGAGCTGCATGGGTGAATTCTCGATTAGCTGATCGCAAGTTTACGAAGGTGACGGCTTTGAGAGCAGAATGATCGTATGGAATAATGCTAATTATATGTTCCAACTTGAAATAATAATTAATGTGAGGTTTGTGAAGGATCAGCTCTTTGGATGAGACGGTAAGACCGAAATCCCTCTTCTTATGCGACATTTTCAAGTCGCCCTCAAGTGATTTTATCGGAATGAAATCTGAATTCATAGTAAAGCCCTCCTAACCAATCATGGTGATTGCTTGTCTTAACAGAATAGCACAGATCATCAAGGTTGTTAATGGAGAGCGTTGGATGCTCACTTTTGCTGAAATAAAATGGAGCATTGCGTGCCTTGGTTTAAATGACTGGAGAAAGAGATTTTTCCGTTCATCATTTTGATAATACTCATGACCACGACGAGCCCAAGTCCAGTCCCTTGTTCTTTGGTTGTATAGAAGGGCATACCGAGCGAATTTAATTGCTGTTTACTCATTCCGACACCAGTATCAGAAATAGAAATTTGTACGGCATTAGGCAGTTTACAGGTGCTTAATGAAATTTTACCGCCATTAGGCATGGACTCAATCGCATTCTTAACAAGATTCATCAAACATTGGCGCAGCTTTTTGGATTCTCCTAGGATGTATAGGGGATCTTCATTTTCATGACTAATATGGATAGCAACCTGGTGATCTGCAGCAAATGGCGTGATGAAACGCAGCATAGCTTCTATCTCTTCTTTGAGTTCTAATTGTTCCTGTAAGTTAGATGACGGCTTGGCATAGTTTAAGTAATCACCCAGGATGGCATTCGCTTGATCCACACCCGACAACGCAAGGTCGACATAACGTTTGTGATCGTTGAAGGATAGCTCTTTCTGGTCCAGCAACTGTAGGAAGCCCCTTGTTGATGTGAGAGGATTACGTATTTCATGAGAAATGGTGGCAGCGAACTGTCCGAGCATTCGATCCTTTTCCAATGCGACAAGTCTCTGTTTGTGAACCTCATGTTTTTTCACGAAAAATTGTAAGTATGTAATCATCCATAGACAGAAAAAGGAAAAAATTACGGTGTATGCAGCATACAAAGTAATAGGAGATTGTATGTACAGCATCATAAGAGCATACAATACTTCGTACACGAGCAGCATACTCGTTGCATAAGTTAATTTCATCTTAAGTGTAGGTTGATTTGTAGTATTTCTGATGAGAAATCCACCTAATAGTAAAACAGCACTGCTGATTAGAGCGGGTTGCCAGTAGTAATTCAGGACGACCATACAGCCTATGTTAAATAAGGTCCAGGTAATAAAAGCTGGGATAAATCCGACAAACAGAATTACTGCAATCAAGCTGATTGGAAACAAATGGAGGGAATAAATTAAGGGATCAATGTCTTCAAATTTCCAGTACAAAAAGATGAGTACGATTAAAACAATTGCGAATAGAAATCTACGCTGATATTCTTTGTAAATGAAAATAGGGGTAAGAACTAGATGGATTAATATAGCACTCATGATGTAGAAGAGACCATGTAGTTCATTGGAAATGATTGAATGGAGCATATGAAATGCCATCCTTTCCGCTGTCCGACAGTATCTTTATTATTTCTACATTATCTCACATAAACTGACCTTATCAAGAGAATTGGGGCATTTCGAATGCTAAAGATTTGATAAAGACTTATGGTGTTATTCCTATAAACCGCTGTATAATAAAGGAACACGAAGATGCAAGCGTTTACAATCTGGGTTGGTTGTCAAACAAGGAGAGATGAGGATGCGAGCGTGCTCACAGGTTTGCGGTGTTGTCTTTAATCCGATTGATGATGATTATGTGGACGTATGTGAGGATTGTGAGGAAGCCGAGAAAGATAATTCTACTCAAGATGAGAATTCAGGGCCGAAAAGTTACTATTTAGGAGGGTGCGGCCTCATAATCGATTATTTGCTATAAATGAACCCTTCAAAAAAAGGTTGATTACCAGAGATTTCTTGTTACAATGAGAGTAGATTTACTATTCATACTATTCATTCTTTATGCAGTTCATTTTTGAAAGGAGACCTGGCATGGTAACTTTACCTAAATTGAACGATCTCGGTTTTTTTGAGATTAGACTGGAATCCATCGGTGGACTCGGCGCAAATCTAGCAGGTAAGATGCTGGCGGAAGCGGGAGTCGTTGGGGTGGGTTTGAACGGAGTTAGCTTTTCTTCCTATGGTTCAGAGAAGAAAGGATCGGCAGTGAAAGCACATATAAGGTTTTGTGACATGGATACGAGAATTCGGGATACTTCACCGGTCGAACGACCGCATGTTGTCGGTGTTTTTCACGAATCACTCTCCAAAACTGTAAACGTTATCAGTGGCATCTACGAAGATAGTACAGTACTTGTGAATTCGACAAAAACACCGGATGAGTTGAAGGAAAAGATGAAGCTCCGGGGCGGTACCATTGCCGTTATCGATGCAATTGGAATCTCACTTGAGGAGAAGAACCGTGTGAACATGGCGATGCTTGGCGCGCTGTTCCGGTTGTGTGATTTCCTTGATCCAGATGTCATGAGAGGCGTTATTCGTAAATCGTTGGAAAAGAAATATCCGCTTGCAGTTGCACCTGCCTTACGAACTTTTGACCGCGGTTACAATGAAGTTAAGTTCCAAACGTATGCGCTTCCAGAAGGAGAGACGATGCCCGATTTCGTGCGTTTCGATACGCCAGTGCTTGGCTATGAAACGCAGTCCATTGGTGGTGTCATAACGAACCCTGGGAACAGTATTCTGAAAGATTTAAGCATTTCACGTGCGGGAATGATGCCGCATTTCCATGAAGATAAATGTATTCACTGTGCTTCCTGCGATAATGTTTGTCCGGATTTCTGTTTCGTTTGGGATGAACTCCCCGACAAGAAGGGGCGGCCTCAAATGTTCTTACAGGGGATCGACTATCAATATTGCAAAGGCTGCCTTAAATGTGTACAGGCTTGTCCGACCGAAGCGCTCACTAATGAGCGGGAAGAAGATGGTTATGCGGATTTAAATCGCATGCCGCATCGATTCAATCTAGCTGTAAACTCTTAGAGAGTATTTATGGGAGAAGGGTGGAACTACTCGCATGTCCATTGATATCAAGAAGGAATTAGGGCAAGCCAAGGTCGAACAGCGCATTGTATATGAATCAGGTAACGAGATGGCGGCATATGCGGCTCATCAAATTAATTATCATGTTATGGGATATTTTCCAATATCTCCATCTACGGAGGTTGCCCAATTTCTAGATCTTATGAAGTCCAATGGACAGCATGACATCGTGCTCATTCCGGCAGACGGTGAACATGGTTCGGCAGGCATATGTTATGGCGCTTCAACTGCTGGCGGCCGCGTATTTAACGCGACAAGCGCCAACGGTTATTTGTATATGTTGGAACAAATGCCGGTACAATCCGGGACACGCTTTCCCATGGTGATGAATTTGGTATGCCGCTCCGTATCCGGACCGCTAAATATTCATGGGGATCACTCTGACTTGTACTATGCTTTAAATACGGGATGGCCGATTGTGATGTGTCGGGACCCTCAAGCGGTCTATGACATGAATATCATAGCTTTAAAGCTGGCTGAAGATCCGGAAGTTCGTTTGCCGGTTTTGGTTGCTTCGGACGGATATTTTACGTCCCACCAAAAGCGCAGAGTGCAAACGTTCGCGCATCGTGAGGATGTGCATGCTTTCATTGGAGAGAAGCCACAGGGCTTCCCGGATACGCTAGATCGTAATAATCCGATTACCGTAGGTCCTTATATGAATGAGCCGGATTATATTAATAACTGCTACCAGCAGTCCATGGCCATGTATAACGCTGAAGGTGTTTATGACCGCATCCGGCAGGAATACGCTGAGCTGACAGGCCGTGATTATCCGATTCTTGAGCTATATCGGATGGAGGACGCGGAAGTTGCCGTGTTCTTGATGAATTCGGCTTCCGAAATCATCAAAGACGTTGTTGACCAGCTCCGCGAGAAGGGCATAAAAGCCGGATCGATCGCGCCGAATATCATCCGTCCATTCCCAGCAAAGCAGATCGCTGAAGCTTTGCAGAATGTGAAGGCGATCACCGTTGGCGATCGCGCGGATTCCTATGGCGGCCATGGCGGCAATATGGTCAACGAAATTAAAGCGGCGCTGTTCACACATGGGAACAGAGATACGCTTGTCATAAGCCGAATCTACGGCTTAGGTGGCAAGGACTTTTATGCCGAAGACGGGCATAATTTGTTCCAATTTGCCATTGACGCTGTACAAAGCGGCAAGGTGGAGGTTCCCTTCGATTACTATGGCCACACGCCAGGTGATCCTTCGAAAGCGCCGAAGCGGGTGTTGACGCCGATGAAGTATGAGGATTTGAAGACGGGACTCATCACGGTAACGCCGGATGAGAACACGGGTAAGCTGAATGTTCGTATCCCGCCTTTACGAGCATTAACGAAGAAACCGAAGCGTATTGCTCCGGGGCATGGCGCATGTCCAGGCTGCGGCATTTTCTCTGGCTTGGAGCTATTTTTCAAGGGGATTGAAGGCGATATTGTCTCGATCTTCCATACAGGCTGTGCCATGGTTGTAACGACAGGTTATCCGTATTCGGCTCACAAAGCGACGTATATTCATAATCTGTTCCAGAACGGTGCAGCGACCCTCTCAGGCGTTGTGGAGATGTTCTGGGAGCGCAAGCGTCGTGGCGAACTCGACCATTTGGGTTTGAAGGACGATTTCACCTTCGTGATGATCACTGGTGACGGCGGAATGGATATTGGGATGGGGCCGGCGATCGGAGCGGCTTTGCGCAATCATAAAATGATTATCCTCGAGTACGATAACGAGGGATACATGAATACAGGTGCGCAGTTGTCTTACTCGACGCCAATGGGTCATCGCACATCGACTTCGAACGTTGGGAAGCATCAGGGTGGTAAAGTGTTCCATCACAAGGATACAGCCCAAATTATGGCTGCTACCCATATTCCGTATGTATTTACGGGGTCGGAAGCGTATCCGCAGGATCTTGTGAAGAAAGCCGCGAAAGCACAATGGTACGCCCAAAATGAAGGATTGGTATATGGGAAAATTCTCATTGCTTGTCCACTCAACTGGTTGTCGGATGACCAGGAAGGCTCCAATATCGTCGGAGCTGCGGTAGATTCCTGCTTCTTCCCGCTCTATGAAGTAGAGCACGGGGTTACGTCCATCACGTATAATCCGGAGGATAAGAGCAAGAAGATTCCACTGTCGGATTGGCTCAAGACGATGGGGAAAACGAAGCATATGACGAAGCCTGAATATGAGGGTTCCCTGAAATCGTTCGAAACGGAAGTTGAACGTCGTTGGAATATGTTAAAAGCTAAGCATGAGAATGCTTATTTATAAGTCGTCATCATAAAAATGAAGGCACATTCACCATGATGGTGAACGTGCCTTTTTATCGGAGGAATGAAAGATGCCCTATGTACTGCAGCACAAAATATCGCAACAGATTTTCACATGTACACAAGTCAATCACTACGGTTTAGCCTATTATGGCGTTAAATTTTGGCCGGATTTAGAAGAGGCTGAGCAGCAGTTTCCTGCTTTTCTACACAGCATTGGGGGAATGGAGACGGATGCTTGGCATGTGACTGAGCTTGAGGAAGGGGAAATGAAGCTCTGCAATGTGAAGTTGAAAAATGACCCTAATTTGCAAGTGTTTTGGCCTCTTACACGAAAACCGGAAGTCCGTAAACCGGAAAAATAAACCATAGCGTCAATAGGTACCCAGCCACTATGATTTCGACAACAAACGCAACCTTTCGCCTATATTCGTGAAGGACCCGCTCAAACTATAATAAGGATGCGAATGAAAAAATTAACATCACAACGAAATGGCAAACCGAGCGAAAGCTTGGGACGCAAAGCTACAGGGGCTCTCGTGCCTAAGGCAGAGTGCTAGCCAGCTGTCGAATGCGATGGGACCCTTCTACAAGAAGAGGATGACCCAGTTGAGGCATACGGGTCATCCTTTTTACGATGAAGAGGAGGTGTCAGGTTCAAAGTATCCATTTCGTCAGTTCGGTTTTTACGTAACTCAAATACAGCTAGAGCGATATCAACCTATGGAGGTATGACGATGAGAAAATGGACGATAGTTCTTGGTATGCTAGTTTTAGCGCTTACTCTTGTAGTCCCGGCAGCTATTCAGGCAGATGAGGGGATAACGACGAAGGCCCAAATTGTTTCGGGGGTAAGTTTCAGAGATCAAGCTAGTACTTCAAGTAATGTTATACGTTTATTGAAAACAAACGAAATTGTCACCGTCACGGACTTTGCAACGACGAATTGGTATAAAATCAAAGATGCGCAGGGTGTAAGCGGTTATGTTTCGACGAATAGCAAATACATAAAAATAATTAGCAATGCGGAAATCATTTATGGCGTAAACTTTCGCACACTTCCAGCTTCCGAACCCGGCTCCAAGGTTATTCGGATGCTTAGTAAAGGGGAAGACGTCCTTGTTAAAGAAAAAGTCAACGATAGTTGGTACCAAATCCAAGATGCCAATGGAATTAGCGGTTATATAAGCACAAATAGTAAATACATAAGCACTGATTTCTCCGTCATCAAACCCAATCTGCCTCTCGCCGAAGAAATTGAAGCCGTTATTGCAGCTGGTAAAGTTTACTTAGGCACTCCTTATGAATTTGGTTCGGAACGCAACGATACCACGACCTTCGATTGCTCGGATTTCATTCAAACGATGTTCTGGGATGCTCTACGATTATCCGTACCTAGCGATTCACAAGCACAAGGCAACTATGTTAAATCGTTAGGTCCTGTTAGTAAGGAGTGGACAAGCTTGAAACGTGGAGATCTGATGTTCTTCAGCAGCTACAAAGGGAGTAAAGCATCAGATTATGATAACGTAAACGTTCTTACAGAACCGATCACGCATGTTGGACTATATTTAGGAAATGGGAATATGCTGCATACGTATTCGATCGAATCCGGCGGTGTTCGTATGGATACGATCGCTGGGAAGCAATGGGAAAATCGATTTTTGTACGGCGGCCGTGTTTTACGCTAAGTGATGGTTCGATCAGAGGAAATTTGCCATATACTATAGATAGGGGCGGATGCAGCTTCAGCATCCGCTTCTTCCTCATTCTAAGAAGAAAGGAAGAACCTTATCTTTGAAACCTTTGACGACGACCCATCCACTGGAATTTCGGAACACAACGGAAAGAGGATTAAACCTAGATACCGTACACGAGCGCATTCTCCATTTCATGCGTCACGACCCCGTAGCAACCTACAAATTTATTATTGGTACGGATTGTCAGGTACACCAAGGTCATACGAAATTCATTACTGGTGTAGTTATCCAGCGGTTAGGAAAAGGAGCGTGGGCGTGTTATCGTCAAGTCATCGTTCATCGGGCCCTGCATTCGATTAGAGAAAAACTTTCGATGGAAACTGCTCTGAGTGAAGAGATTGCGATGTATTTTGATGAGTCTAAGCGACAGGATATGGAAAACATCCTTCTTCCACATCTGTATCAAGGTGCTTCCTTTGATATGTTTATTCATATCGATGCAGGTGACGATGAGAATAAGAACCGGACGGCTAAATTCGTCCAAGAGATGGTAAGGAGAGTGGAATCCGTCGGCATGGTTCCTGTTATTAAACCGGATTGTTATGTAGCTTCGGCTTATGCCAACCGTTTTTCGAAGAAGCCGTATCAGCCAATTTATGAGAATCGTGAGGTCATCGATGGCATCCTATAAGAGATATAGAAACCGTTAGTTCGATGTGGTCTCCTCGATCATAGGAACTGACGGTTTTGTTTGGTTGAGAAGGTATCGAAAAGAGGATTCCTCAGCTTCTTAGCGAAATAATGCTTCTATAAGGTTAGAGAGAAAGGGGAGAACAAGATGAGCAAAACTTTTATTATCGAAGCCGTTATGCTAGCTGTGCATGGTCAGTTAATGCTGCCAGAACAGCCTGTTACTTATGTGATACCTTATACCAGCATTCAGGAGTTATACGAGCTTCAGACAGGCAGTGAGCCGATCATGTTAGAGGAAGAAGACGATGGCTTCGTGAAGCAAATGATTGGTGAGCTGATTGCTTTCTTCGAGGAATCTTTTAATAAGAAAAAAATTGAAAAAGCATTAACTGTTCCTTGGCGGAAAAGCCCTCCTTTACCAATAAATGAGCATGTCACCTTGGTGGTTGTATATGCGATTGACAATGAGGAGTATGGGGACAATTTCGACCCCATTGAAACCGAATTAATTCTGACAGCGATCAAAGAACAGGCTGCTCTGTTAACTGACCAGTTAGATTTCATTGAACGTATGGTTCAAGCGGGGATTCCAGTTGAAGCTTATGACGTTGAGGATTTTGAATTTGCGGTAGAAGGTGACAATCAGGTTTAGGAAGAGGAGTTGAGGAATGCAATTATGCGTGTCAAAGATCAAGAGGAGCAATTAACCTCACTGCCAACCTACTGGTTTCCTACTCAAACATGGTCCATGCGTGTTGGCGCGGGAGGTATGAATAATACAACTCGGTTCGTAGACGTGGAAGGTACTTCTTATGTTCTTCGATTGTACGAAACTCATCGTGACATGGACAAAATTATGTTCGAGCATAGTGTTCTATTGGCTCTAGATAAAGAAAAAGATAAACTTCCATTTCGTGTACCTGTGCCAGTGGAGCTCCCAACTGGGGGGACTGTTGTCCGATTAGACGCTAGGGAAGGCAAATTGGCTGCCTTATTTACGTACACAGATGGCTGCAACCCCACTTGGGGGAATACGCAGCAACTGCTGCAATTCGGAGAAGCTGTCGGAAACCTGTCATCTGCTCTGGCTGCGATTTCCATGGAACTTGAACCTGTCTACCCACCTTATTATGAAATTGAACATATCCATCCTCGCTGCACGCCAGATGCGATTCAAAAGTTCTGTCTTCATCCACTAGAACCATTCAGGATGCAGAGCGATGAGCTTTCCTATATATTTGGACGATTTGCTGCTTTTTATAAGGCTATTCCTAATCTTAGAAAGCTTCCACATCAACTCGTTCATGGTGATATCAATGGATCTAATATGCTGGTTAATGCCGATGGACATATTACGGCCGTACTCGATTTTGAGTTCGTAACTAGAGATGTTCGAGTGATGGAGCTGGCTGTCTGCTTATCAGATCTAATCGATCCCACTCTACCTACAGAAGAACTGCGACGTAATTGTACAGCCTTTTATAAGGGGTATGGCCAATCGATTGATTTACGAGAGGAAGAAATTGCGCTGCTGCCTCTTCTAATCGAGCTTCGACGGTTGGATGTATTTATCCATTTTTTGGGGAGATACTTGGATGGTGTGGATGCTCAAGGCGTACTCGTTGATATTATTCATAACACGTTTGACAAAACGAAGTGGCTGCAAATGAATGGCTCGGAGCTTGTGCATACTTTGCTCAAATAGCATGAAGATGGGGGTAATCGTACAAGCGATAGTTCGCTAGTTGGAATACCATATAGCACCAATTGAAAAGGTGGTGTTTAGGTATGCCTAAAGGTGTTTATCTGGGGAATGTTCTCGCTGCGCCTAACTGTGGTAGGTTTTGTCGTAATGTGTGTAATCGATTATTTGTAGTTGGGCGCAATCAATGTATTGCGGATTGTCTGCGGTGTGGTGGATTACGCGGAAGCGCAAAGCCCGCAGTGAAATCAAAAGCAAAAATGGCTCACAAATCAAAACGTAACTGTCATTGTGGTTGTGGCAAATGTAAATAAATTTGAAAAAACTGTCGAAGAGATTCGGCAGTTTTATTTCTGATTGTTGGTAAAATAAATGCATAACTAACCTTGAGGTAAGTAAGACACGTTTTTTTCAGTTCTTTTTTTGTTGCTTCAGTTAACCTATACTAGTACTTAAGAAGCCAGTTACTGGTGAAACTTTGGTGGATGCTTACGAAGTAAGTTTTCTACGAAAACATTTAGGAGGACAACAATGGTCTATCAAGCAAGCTCAACGCGTTATGCAGAAATGAAATATAATCGTACAGGTAAATCAGGGCTTAAGCTCCCGGCTATTTCATTAGGATTGTGGCACAATTTCGGTGGATTAGATCTCCATGAGAATGGAAGGGCTATGCTGCTTCGCTCTTTTGATTTAGGGATTACCCATTTTGATTTGGCTAATAACTACGGGCCGCCACCAGGGTCAGCTGAGGAAATGTTCGGTAAGGTGTTGAAAAGCGACTTGGCCGCGTACCGCGATGAGTTGATCATCTCAACTAAGGCTGGTTACCACATGTGGGAAGGTCCTTATGGAGAGTGGGGCTCCAAGAAATATCTAGTATCCAGCTTGGATCAAAGTTTGAAAAGAATGGGATTAGAATACGTAGATATTTTCTATTCACACAGACCGGATCCGAATACGCCATTCGAAGAGACAATGGCTGCACTGGATTTAATTGTTCGCCAAGGTAAAGCGTTATACATAGGTCTATCCAATTATACAGCAGAGCAAACGAAGGAAGCGGTAACCATTCTGAAAGGTCTGGGTACACCGCTGCTGATTCATCAACCTTCCTACAGCATGCTGAATCGTTGGATTGAGAATGGCCTGCAGGATGTGCTGGATGAGTATGGCGTAGGCAGCATCGCGTTTTGCCCGCTTGCTCAAGGCTTGCTGACGAACAAGTACGTGAGTGGGGTGCCAAGTGATTCTCGCGCGGGTGGGAAGAGTCAATTCCTGAACACGAAAGATATTACGGAAGAGAAACTTGCTCAAATTAATCAACTCAATGAGATAGCGAGCAGTCGCGGCCAAAGCTTGGCGCAAATGTCGCTAGCTTGGGTTCTCCGCGGCGAGCGAGTAACGTCAGCGTTGATTGGTGCTAGTCGTGTGTCTCAAATTGAAGAGAACGTAGCTGCGCTTAAAAACTTAGCATTCACGCCAGAAGAATTGGCTAAAATTGAAAAAATCCTGAAGTAACCTTCAGGATTCCAGCCGTTTATCAATCGCTTCGGACATTGTTTTATCGGTGAGATGCGCATAGATTTGCGTTGTTTCAGGGGAGGCATGTCCGAGCTGCTCTTGAGTTTTGTACAAGTCATTCTGTAAGTAATAATCTGTGGCGAACGAGTGCCGCAGCTTATGAACCGACAAGTAGGGCTTGCCGAAGCGCTTAGCGTACTTGATAACGAGTTCTTGGATAGCCCGTTTCGTCATACGTTCGCCCTCTTTTTTGCCATTAGCGATGGCAAGGAAGAGGGCTTTTTCCTTTTTGAGCGGCTTATAGCGAGTTGAGCGGATGGTGATATAGTCCGTTAGAGCTTGAATAGCTTCATTTCGGAAGTATACGGGAGTTTTGAACGTGTCATCATTCTTACCTTTGCGATATACGTAGGTAAGCTTCTTCTTAAGGTCAATATCATCGACGTTTAGATTGAATACTTCGGATACACGGAGCCCCGAATTTAGTATGAGTGTAATGATGCAGGTATCTCTTATTTTGTTCAGCTCATAGGAGTAGAGAGCTTGCTTATTGGTAGCTACATCGTGCTCATAGCCATGCTGCACATACGCAATAAACTCAACTATTTCCTCTTCTTGAAGCAGCTTGCCCTCGAGCTTAGCGGCACTGTCCTTGGGCCTATGCGATCGTTTGATCTCCACTTTGGCCATCACATTGCGCTTCAGAAGCGGGTAGAAATTATCATCCTCGGCAATTTGGCTTAAATAATGGAATAAGGAACGCAAAGCGGAAAGCTTACGGTTAATCGTCGTTTTCACATTAGCCTGAACTTTACGAGTAGCTAGGAACATGCGAAAGTTGTCAACGCTATCCATATGTAATTTCTCCAAGTCCTCCAGAGGAACTTGGTTCATAGAGGGAGCAGAACTTAATCCTTCGGCCAACAGCCAGGATAGAAAGATTTCGTAATCACGCACATACTCAAGTAAAGAGGATGGAGAGAGGTCAGGCAGCTTATAATTGATGAATTTCTCAATATACCATGGCATGGTAGGGATTCTTTTTTCTAATTCAAGGCGATCTTTGACTTTAATGATGTTCATAGGTAAATGTCACCTCACTAGCTTCTTCTTGCTGTTAGTATAGCAGTGGGTGAGGGAAATTGGTAGAAGAAGGTCGATTCGGAGCATACGACCCTGTGCTATTATGTAGTGTACCAAACTATTCTACGCACTCGCACGTCCTAGCTCATACAAGACCAAATCTTATGCGCGCGTAGAAAAAGGAGCGTCTTTTAATCTCATGACGATGAATGGCAAGTTAGAAAAATTACTGATTGCATGTATTACGGAACATAAAGAAAATGTCTATCGATTAGCTTACAGTTACGTGAAAAATTCGGAAGATGCCCTCGATGTCGTTCAGGACGCCATACATAAGGCTTTTGCTTCAGCTAGCTCTCTGAAAGATACCGCATCCATAAAGAGTTGGTTTTACAGGATTGTTGTAAATACTTCATTGGATTTCTTGAGGAAGCATAAGAAAATTCAAGTCGTTGATGAAAACACGATGGAATCGTATGCTCAGGGCAGTGAAGATACCTACACCAATATTGATCTGGAAAGGGCACTGGATGATTTGCCCGCAATCTATCGAAGTGTGATCGTACTAAGATTTTTTGAGGATATGAAGATTGATGAAATCGCCGAGGTTTTACAAGAAAACAGCAGTACGATTAAGACGCGATTGTATCAAGCCCTCCGATTACTCCGGATAAAAATGATTGATGATAAGCTAGAGGAGGTCAACTAAAATGAATGAGAAAATGGAACAAATGAAACAACACTATATGGATATTCCGATTCCAAAAGAACTGGATTTTATCGTAAACCAAGCTATTAAGCAAAATAAGAAAAGAAAAAGCAATGTTAAATGGGGATTTGCAGTAGCAGCGGCGGCTATTTTATTTGTCGCAGGTATCAATACTAATTCTACTTTAGCCCAGGCTTTATCTGAGGTGCCTCTCGTTGGCGACCTTGTGAAGGTGTTAACTTTTAGAGAATATAAGTTCAATGATGGAACCTTTAAAGCTAATCTAGAAGTACCTGTAATCACGAATTTGGATAATAAAACGTTAGAAGATACTCTGAATAATAAATATCTGGAAGAAGGCAAGAAGTTATATACGGATTTCATCTCTGAAATGGAAAGTTTGAAGCAAAATGGCGGCGGTCATTTAGGTGTTGATAGCGGTTATGTCATTAAAACCGATAACGATCACATCCTTTCCGTTGGAAGATACGTGGTAAATACAGTCGGATCCTCCTCAACAACATTTAAATACGACACAATCGACAAAAAGAAACAATTGCTGATCACTTTGCCAAGTTTATTTAAAAATGATGACTATATCCATATTATTAGTGAAAATATTAAGGAACAAATGAAGGAGCAGATGAAGCGGGATCCGCAGAAGATTTATTGGGTTGAGGGTGTTTCTAACGAGGTGAATTTCTACTTCAAAACCATCACGAAAGATCAAAACTACTACATCAATACGAATGGTCAACTCGTTGTCTCTTTCCAAAAATACGAGGTGTCTCCCGGTTATATGGGCGTTGTCGAGTTTATCATTCCAACTCCTGTGCTGTCTGATGTTTTGACGATGGAAGGCGAATATATTCATTAGGAATAAAAAAAGGAACATTTACTAAAATTAATCGGGTATGAAAAATTCAGCTGGGGGTATCTCTATGCAACAACAAACGCCGCAACAAAATCAACAAGGCTTTGAGCAAATAAAAGAAGCTGCCCAAAAAGCTGAGCAAGCTGCTGAACAAACTCTGCAAGTTGCTCAGGAGATTTATTCACAGGCGACTGAAGCTGCACTGTCCGAAGCAGAACAACAGCTGCAAGATCTTCAGGGACAAATCCAGCAGGCCCAGCAAAAGACGGAAGATTTAAAACAAGAATTACAAACGACACAAGAATCGCAGCAATCGCAACAATCCAAACAAACTCAGCATTCTCAACAATCCAAACAACCTCAGGACTCTCAACAATCTTCGCAATCTCATCAATCCCAATAACGTAATGTCTGTGAGTTAGCGTAAAAAGTCTGTGCACCTGCAACAGGCTTTTTTTGCTTGGATGGGTCGCAAAAAAAGTGTTGTCTGTACATGACATCATGTGTTAATATGTGGAAAATAAACGGAAGGGCTTCTAGGGATCCGAACCTACCAAGGTGGCGAACCGAGCGAAGCCGACACGGATACATGACGTGTTACACCGTAAGGGATAAAAGACCTTCGGAAAGTTCCGCCTGTTTAGGCGAAACGGACTGAGGTCTTTTTTGCTTTACCGATATAAAAAGTGGAGGGAATAGAGATGGCATCGATCCGTGTGGAACAATTGGGGAAATCCTTTCAACTCAAGAAAAAAGAAGAAGGCTTTATGGCGAGTGTTCGGGCACTGTTAAAGCCGGAGTATGTAGACAAATCAGCCGTAGAGGACATAACGTTCTCCGTGGATCAGGGGGAAACGCTTGCCTTTCTCGGACCGAATGGTGCCGGGAAATCCACGACGATTAAGATGCTGACAGGCATCCTTCATCCTACAACAGGTCAGGCTGAAGTTCTAGGCTGCTGTCCATGGAAGGAGAGGACGAAGCTGAGCTATCGAGTAGGCTCTGTCTTCGGGCAAAAGTCGCAGCTTTGGTATCATTTGCCTCCTATCGATACCTTCGAGTTAATGAGCCGTATTTACGAACTGCGGCGCAGTGAGTATGTACGCCGGCGTGATGATCTCATTGAGAGATTCGAACTTGGCCCCTATCTGCATACGGCAGTGAGGAAGCTCTCGCTAGGCGAAAGGATGCGCTGTGAGATCGCTGCTTCCTTGATGCACCGCCCACAGGTGCTGTTCCTTGACGAACCAACGATTGGGCTAGACGTTGTCGTTAAACAGCGAATACGCGAGCTTATTCTAGAGTTAAAACGTGAAGAAGGAACCACTGTTTTTCTAACGTCACATGATGCTGGTGATATTGAGAGGCTATGTGACCGGGCGATTGTTATTAATCATGGCCGGATTGTCTTCGATGACCGTGTCGAGGTTATGAAGCAGCAGTTTTTGACACAAAAAACAGTCCGCCTTGTACTGGGAGAGGAGCCGGATACCTTAGAAATTGTCGGGGTGAAGGTACTAGAACGAAGCGGTGTTAGAATTTCACTTTCTGTTGATATGGGTCAAACTACGATTGAAGCAGCGCTATCCCAGATCATGGCTGAGCACCGCATCATTGACGTTACGGTTGAAGATCCACCGATGGAGGACATCATTACACGTATGTACGGGAACTTCGGTAAGGAGGAGAAAGGACATGAACAACTGGAGAAAATCGGTTAAATATGCCTTTATCGGCAAAATCACACTTCGCAATCAACTTGCTTATGTGGCCGATTTTCTAATCCGCTCGTTGTTTCTGTTGTTGATTCTTTATATTTTTCTTCAACTATGGCAGACAACGTTTCGTGGCGAGGGAACGGAAACCATTGCAGGCTTCAGCTTCAAGCAAATCATGTGGTATCTCGTTATTACGGAATCGATGATCCTCGCTAGTCCTAGTCTCTGCTCACGCGTAGAGGAAGAAGTGAAAAGCGGGGATATCGTGTTCAAATTTGTCCGTCCTGTCAATTTTGTCGCCTTTCACTATGTTGAGTATATGAGCGAAGCAGCGATTCGGTTTCTAGTCAACGCGGCGCTTGGCGGTTTATTAGGTTTACTTATTATGGGACTGCCTGATTTTGGTTATGGCTTGCTATGGTTGCCCATTGTGGCATTATTCGGTTTCACGGTAAATTTCATGCTGAATATGGTTTTAGCGCTAAGCTCTTTCTGGGTGGAGGAGACACGCGGTTTGGAATTCGTATACAATAAATTTTTATTCACGATAGGCGGCATGTTAATGCCTCTAGAGTTATTTCCCGACATGCTGCAGCGGATAGGACGATGGCTGCCGTTTCAAGCTATTGTCTACATCCCGGCCAAGACAACAGTGACCTTTGATGCAGGTCAACTGCCAATCATGATCGGCACACAGCTGTTATGGGTTGTTCTCATCGGCATAATTGTCTCATTGGTCTATAGAAAAGGAGTGAAAAAGCTCAATGTTAATGGTGGATAGCTGCAAATTGACACCCATTAGTGAATTTGATCAGCCAGGTAAATTCAGGCGTTTACTTCAATTCGTCTGGCAATGCTGGAAACTTAATCTTGCTGGCGCCATGGAGTTTCGGATGAGCTTCTTTCTTACGGCCGGAATGATGATTATCAATAATGTGGTGTGGATTGTGTTCTGGGGACTTTATTTTGGCCGTTTTCCTGTATTGAATGGATGGGAGCTACAGGATGTGATGATGTTATGGGCTGTGGCAGCTGGCGGCTTTGGCGTTATGGCTACGTTTTTCGGTAACGCTATGCGAATATCGAATCTGATCGCAACCGGACAGCTTGATATTTATTTAACGCAGCCTAAGCCAGTGCTTCTTCATGTTCTCATCAGCCGCATGTCGGTAAGTGCAATTGGGGACGTCTTATTCGCACTTATTATTTACGTAGCATTTGGAGATAAATCAATGATAGGGTTCATCAAATTTGGTTTAGCGATGCTGTTATCGACGCTGATTTTCTTGTTTTTCACGATTATTGTAAACTGTCCTGCGTTCTGGTTAGGGAGTTCAGATGGGCTGAGTTTTCAGCTATATAATGGGCTCCTGACATTCACCACGTATCCAACGAGCATATTTCGAGGGTTGGGCAAAATCGTACTGTTTACTGTGTTGCCTGCAGGGTTCATCAGTCACTTACCCATTGGGTTGTTACGTCAGGCAGACATTCCTTTTATATCAGGTGCCATAGCTGTGACTGGCTTGCTTTGCTTGGGAGGCATTTATTTGTTCTACACAGGACTCCGGCGATACGCCTCTGGCAATATGATGGGGCTTCGGCGTTAATTGGGTTAAAAGGGATAAGCTGCATATCGGTGACGCATGCTATAGGTGGAAGCCGCTTTATAGAATTAACAAAGGAGCTGATATCTATGGCGCGACGCCGACGTGGACAACAACCGATGATGCAGAATCAACCGTACGGTACGACGAATACACAGCTTGAACCTTCTCAAAATTACAGCAATGCGGTCGAACCAACCCATAATGGAAATTTTGCATGGAATGGTCAACCGATTCCAACACAAACGTACCAACAAGCTGGTCAAAGCGGGCAGCAGTCATTTATTCCCCAAGCTCGTAACAATGGAACTCAGACTTCCCAAGGTGGAATGCCAGTTCCAGGTTCATCAGGCAACATGAATGCCGAATATGGTCAGCGTAACACGGGAATTAACCATGCAGATGCGAGAAATGTAGGCTTTCAAGGGGGATATACCGGCTATGGTGCGAATGGCCAACCAACCCAATATGGCACTTTTATGCGGGATGGAACGCAGTATGGTGCAGGTCCACACACGATAGACCCTAATAAAGCTATTATTCAATCCGTCCATTATGGAGATGGCGGCATCAGTGCGGTTCAATTCCAAGATGGCAGGGTAGTTGATATTGCTAATGCCATTGCCATGACAGAAGCAGGCTTGATTGAAGATGTGAATACGGGCAGGAATCGTGAAGGTCAAAAGACGCTCAGATCTTATCCGGATGGCGATCCAAGCAACAATTTATCTAATCTACCACGGTTTTAAAAAGATGATCTGAAGCAGTTTGCCCCAAGGGTGCAAACTGCTTTTATTATGAATAGGTGCTCCAAATGAAAAAGCCACCGTTACAAGTCGGCGGCCTTTTTGCTCTAGCGTTCTAATGAGCTCATATAATAGCATTCTTTGAATGCGGATACATTTTATTTTTTAAGATTTGTCAAATACTTGAGAACAAGTCCAAGTGCGCCGACGTAATAAGCAACTAATAATACGAAGCCTGTTGGATCAAGGGACAACATGTTGGAAATTAAAAATAAAGGGAAAACATAGAACAGCATATCTTGCAGATAAGTCAGAATCAGAGTGCTGGAGAAGCTGCCAGCTTTGAGTGCTTTATATAAGCCTAGTAAAAAGCTAAGCCCCATAAAACCCAAAACTACCCACATCGAATAGAGCATCCAACCCGTAAGTGTAAGTGTCATTTAGTTTCACCTCCCCGTAGGAAGATTTTCTTTCTACTTTATCATATGCTGCCATATGACAAGTCGTACTAGGACGACACGATTATTTTATTCAAAAAAATTATTTACTTAATATTAATTATGTAAACAAATTTAGAGCTGCATATTGTTTCGATAAATAAGGGGGGAGACACCGACGTATTTCTTAAATAACCGTGAGAAGTAAAAAACATCTTTATAACCAAGTGAATCTGCGATCTCCTTTACGGTATCGTCTGAATTCAGCAGAATGTTTTTCGCTGCGGCCATTTTCAAACGGTGAATATAGGCTCCAAGTGGGTAGCCGGTATATTCGCTTACGATCCTCCGGAGCGTAGAAAGCGAGATATGGTGGCGTTTTGCGATAACCGCCGCGTCAAAAGGCTGGAACAACGAATCACCGAGATCGGCCATGAGATCGATCAATTGCTGTGTTTTTGTCGTTTCTGCCGGTACTTGAGCTTTCAGAATAAATTCAAAAAGCAAGGATTCAAGCAGCAAAGCAGCACGGTCGATATTATCGGGTATACCGCTTTCCATAAGGATAAAAATGCGTTCGATCCGATTGTGCTGGGCGGCATCTTCATGCCCAACCTGCTTCGCTGAATCGACTTGTGTAAGCCAACTACTAAGCCATTCCGCAATACGGGTTCCCTCGAATGTGAAGTAGTACTCGTCCCAATAGCCATCTGCATCAGGTCCGTAATTATAAACAGCTCCAGGTCGAAGGAAGAACAGACTGCCGCTTTCAATGTGTTGAATGGCGCCGTCATCGACTTGATAGGAGCCCTTTCCACCAGCAATATAGACAATGGCCCACTTGGTAAATTTAGCGTGAGCTCGAAATGATATACGGCCTGGGAGATGACCAACAGCGAGAATAATCAAGGATTGCAGCTTTAATTTACTGGAATCAATGGGCAATGAAATGATCCGAAGCGGATAAGGACTGATCATATAGTCCATGAATCTTGGCATATCGTGTATTCCCTCCGTGTAAGCGCCATGGTATCTTAGAAAATATTTGACGTAGCATGGTTTAATCTAATCATGTTCATTATGAAAAAAAGTAATGTTCTGAAGTGGGTGAATTAGCTGTAAATGAGCGTGTAATAAAAGGTGAAGCAAAGCCATAAGCAAAGCGGTGTGAACAATAAAGTATCATATTTTGCGAATCGAGTCTGTTTGACCCTCTTAAATAAGCCCACATACTTGAAATCCCCAATTGCTCGGAGTCCAAATACGAAGACGCAAAGCCAACACCCCCATTTAACCCATGGAAATGAAGGGAGGGCTGGAAGTAAGCGCCCTTGAATAGCCAGTAGCAGTGCACTGCTAAACAAGAGAATGGCTACGATTAAGGTAGCTATTTTGCCAGGTTTAAACGTCATTTCTCCTATGCCGCTTGTAGCAGGAATAACGACTCTGCTTCCCCATTGACCGCCAAATGCCCAGTACACATGTAAGCCTCCGAGACAAAGTAACAACAAAATAGAAATTCCACTTATCATCATCCTTGAATCACAACCTCTCGGAAATGAATGCCATCCATATCATTATTTTAACTGAAATAAGCTCTTTTCAATAGGAAAAAGCACGAAATGATAGAAATATCACGTTTAATTGTTGTTTTTATATGAATTAATCTCATTAAATATTAATGTTATTAATAATATTTATTTTGTAGATTACTCGTATTGATTTAGTAGCCGTTGTAAAGGGGTTACAAATGTACGCAACTTGGTGGGGAATGGGGGGAAACTATGTTATAATAAAGCACACAATTGAAAGAAAGCAGGCGACTTACACAGCATGAATGGACAAAATCGTAAAGATGTGATTCCAGGTATTGAAGTGAACATTGTTTTGAAGCAAGATCAACGCAGCGGGAAGTTAACGCGTGGAATAGTCAAAGATCTATTAACCAATTCACCTACCCATCCTCATGGGATTAAAGTAAGACTTGCAGATGGACAGGTTGGACGTGTCAAAGAAATATTATCGCCGGCAAGGTGATTTATAATCCAGGGGGAACGTGAGATGGCGAAAGCAAAAGTAGCAAAAAGACCAACGCGGGATGAATTTGTATTAGAAGAAATCGGTAATCAACTGTCCGAAGCGAAGCAGGAGAACTCCGAGATTGTTCTGACGGTCTGGGGGCGTGAAGAACGTGTTCGCGGGCTCATAGCGACAATGGATTCTCGGACCGGTAGAGTACATATGGAAGTGAATGGTGAAATTGACAAAGTACCTTTCATGGACATTATGAAAGTCGAATACCCGCGGGATTAAGACCGGGAAAACGGTTAATAAGTTTATTCTGCTGTTCTTTACAGAGGATATGCCTTAATTGACCGTTTTTTTCTGTCAAAAAAATTGCACTAAATCTATATTTAACGCAACTTAGATTGTAACGGACGGAGTGAAAAGGATTGGGACAAGTGTATGAGTATGATGATGAGTATTTGGAGCTATTTGACTCATGGATGAAAGATCAGGGCTTTACGAAACGAACACAACAAGCTTACTTAGGGGATGTAAGGTTATTCCTTTCAAATATCGAGAAATCTTTACCAACGATTGAGGCAATTGATATCATGCGCTTTTTGACGAAAATGCGACAGGGCGGGGCAGGGGATGCCGCGCGTAATCGCTATTTATCTTCGATTCGGACTTTTTTCGCGGCGTTGATCGAGCTTCAAATTGTGCAGAGCAACCCTTCACTTAACGTGAAAAAATCGAAGGTCGAGAAAAACCAAATTCCCACGTTTCTCAGCGAGCAGCTGCTTGCTGTGTTTTTGCAATCGATCGAGGGGAAGTATCAGATTCGGAATGTGGCCATGTTTCTATTGATGAGTTATGCGGGTTTACGTGTAAGTGAGCTGCATCGACTCAATATCTCTGATTTCAATCGTTCAACGAATACGCTGCAGGTATTTGGCAAAGGGCGGAAGTGGCGTGTCATTCCTCTTCCTGCTGAACTGGTTAAAGTTCTGAATAAAGCATTAATAGAACGAATGAATACAAGGAGCTCGGTGGAGCAGCCTTTTTTTGTTTCTCAATTTGGTCGGCGAATTAGTGTTCGTATGATTCAAACGATTGCGGAGAAGCATTTCGAAGTGCTTAAGCAGCAGTATGCTGAACTACAAGGGAAGTCGATCTCAAGTCATAAGCTTCGCCATACGTTTGCCACGATGCAGGTTTTGGCAGGGACAGATATCCGAACTCTGCAGGAATTACTTGGACATGCGAGCATTCAGACCACACAGATTTACACCCATGTTGGAGATAAACAAAAGCAGGATGCAATGAACCGTGTTTCAGCATTTATTCCAGTAGGGATGGGGGTATAGAACGGGAGTTGTAATAATTAGTTCCAGTGGGGCATATAAGGCAACAGAGAGATTACAAAGTGGATCCAAATTTTGAATAAGTTCTCTTTGGTAGGAGGCATATTTATGGCTATAAAGCCCCCCATTTTACAAAGGGGTGATACCATCGGAATTGTTACTTTAGGAAGTCCGCTTGACGCAACAATCATTGATGAAAGAATTAAAACAATTGAAAATATGGGATTCAATGTAGTAGTGGGTAAATATGTGTATGCTTATGGAGGCATAGTTGCTTCAACAGCGCAACAACGTGCTGAAGACCTTATGAGTATGTTTGAAAATCGCAGTGTGAAGATGATATTACCTACAAGAGGAGGTACGGGGGTCAAAGATATTTTGCCATACCTCAATTATACGATTATTAAAAATAATCCTAAGATCGTAACAGGATACAGTGATATCACGATTTTATTAAATGTCTTGTACCAATTTTCCGATTTAATTACTTTTCAAAGTCTATTGTTAATTGACTTTAGCACGAGCACACCAACGTATAACTTCAACCAATTTTATTCGGCTACATCAACCCTCAGTAGTCCAAGAGTGATTCAGAATCCACCCGGCATGCTGCAGACAAGCCTGAATGCAGGAAATGTTCGAGGTCCAATCGTAGGGGGGAATCTCACTTCATTTGTCGATACACTTGGCACTCCATACGAAATTAATACGGTTGGAAAAATACTGGTAATAGAAGAGACGCACGAAGCAACGAATGTCATTTACCGATATTTGACTCGTCTGATCATGGCAAGGAAAATTCATGATTGCATCGGTGTGGTGATGGGACAATGCACGAATTGCACCATATCTTATTCTACGACTTATAATGACTTAATAACGGATGTGATTGCTCCTTTAGGAAAACCTCTCATGACCAATGTAAGTACAGCTCATGGCCTTTATAAAGCAGCAATCCCCATTGGAGCGAATGTAAACCTTGATACTTACAATAATAGGCTTACAGTACTTGAACCCACGGTAAAAGCCTAGAGCACGTTTACAACTTGTCTAGAACGAAAAAAAAGCCGTTAAAAACCGGCTTTTTTCTCATACTAGTTAATTAAACGACGTGCTCCCCAATAATGAGCATCATAGTAGGGAGTACCAAATAAAGTGCTAATCTTTACTTCCCTTGTTCCCATCGTTCCTGCTTGAAGAATTTTGTTATTTCCAAGATAGATACCTACATGGGAAACCCCGGCCGTATAAGTTCCTTGTAGAAATACAAGGTCACCTTTACGCAGGTCGCTTTTATCTACTGGTGTTCCTAATTGACTCTGCAATGCTGATGAATGAAGAAGGTTAAATCCGTTTTGATTAAACGCATATTGTACAAAGCCTGAGCAATCAAAAGCAACATATGGTGTATTGCCGCCAAATACATATGGCGTTCCAAGCTGCTTCATTCCAGTTGCAATGATGGCATCTGCTTTTACTTCCCAGCTTTGTTTAATAGAAGCCTTAACTGGAAGATTAATTACAACACCTGCGTAGATATTTTGCTGATTAACATTTGGATTATTTGCGATGAGATCAGCTAATGGAACATTGAACTTCTGTGAGATGGACCAGAAAGTGTCAGTATCCGTAGCTACGTATTGATTCAAAGGTGCCGCATTTGCGATTCCGCTGAATAAGAGACTTGTCGCCATTGCGGTTGAAAGAATAAACTTTCTCATGAATTTCCTCCTAGATGTTATATGTAGTTACCTAAACATTTTATCAGAATGAATAAATAGAGAATATGAGCAAAATATGGATAAACGTGAGGCGGGTCAATTTTCGTTCTATTTGTTTACATAACATACATTATGTATATAATCGTTTAGGAAGTCTCATAATTTACAACTTTCTTCCCCTGTATGATAAAAAAATGGAGTAGGGGCATCTAGATGATAGCAATGCTACGTGGTTGTTTTAGTAGTTGTTTTACACTATGTCAAATGCAGAGATTTATTTTGGAACACTTTGTATAATGTAAATCGTCATAGAAGTAATATAATATAACATATACAGTGAATATATATTACATTTATATAACGTAATAACAGAGTTCAAATGAGGAGGGATACAATGAATTCAGATCTTTCCCAGCAGAAAGTGGAAATATTGGTGGATGGCGTCTGCATGGTGTTTGGGAAAAAAGGAAAGCAAGTGACTGTACTCCAAGACATCTCGTTCGATGTAGCCCAGAATGAATTCGTATCCTTACTTGGGCCTTCAGGCTGTGGCAAATCAACACTGCTGCGGCTGATGGCTGACCTGCTTCAACCCTCAAGCGGGCAAATTATAATTCAAAAGGAGCATCCGCGGGAAGTGCGTTTGCGCAGGAAATTCGGCATTGTGTTTCAGAATCCCACGCTGTTCGAGTGGCGAACCGTACGCGAAAATGTGGAGCTTCCCTTAGAGGTAATGGGGCGTAATCGTGCGGAGTATAGAAGTATGGTCGATCAGCTGCTTGAAACCGTAGGTTTGACGAAATTTAAAGATTATTACCCTTGGCAGCTAAGTGGCGGCATGCAGCAAAGAGTGGCTATTGCACGTGCATTATCGTTGGATCCGCCTATTTTGTTTATGGATGAACCCTTCTCGGCGCTTGATGAATTCACAAAGGAGAAACTGCAATTCGAACTGCTTGAAATTAAAAGAAAGACGAATAAGACGATCGTTTTCGTGACTCATAGTATTCCGGAAGCTGTATTTTTATCCAATCGAATCATTGTATTATCTGCAAATCCTGGTCGCGTACACTCCGTTCACCGCGTCGATTTGGGAGAGGATCGTACTTTGCAAGCCCGAGAATCGGAACGTTTCCATGCTTTGACCGCTTCCATTCGAAATTGCTTCTACGAGGAGAGTGATGCCCTTGATGATCAAATTGGATAGACAATGGCATCAAGCTGCTGTTATTGCTTGTTGGATAGCGGCATTACTCCTTCTCTGGGAAGTGTTCGCTTGGCTGATCCATAACGTGATTCAAGTCTCACAACCCGACTCCAAACTGCCTTATTTGCATAAGGTGATTACCTCCTTACAAGACAATCTTCCCACCCTCATCAAGCAGGGTTTCACAACGTTCGGCAATGCGATGACTGGCTTCCTGATTGGTGCTATTTTCGGCGCTGCCTTAGCCATTACCATGAGCCTCTCCAAAACGGTTGAACACACGCTAACTCCCTACATGGTCGCTTCTCAAATGGTGCCCATCATCGGTCTTGCGCCGATCCTGTACGGCATCCTCCATGATCCGAGTCTTTCGCGGATCGTTATGGCAGGTTATGTGACATTTTTCCCTGTCACCATTAACTCTCTTCGCGGGCTGCGCAGTGTGCAGCCTGAGCAGCTGGAGCTTATGCGCTCCTTAGCTGCTTCAACCTGGCACAGCTACTTGAAGCTCAAGGTGCCATCCGCGCTGCCGGGACTGTTCGCCGGACTCAAGATCTCAGCTCCGCTGGCGATCACAGCTTCCATCATCGTTGAGCTAATGGGGGCTCCCGATGGAATCGGCGTGCTAATGGTTAGCTCTCTATATTACGGAGCTGCACAAGTATACATGTTCTGGTGCACGGTGCTTGTCTCGATTGCCATTGGCTTTACAACCTTTCTACTACTAGTTCTCTTAGAAAGATGGCTGACACCGTGGCAGCCTGATTTCCGCGAAAGCAGGAGGGGAGGCGCATGAAAGAGGTCATTTTAAGCAAAGACCAACAAGCTGCAGTGACGACGCTAACGAGTTTGGAGGAACCAACCCGAGCTTCCATTGGAAAAGTACGAACAGGTTACAAGTCTATGTTCACACAGCCAATGAAGTTATTTCCGTATCTATTCGGTCTCGTATTCTTGCTGCTTTGGCAATTCAGAGGGATACACACCTTATTCAGCTTAGAACGCTATCAGCTGCCTATTCCTTCGGATATCATCATAGCCATGCGCGAGAATGGCGATATCCTCCTCATTTACACGCTGTACACGGGGGTTGAAATCATCGGCGGCTTTCTCGTTGGGTCGCTGCTTGGCTGGCTTGCTGCAGTCGCGGCTTCCTTTCGGCCACAAGCAGGAGCCGGTGCGATCTCGATCATGGCCTCGCTCAATGCGGTGCCGATTGTAGCTCTTGCACCAATCATGAATAATTGGTTGGGAGACGGCGTCGCTTCACGAATGGGTATCGTCTCGGTCATGACGATGGCTACCATGGCGGTCAGCACCTACAAAGGGCTGCGTTCCATTGAGCTGTCCTACCTAGAGTTAATGACTTCGTATGCGGCTAGCAGAAGACAGCTTTTTCTCAAACTAAGATTACCCAAAGCCTTACCATCGATATTCTCAGCCCTTAAAATCAACATGTCAACGAGTATCATCGGTGCGATCGTGGGGGAGTTTTTCATTGCATCGCGTGGATTAGGCTACTTGCTTTCGGACCAAATCCGACTGGCTAATATGCCCTTAGCTTGGGCTTGTATTGTTATCGCAGCTATCCTGGGAATTGTTTTATTTACGATCATTCAACTTCTAGAGAAACGCTTTATACCGTGGTCAATTTCCAATCGCTAGATGAAAAAGAATATTTAACATGAGCATCAAGGGATGACACCATCTTTACATACATAGAAATAAATAGGAGAGGATTGGTTCGATTGAAAAAGAGGATCCTTACTGGCAAATTGGCTTTGATGTTTAGTATGGTCATGGTTTTAGTTATCATCTCAGCTTGTGCTTCCGAAAAATCTGCAACCACAACGCCAGCTGCATCTACCGCAGCAGGTGCAACCAAGTCCCCTTCGGCAGAGCCGCTCAAGAAGGTCAAAATTCAGTTGAAATGGGTGCCGCAAGCACAGTTCGCCGGAATCTATGCCGCTAAAGAGAAAGGCTTTTACAAGGATGAAGGAATAGATGTCGAAATTGTGCCGGGCGGACCGGATGTCATCATCGAGCAGCAAGTTGTGAATGGCGCTGTCGATATTGGCGTATCGAGCTTTGACTCTTTGTTAGTCAACCGTGACAATGGATTACCTCTTGTCTCGTTGGCGCAAGTGACACAGAAGAGTTCGTACCGTTTATTATCCAAAAAATCGACCGGTATCGATGCGCCAGCCAAAATGAAGGACAAAAAGGTCGGGACATGGATGGGCAGCCAACAGTTCCAAGTGCTTGCTTTTATGGAGAAGAACGGGCTTGACCCGAAGAAAGACATTCAATTGGTCAAACAAGGTTTCACAATGGATCAATTCTTTGGGGATCAGTTGGATGTAGCGACAGCAACGATTTATAACGAGTACTATGTTGTGCTTGAGAGCGGTGTGAAAGAGACAGAATTGAATGTGTTTAACTTTGATGATGCCGGTGTTGCGATGCTGGAGGATACGCTTATTGCGAAGAAGGACTGGGTCGATAAGAACCACGATCTCGCCGTTAAAGCCGTGAGAGCAACCATGAAAGGCTGGAATTACGCGATTGAGCATCAGGACGAAGTCGTTGATATTGTGATGAAAAGTGTAACGGCAGGAAGTACAACCAAACAGCATCAAACGACAATGCTGAAGGAAATGGCAAAGCTTGTGAAGCCGGATGGATTTAAAAATGAACAAGTCGGTTCATTTGTAGGTGAATCAGTGACACGGACAGCGGACATTGCGCTGAAATATGGCTTGATTAAGAAACCGGCCGATTTGACAGCGGCTATTGATAAAACGATTTTACAGGGCAAGTGAATTTTCGGAGGGTAGGCGGATCGTGGATGACTGTAGTCTGCGATCCTTCTTTACATCATCAGGAGAGGGGAGCTTGGCTTATGAGCGCTAACGAGGTTAGTGATCTGCTGACAAAGGAGGAGCTGCTTGAAAAGGATCGCAAATATGTGTGGCATCACATGTCTGCACATAACGAAAATCCGATGATACTTGCTTCTGGTGAGGGAAGCTGGGTTACGGATGTGGATGGGAATCGTTATTTGGATGGCATGTCCGGATTATGGTGTGTGAATGTGGGTCACGGTAGAAAAGAAATTGCGGAAGCGGCCGCTGAGCAAATGATGAAAATCGCTTATGCTACGCTCGTCCAGTCCCATATACCCGCCATTGAATTAGCGGCGAAATTGAATGAGTGGCTGGATGGTGAGTATCGGATTTTTTACTCAAATTCAGGGTCGGATGCCAACGAAGTGGCCTTCAAGATTGCTCGCCAATATCATCATCAGAACGGGAAGCCATCCAAACATAAGTTCATCTCTCGGCATCGCGCATATCATGGCAATTCAATGGGGGCATTGGGTGCAACAGGGCAAGCACAGCGTAAGCTGAAATATGAACCGCTCGGTGTGGGCTTTCAGCATGTGCCGCCGCCTTATTGTTATCGCTGTCCATTTGGCCAGACGAAGGGGTCATGTAGTTTTCAATGCGCCAAAGCCATCGAGGATGCCATTGTTTGGGAGGGAGCAGATTCTGTTGCAGGCGTAATCGTGGAGCCCGTGATTACGGGAGGCGGGATGATTGTTCCTCCGGACGAGTACCTGCCCATGGTGCGCAGCATTTGTGACAAGTATGATGTGCTGCTCATTGTCGATGAAGTGATCTGCGGATTCGGTCGATCCGGCGAGAAATTCGGTCATCTGAACTATGGGGTGAGACCCGACATCGTGACGATGGCCAAAGGCTTGACCAGTGCGTACTCGCCGCTTTCTGCAACCGCTGTATCGGCTGAATTGTATGAATCGTTCAAAGTTAAAGAAGCGACGAGCCATTTAAGACATATCAATACGTTCGGGGGTAATCCAGTCTCTTGCGTTGTTGCGTTGAAAAATATGGAGATCTTGGAAAAAGAAAATCTGGTTACGCGCTCTGCTCATATCGGAAACACATTTAAAACTCAATTAGAACCTTTGCTTGACCATCCGCATGTTGGCGAGATACGTATTTTCGGATCAGCGATGGGTATCGAGCTCGTAGAAGATCAAGTGTCGAAGCTTCCGGCAACTGCTGACCGCGTGACGAAGATCATAGTTGGATGCAAGCAAAAGGGTCTGCTTATAGGAAGGAACGGGGATACAGTGCCTGGATTTGCAAACATTCTCACGCTAAGTCCGCCCTTATCTTCAACAGATGAGGATGTGGCTTTTATCATCGAGACCTTGCTTGCTGTGTTTGATGCCAATCAGGAGAAAGGATGATAGGTATTGCCTAAAGCACCGCAGATACAAATTAACGCTTCACGACTGCAACAGCGAATTCAGGAGCTCGCTCAAATCGGGAAAATTGGCGAAACAGGTGTATGCAGACTGGCCTTGTCCAAAGAAGATCGTGAAGGCTTAGAGCTTGTGAAAAGCTGGATGCAAGAAGCTGGGATGGAAGCTTCCATCGATCCATTCGCCAACTTAATTGGGGTACTTAAGGGAAGTAATCCGAATGCACCGGTTCTCATGCTAGGCTCTCATGTGGATTCACAGCCTTATGGCGGTAGATTTGATGGCGCGATAGGTGTACTTGGTGCGATCGAAGTGGTCCAAACGCTGGTGGAGGAAGGGATAACGCCAGCATGTAATATTGAAGTTGTGGCATTCTGCGATGAAGAGGGCTGCCGCTTCAACAAAGGGCTTTTCGGCGTTCGTGGAATGACCGGAAAGCTTGAAGCAAATGAGTTGGAGCGTACGGATAAAAATGGTGTTACACGCAGAGAAGCTTTGGTTCAGTTCGGGTGCGACCCAGCTGAATTCGAGAGCTATGTGTTCCAAGAAGGTCGAATTGGCGCTTTTCTGGAGCTGCATATCGAGCAAGGTCCAGTACTGGAGTCACTCGATGCTCCGATTGGTATCGTCAGCGGAATCTCAGGTCCATTATGGCTCACCGTGGAGATGATCGGCTTCGCTGGGCACGCTGGTTCAGTGCCGATGTCTATGCGCCAAGACGCGCTTCTAGGCTGTGCCAAAATCATTGTGGCGCTCAATGAGTTAGTGCGGCAGGAGCCAGGTGCTCCGACCGTCGGAACGGTAGGCTCCCTTACGGTGTTTCCGGATTCCCGCAATATCATCCCGGAGAAGGTATCCTTCACCATTGACTTGCGGGACATTGATTTACGGCGTCGCAATGCGGTAGAAGCGGAGCTGCTCAGCGTGATCGAGAACGTGTCGCGCGAGCATGGTCTCACGTATACGATTCGCGAAGATACGAACAGTGAACCCCGCTACTGCGCGAACTGGATCAAGCAAAGCCTGCATCAGGAAGCAGCTCTGATGGGGTTGACCCCGCCAGAGCTGATGAGCGGACCTTTCCATGATTCGCTAACCATGTCCTATGTGTGTGACTATGGGATGATTTTCGTTCGATGCCTCGAAGGCATCAGTCACAATCCCAAAGAATATGCTAGTCCAGAGGACATTACGCTGGGCACAGAGCTTTTATACCGTACCGCACGACGGATCGCCACGGAAAAGGGGGGCTTCCAGCCATGAGCAAAGTGAAAATTGGCCTCATTCAAGCCTCGCATGATGTGCATGGCGATGAGGCTGTGGCCAAGCACAAAGAAGCAGCGATACAAAAGCATATCGCGTTGGTTCGTAAAGCGGCGCAGCAAGGCGCGCAAATCATTTCTTTGCAAGAAATATTCTACAGCCCTTATTTCTGCGCAGAGCAAACAACGAGGTGGTACGATGCCGCAGAGGAAATACCGAAAGGGTCAACGACGATGCTCTTTCAGGAATTGGCGAAGGAGCTTGGTGTTGTCATCATTCTCCCTATTTATGAGAGAGAAGGCATCGCTTCCTACTACAATACGGCTGCTGTGATTGATGCGGATGGTACCTATTTAGGCAAATACCGAAAACACCACATTCCGCACGTGGCGGCAGGCGGCGGTTCTTGCGGGTTCTGGGAGAAGTATTATTTTAAACCAGGTAATCTGGGCTACCCCGTGTTCGATACAGCGTTTGCTAAGGTTGGGGTTTATATCTGTTACGATCGCCATTTCCCTGAAGGAGCAAGGGCTCTCGGACTTGGCGGAGCAGAGATTGTGTTCAATCCTTCCGCTACAGTAGCGGGGACGTCGGAGTATCTCTGGAAGCTCGAGCAGCCAGCGCATGCCGTGGCCAATGGGTATTATGTCGGTGCCATTAATCGTGTTGGTCTCGAAGCTCCGTGGAACATGGGAGAATTCTATGGTCAATCTTACTTGGTGGATCCGCGCGGTTCGATTGTTTCCATCGGAAGTCGGGATCAAGATGAAGTGGTCATCGGCGAAATGGACAAAGAGTTAATCCGTGAAGTCCGCAATGTTTGGCAATTTTATCGGGATCGCAGGCCTGAAACCTATGATCAAATTGTAAGCTTATAAGCATGGGAGGGGGAGCGAAGATGAGTTCAACATTTATTTCCTTAACCGATTTGAAACGCAATTTCGCGGAGGTCAAATCTGGCATGAAGCCGAAAGAGGCGATCGAGGAATCGAACCGCTGCTTATTTTGTTATGATGCTCCTTGCATTCGTGCCTGTCCAACGGGGATTGATATTCCTTCTTTTATCAAAAAGATTGCTTCCGGCAATCTCAAAGGTTCCGCACGTACAATTATGGAAGCGAATCCGGTAGGGGCCTCTTGCTCAAGGGTATGTCCCACAGAGGAGCTTTGTGAAGGAGCTTGTGTACTCAATCATTCGTCCAAGCCTATCCTAATTGGCAACTTACAGCGCTATGCGACGGATTGGGCTATTAAGAATGAACAAATATTGTTCAAGGCCGGGACAAGTAATGGGAAGTCGGTTGCTGTGATTGGTGGCGGGCCTGCTGGTTTATCGGCAGCTCGGGAGCTTGCCCGCTTCGGGTTCAAGGTTACGGTGTTTGAGGCGAAGGAGCGGGCTGGAGGGTTAGATACCTATGGGATCGTCTCGTTTCGGCTGCCCCAGGAGATTTCACTATGGGAAGTCGAGCAGGTTAAGCAGTTAGGTGTGGAATTCCATATGAATACGCGAGTAGGGATAGATATAAGCAGCACAGATTTACTGGGCGACTATGATGCCGTTGTTCTGGCTGTGGGAATGTCAAAGGTTCCGATGCTGGGTATTGAAGGCGAAGCTTTAAAAGGCGTGTACGATGCCATCGAATATGTGGAATCTACGAAGACAGAACAGGAGTTGGATACATCCCTCGTTGGGAAACGGGTAGCAGTCATAGGAGCGGGGAATACAGCAATAGATGCGGCAACGTGCTCAGTAAGGCTAGGAGCTGAAAAGGTGCAAATTGTGTATCGGCGTACGCAGGAAGAGATGACGGCGTATGATTTTGAATATGATTTCGCTAAGCAGGATGGCGTTGCGTTTCAGTGGCTTACGGCTCCAAAACGGATCATCGGGGATGCGAATGGGAATGTCGCAGCATTAGAATGCCTGCGCATGGAACTAGTGGAAGTAGATGCGGGGCGCAAACGTCCGATTCCCATTGAAGGCTCAGAATTTGTCCTGGAGGTAGATGCCGTTATTAAGGCAATTGGGCAGACGAGGCATGTTTCCCTCATTAATCAATTCGAACTTGCACATACACGAGGAACCGTTACAGTTGATCCGTCAACAGGTCAAACTTCCAATCCCAAGGTGTATGCAGCGGGTGACGTCATTTTCGGAGAAGGACAGGGAGAAGCGATGGTTGTATCGGCGGCCCAGCAAGGCAAACAAACGGCTTATGCTATTTATAATCAACTGGTGAAAAGGGAAAATGCTTCGGCTTAATGACTTTCTAAATGGATCGGGAGGGATTCAAATGGCTGATTTACGCATAAATCTAGCAGGTATAGCGTCACCTAATCCGTTCTGGTTAGCATCGGCGCCACCGACCAACACGGGTTATCAAGTTCAACGCGCTTTCGAAGCGGGGTGGGGTGGAGCGGTTTGGAAAACACTTGGCGATCCCATCATTAATACATCTTCGCGCTTTGCAGCCATTCATTTCAACGGACAACGCGTTGCAGGCTTCAATAATATTGAACTCATCACGGACCGACCGTTAGAGGTTAATCTTAAAGAGATTTATGAGACGAAGAAGCGTTTTCCGAATCATACGATTGTCGTATCCCTGATGGTTGAGCCGAACCGAGAGAAATGGCATGAGATTGTAAAAAAGGTCGAAGCTGTCGGTGTCGACGGCTTGGAGCTGAACTTTGGCTGCCCGCACGGCATGGCTGAACGCGGCATGGGTGCTGCTTCGGGGCAGCAGCCGGATCTCGTGGAGGCGCAGACGATGTGGGTGAAGGAAGCGGCGACGACGCCTGTCATCGTGAAGCTGACGCCGAACATCACAGATATTACGAGCACCGCTAAGGCGGCGGTTCGAGGCGGAGCGGATGCGATTTCGTTGATCAATACGATCAACTCACTAGCTGGCGTGGATATCGATTCGTGGAACACGATTCCTCATGTCGGGGGCAAGGGCTCTCACGGCGGATATTGCGGTCCGGCAGTTAAACCCATTGCCCTCCATATGGTTGCTGATTGTGCGCGAAATCCAGAGGTTGGCGTACCTATTTCTGGCATTGGCGGTATTTCCAATTGGCGAGATGCCGTTGAGTTCATGCTGATGGGCGCGACAGGCGTTCAAGTTTGTACGGCGGCGATGCACCATGGTTTCCGCATTGTGGAGGATATGATCGATGGTTTGAACAACTATTTGGATGAAAAAGGTCTCGCCAGCGTCACCGAATTGATCGGGAAATCCGTTCCGCGTTACTCCGATTGGGGGAACTTGGATTTGAATTATGCGGTCGTGGCGAGAATTGACACGGATACCTGTATCAACTGCAACAAATGCCATATTGCTTGTGAGGATACGTCTCATCAATGCATTGATATGTTAACCGATGATCAGGGTCAGTCCTATTTGCAAGTACGTGAAGAAGATTGTGTAGGATGTAACTTATGCGCGATTGTTTGTCCCGTTGATGGTGCTATTTCTATGATTGAGGTATCAGGAACAGAAGCGCCAATGACTTGGAACGAAAGGCAGGAGGCCGTCGCTAAGCTGTCAGAAGGCAAAGATACCACCAAGAAGGAGGCTGTGTAACCATGTCAAAGCTCATTAAGAACGGAACGATCGTGACGGCTGTTGACCAGTACCAAGCGGACGTCCTTATCGAGAACGGGATCATTACGCAAATAGGTTTGAACCTCTCCAAGGAAGGGGCAGAAATTGTAGATGCCGCAGGTCATTACGTGTTCCCTGGCGGTATTGATCCGCATACCCATCTTGACATGCCTTTTGGCGGCACGGTTACAGCCGATGATTTCGAAACAGGCACGAGAGCGGCCGCTTTCGGTGGGACGACAACGATCATTGATTTTTGTTTAACGAACAAAGGAAAACCGCTGAGTCAGTCTGTTCAAACTTGGCATCAAAAAGCCGCTGGCAAAGCCGTCATCGACTATGGATTTCATTTAATGATTGCGGAAATCAACGATGAGGTACTGGCAGAGCTGCCGAAAATGATTCACGAAGAGGGGATCACCTCACTCAAAGTGTTTATGGCGTATAAAAATGTGTTTCAAGCCGACGACGGCACGCTGTATCGGACACTGCTCGAGGCAAAGCGGCACGGAGCTCTTGTCATGGTACACGCAGAGAACGGCGATGTGATTGACTATTTGATTAAAGAAGCGTTGGAAGCGGGAAATACAGATCCGATTTACCATGCATTAACGCGTCCATCGTTAATTGAAGGAGAAGCGACAGGGCGTGCGGCTAAGCTTACTGCATTGGCTGATTCTCAGCTTTATGTCGTTCATGTGACGTGCGAAGAAGCCGTTCAGCAGATTGCCGAAGCGCGGAATCAAGGCGTTGATATCTGGGGGGAAACGTGCCCGCAGTACTTGATGCTGGATCAGACCTACTTGGAAAAGCCGAATTTCGAAGGGGCAAAATACGTATGGTCGCCTCCGCTGCGACCGCAGCATCACCAAGAGGCTCTGTGGACCGCTTTGAAAAATGGACAGCTACAGACGCTAGGATCTGATCACTGTTCATTTAATTTCAATGGGCAAAAAGACTTGGGACTAGGCGATTTTAGCAAAATCCCGAATGGAGGACCTTGCATTGAGGATCGATTCTCCATCCTATATTCAGAAGGCGTAGTGAAGGGTCGGATCACGCTGAATCAGTTCGTAGATATCGTGTCTACGCGAATTGCGAAGCTTTTTGGCTTATTTCCCAAGAAGGGGACCATCGCAGTAGGATGCGATGCGGATATTGTTATCTTTGATCCGAGTGTGACACGAACGATCTCAGCTGAAACCCACCATATGAATGTGGATTACAATCCATTTGAAGGCATTCTGATCTCTGGAGAGCCTGTCACTGTATTGTCTCGAGGCGAATACGTCATCCGGAATAAACAATTCGTAGGCACCGCAGGTGCCGGGCAATTCGTGAAACGAGGCACATATCATGCAGCTTCACGCAATGAAATAGCGAAGAAAGAAGAAGCTAGCAAAGGGGGAGCCACACATGTCTGAGTTTGCACAATTTAAGCTAGAAAAGCAGAAATTGGATGACTTCGTGGCTCAGAAATTCAAAATCGTCGGGGTGAAGGAAGATCTGGAGGGAGCGTGGCTCGATCTCGAACATCCCGGCGGTGAAACGGCGAATCTGCATCTAACAACAGCAAATGCTAGGAAGTATTATGTATCCCTGCTCCTTAAACAAGAACAAACGCAAGCTTAAACGATCGCGCCATGCATGTATTCGTAGCCGTGTAGGGCCAGTTCAATGGCAATCCTCTTGTGTGGATGCATGTAATCTTCACCAAGCTGCGCTGCTATTTTGTCCAGACGATGGTACAGGGTTTGCCGGACGATAAACAGTTCCTTGGCAGTATCTTGTTTGGATCCGCATAGCGCTAAATAAGCTCTCAATGTCTTCAGAAGCTGTCCATTTTTCTCCCGATCATAATGAATTATTTTTCCGAGATATTCATCAATGAATGACTCCAGCTGACCGGTATGTTTCATTTTTAGTATCACTTTGTTCACATGCTGCTCATGGTAGAAAGGACTTGTAAGCATACCGGTATCTTTCTGTATCTCAATCGTTTCTTGAGCGGTCTCATAGCTTTCCTTAACGCGAGTTGGGTCACTTAATGTTTTCCCGATACCGAACCAAGGGGAGAACAAGAGTGTTTCTTGATTAGCCTCTGATTTTTGAAGTCTTTGTATGGCCCTGGAGATTCGTTCATTGCATGGAATGGCAGGCAATTGGTCAAGTAGGATGAATACGATTTGATCCTGTATGACGGTTGGCATGAGATAGAAACCTTCAGCTTCGAATAGGGCGCGGGCAATCATCTGCTTTTGTAAAAGGAGGTCTTCGTAGTCCTTGGAAATTTCGGCTGTTGGGACGATGTCAAATAGACAGACAATGGTTTGGCTCAGCTTCATGGAGGGTTTGATGGAGAACATATAATCGCGAATTTCTTGCCCTGTATGTTTACCGTTCAGCCAATCAGTGACCCAGAGATTCTGTTTGTACCGCGTTTTCTCCTCCATATATTTCGTGCGCATCATTTCTTGTGCAATGGCCGTTGCGAACCTGTCTAAGGCGAGGGTTTGAAATTCACTGAGTTCTTGATCGGCATATAAAAGTAAGTCTGCGAACAAATGTTCCAAGGCTAAAATAGGGCGATGGGCCAGTTTGTTTTTGGCATTAGGAAGTTGAAAGATCTCGCCATAAATCCATTTCTCATAAAAGGCATCGGCCTTCGTTTTCGGCATGGTAGGGACGAACTGCGCCTCCGCGCCGAAAGGAAAGAAGGCGACTTGTGAGTGAGTTGTTTGATGCAGCAGCTTTAAGAGGGCTTGCAATCCTTTCCCCGAGAGGAGTAACTGATTCAGCTGGGTGGAGAGGGATTCCAGGTCTGACACCATTTTGTGATGCTGATGGATGAAGTAGGTGTGTAAATCCTGCGTGATGTCGATATATCGTACTTCTTCGTGGAAAAAGATAAGTGGAAAGTTCTCTTGGATGGCAAGCTTCTTCATCCGTTCAAGCGGCTGTTTCGTATATGTGCCGAGCTCGATACATAATCCTGAAGCACCACTGTCGATCAACTGCTGCAAAAAGGAAAGACTTAGCTCCTCGTTATCATGCCAACCAATGCCTGTGCTTAGAATAAGCTCGTTCCCATTGAGAAGATGGCCGACTTGGGTCACTTCCATGATATGTACCCAACGTACCTTTCGATTCAAAGCTTCCTCACTTGCGATGGCTTCTGCTTTGTGAAATAGCGGCCTCTGCAAAATATCTTTCACTGTTAATTGTAAAAGTGTCTGTACCAAGCGAGTTCACCACCTTCATGTGAGGAAAGTTGACGTAACATAGCAAAATTGTAATTTCACCTATTATACAATGTGTCCAGAGACTTTTGGGAAAAATTCTTCCTACCAGGAGATGAACGAATATGAAACTCTTACAAAATTTCGTGCAGGGTGTTTGGATCGATTCAGAAAACGGTTCAGTGAGTGATGTGATTAATCCGGCAACAGGGGATATCATTGCTCGTGTACCGCTTTCTTCATCCAAAGATGTTGAAGCGGCTGTCCTAGCGGCACAAACGGCCTTTGAATCATGGAGCAGAACACCTGTACCCAAACGAGCAAGAGTATTGTTTCACTTCTGGCAGTTATTGCAGGAACATGAACAAGAAATTGCAGAGCTCATTACGTCTGAGAACGGTAAAAGCTATAAAGAAGCGTTAGGTGAGGTGCTCCGTGGGATCGAATGCGTAGAATTTGCAGCTGGAACGCCTTCGCATATGATGGGATTGACATTGGCTAATATATCCACCGATATGGATTCCGAGTTATTTCGAGTTCCGCTTGGCGTGGTTGGGGGAATAACACCCTTTAATTTTCCGATGATGGTACCATGCTGGATGTTTCCCTTAGCCATTGCTTGTGGAAACACGTTCGTGTTAAAACCATCAGAACGAACGCCGCTGACTGCCATGAAATTAGCGTCATTATTTCAGGAGGCGGGGCTCCCTGATGGAGTGCTGAATATCGTCCATGGTGCACATGATGTGGTGAATGCGCTGACAACGATGCCCGCCGTGAAAGCTATCTCCTTCGTAGGCTCGCAACCGGTTGCGAGATATGTTTATGAGAAAGCATCTTCAGCAGGTAAACGTGTGCAAGCGCTAGCAGGGGCTAAGAACTATCATATCGTGATGCCCGATGCCCATGTTGAAAAATCGGTTGAGAATATTATCATGTCTTCTTTTGGAAGCGCGGGGGAGAGATGTATGGCTTGCTCGTCTGTTGTGGTTGTTGGGGATGGGGAGAATTTCGTAAATAAGCTTCATCAAGCAGCAGGTAATATGGTAATTGGCAATGGCATGAAAGAAGAAGTAACACTCACACCGATCATACGAAGCGAACAGCGCACCAGGATTGAAGCCTTTATTGACAAAGGGATAGAGGAGGGAGCGGAGCTTTTATTAGATGGAAGAAATGCGGAGGCTTGTTCGGCTGAAGGATTTTTCCTTGGAGCTACGGTATTTGATCATGTGAAACCGCATATGACGATCGCGAAAGAGGAAATATTTGGCCCGGTTTTATCCCTATTCCGAGCTGAGGATTTGGACGAAGCACTGCGGCTTGTGAATCAATCGCGGTTCGGTAATTCGGCCGTCATCTATACGGAAAATGCCAGAGCCATACGCAAATTTCGAGAAGAAGTAGAAGCTGGGATGCTAGGCGTGAACGTTGGCGTACCGGCTCCGATGGCCTTTTTCCCATTCTCGGGCTGGAAAGACTCATTCTATGGTGATTTGCATGCCAATGGCAAAGATGGTGTAGAGTTTTATACGAAGAAAAAGATGATTACATCACGTTATTTTTAAAATAAGTTTTAAAAGAATAGGGGAATGAGGGCCGCGATCGATTGCGGCTTTTTTGACGTTGTGTATGGACAAGCTTTAATCGTTGATGTAGGTTAATGAATAGGGAATTAAGGAGGAGACACAAGTGATTAGAATATTGGCTGTTAACGAAGAACAGGAGATTATCCATGTATCCTCATTAGATGATCTTAAACATTCAAATATAGATCGATACTGGGTAGATTTCAATGCGCCTTCCAAGGAGGAAGCTTTACTCTTACAAAAGCACTTTCAATTTCATCCGCTGGCTATAGAAGATTGCTATCATTATCTACAGCGTCCTAAACTAGATCATTATGATGAAACTCATTTTTTTGTCCTTCATGCTTTGCATCCTGAAACGTTAGCTGCGGAAGAGGTGGACCTGTTCTGGGGCACTAACTTCATTGTTACCTTTCATTATTCACCGTCTAAGGAAATTGATGAAGCCTGGCATCGGATGGCAGAACAACAAAAGTTTGTTGAGAAAGGTATTGTATACACGGCCTATTTAATTATAGATAAGCTGGTAGATGAATATTTCCCTAGTCTATATCAAATCGAAGATCAGTTAGATGAAATCGAAGTAAGAGGTAAAAGTGTTCCTGTTCACATCTTAATGAACGAAATATTTGAAATAAGAGCTAAGTTATTAAAGATTCGAAAGACAATTGTTCCTATGAGGGATCTGCTCTATCGAGTTATTAATACCGAAAAAATTGAAGGTCTTAAAGAACATGTCGTCTATTTTACAGACATCTACGACCATCTGCTTAAGCTCTCGGAAATTATTGACTCCAATCGAGATTTAACTGCGGATATACGGGATAGTTATGTTTCCATAAATTCCTATCGTATGAATACGATTATGAAGACTTTAACGGTGATTACGACAATTTTCATGCCTTTAACATTCATAGCTGGTATATACGGAATGAATTTTCAAAATATGCCGGAGCTTACTTGGCGTTGGGGTTATTTTATTGTTCTATTTATCATGTTCGGCATTGGTTTCGGTATGTATTTGCTATTCAAAAATAAGAAATGGTTTGATTAGCAGCATTAAATATTAATGTCATTAATTATTATCGGAGGACGCTTCTATGATGAAGCATAAACAAAAAAAGCAAAACACGATGGGGCAATATGCGGAGCTGCTTAGCCGATATTTGTTCCCGCAAAAGGGTACGCTCATTGTCTTGACGATGCTCTTATTCGCATCTATTGGTCTTCAGCTCATCAACCCGCAAATTATTCGCTATTTTATCGATACCGCTCAAACGCAAGGGGCGATGCAGCCACTGATTACAGCCGCGATTATGTTTATTGGCTTTGCGCTTGTTCAGCAGCTGGTTTCCGTCATAGCTACCTATTTTAGTGAAAATGTAGGGTGGAAAACAACGAATAAGCTGCGAGTGGATCTTGCCGCTCATTGTTTATCACTGGATATGTCATTTCATAAATCACATACATCAGGCTCGCTCATCGAACGTGTAGATGGGGATGTGAATGCACTGGCCAATTTCTTCTCGAGCATGATCATTCATTTATTGGGTAATCTGCTCTTAATGGCTGGCATTATTATTTTGTTGCTTCGGGAAAATTGGTTGATTGGCGCGGGGATGGCCTTTTTCGTCGTTTTTGCGGTCTTTATGATTCAGTGGATCCGTAAATTTGCTGTTCCAGTCTGGGCGGGTTGGCGGCAGGCGAACGCAGAGTTTTATGGCTTTATTGGAGAGCATTTGGAAGGAACAGAAGATATTCGCGCCAATGGCGCAGTCGGGTTCGTTATGAATCGCTTCTATACCATGCTTAGAAAAATGCTGCCGCTTCGGGTGAAAGCCTTTCTCGGTTTCTGTGCGATGTGGAACATGTCTATTTTCGTTTTTGCGCTTGGCAACGCCATGGCGTTTGGTATTAGCGCTTATCTGTGGCACACCCAGCATATTTCTCTAGGTACTGTGTACCTGATTTTCTTCTATACGGAATTATTAGCCAAGCCGATTGAGAAGATTCGTACGCAAATGGAAGATTTGCAAAAGGCAGATGCCAGTATCTCACGTATACGCGAGCTGTTCGCTATCCAGTCTGAGATTAAGGATGGGACTGGAGCACCGTTACCTGAAGGACCGCTTAGTGTTGAATTCCGTGATATCACGTTTAGTTACGATGGGGATCAGCCTACAATTGAGGGGTTAAATCTGACTCTGAAGCCAGGTGAAGTTCTAGGACTCCTTGGCCGCACGGGGAGTGGAAAGTCAACAATGGCAAGGTTGCTGCTTCGCTTTTACGATCCTCAAAGTGGAAGTATCGCGCTTGGCGGTACGGATATCCGGAGCTGTAAGTTAGTTGATCTACGCAAACGTGTAGCTCTTGTTACGCAAAATATTGAAATTATGCAAGGGACCATTCGAGATAACCTAACCTTCTACGATGATTCGATCACGGACGAACAAATTATTGAAGTACTCAAGGAACTTGGACTCGGAGCGTGGTATGAAGCGATGCCTGATGGGCTAAATACAGGTTTAGCCTCCGGAGGAGGAAGCCTTTCTGCAGGAGAAGCACAGCTGCTAGCCTTCGCACGGGTTTTCCTAACGAATCCCGGACTCGTGATTATGGACGAAGCTTCTTCAAGACTTGATCCGCTGACAGAGCAGCGAATGGAAAAAGCGGTTTCTAAGCTATTGACGCAGCGGTCCTGTATCATGATTGCGCATCGTCTAACAACCGTTCAACGAGCGGATCATATTCTTATTCTAGATAATGGGCGCGTTTTGGAATCGGGTAAAAGAGAGCATCTGGCCGCAGATCCGAACTCTCGCTTCAGCCAATTACTGGCCACAGGCTTAGAGGAGGTGTTGGCATGAATACGTATCAATATTTGTGGCGGCTTATTATGTACCGGCCCATACGGTATCTGGTTAACGCCATTGCTTGGACCGTTATCTATTTGGCACCAATTGCGCCTGGACTTATAACGAAAGAGTTTTTCGATACTCTGACAGGTACGTCGGCGTTAGGTTATGGTGTATGGGGACTGATCGCATTGTTAATGGCTGCAGCCTTAGGTCGCATTATGCTGATTGTGATTGGTTTTATTACGGATGTTAACTTCCGCTTTCGTATGGGGATGCTGCTTAGACGCAACTTGCTCGAGCATGTATTAAAACAGCCGGGAGCACAAGCCATTCCCGTTTCTCCTGGGGAAGCGATTAGCCATTTCCGAGATGATGTCGATCAATCAGAAGAGGCAGCAAGCTGGTCGGTCGATGTGTTCGGAATGACCTGTTTTGCCCTTGTTTCGGGCTATATCCTGATTCGGATTGATTCTCAAATGACGCTGCTTGTGTTTATGCCGATCGTTCTCGTCATTACGGCTGCGCAGTTGGCTACGGTTCGCTTACAGAAATATCGCGCAGCTAGCCGTGAAGCCACCTCGAAGGTAACGGGAGAGATCAGCGAAATGTTCGGCAATGTGCAGGCGATTCAAGTCGCCGGTGCGGAGAAACGAGTGATCGCTCGGTTCAGCAGCTTCGGTGACAACCGTAGGAAAGCAATGCTGAAGGATCGGCTCATGGGTGAGCTGCTGGATTCGGTGTTTTCTAACTCGGTTAACCTGGGGACGGGGCTCATTCTATTGCTGGCTGGAACAAAAATGAGAGCTGGGACGTTTACCGTTGGTGACTTCGCTTTGTTCGTGTACTATTTAACTTTTGTTACGCAGTTTATCACGAATGTGGGCAAATTTATTACGTATTTTAAGCAGATGAGTGTGTCGCTGGAGAGATTGACGTTTCTTTTGCAAGGGGCATCGGCCAAGGTTCTTACGATGGTTAATTCGCTGCATTTGAAGGTGGAGAATAAAGTGGCGGAAGCTACTGTGTCTACTATCCCTTTGGCTCAGGAAGGAAGAGAGATCGAGAGTCTGGGTGGGGTAAAGGTAGAGAGAAAATTCAATCCTGAAACCGGGGATGAGGTCTCGCTGCAGCGGCTTGATGTGAATGGACTGAGCTACGCTTACTCTGATACCGGCAGAGGGATCTCGGACATTCACTTCAGCTTGAAAAGAGGATCGTTCACCGTTATTACGGGAACGATTGGTTCGGGCAAGACCACGCTTGTTCGCTCGCTCCTTGGGCTGCTGCCCAAGGGAGAGGGGACGATCGCGTGGAATGGTGTGCCCGTCGAAGATCCGGGCACATTCTTTACACCGCCGCGGAGCGCTTATACCGCGCAGGTGCCGCGGCTATACAGCGATACGCTGCGCAACAATATTTTGCTCGGGCAAGCGGAGCAAGGCGATAGCTTGCAAATGGCTTTGCACGCGGCGGTGATGGAGTTCGACGTCGCGCAGCTGCCCGGCGGGCTGGACACCGTCATCGGCCCACGCGGGGTGAAGCTCTCCGGCGGGCAAGCGCAGCGGACGGCTGCAGCGCGCATGCTCGTGCGCGACGCCGAGCTGTATGTGTTCGACGACCTGTCGAGCGCGCTCGACGTCGAGACGGAACAGAAGCTGTGGGAGCGGATGTTCAAGCGTCGAAGTGATGCGACCTGTCTGGTCGTATCCCACCGCAAAACGGCGCTCACACGGGCGGACCACATCATTGTGATGAAGGAAGGCCGGATTGAGGCCGAAGGAAACTCGGAGGAACTCCTGCGGCAGAGCGCAACGTTCAGGGAACTGTGGTATGGCGATGAGCGGCATACCTAATGAAAAAATAGAGAAGCCTAAGTGATACACTGGTACCCATAGTCTGGACAGTTTTAAAAAGTGTTCAGGCTGTGGGTATCTTTTTTTTGTATAATAGAGTAAGCGCCGGAGGGGATTACATCATGTCTAAGACAATCTTTAGCGAAAAAAAACGAGAGCATTTATCAACGAATAAATACGTTGTCAAGATAAGCGAGAGAGGGTCCAGATCACCGCTACCTGCTTTTTTTTCTACGAAATCTAAATCCCCCATAATCAATGACTACGATCTGTTTATTCCTCTTTAAACGCAAGTGCTTCTTTAAACGCAGGTTAAGGGCATACGATTTATAATATTGGCCTGTACCCTTGGATGGAATGATTCCATTGTCCAAAAATTTCTTTACTAATCTCATAAGCAATCGTCTATATTTTGGGGAATTTCGGAATTTCCGATCATATTTTTTCATAGTTACCCAGCGATAATCCGTGTCGTAATCGATAATTTGCGCAAAATATTTTCTTATCGGTTTCAAAGATGATTTATACATGTCTACTTCCCTCTTGTTGCATTTGATCCCTTTTTTTGATTTTGCTATCTTCATAACATAGCCGTTACCTAAATCGTATACAACTCGCGTTACACCAGACCCAATGAATTTCTTCCCTTTTATTTTCCTTTTCATGTACGGATTCTTCTTAATCAAGACAGCTCCCCCTATTCTCAATAATGTAATGCCCTCCAATTGCGCCATTTACGGATTTAATTATAAATTTAGTATATGTCGAGAACCTCGACCCGAACTGGTTGTTTTTTTTATTTATATAAGTAAATTTGTGAGGGTTTCACGAACATATATGTGTTCCGAGAAAATAAAGTTCTAGACTGGCAGCTGCCTTTATTCAACTATCATTTCCAGTTGATATAGGCATCAATTTCAATGCTTTTTATAAGGGCATGTACACAAATGTAGGTGTTTTGTGCGCGTATGATATTGTTTGATTAAGCAACATCAGCTTTGCATAGAACAAAGGCCAAGGCTGGCACCTTATTTTGCTAGGCTCAGGTAGTTGCCGTCAACTTAAAAGAAACCTCTCATAAGATAGTTTCGAATAGGAGGTGAAAAGAATGGCTGTTACTCTCTCTACTGGCATAATTAATAAAACCAGTTCCACTATATTTGCTCACGTTGAAATCTTAAACCTTAACTCAATCCCAAGGACCATACGGGTGCAAGTTATTGACTGGGATAACGAAGCTTCTTTATTTAACCGTTTGATTACTGCTTCTCGTAGTAATAGTGTGAGCGTCAGTGTACAGGGTGTACCGTTCCATTATGAAATTCGGGTTACCGTTCCTTCGACCCGAAACTTGATTGTCAATACATTTGCTATCGATAACGCAACGTTTACGGTAGAAAATAATAATGTGTTGCAGCGTCAATTAGTCAGAGTTTTCCCACCGTTCCCTCCCGTCACCAAAAAGGCTAAGGCTAAATTCTTTCTGGGCAGAAAACTTAGACTGAAAAAGAAAAAATAACCAACAGTAAGTACTACCGTGCAGCCTATAACCAAATATCAGGCGCACTGAGTTTCTTCAATTAGGTTGCATCTCTGCGGGGCAGATACTTGCGGGTATCAGGAATCCACAGGAAATATACCTCTGATTAAATAAGGGGCTACCAATGGGAAGTTCCTTGGCAGCCCTTTTAATTGTTGACAGCAAAGCAACGAACAGAGGCCCTTTTTTCTTGTTTTTCCACGAAATCTTTATTTTTAGCTGTTTATCCCAGGTCTTAATTCTCTCATACATATTTAAACCTCTCGCAATCTTCTCCTTTTCCAATTGACAAAGTTTGTAATTAAGATATGATGAGGGCAAAATAAGTTATAAAAAAAGTTAATTCAGGGAGTGAAAATAATGATAAACCCCAAACAATTAGCAGCTGAGAAAGCTGTTGAATTTATTGAAGATGGTATGGTAGTTGGATTAGGCACAGGATCAACAGCCTATTGGGCAATCCAAAAAATTGCTCAAAGAATACAGGAAGGACTTCGTATCAGGGCAGTAGCGAGTTCTAGAAACTCAGAAGAATTGGCAAATAAATTAGGAATTCCTATAGTGCCTTTTTCTGAAATAGATGTAATAGACTTAACGATTGATGGTGCCGATGAGGTTGATAATGACTTGAATTTAATCAAGGGAGGAGGCGGCGCATTAGTCAGAGAGAAGATATTAGCAATCAATAGTAAGAGGTTTTTCGTAATTATAGATGAATCAAAACGTGTAGAACATTTAGGTCAATTTCCATTACCTGTCGAAATCGTACCCTTTGCTGTAAATTTAACAATAAATAAATTAAAGGAACTTGGGTGTTATGCAAGGATACGAATGAGTAACGATAAGGAGTATATTACGGATAATGGAAATATAATCGTAGATTGTAACTTTGAAAAAATAATAGAGCCCATAGAGCTAAATAAACAAATCAACTTAATTCCAGGTGTTGTTGATAATGGCTTATTTACTCGCATGGTAAGTTCATTAGTCATTGGATACAACGATGGAAGCGTCATGATTATCGACCAACCATGAGGGGGCATGAAATCACATTATATGTATTTAGTGCATCAAAATTAGGCACTCAATGCTCTTTGGAGAGGATTATCTGCAAAATGTGCAGCTAATTTCGTCTCAAAAGTCTCAAATAGAGAATTACGGGTGAATTTGATGTAGGAAATGCAGTTAATACATGAGAAATGAGCAGCTGAAGTGAATTTAACTGCATGTTTTACAGTAAATATTGTTCTGAGGAATACTCCTACGGGGGGGCTGGGAACTTAGAACTTGCAGAGGTTGTTGTTGTTGTTGTTGTTGTTGTAGTTGTTGTTGTTGTTTTGGTAGAGGTAGTTTCCTTAGAGTTTTTAGACTAGTGTAACAACGCTGTAGGAAGTTTGAGAGAGGTGTCAAGAACGTAAAGCAGGGGAAATCTACCAAAACAACGAATCTAAATAAGATCATTCTAACGAATAAACAAGGAGCGAAAGTACATATGCACGATACACCAAATCTACTCTTAATCACAGACATCCCAGGCTATACGCCTCAAATTAGCAGGTTAATGTCAATGATGAATTACGCGAGAAGTACTACTCTGAGAAGTGTGGAAGGACTGACAACGGAGCAATTAGACTACACAATCGACGAAACAAGCAACTCCATAGGCTCTTTGCTGCTTCACTTCGCAGCTGTCGAGGTTGCTTATCAGTTGGAGACTTTCGAGCACCGTGACTTGAACGAGGAGGAAATGAGAATATGGGGAGCAGCTCTCGAGCTTGGTGATCAAGGAAGAGCCCAAATTAAGGGGAATAATCTCGACTATTATCTCAACATCATGAGCGAGGTGCGAAGCAAAACGTATGAGGTTTTCAAGTCGAAGACAGATGATTGGTTGTATGAGGAGTATCCATTCTGGCAGAATCATCCAGCCAACCATTATTTCATGTGGTACCACGTGTTTGAGGACGAGATTAATCATCGAGGACAGATTCGTTGGATGAGAAAACGACTTCCGGTATAAAAATGGTGAATTTTAGCCCGATAGGAGGAAAGAAGAGATGAATACCAACAAACCGGTTGGTCTGACCGCTTCCGTAGGCTTTCAAATCGGTGTTAGACGTACACTCCCCTTTTTCCAAGAGGAAGCTTGGGAGCTGCTGACTTCAACAAGAGGGCGAAAGCTTTGGTTAGGAGATGCGGCGTCGGCCCAGTTTGTGAAGGGACACAAGTTCGTGACGCAAGAAGGAACGACAGGGGAATTTCGTGTGGTGAAGCCGCTGGAACAGCTTCGACTGACTTGGCAGCCTGATGGCTTTCCGAATACGTCAATACTTCAAATTCGTCTGCTGCCTGCCGCTAGTCCAGGGAAAACAACGATTAGCTTCCATCAAGAGAAGCTGGAAAGTGCGGAGCAAAGAGAAGAGATGAAAGCACATTGGGAAGAGGTTATCAGCGACTTACTCGCCCTTTATGAGGATAAGTCCATACGATGACGAACACGCTCATACTAGTCTTCATTCTGACGATGATTATCCATACAGCGGAAACGTTGTCATACTCGATTCGATACGCTGGGGTGCGAGTGAACAAGCTTGCCGTGGCACTCTCTTTAGTCGGCATTGTTGTCCTTGTATCGCGAACAGCGAATTTAATTCAGGCGCCAATGACTGCGCACTTCGTTGATTTTGCTAAGATCGAACCGACCTTCGATTTGGAACGATACCTGCGAATCAGTTTATTCGCCTCTTCGATTGGGACATTGATTGCGATTGCTTTATTCCCGTCTTTTATCAATCTGAGTGTTCGAGTCATTTCCCGGCTGGAAATCGCTGGATCGATTCCGAAACTCATTACGAGTGTAACGGTGACGCAGCTGAAGAACACGAAAAAATATTTGAAGAAGCCAAATGTCAAGCTGCTGAGCCAATTCCGTTATTTGGGGATTCCAAAACGATTCCTTTTGATTAATATTATGGTGACAGCTTTCTATTCGGTGGGTGTGCTTTCTTCCTTATATGCTGCGCATTTATTACCTGAATTTGCAACGACAGCGTCGCAAGCATCCGGACTTATTAACGGTATTGCTACTATTTTGCTTACCATATTCATAGATCCGCAGTTAGGTCTTATCACGGACAAGGCACTTCATGACGAATCCCAGCGTAGACAGCTTGGCAAAATCTATGCGCTGCTCATGACATCTCGATTTCTGGGCACATTGCTAGCGCAAGTTTTCCTTATTCCGTCTGCTCACTTTATTGGATGGATGGTCAAATGGTTTTTCTAATTGTTCGATTTCCTTTCCTTCATAGGGCTTGCTTGGTATAATAGCAAATATCATAGGAGCGCAGCTAGAAATGGAGCCAGAGAATGAAGAAGTTCAAGAAATTTTATATCGAAATTACAAGTGTTTGTAACTTGGCCTGCACCTTCTGCCCACAGACGAAGCGACAAGCTAATTTTATCAAAATCGATACTTTTACTAATATATTAGATCAAATTAAGCCGCACACGGATCACATTTATTTGCATGTCAAAGGGGAACCTTTGCTGCACCCGAAGATTGACGAACTGCTGGATTTGAGCCATGAGAAAGGCTTCAAGGTCAATATCACAACCAACGGTACGCTGATTAACAAAAATAGACACAAGCTGCTGGATAAACCGGCGCTGCGGCAAATGAATTTCTCCTTGCACAGCTTTGATGGCCACGAAGGATCTGAGGATAAGGAAGGATATGTGACGAGTATCCTGCGATTTGCTAAGGAAATCGTTGCCAAGTCCAATGTGATTATCTCATTCCGTTTATGGAATTTAGATACGGATAATCAGACGAACCAAGAACGGCAGCGAAACCGTGAAGTGCTGGAATTGCTCGAGAAAGAGTTTGAGCTTGATTACAAAATCGATGAGAAATTCGTTCGCGGAACAGGCGTTAAACTGGCCGATCGCGTCTATCTGAATCAGGATCATGAGTTCCAGTGGCCGGATTTGAAAGCGGAAGAAATTGCAGGGCCGGGCTTCTGTCACGCATTGCGGAATCAAGCAGGCATTCTTGTTGATGGCACTGTGATTCCTTGTTGTCTAGATGGGGAAGGGGTCATTAATCTGGGCAATATTAACCAAACCCCTTTTTCCGAAATCGTAGAGGGTGAAAGGGCGAACCGATTGTTTGAGGGCTTTTCCAGACGTGAAGTTGTCGAGGAATTATGCCGAAAGTGCGGATATCGCGAACGTTTTAGTATGTAAAATAGGAGAGCTCATTCTAGCGGCGTGCGTGCTGGGGAATGAGCTTTTTTCTTACGTTTCTTTTTCTAGCGATTCTTTGCTTTTAAGCAGCTTTCGTGGGATAATATAAGTTTGATTCAATTCTATTTGTTGGGGGCACATTACGTGGGACGTTATCCATTTGCATATGATCACGCACAGCCATTCATGCAGCAGGTTTCTGACTGGATTGCGGATACATTTTATGAAGTTTTACCTGAAGCGGGTTTCGAGGTGCGTGACGAACAGATTTACATGGCGTTCCAGTTAGAACGAGCTTTTGCTGAGAAATCGACCATTTTTGCGGAAGCAGGGGTGGGTACGGGGAAAACGCTTGTCTATTTATTGTATGCGATATGTTACTCGCGTTTCATGAAGAAACCGGCTATCATCGCTTGTGCGGATGAATCTTTGATTGAGCAATTGGTCAAGCCAGGTGGGGATATTGATAAAATATCGCGTTACTTGGATCTCGTTATTGATGCGCGGCTTGCCAAATCGCCTGACCAATATGTATGTCTCGTCAAGCTTGATGAGGCACGATTCGGACACGAGGATATCGGCTTATATAGAGAGTTGCATGAAGGACTTCCTGACTTCGTTCACACGCGTGAAGCGCTGCAAACCTTTCATGCTTATGGGGACCGTAAAAACTACCCAAACCTGAATGATGAGCAATGGAACAAGGTGAGTTGGGATGCTTATCAGGATTGTTTCGTCTGTGATAAGCGCCATCGCTGCGGCCAAACGTTATCTCGTGAAGCTTATCGACGTTCGGCAGATTTGATTATCTGCTCGCATGATTTCTACATGGAACATGTATGGACGTACGACGGAAGAAAGCGTGAAGGCCAGCTTCCTTTGCTGCCGGATCATTGTACGGTTGTTTTTGATGAAGGACATCTGATGGAATCGGCTGCTCAGAAAGCACTAACGTACAAGCTGAAGCATATGGTGTTCGAGGAATTAGTGATCCGTTTGTTAAAAGGAGAAGTGCGTGAGACGTTGGCCGTCTGTATTGATCAGGCCATTGAGCAAAGCGAACTTATGTTCGAAGTACTTGAAAGCTGCTGTCAACCGATTGTTGGATCGGATCGTAAGCAGATTGTTATCAACGACCGACTACTGCGAGAGATCCATCGTCTAAGTGATATTTTATCGGAGATTGAAGAGGAGCTTGTCTTTGAAGGTGAAATGTTCACATTAAACGACTACCAGCTTAAGATCGTGGAAGAACATTTGGAAATGATGCAGAAAGCGCTGGCATTGTTCCGCAACGATCAAACCTTCATTTGTTGGGCCACTGAAAGCATTACAGGTCTTAGCCTTGTGATCATGCCAAGAACCGTGAAAGAAGTGCTGAAAGAGCATGTGTTTTCTTCCAAAATGCCAATCGTTTTCTCATCGGCTACACTGTCTGTTGAGGGTTCATTCGATTATGTGGCTAACAGTTTGGGCCTTGATAAGTATCTTTCATTTTCTGTGAATTCACCTTTTGATTATGCAGAACGGATGGAAGTCATCGCACCGAAATGGGAGTCTGGCGGTACGTTTCAAGAAAAGATGGAATCCGCGGTTCAGTTGTTAAAAAGAACAGAAGGAAGAGCGCTTATTCTGTTCCCAACTCACGAGGAATTGCAGCGGTTTAAACGGGAAATCAAAGGCCGTTCGGATTGTTCGGAATTGACGTTCTTGTTTGAAGGGGATCAAGAAATCAGCCATTTGATTGCCTCTTTCCAGGGGGATGAACACAGCGTGTTGTCTGCAGTCACCCTATGGGAAGGACTCGATATACCGGGTCCTTCATTGTCCAACGTCATTGTCTGGTCGCTGCCGTTTCCTCCACAAGATCCTGTTTTCAATGCGAAGCGTCAAGCATCAACTTCGCCATATGAAGAGGTGGATATTCCTTATATGCTGCTAAGGCTTAGACAAGGGATCGGGCGCTTGATTAGAACCCGCGAAGATAGTGGTATTATTGCCATCTTCAATGATGAACTGCACGATAACGTGGTGCTTCGCGAGCACATTGTTCGCATTTTACCCGCTGGTGTTACACTGAAGAGCGAATAAGTTACTATGTGAACCAAATGTCGCGAAATCGCACCCAACCAAGCGAGTCGAGGGAGATGCCGCGAATCGATGGATGGTAAGCGGTTTTGAGATGCTTTCGATATAGAAATAGCAGGCTGTGGCGCTGCTTGAGCTGGGATTCCAACTGCTCGAGCAGCGCCATTCTGCGTTTCGGGTCGGATTCGGAATGCAGCAATCGCAAGCTGTCATCGAGCATGGTCTGCACATCAGGCGCAGCATGCTGCCGCATGCTCTTGTACATATCATAGAGCCGCAGCTCGCGATGCTCGTCTAGCATCACGGCAAACAGCAGCAGATCGGCCGTCATGCGCAGCTCGCCCTTGAATTCCTCAGCGGGAATGAGCAGGATTTCCAGCGTGATTCCGGACATTGCGTACATTTTCTGCAAGAGGAGCGCATCCTGCTCATATTGCGGGATGGTCGCAAGCTTCAGTACGTCACTCTGGTAGCCTGAAGCTGCTAGCAGTTTCTCGACTTCAATGGGCTTTCCCATCGTGCTAATTACATGATTGGAACGATCCGTATCTTGCTCTGGCTGTAAGAAGAAACTGGTTGCCGCTTCAATGACATCACCAGAGAGCTGTTCCAGCAAATAGGGTTGATCCAATGCTAAGTGAAGTACCTCGCGAATCAATGGATTCTTTAACGGTCCGTCTTTCAATTCATTCACGGTCATGAATTTCGTCGTCATGCCGGATTGCCTTACTTGCTGCCAACGCTGTGCCTCCATGTCTGAAATTCGTACGTTGTGCATGACTTGGAAAGGCTGTTTTTCAGCTGATAATTCCGTCTGTTCATTCTCCGGCAATGCCCACACTTCGACCCGATCCAAGAACCCGCGTCCCTGAAAATAAGCAGGGAATGCCTCCAAGATCCATATCCCTTGTTCGTGTCCAGTTAAACGGAAAGGTCCTGTGCCAATGGGTGACTTATCCATCAGTCCACCGGCTGCTTCACACACATCTGCTGGGACGATAGAAGCCCGATTGGTCGTTAAGAATCCGAGAAATAATTCATTGCGTTCAGACAGTTGAATGCAAACTGTTGTTTCATTTGGTGTTGTGATGTCAATGATGCCCGCATAAGCCCAGCTATACAGACCACGCGGCGCTAAGCGCCCGAGCCGTTCAAGTGAATATTTCACATCGCTCGCCAGCATCTCGCGGCCATGATGAAACTGCACACCTTTGCGGAGATAAAAGGTCCATAAGGTGCGAGAAGCATCTACATCCCACGCGTGGGCAAGATGAGGTAGGATCTGATCTCCTTTGGCATCCATCCGAACGAGCCCATCGAAGAGCTGATTCACGAGATGCGATTCCCCCGTATAATGAATGGCTGCAGGGTCTAAGGCGTGAATCGTTTGCGTAAGCGGGAAGCGCAAAATATCCGTTCGACGCTGACCTTGCACTTCAGACCGAAAGCCGAATTGCCCTGACAACCAAACTTGGAATTGTTCTCGTAGGGTTGATTCGTGCTCGGCTGCTTGCAGCAGTTCAAGTGCAGAATGCAAATCCTGTTTCGCGACTAATTCCTTTGCTTCCTCCAGAAGCATATCTTCTTTACGCGCATGGAAAATAAGGGTTGAACGATTACCGCGGCCTTTTTTTGGCAGCCAAGTGAGCCACTTTTCCTGCTGCATTCGCTTGAGAAGCAGCACCATATTGCGGTGCGTACAGTCCAAATGTAACGCTAGCTCTTCTAGCGTTATTTCGAGTGGGTGCTCTTCATGGTCCTGGGGAAATGAACGTCGAAGTGTTAAATAATGCTTGCGTATTTTCACCTTTAACCTCCGGAAATAAAATATGAAATTATGAAATTTAAACTTACACTTTTTGTTCTTGTTTTACAGGTTACAATAAAGGGCAGGAAATAACAAATGCTTTTGCTGCTTTACCATTTGTAAAACAAAGGAGAAAAAGTCCAATGAGAGATCCTGCTCCATGGCAAAGAAAATACGGTTTAATGCTTATGTACGCATGTTTATTTGGTTTCATGGTTCAATACATGTATATTGACCATGCCGCCGGCATCTCCGTTCTGATTAGTGTGCTTGGCTTTTACAGCCTTTACTTTTACGCCATAAAAGGAAGATTGGGCGGCTTTGAGCCGTGGGAAGGACAAAATAAAGCGGGTTGGTTCCTTCTAGTTCCTGTTGTATTAATTGCTTTGACGTATACATTGTTTGCTAACAATCTGTTCCATACGCTTAATTTGCTTGCCTTACCCATATGCATTGCGATGCAGACGATTGTCTTATCGCGCGATAGTAAGCATGCATGGTATCATGCAACGTTCCTTCAGGATCTGCTTAGACATTGTTTTGGCAGGCCGATAGTTTACTTATCTGTACCTTTTGGGATGATCAAAGCTTGGCTGCCGAGTAGAAAGACCGAAAAGGAGTCTGCATGGGGAAAGATGGGGAAAGTTGGGGCAGGTCTTTTGCTGGCAGCCCCCATATTGTTCATCGTTATTGGGTTGTTAGCTTCAGCGGATCGTGTTTTTCAATCATGGGTGGCTGAAATCCCGCATTGGTTCAACGGAATATCGTTTGCTGAGGGGATTGTACGTACCGGTTTTGCGATTGGAATAACGCTTTACACGTTCTGCTATTTATGGGGAATTCTTTTTCCAAAAGTCATCGAAGTCAGCCAAACGCCTCAAGAGATTGGTGAGGAATCTGCCGCTGTAAGTAAAAAGTTTCTGATTGATCCAATAACAGCCGGCACTTTGTTGGTGTGTGTAAATGTTGTTTACGTGCTGTTCGCAATCATTCAGTTCTCCTATTTATTCGGAGCAGCGAATGGGTTTTTACCAAATGGTGTGCTCTATGCGGAGTACGCGCGAAGAGGGTTTGCTGAGCTTGTTGCCGTCGCTATCATCAATATCTCGCTGCTGTTTCCAGGCCTGCATTGGATCCGTCGCAGCAGTCAAATGGGTGAAACCATTCGAAAAGGATTGCTGACGATGCTCGTCGGGTGCACCATCGTAATGCTCATTTCCGCTTATGGAAGGCTTTCGTTGTATGAAGAGGCTTATGGCTTCACGCAAACGAGATTACTCGTTCATGGTTTCATGATTTTCTTAGGTGTTCTGTTTATCATTGCTTTTTTCCGAATCTGGATGGAGCAGATGTCCTTGTCAAAAGCTTTTATCACAACGGCAATCCTGGCCTATCTGGTGATGAATTATATGAATATCGAGCAACGAATCGTAATCAATAACATGGAGCGGTACGAAAGAACGGGGATCATTGACCTTGAATATTTGGGGAGACTCTCTACCGACGTGATCCCGCCACTTAAAGAACAGCAAGCCAAGCACCCTGATTTGAGGATACAAGCAACCATAGATCACATTAAAGCAAATTCCGGAGACTATTCATGGCCGTCCTGGAATCTATCCAAGCATCAAGCAAGACGGTAATTGTAAAATATTTCAAAACATTTCGTTTCGATCTCAAAGCAGCTGGGTATAAATTCCTATCAACATATAACCGCTACTAAGGAGGAAGAAACGTTATGAAAAAAAATCTATCTATCGTACTGACATCTGCAATGGCTTTATCCATGTTCTCATCTGTCGCATTCGGAAAAACGTCATCTGACTTCGCAGATTTGAGCCAACTGGACGCCTCTACCAAAGCCAAATTCGATGCAATGATTAGCACAGGAATTTTTGATGGCATGACCGCAACGACGTTCGGATTAAAGAACCCAATGAACCGTGCACAGTTCGCTAAAGTTGCGGCAATGATTTTGGATCTTCCGATTAATACTAGTTTAAGAGTTTCCTCTTTTACAGATGTAAGTACATACGATCAAGCCATTGGCTATGCATTACCATATATTGAAGCTTTGAAATCAGCTGGTATTACGAATGGCTTCAGCAATGGTGCTTACAACCCGGCTGGTCAAGTGACAAAAGAGGAGCTTGCTACATTCTTGGTACGAATCCTAGGTAAGGAAGCAGAAGCAGGCAATAAGACCTTAACGGATGGCTCCGTCTCCAATTGGGCAAAAGGATACGTAGCTCTTGCATTGAACTTGAAGCTTCTCCCAGAAACAATAGGTGCTTTTGAAGGTCAAATGCCTGCTACCCGCGAACTGTTGGTAACTGGTGCTTATGAAGCAAAACAACAATACATACCTGGTAAAATCGCGTTAGTAAGCGCGCAGGCTGTTGGAGCAAGTAAAGTGAAGGTTTGGTTTAATCAAACAATAGATAAGACAAAAGCAAGCCTTACATTAAGCAAAGGAACGATGAATGTTCCGGTAACTGTGACTTGGTCTGATGATGGCAAGTGGGCTACTTTACTCACATCTTCACCGATCAGTGAAGGAGAGTATACAGCTGCTATCACTGGGCTAGACGCATCGACAGTATCGAGAAATGAAGTCTTTTTCAGAGCACAAGCGGAGCAGGTGACCGAAATCAACTTCATCAATCCAGAAGAAACCATTGCGAACAGCTCGGCAGCAACGATTAGAGTTAGAGCGATGAATCAATATGGAGAGACGGCATCCCTTGGGACGTCGGGTTTCACGGCCATTGTTGCTGGTTCTGCTCCAGCAGATTTTAAAAAGGATGAGTGGGGCAACCTGGTCATTATTGCTAACATCAAAGAGGCGAATACTTCTCAGATGAGAGATTATATACCCGTAACCGTTTTTGTGAATAATAGCAAGCTTAATGCAGCTCGAAGCTTCAAAGTAGGAAACGCGCCTGTTCTCAGCTTCATTGAACCGAACAAAATAACCTATTCGAATATGAAAAATAGATTGATTGATGCGGGCGATAAAGCATCCATCTCATTGAATTTGTTTGACCAGTATGGGAACCCGATCATCAAAAAACAGTTTGATCAAAATGAGGTCACTTCAAAGAGCTTGACGCCTGTTGTATCACCTCAAAATCCGAACCTCGAGATTGTAAAAGCGGGCACTTCGCTAGGAACAACTGATTTATTTGATGAAAATGGGAACGCCCGCTTTGAAGTGAGACTGACTGCCAAACCACTGAACGAAAGCACTCATAAGATTACCATTTATAGCGAGGCTGCTCATGCTACAGTGAGTGTGGATGTAAACTAATTGCTTTTTAAAGGCTGCTTATTCTCTGTCGACAGAGAGTAAGTAGCTTTTTTTGTTGTATTGGAAATTATGCAAGATGCCGATTTGTGGATAAGAGTTGTAAGCTAAGAAGTCGATTTCCGACTTCTTAGACACGGTGGGCGAGCTTCGGCTCGAGGAACTCTCGTTGAAAGCGCGTTTTTCGCGCTTATTTGTTCTTAGGGCGAAGCTTTCCGCGAAATGGGGAAGTAGAAAGACAAGTTGTACAGTGTACAACAATTTCCTTGATTTCTTGTGGGTAAGCTGAAGATGTTGTACGCTGTACAACAATTTAGCCCTTTTTTATGTTTTTGAGTTAATTTGGGCTGGTATTGATGTATTTTTTACAACATTCACGTGGAATACGAGGATTCGTCGGCTTATAGTTGTACAACGGAGTCAATTTCATAATTTAGAACCCTTGCTACCGCAAGGGTTTTAAGCACGCAAAAAAGGAGTACCTCCCCAAATTCTCGAAGTTTAAGGTTACCACACCAAATAAACAG